>JAJFJF010000028.1 GCA_021774255.1 Gammaproteobacteria bacterium
GCCGAATGATGAAGGTGCTTTCCAGGATGGAGGTGAGCTCGGCGCATCAAGAAAGCCCATGTTGTTGGATGGAAGGTAGGCAGGCCTACGAAGCTAAAATACATAGGTCACAGTGGTATTTTGAGAGTTGTTTTATGAATAAGAATTATGCCATAAAACTAACTTAAATTGGCATTTTTTTTTAACCTGGTCTCAACCGTGTATAATGGACTTTGCTAACCCCTCAGTGTTGCACTTCACGCTTGAGACCAAGGGTCCCATTGCAAGGAAAGGAGGCTGAGCAATATTAATCAATCCCGTCCATCGTCCATCCCAAAGAGTCAAAGAGGAATAAATAAAGCACGTGCAGTAGCGTATCTGCCAGTTTCAACTTTGTAATTAAGGGTGCCCCACCCGCATTAATCAAAATCGACGTTATCACGATGCTCGGCAAAACCTCCATGGTGAAGGCACAGAAAATTTTAAGTAGGAAGTAAGCCTTTTCTTTCTCGCTCATTTCTTTTTGCCTGCCAATCAGCAATAGACTTGGCGCAGTTGCTAACATAGCGAGTGGGTTCAATATTCCCGCGCCTTCGCGATAAAAAAGAGCTACTTGTTGATCTTGATAGCCAGGCCAAACAAGTAATGCAGAAAGGGCATGGCCAAGAGAGAAGAAGAATGCATAGGCAATTAACATATCCCGTTTTCCTCCCTCTACTAAATGAAGAATAAAGAAAATGCCTATTACTTTATTCACATTTTCAATAAATACCAGAAACAGAGGGAACAGAAAATAAGAAATAAATCCGCGCAGGGCACCCAAAAACATCTCTAAAAAGTCTGACCACTCCCACACAATATCGTAATAAACGAGCTTAATATACAAAATTGAAGAAATGATGAATGCGGAAACAAGCTTTAACAACGAAATGGCATCTGAGCCCACTGTAAAAATATACACTAATGAAATGATAAACTGCCCTAAATCCTCAACAATGAAATTCATGGTCTTAATAAAACCAAAATTTTTATGAACATGATCGCTTCTCTGCAACACAAGCATCAATTCAGGTGAAGCGAACAAAGAAAAACCAAGCCATTTTCCCCAATTCGTAGACGAAGGTCGCCCAATAGCATTATAGATCCCCCACCAACCAATGAAATAAGAGCAAGCCAACAAGACAAGCCCCGCCATAAACAATGTATTCTCTTCTTTTTGATAAAGCTGATTCATAAAAAGCACATCTGTCACTTTGTCAATAATCTCTAAGAAAAAAGCACTTCGCCGAAGCAAGTTCCAACGCCCTTCTGCTTTTTCGGCCATAAAGAGCAACTCACTTTTCCATCGTGAAAACACGGGCTGTTGGCTCTGATTAGCTTCCAGGTCTAAAGTGCCCCCTGCTCTTTGATTGTTTTCTAGAAGCCGATTTAGTTCATCGAGCACCTCTTCTTTCGCCGGCGGCACTTTTTTGCTGTCGAGTAAAATTTGCTCAATCACTTTGTTACCTCCTCCCAGTATCAACAAAAAACGTCTCACTGCTAAGGTGCCTAACAAGTTTTCACGCAAATCCAAGATCTTGCAGGCAGCGTGATTTCTCAAACCCTTTGCTAAATAAGTGACACCTGTTTTTGTGATTCGATTTTGACGAAGATCAATTTTAACCACACTGCTATTATTTCCTAAGGCAACTGCCAGTTTTTGACAATGCCCATCTGTCATCGAGCGTGCAGTGAATGTGATTTCGCTTGGGGGAGTTTGAGAAAGATTTTCTAAGCCTTCCAAAACAGCCTTAAACAACTGCTTCCTCTCTCGAGCATATTGCGCTTGAGAGCGCTGCATTTGTGCCAGCAAATCTAAATACTGCTGTGACTGGGCTAACAGTATAGGCGAGGTACCATCATGTATCGTGACTTCAACATTGGCACCACCTAAAACAAAAAGCCTTGCTAGATTAAACTTTCTTTGCTTCACTGCACAATACAATGGCGTTTCACCTTCCCCATTAATTGAGTCAATATCAAGCCTTTCTCCTTGAACAACTTTTTGAAGATATAGCAATCTATTATTAACGTTATTCCGATCAGCAGTCGTTTGAGTCTCACTATGCCAATAAGGGCGGAGCAGCCTTTGCAACAGTTGAGCAGACTTAGAGGTTAACGTATCTGAGTCAGGGGCATCTAGCAGCACAAACAACAGATACCCTGCTTTTGCCAAAGCATACAGCTTGTTATGCTGCTCTGTTTGCTCAACCCAGAAATCCACAACACTGTACTGTTTTTTTTCAATCGCAATTTTAATAAGTTCCGGAATATCTTCTGGGTTCAAAAATCTATCTGTATCTTTACCAAGCAGCAACATCAACATTTCTTCGTAACCGTACATTGTCAAGAAATATGTGACTGGCAGCGCGCGCATACTGAAGTTTCCTGATTGCTGAACACTCACGTCCTGGTGTGCGACAGAAGCAATGTCACCCTTTGCCTTAAGTATAATTTTTTCTGCCATATCCTCTGAAGCAGGCAAAAGTATAGTTTCCTGATAATACAACGTCTGCGTTGCACTTGGCTCTAGCTCTAGCAAAAAGCTAGCCGCGTCCACATGGTTAGAAAGCACTGCAGCATGCAATGGTAGTTTGCCAGTTTTCTCATCTATTTCTGTTGTGGGAACATGGTGTTTGGCAAGTACTCTTAACATCTGAACGTATCCTTTCTTTGCGGCAAAATAGACGGGGCAGCTTCCTTCGACAAGTAGATCTCGACAAGAAGTCACGACGCCCAGCTCAAAAAATCGATTTACGATATCAGGGTGATTTCCTACCAGTGCCATTTGTGCAGGTGAAAGACATTGGGGCGGTTCAACTGAAGCGTACTCTGCCTCCTTTTCAATAAGCAGGTTGACACTTGCAAGATCTCCTGCATAAACAGCCAAGCACATAGGTGAATGAATTTCTGAGGAATGGTAATCCCAACTTGTTTTTTCGCTAAAGCATGCCAAATTAAATAAGGCTTCAAGCACCCTAGCCTTTCCATATTTTGCAGCCAAGTGTACAAGAGACATCCCTTTATGTTTCTTATTCCACTGTGATTCTGGTATGTTTTCGAAAATCTCGTTAGTAATATCGGCAGGCACCTGTTCGATAACTGAGTCCATCATTTCGTTTTCTGGTAAAATAGATACTCGCGAAAAAGTTGACAATGCAAACTCTGTTTTCTCATGATTAAAAAAATAAACAGCTATCTTTGCAAGACTGCGCTCTAAAATACTATCCGGCAAATTGCTCAGCCACTCATTAAACATAGACAGTGTCGCCTCCTGCTGCTTAAGGGCAACAGGGATATAACCTCCCAAACTTGTAAAAGCTGAAAAAAGCCCGATAACGCTTTCTTCCGTTGCTAATTGAGCGGGCAGGCGCATCTCGTGGTCAGTTTTCTCAGCATCGGCGCCTGCTGAAAGCAAAGTGGCTACTATTTGATAATGATTGCCCATTGCGGCCAAATGCAATGGTGAAAACCCCTCACTATCAAGTGCGTTTAGCTCTGCTTGTTGCGTGCTCAATATCTTATCGAGCAACGCAAAATGCCCATTCATCGCTGCCCAATGAATAGGCATACGATTGAGCGCGTCTCGTTCATTACAAGGAAAATTTTGAGTCGCAAGCCATTCAGCCAAATCGTTCTTTCCTAGTTTAGCCGCCACATGCCACAAGCTACCGTCAGTTGGATTGAGTCTAATTTGTGCCTCGGCTTTTTGAAAAAGCACCACAAGCTCAGGTGTTCTTGAGCTTGCATCCAGGATGGCTGTTGCAAAAGGCGTGACACCAGCGTTGCTTGTTTGATTCACTGGCGCTCCTGCCGTTATCAAAATATCGACGCCTTCCACAAAACCTACCATTGCCGCAACATAAAGCGGATGAAACCCCATATCGTCACGGTAAGTCATATCTGCGCGATACTCGAGCAACACGCTGAGTGCCTCTTCTGGCCCATTGCGTGCTGCATACATCAATGGCGTCCAGGGCAGATCATCAACCGGGTCAACCAGCGCCCCTCTTTCCAGCAGGGCACGCATGGCTTCTATCTGCCCAGCTTGAGTGGCAACGTGCAGTGACGTCGCATTTTTCACGCCACGCTTGTCGATAAAGAGCTTCAGGACATCAGTAAGAAATGCAATGGCGGGCACATTGCCTTCACGTGCTGCCACGTGCAGGTAAGTGTCTGGCGCCGTTGGCGCTGGAAGCGTGATGCCACGCGCAAGCAGCTGGCTTCCGATACCATCATCAGAAGACGTCATGTTTTATACACAGAAGGAAAAACCGGGAAAACTGTTAAAAATCAGACAGTCGTTTTCTTGTCTTCTTAATTAATAGAGTAACAAGTGGGTGTAAATTTTATATCTCAAAAAGAGAATATAGGCTCGAGGTAAGTTTAGAACATCTCTTCTACTAATGAATGCTTATTAAAAAGCCAGTATAATTCCCACTCTGTTATCTAGGAGACGCGGGTATGAAATTTCTTGAAGGTAAAAAAGCACTCATCGTGGGTTTGGCAAGTAAACGCTCTATTGCGGCCGGTATTGCAGCGGCGATGCATGAAGCCGGTGCCGAACTCGCGTTCACCTACCAAAATGACAAGCTCAAAGATCGCGTCACCGACATGGCGGCCGGCTGGGGTTCGGAGCTTGCCTTTCCTTGTGATGTCAGCAGTGATGAAGAGATCACGGCCGTGTTTGACGGCTTAAAACAGCATTGGGATGGCTTGGATATTATTATCCATTCCGTTGCCTTTGCGCCGGCCGATCAAATTGCCGGGGATTATTTAGAAAATGTTACGCGAGAAGGCTTTAACATCGCGCATGATATCAGCAGCTACAGCTTTGCCGCACTGGCGAAAGCAGGCGCACCGATGATGGCAGGCCGGAACGGTGCCCTCCTCACGCTTAGCTATATTGGCGCTGAACGCGCGGTACCGAATTACAATGTCATGGGTGTGGCAAAGGCCAGCCTAGAGGCGAATATGCGCTATATGGCAAGCAGCTTAGGCCCCAAGGGGATCCGCGTCAACGCGATTTCTGCCGGCCCTATCCGCACGTTGGCTGCCTCAGGCATTAAAGATTTTCGGAAGTTATTAGATAAAAATGAAGCCATTGTCCCGCTACGCCGCAACATCTCTATTGAAGATGTGGGGCACACCGCTGCGTTTTTATGCTCAGACTGGAGCGCCGGGATCACCGGCGAAAACATCCACGTTGACAGTGGCTTTCATATTGTGGGGGGCGTCGGGATCGAGTGAACCTTAACTTATGCTGCCTGCTAAGCGGCTTGAGGCCTCTTGAGCACGCATTGCTTCTGCTTTGTGCTTTAGTTTTTTGCGGTGCTGAATAGTTCTACTGCGCAGAGTATGAGGCTGATTAGGCTGGCTTATCTTTTGTGAAATTTCTTTAGACATCTCAATAATAGCATCGTGCAATGCTTTGCCTTTTAGATTGTTCTGTTTGCTTAGATAGGCACGCACTATCCCAATTTCTCGCGCGCAATCATAACAATGATCAAGGCCTTGCGCATCATTGATATCACTGATATCAATGCCATGAGGATAAAGAGAAGCTCGCATGACTTGATTGAAGTAATACATTTGTTCCTCATATTCTGTAGGATCATATGTTTTTGTTTGGAAACCATGCGGCACTAAGCGTGTTTCTGTACTCGCAGGCGGTGCCCATGCTTGAAAATAAGCTTCACCGTCTAAGTATTCAAGGGGCGCTTTCTCCTCATAAGGTAGCCTAAACTTTAACAAGCTTTTCGCTGGTTTTAAGATGTGATGGCATGTTTTTTGGAGATCAAGATCATCGAGAACTTGCTTATCAAACACATCATATTCCGCTCTGCTTTCGGTGGTTTTATCGTATCCATCACCCGTTCTAATATCAGAAATAAATAAGAGATCTTTGCTTTGGTATTGCTCCGCGTAGGCTTTAGCCGTTTCTGGTGTGAAATACTCTTGGTATAAGGTGATACACGCGCTAGGACTGATCCCAAAATCAACTGGATCATATAAAATAAACTGATAACTCGGAAATAACGCTGCCAGATAAGGAATATGCAAGCCGGGCGCCGCCCCCACGTAAAGAACAGTTTGATTACCACTACCGTAAGTATTTAAGAACTCTATTTCCGATAAGAGTAACTTGCGTTGCCCCCAGTGCAGCACAGCGGTATCCTCAATCTCCTGCGCCGTCCGACTTTGATACTTTAATCTCTTAATATCTTCTGTCAGGCAAGATTGAAGCTCCTCTTCTGCAATAGGCAACTTTTCAGAATGCTTGCTAATTCTTTTGATATGCGGGTTTTTCTCGGCTGTATATTTAATCATGACCCAATTTTGCTAGATAACTAACCCATTAAAATAGTAAGGCTATTAAAACAAACAACTAGCTGTAATATATAATAAATATTTATGACATTGATGTTTAATTGATCCAGTTATAACCAAATTGTTATAAATATATATAACTAAATAACAATGTATTTATTTAGAAGTCAAAATAGGTTGGCGCGCTTTAAATTTACCATAAAAAATAATTATGGTAAATTTAAAGCGCTCATTAATCACATAATAGCTAATAAATTAGGCATGAGATGCCGGGGAAGCACCTGGCTTGATAGCGGTGCGTCAAGCGAATCAAACAACCCTTTCGTCTTGCCCCATGACTTTGATTTTCATCTGATCCATGAGGGTACGCACGTAGAGCTCATAATCTAGGCGGCCTAAGTTATCGCTAAAGCCCTGCTCATACAGGCTGAATAAGTCGTCTGAGTCAGCTTCTTCAACTGTGCCCGGGATAACGGCGTGTAAAACCACCACCGCGTAGTTACCCGAGGCAAGCTCAAAGCCATCATAAACAGGCGCGCCCGCTTCTTGCGGCTTGGGTAAACGGAACGCCGCTTGCACTAAACCAAACTCAATACTGCCAGCATTATCACGCTGTAAGGCAGCGGTTTCCCAAGTCACACTCGCGTCAGCAGCAGCATCGGCAAGTGTGTCGCCTGCTTGCAGACGTGCCAAAATCGCTTCCCCAGCAGCTTGCGCCGCCTCTTTGGCTTTTTGCTCAGTGATCTTAGCGGCTATCAAACTGCGCACATCATCAATAGGCTCGAGGCGACTGGGTTGGTATGCTTTTGCGCGCAACACCACATGCAAGCCTGGCTCAAGCTCTATCACATCGCTGTTTTCATCGTGCACCAACACTTCTTCAGAAAATGCTGTGGCGCGCGTGCGGGTATATTGCGTGATCGGCGTATCATTAGCTTCTGCTAAGGTGAAGAAATCGGTGCTTTGCACTGGTAAACCTAGTATCTCACCCACCTCTTCTAATGAATCGGGAATGTCGTAGCTGAGTTCAGCAAGACGTTCATCTTGGTCATAAAATATGGCTTCGGCACGCTCTTGCAATAAATTGGTTTCAATCATCTCGCGTACTTCTGCCAGTGGCGCGACAACGGCAGGTTGCAGTTCAGCCAACTTAATAATGTGATAACCAAACTCACCTTGTACAGGCGCAGAAATATCACCTTCTGCCTCAAGTGCAAATGCGGCTTCTTCAAAAACAGGTGGCATGTCACCGGGCATGATCCAACCCAAATCACCACCGTTATTGGCCGTTGCAAAATCTTCAGAAAAGTTTTCAGCGGTTGTTGCAAAATCTTGTTGCGCAACCAATGCGTCATCCACTTCTGCCAGTTTATCGCGCACGATTTCTTCATCCACGCCTGCCGTTTCGATGAAAATATGAGCTAAGCGGCGTCGTTCACCTGAAGTATATTGAGTTAAATGTGCCTCGTAATATAGCGCAATGTCTTCTTCTGTGAGGGTAATCGTTTCTTTAATATCGTCTAGTGATAGTGCGATATATTCAATGCTGACTTGCTCTGGCAGGAGGAATTCTAATTGATGCAGTTCATAGTACTGTTGGATGTCTTCATCGCTGACATCCCTATTTTTATAATTTTCTGCGGGGAGAATGGCATAGTTGACTTCGCGTGTTTGCTGGGTCAGCGCAATAATGTCATCCATTTCTTCTGGTGTCACAAACGCGCTATCTCGCAAGCTATATTCCAGCTGCGCGGTTAATAGATTCAGCGCAATATCATCACGTAGTTCTTCGTTGGTAAAACCAGACATCGCCAATACTTCACGATACACAGTAGGGGAAAATTGGCCGTCAAGCTGGAAGTCAGGAATGCTAAGAATAATTTCATCGATACTGGATTGCGCAACACGAATACCGCTGCGCTTAGCACCGTTGACCAGCACTTCTCGCTGGATTAAATCTTGTAAGGCTTGCTCACGCAGTTGACGCTCAACCACGTCATCAATATAAAACTCATTGCCAAATTGCATTTGCTGCGCGCGGCGTAAACGCTCGTAAGCGATGTCCCACTCATAGCGTGTGATCTTATCGCCATTGATTTTCGCAACCACTTCCGTGCCGCTGCCGCCTAAAAAGCCTTCAACACCGACAAGCGCAAAAGCCACACCAATTAATCCAACAATAATCCAGGCAACCACACCCGTGGAGCGCTTACGAATCGATTCTAGCATGCTGTTGTCCTTTTCTTCGCAGTACTTGTCTAATGTGGAAGAGGCAAAATAAAACGTGGCGGAGTGGACGGGACTCGAACCCGCGACCCCCGGCGTGACAGGCCGGTATTCTAACCAACTGAACTACCACTCCATAACATATATTCAGGTCACTTCTTGTATGGTGGGTGCTGAGGGGATCGAACCCCCGACATTCGCCTTGTAAGGGCGACGCTCTACCAGCTGAGCTAAGCACCCATACAGATACCTAAAAAGCAGGCTAGTTTACGGCATCCTTCAAGGTTTTGCCAGCTTTGAAGCCCGGTACACGACTCGCTTTAATTTGAATCGCTTCCCCTGTTCTAGGGTTACGGCCCGTGCGAGCGGCGCGGTCTTTAACAGTGAAAGTGCCAAAACCCGGCAACGCCACTGCTTCATTCTCTTTGAGGCCATCAGCGATGCTTTCAAATACTGCATTCACAGCGCGATTTGCAGCCGCTTTAGAAAGATCGGCTGCATCAGCCACTATGTCGATCAATTCAGCTTTATTCATTAATTGTCCTCTTTGTGTTGGTGGATTTTGATTATCCTTAAACGAGTGACGCTCGCCCTAGAATTGCTGAGAAGGGTACCTCACGGACAGGCTCAAACGCAAGCCCTTAAAGGGCAGAGACAGAGGGTTTTCCTAGAAAAACGACCGCGGGCCCTGAGGGGCGCCCACAGGGACCCGCCCCTACACAAGCACCCTAGATCTCTTAAAAAGCAAGCACAGAGGGCACAGGGAGAATCATTTGCAGGGATATATCCTAATCTCTGATGCATCATCTTGTAGGGGCGGCCCCCTGTGACCGCCCATAAGGGCCCTAGTGCGGACGAATACTGGGAGGCTTGCCCTCCCCTTTATTGTGCTTCTTCAAAACGGAAGGTATGTCTTCTTCGTTTTGAGTTACTTTTGGCGCAGGCTGGCCTGATAAAGCAATCTCTAAAGCTTCATCAATCCATTTCACTGGGCGAATATCTAAGTTTTCCTTAATATTGTCAGGGATCTCTTTGATATCGCGCATATTTTCTTCAGGCAAAATAACGGTTTTAATGCCACCCCGGCGTGCAGCGAGCAATTTTTCTTTTAAGCCACCGATAGGCAATATTTCACCGCGCAAGGTAATTTCACCGGTCATGGCCACATCGGCACGCACCGGAATGTTGGTTAATACCGACACCAAGGCCGTGCACATGCCAATGCCCGCGCTCGGGCCATCTTTAGGGGTTGCCCCTTCTGGCACATGAATATGCACATCTATTTTCTCGTAAAAATCTTTATGCAAGCCTAAGCTTTCCGCACGAGTGCGTACGACCGTCATCGCGGCCTGGATCGACTCTTTCATCACGTCACCCAGCTGGCCGGTTTGCATGGTCTTACCCGTACCCGGCACAACAGCGGCTTCAATGGTTAATAATTCACCACCAAACTCTGTCCAGGCCAAACCATTGATCTGCCCTATTTGATCATATTCTTCCGCTAAACCATAACGGAAACGGTGTACCCCTAGGTATTTCTCAAGGCTTTCTTTGTCTAGAATGATTTTAGGGGTTTTCCCTTTCGCTTCGAGCAATTCCTTCACCACTTTACGGCACACTTTAGCAATCTCACGTTCTAAGTTACGCACACCCGCTTCGCGCGTGTAGTAGCGGATAATTTCCCGCATGGTTTCCTCACTGAAGGCAAGCTCATTTTCTTTAATGCCGTGAACCTTAAACTGCTTGGGGAGTAAATGCTGTAAAGCAATATTGACTTTTTCATCTTCGGTGTAACCCGCTAAACGGATGACTTCCATACGATCTAACAAAGGCGCAGGAATATTCATTGAGTTTGACGTCGTCACAAACATGATTTCAGATAAATCATAATCGACTTCAAGGTAATGATCGTTAAAGGCGTTATTCTGCTCAGGATCAAGCACTTCAAGTAACGCAGAAGCCGGATCGCCTCGGAAATCCATGGCCATTTTGTCAATTTCATCCAGCAAGAAAAGCGGATTGCGCACACCGACTTTACTGAGCTTTTGAATAATTTTACCTGGCATCGAGCCGATGTAAGTACGACGATGACCTCGTATTTCAGCTTCATCACGCACCCCACCCAACGCCATGCGCACAAACTTACGATTGGTAGCATGTGCAATGGACTCGCCTAAAGAAGTCTTACCCACACCCGGCGGCCCCACCAAACATAAAATTGGCCCTTTGAGCTTACGCACGCGCTGCTGCACCGCGAGGTATTCTAAGATACGCTCTTTGACCTTTTCTAAACCATAATGCTCTTTGTCGAGTACTTTCTCTGCTTTTTGTAAATCATGGCTAATTTTAGAGTGTTTTTTCCAAGGTACGTTCAGGATCCAATCTAAATAGCTGCGTGAGACAGTTGCTTCAGCCGACATGGGCGACATCAGTTTTAACTTGCTTAATTCTGCTTTGGCTTTTTTCTCTGCTTCTTTAGGGAGGCCCGCCTTCTCAATGCGGTTGGTGAATTCTTCCAATTCATTGTGGGCTTCATCCATCTCACCTAATTCTTTTTGAATAGACTTAATCTGTTCATTCAAATAATACTCGCGCTGACTTTTTTCCATTTGCTTTTTGACGCGGCCGCGCACGCGTTTCTCTACCTCAAGCAAGTCAATCTCAATTTCGATGAGCTCCATGACCAACTCTAAGCGTTTGCGTAAATCAGCTTCTTCCAACACACCCTGCTTCTCAGGCACTTTAATCGTCATGTGTGCCGCAATCGTGTCGACCAAGCGCTCTGGATCTTCAATGCTGGCAAGCGCAGGCAATACTTCCGCCTGAATTTTTTTATTTAATTTGGCGTATTGCTCAAACTGGTTAAGTAACGAGCGCGTCAAGACTTCATTTTCACGGGCGTCCAGAAAAACTGTTTCGAGGGGTGTCGTTTGGGCGGCAAAATAACCATGGTCATCCGTCACATTTAAAATGCGTTCGCGATGAGCACCTTCAACGAGTACCTTCACCGTACCATCGGGTAATTTAAGCAACTGCAAAATAGTGGCAGCCGTACCGACGTCATAGATATCTGCACGTTCTGGCTCGTCTGCTAACGCTTCTTTTTGTGCAACCAACAAGATTTTTTTGTTGCCGCTCATTGCTTGATTAAGCGCGTTGATTGATTTTTCTCGACCAACAAATAAAGGGATCACCATATGGGGAAACACAACCACATCACGCAAGGTCAATATGGGCACATCCGCTGAGTCATTTGTTTCGGGAAGTAATTTATCAGTCATGGGGATTGATCATCCTGTTTCAATTATTTGTTTTTAAAGAAGTTTTATTTTCAGCAGCAAAGCCATGCCTAGGTATCGCTTCTTATTAGTTTAGCAGCTCAGCGCAGCAACAAAGCAACACAACGCCACAAATAGCCTTACCTTACTCCTAAAGTAATAGACTTCATTCGAAACGCGCTGTGGCGAGTGAAGTGCAAGGCGTGAGTAGCGCTTCAGCCGCAATGGACACCTTAGTCCATGAGGATTCGAGCAGCACAACAACAAAGCAATTCGCTGCTACCGTTAGCGTTTCGAATAAAGTCTAGCTTAAGCTGCTTGCTGCTCAGATTTACCAAAGATTAATATGGGGTCAATTTCACCGTTTACAACCGCTTGATTGACCACCACTTCACAAACGTCTGTTAATGAAGGTAATTCATACATCGTATTCAACAAAATATTTTCTAAAATCGAACGCAACCCACGTGCACCTGTCTTACGTGCTAATGCTTTTACCGCAATAGCATGCAGCGCATCATCCGTCAGCGTCAAGGTGACATCTTCCATCTCAAATAATTTCTGATATTGCTTCACTAATGCGTTTTTAGGTTCCGTTAAAATATTAATCAACGCCGTTTCATCTAGCGCATCCAGCGTTGCCATGATCGGCAATCGACCAATAAACTCGGGGATTAACCCAAATTTAATCAGGTCTTCTGGTTGGGCTTGCTTTAAAATTTCACCGATACCCGCAAAATCGCTTTTACTCTTTACCTCTGCGGCAAAACCGACACCCACGGCATCCATACGTTCGCGCACAATATTTTCTAAACCCGCAAAAGCACCGCCACAAATAAACAATATATTGGCGGTATCCACTTGTATGGCATCTTGTTGTTGTGGGTGCTTACGACCACCTTGCGGTGGGATAGAGGCGACGGTGCCTTCGGTCAACTTCAGGAGTGCTTGCTGCACACCCTCACCTGACACATCGCGCGTTAAGGACGGGCTATCGCTTTTGCGTGAGATCTTGTCAATTTCATCAATATAAATAATGCCCCGCTCTGCTCTGGCCACATTGTTGTCACATTTTTGCAGTAACTGATGGATGATATTTTCGACGTCTTCTCCCACATAACCGGCTTCGGTAAGCGTGGTGGCATCCACCATCACAAAAGGCACATTTAACAAGCGTGCTAAGGTTTGCGCCAACAGCGTTTTACCACTGCCAGTCGGCCCAATTAATAAGATATTACTTTTATTGAGTTCAACAGACTCTTCATCTTGGAAGTCGAGCGTGTGCAGGCGTTTATAATGATTGTAAACGGCAACGGCTAATGATTTTTTTGCCGCCGCTTGCCCCACCACATAGTCATCCAGAATGTGGCTAATTTCACGCGGCTTAGGCAAAGGCGCTTGATCAGCTTGATCTTCTTCACCACGAAGCTCTTCATGCAAAATATCATTGCATAATTCAATGCATTCATCGCAAATATAAATATTTGCACCGGCAATTAATTTACGTGCTTCCTCTTGGGTTTTCTCACAAAAGGCACATGCAATTGGGTCTTGACCGTTGTTATCTTCAGATTGACTCACTACTACTTACTTCTCCGCGCGCGAAGCCAACACCTTGTCAACCAAACCATAGTTAACGGCCGCTTCTGCATTCATAAAATTATCGCGATTGCTATCTTCTTCCACTTTTTCAATCGGCTTGCCCGTATGCGCAGCAAGAATACGATTCAATTCTTTTTTGACGCGCAAAATTTCATTGGCATGAATTTCAATATCACTTGCCTGGCCTTGGTATCCCCCTAACGGTTGGTGGATCATCATTGTAGAATGTGGCAAGCAATAACGCTTTTCAGCGGCTCCCCCTGCCAGCAACACGGCACCCATGCTGGCCGCCATGCCCACGCACATTGTGCTCACGTCGGGCTTAATAAACCGCATGGTGTCGTAAATCGCTAAACCTGCTGTGACCGAGCCGCCTGGCGAATTAATATAGAAATGAATATCTTTATCTGGATTTTCAGACTCTAAAAACAATAATTGCGCAATAATCAAATTGGCGACATGGTCTTCAACCGGGCCCACTAAAAAAATAACCCGTTCTTTTAAAAGACGAGAATAAATATCATAGGCACGCTCACCACGCGCACTTTGCTCCACCACCATCGGCACCATGGTCGAGGCCTGTGTCAGTGAAGCGCTCGTTCCGGCGCCAATAAGATTAGGTTTTACGGTATGTAACATGGTTGTTTCCTTTCGACTATAACTTATTATGATGCGTTATTCTGATCTTTTTGTGAGGCTGAGATCACCTCTTCGTAGCTTGATTTTTTCTCTTTTATTTTAACGCGTGACAATAACGCCGCTACAATCTGCTCTTCTACGACCATGGATTGTATCTGCTGTAATTGCCCGCGATCTTGGCGCAAGGTCTGCATCACAGACTCAGGGTCATTGTACATACTGGCAATTTGCTGAAGACGCTCCTCCAACTTTTCTTGATCCAATTTGATCTCAAATTCTTTGATGGCCGCAGAAGAGAGAAAACCCAACTTCACTTGTCGCGTACTTTGTTCGACAAACATGTCATCGGGCAACTCAGGGATCGCCTGCTGCCCACCATGTTGTTGCAAGTTAGCAGCAATCTGCTGCTTGCGGTGTGCGATCTCTTCTTGCACCGATACGTTAGGCACATTGAATTTGCTGATTTTTAATAGTCCTTCAAATAAGTGCGTTTTTAAGTGATTCTGTACCGCTTGTTCCAAATTTTGCTTCAAACGATCAGCTACTTTCTGACGCAATTCAGCCAAGTCTTTACACTGTATTAACTTCAAAAACTCATCATTGACTTCCGGTATTTTCTCTTCAGCAACCTCTTCCACCTTCACTTGCAAGGTAGCAGGTTTGCCTGCTAAATCAGCGGGATTAAAATCTTTTGGTAAGGTGATGTTAAGCTCATGGCTTTCAGTCGACTTCACACCTTTTAATGATTCATGCAAGTCAAAAATAGCGGGCTGCCCTAACACCACGGTTAAGGGCTTGTCTTCTGCAAAAGGCGAGGCGTGGCCATCAGGCTCCCCCGTGTACTTGATCGTGACTTGATCACCTGCTTTGGCAGCACGTGTCACGGGTTCCCACTTCGCTAAATTTTTTAACAAGGTGTCTAATTCATGATCAATGTCAGCTTCGGTAATGTCAGCCACCCATTTTTCAAGCTTAATTTTGCTTAAATCAGGCAAGCTCACCTCGGGTATCACTTCAAACGTGGCGACAAAATCAACATCTTTACCGGCTATGTTTGTTTTTAACTCAAACGTGGGCGCGCCTGCTGGCTGAAGTTTTTCTGCTGTGATCGCTTCAATAAAACCATCTCGCATGGCTTCATCAAGCACCTCGTTCCGCAATTGAGCACCGTAACGCTTTTGGAGTACGGCCAAAGGCACCTTACCCGGCCGATATCCGTCCATTTTAGCTGTTTGACTTAACTTATTTATGCGCGTAGCGACCCCTTCTTCAATTTTTTGATCAGGGATTGTAATACGCAGTTCGCGTTCAAGATCTTTGCCTTTACTGAGATTAACCGAAATACCCATGTTGCCTCTAATATTTTTAAAATCAAAAACTTAAAATTATTTTCTCTCTAAAATACTGGTGCGAGAGGAGAGACTCGAACTCTCACAGGTTGCCCCACTGGAACCTAAATCCAGCGCGTCTACCAATTCCGCCACTCTCGCAAAGTGTCAACCTCCCATTATACAAATACATAGAGTCTCTTGTCGCCTCTAATTATGCTTTCACTTATTCCCCATCCCTCTTGAAGCATGGTATGCTCCTTTCCGAAGGTCCCCACTACCTTTTTTATTCAATTTTAGGAGCACATCATGATTAAAAAACTTATCCTTATCGTAGCCGCCCTGGCAGTCTCAGCCTGCGCAAGCTACCACCCACGCGGGTTTCTCTACACTGAAACCACCATGGGCATAGAATCCGGTGACGCTAAAAATACGAAAACAGGCCGTGCCTGCGTTAATTCTTACTTTGGGTTAGTCGCTGTTGGCGATGCCAGTCTTGAAAAGGCGAAAGCAGACGGTGATATCCACGAAATTGCTTCTATCAATTATGAGGTAAATAATGTTTTAGGGATGGTAGCAAACTACTGCTTGGTTGTGCGCGGCAGCTAGTTTCAGGAAATCATGGCAGTGGCGATGACTGTTCCAGCGTGTACTCATCGCCACTACTTATTACCATCAGCTCAGCATGAATCAAGCCGCTCACAATCCCCCCCTTGCCACGCCTCCCAAGGCAACACCCGCTGACACGCTTTTTTCGCAACCCTTCAATAACGGCTTATGGCGAAAATTGCTGCAAGGTGTTTGCCAAGAAGTCGATGCCCAGTATGCACTTGGGCTTGATGTTATTTCCCCTTTTGGTTTCGAACTACTCGAAGACAAACGTTATCTCTATAAAAATTTAAAACGCTTTTACTGCTACGTTGGTTTCCCCGAAAAAGCGAATGTTGACAAACACGACATTGAAAAAGCTTATGCAGATGCTTTACTCAAAACATTGAAGCAACATTACCCGGCTGTTTTTGACGACATTGCTATTTTGATCACACACAACAATAAGCTGCATAAGTTTCGGCCAGATAATTATCTATGTACGCCAGCAGATAAATTAATTGATATCTCTGCTCACCCTGTCAAAAAAGATATTTTGTCCCATTATGCGGACTACCTTACCGCATCCGTGAGCACCCTATTTAATAAAACAGGAGAGGCCGATGTTGAACGCAATAGTGAATATGTAATGCGCGTCAGATATTATCAGCTGTATATCATCAGCGAAACGCTTTACAGCCAATATCTACCTGCACTATCACCACAAGAAATACGCCTTTCTCGAAGTGTTTTTGCGTCATTGAGTAATTCAATCCAGGCCTTGTTCACGCCTCAATCCACTCCTCCCACAGAGGAAGAAAAATATATTGCCAAACACCTTATTGATAAAAGGTTGGCACGCATGCACGCCTTTCTAACAGCAGCATCTGAAAAAGCCGCTGACATCGTGACCATTGAAACAGGCTGTTATCATACTGATCATCATTTTTCTTTTTCGCTTAATCAAGACATCTATGAAGATGCCACAAGCAAAGTCAAATCCACTTACTTAAATTTCTCTTAGCAGTCTTGCCGCCCTCTTTTATGCGTTCACAAAGCACATCCTCTCCTCTCGCACTTTATTTGATATGCTTTGCCGCCGCCCTCTTCCCTTTTTATGCCTTTTTCCAAATGAGCATGTTCAATGTTATGGGTCCCATACTCATGGAATATTTTTCAGTGAGTCCAGAAAAGTTAGGTGTGCTCTCGGCAAGCTACCTCATTGCTGACGCCTTACTCATGCTTCCCGTGGGGCTATTGCTCGATCGCTACCCCGTGCGCAAGCTCATTTTAGTTGGCCTGGCTATCATGGTGCTGTCTACTTTTGTGATCACCCTTTCCACTCATTTCGCACTCACATTAACAGCACGCTTTCTCACAGGCGCCGCACATGCTTTTGCGCTGCTGAGTTGCTTTAAACTTATCTCGCAGTGGTTTTCAACAGAAAAAGCGGGCTTGTTAATGGGGCTCACACTCACCATAGCCTTCATCGGTAGCAGTATTTCGCAAGCACCACTTAACGCGCTTATTGAGCTTGTTGGCTGGAAAAATGCACTCTTTGTCAATGTCGGCGTGGGCGTTATTATTTTTGCTATTTTGTACCACTGCCTGGTCACCTTGCCGCAGAAAAATTCATTCAGTCACACAGCCTTTTCTTTTTCATCTTATTGGAAAGATGTGACGCTCGCAGCAAAAAACGTCCAAAATTGGTTGTCTGGATTGTATGTCGCGCTGCTGAGCTTACCCATTATGCTTTTTGCCGCGTTGTGGGGATATAGTTATTTGCTCCATGCACACGGGCTTTCTTCTTCACAAGCTGCAACAGCAAGCGGCATGATTTTTATTAGCTCGATTATTGGTTTTAGTGCCTGCGGCTGGATATCCGATCACCTCCGGCAACGAAAGCGCCCGATGATTTTAGGTTCCCTCTCATCATGCTTTCTGGCAATGTGTATTTTTTACGTGCCCAATTTATCGTTTCTACAAATTTCAATTTTATTATCACTATTGGGTTTTGCTGCCAGCACGCAAACTATCGCTTACCCCTCGATAGTTGAAAACAACCCAAGCAAGCTGTCTGGTATCTCGTTAGGCATTGCTTCCATCATCATTATGCTCACCGCTGCGTTTGCCCAAATACTGTTTGGCGTACTGATTGAAAACCCCAGTGTGTCACAAGGTGCTCATGGCATGAAAGATTACAGTACGGCGGTTAAAATATTCCCCATCTCATTTGGATTAAGCTTAATTGTTGCATGCTTTATGAAAGAAACGCATTGTAAAATGCAGCACGGTGATGAAACGGTGATGAATGAGCATCTTGCCTGATCGGATATTCAGATCACTGCAATGAAATGCGAATACACCCTTTGAAAAAGGGGCTATTTTCTGGAAAAGTGCGCACCCCATACTCTTGAGGGTATGCCATGAGTTTTTTATCTTCTTCCAGCATCTCTATTGTGCTTCTGATTTCACCAAAATGATCTTTATCAGAGTGGAAGTATTCGAAGTTAATAGGTTTGTCTTCTAAAACACGTTGCAGCACATCCATTAACATACGAATTTCACGCAACCACGCCATGTTACTGGGCGCATTACGCATGCTTGCAAAATCAACCAATGTTGGCAATGCCAGCGAGTAATAAACGTAGGCACCTGGGCCATCAAGATGATACGGTTGCATCACAATGGGGGCATAGCTTTTTAGACCATAAGAGTCAATATAAGCTTTCTGTATACTCGCGACGGGCGCCGCTTGCTCGCATCCGTTGCTGGGTTGAAACCCAGGAAAAACGCCATCCGCGATGGCAAGCAAGTGTTTAATCGTATTGATGGTGTAAGGCTGTAGTTTTAAATGGCGCCGTGCAATCAGTTTTGAAAACTCTTCCCAAGCGACATCGTAGCTCATTTGAATACGGCAGTTATACGACTGACGCCAGGCCTCAAGCAAACAGTATTTTTCTAATTTCAAACGCACTAACTCATTGTCCACGCCTTCAAGCCATTGGTTTGTTAAAAATAAAATTTCGCACATCCACGTTGAATCATCTTCTGTGTGTTCATTGATCTTAGAAAATATATTTTTGTGCTCAAGTAAAGAACGTGGCGGATAACCCATCACATTATAATCACGTCGCAATCTTGCGTGTGCCGTGTTATCGGATACTTTAGGCAATAAAAAAGTGGTGCGCGCACCGGCAGACAGATTCCAAACGTCTTGCGCAAATTGAGGAGAAGGTGGATCAAAAAACTCCCATAACCCAAGCAACGCACCTTGCTCAAATAGTTTAGAGGGCATCACACGATCAGCGGCTTCAAAAAACACCTCAACGGATTTATTTAACACCACACCAATGGGCACGGCGCTATACGTCAGCTTCGCTTGAATGCCTTGAGGGATCTGTGTGTCGGTGAGTGCGGCGGTTTCTCGTGCAGAGGTAGGCAGTTGCAATACCCCCTGCTGAAGAATGTTACTGCCAAAGGGATAGCGTGCTTTAACGAAGGTAAACGCTTTGCTGGGATCCACCTCATCAATGATATCTGCAAATTCCTTGTTAACCTGTCGTACACCTTCCCTGACAGCTTCCCAAGACACTTCTTCAAGGTGTGGGGTCTTTTGCTCCTGGTGCACCGTGCATTTCTCCTTATTCCATTAACGGCCAGCGGCTGTTCGCTTCTTTCGATCAATAAAACTCGAAACAAGTATTGTATGTGTGTTTTTGCCCACTAAAATAACAGGCAAAAACAGCCTCTCTTTTTCGCCTCATGATATACCACCCTATAACTGCCTGCAAATATAGGCATATTAAAATGTCCCTTGTTGTGTTTAGATCACTTTCATCAATTTAGTCACCATTTGATACGGAGGTGAAGATGTTAGTTTTAACTAGGAAAATGGGCGAAAGTGTGGTCATTGGTAGAGAAGCCAACATCAGTGTCACGCTACTAAAGGTTGAAGGTGGGCAAGCGCGCATTGGTATTGACGCGCCTAAAGACGTCCCCATACACCGTGAAGAAGTGCACAAACGTATTACAAACGGCACAGACACCAAACAGTAGCTTTGTTTACGCTTTAGCGGGCGACCCACGGTCGCCCCTACTCTCATTTTTTTAGCACATCTCCCAGAAAAAGATCCTCTGTGAACGATGACTGAGCAACATACACGCCGATGTTACCCTATATGCCTAGAGAGATAAGAAACGCTAATTGACAAAACGAGATAATCACTCTGCTCGTTAAAGCCGTTACTTCCCAAGAACGTCTTTCACTTTGTTTTCACTACTTTTTCCTGTGATATTCGTGCCTGCCAGGCATCATGACTGATCAATCCACGCAGGATGACCCGCTCCAAGCGCTTATTGCGCAAGCACAGGCGGAAGAAGACCCTGCTCAGCTTTGTGCGATGCTGCAAAGGCGAGCTCCCCCCCTCCCAGAAGAGGAAGGTGAAGCATGCGCACTGCTCAGGCACCACTCTGCCTCGTTCACTGCCACACGGCAGTGGTCAACCGTTTTCCAGCGTCTTTTTACGGACTACCTGCAGGCGATCCCCTTGCCTGACACCAAGGCCATACACTGCCTGCTCGTAGCACGGCTTGTGCCACATGTCTCTACCGACCAACAGTACACGATTTACCTGTGGCTCTTTGACCGAACAGATGGCAGGCAGGCGTCTGCTGCAAGCTTTGACGCCGCCCAGGTGCTCATGAAGCAGCTTGCCATCATGATCGCCCCTCCCCTTCGTTTGAAGGCTTTTGAGCGGTTTCTGCCCTTTCCTGATGCGCCACCGCCCTACAACCAGTATCGCAACTGGCAAGACAGCTGTCAGATCCTAAAAGCACTGCTTAACAGCCTTGAGAACAAGGACAAAGGCGAGGCTCTCAAACTGACGGCTCGATTTCTTGCCCTCCCAGGCCTCGACCCCAGCATCTTGCAGTTTGTCGCGCCTGTTCTAACAAGCTGGCAGGGCACGCTTCCCCCTTCTTAATGAAGGCGTAGCTGATCCTTGCAAGCACAGAAAATAGGCCGCTGCGTGAGCGAAACAGCGCCTCCGAAATCGTGTGAAATTTCAATCTGCTCAAAAAAAAACCTTTCTTAAGTTATAAAAATAACTTTATTTATTTGGAAAAGGTTTACATCCGCGTATTTTCTCAAATAAGCTAAAAATCAGCGTATAATCAGGTTACCATGCTAGATCTTGATATTATTATTGTTTCAATTTATCTCCTTTCCATGCTTGCAATTGGCATGTACGCCAGCCGCGGCATTCGGGACTTAAGCCATTACTCTGTTGCCGACCGTTCCTTCCCGGCCATTATTATCTTCGCCACCCTCTCTGCCTCTTTCATCGGTGGCGGCTTCACCATGGGCAATGCCGAGAAAGTCTTTAGCTGGGGCGTCGCCTACATTGTGATCTTGTGGGGTTTTAGCCTCAAAGAAATCATGGTGGCTAAAATCATTGTGCCCCGCTTAGAAAAATTTCGCGATGCGATTTCGGTGGGTGACATCATGGCCAAAGCGTACGGGCGCCCAGGCAAATTACTCGCTGGCTTTCTTGCCGTACCCGCTTGTGCGGGCGTCGCAGGCGCGCAAGTGAGCGCCATTGGTTATATCTTTAATTTATTTTTAGACATCCCCCATCTATGGGGCATTTTGATTGGCTTTGGCATTCTGATCACGTACAGCACATTAGGCGGCATGCGTGCAGTGGTGCTCACCGATGTATTGCAATTTGGCATCTTAGCGCTGGGCTTTCCACTGCTCTTTATTTTAGGCTGGCTCGCCGTGGGCGGCTTAGACACCCTACAAGTAACGTTGCCCGCGGGCCACTTGGATCTCTTTGGGCATATGAGTGTTGTCGCCGTATTGTCGTTATTTCTCACGTTTGTATTAGGCGAGGCACTCGTGCCCCCTTACGTGCAACGTTTATTAATTGGTAAAAATATAAAACATGTTGCGCGTGGCACGCTATGGAGCGGCCTTTTCTCAATTCCTTTTTTTGCGATCGTCGGCTGTCTGGGGCTATTTGCTGTCAGCCTTAATGCGGATATTGATCCTTATCTAGCGATCCCTTACATGATTGACGAAGTCATGCCTGTGGGTTTAAAAGGATTGCTGATTGCTGGCATTATCGCTGTCGTGATGTCGTCAGCCGATTCTTTTTTAAATAGCGCCGCCGTCGCCTTCACAAATGACGTGGTGGTGCCGCTTAAAAAGAAAAACCCACTGAATGCCAGCCGCAAACTTGCTTTAGCCAGAATACTCACCTTTTTAACCGGCACGCTTGCCGTGGTATTTGCGCTCAGCATTGCCAGCGTGCTTGAAATCATGGTGCTCGGTTGGACGTTCTGGGCGCCGATCATATTAGTACCGCTTGTCGCCGCCCTGCTCGGTTTTGTCGCGCATCCACGCGTGCTTTATAGCAGCACGCTTGCCGGTGTGTCTGCCGTGCTGATCTGGGAATACTTATTACAAACCCCTTTTGATATTGCCCCACTGGTGGTCGGCGTGATTGCTAATTTATTGGTATTTGTCAGCACGTATAAAACGCAGCGAGAAAAAGATTCAACATCCATCGATTACCAGACAGAAACACAGGGCACGTGAGGAACCAAACTTCACAGATCTACGCATGGGCCTTATACGACTGGGCCAACTCTGCTTTTGCCACCGTCATTATCGCAGCCTTCTTCCCTATTTTATTTAAAGAATATTGGAACGTCGGTATCAGTGCCACTGAAATCACTTTCCGCTTGGGGCTTGCCAATGCAATCGCCAGCATATTGTTAATGCTTGTCGCCCCGTTGCTTGGCGCGATGGCCGATTTTGCTGGCCGCCGTAAAGGTTTTTTAATTGTCTTTGCCACCTTAGGCATTATCATGACCGCGGGCTTGTATTGGGTCGCTGAAGGTCACTGGTGGTTAGCGGCTTTCGTTTACTTGCTCGCCGCGTTTGGCTTCGCCGGCGGGAATCTTTTTTATGATGCCTTGCTAGTGTTTGTTGCAAAAAGTGGGGCAGACACTTCAAGGCAGCAACTTGATCGTGTTTCCGCATTGGGTTTTGCGGTAGGCTATTTGGGCGGCGGGCTACTGTTTGCCTTTGATATCTGGCTGGTACATGCCCACACATTTTTTGGTATTGCGGATCAAGCCACGGCTATCCGCATTGCTTTTCTCACGGTGGCAATCTGGTGGGCGGTGTTTTCATTGCCCCTTATCTTCTTTGTCAAAGAACCACCCGCCAAGACCACTGCCTCCCCCTTTCGCCACATCTTGCTAGGTGGCTTGCAACACTTAAACAAGACCCTGCATACGATCAAACAGTTTCGCACAATATGGTTATTTTTAATTGCTTATTGGCTGTACATTGATGGTGTGCACACTATTATTCGCATGGCGATTGACTATGGCCTTTCGCTTGGCTTTTTGGCCAGCAACCTTATGATGGCGTTATTGGTCACACAATTTGTGGCTTTCCCGGCCACGCTGGTGTTCGGCCACCTTGGGCAACGCATTGGGCCAAAACGCGGTATTCTCATCGCGCTGGGTATTTATTTATGCGTGATGGTGGGCGCCTATTTTATCACGCAAGTGTGGCATTTTTATTTATTAGCGATCAGCATTGGTTTGGTCCAAGGGGGCGTGCAATCCCTGAGCCGCTCTTTTTATGCACGTTTAATTCCCAAAGCGCGCAGTGCGGAATTCTTCGGCTTTTACAATTTAATTGGTAAATTTGCCGCCATCATCGGCCCGGTCATGGTAGGCATTGTTGCGGTGACGACTGACAGCCCCCGCTTGTCTATTCTCTCCATTACCTTATTGTTTATATTGGGTGGCGCCCTGCTATGTGTTTTGAAAGTGCCTGCTAATAGCAATCCCTCTACATAATGAAACGCGCACACATAAAAGTTAGCAATATAACATTGGGGGCTTTTGAAAAGTGCCTCAACCTAGTACAATCTTCTCAATCTTAATAATAAATAGTGCGGAAATGCCATCCGCCATTTTAATGACCGAGGACCTCCAATCCGTGTTTGCCGTACAACTTGCCACAAAATTCTTTAAAATGAAAACCTCAGCCGGCATTCTATTAATGCTGGCTGCCATTGTTGCCCTCATTATGGCCAATACGGGTTTAGACCCTTGGTATGACTCACTATTAACCACCCCGGTCGTGATACAAATTGGCGACCTTATCATCGATAAGCCCCTACTTTTATGGATTAACGACGGCCTCATGGCTGTCTTTTTCCTGCTGGTGGGCCTTGAAATCAAGCGCGAAATCATGATTGGCAAACTCTCTTCGCGTGAACAACTGACCCTGCCTGCTGTCGCCGCCTTTGGTGGGCTACTCGTTCCGGGTTTAATTTACGCCTACATCAACTGGCACGATCCGGTCGCCTTACACGGCTGGGCTATTCCTGTGGCCACTGACATCGCCTTTGCGCTAGGCGTACTGATGTTACTTGGCGATCGCGTTCCCCCTGTTCTTAAAGTCGCGCTTGTTGCCATTGCCATTCTGGATGACTTGGCCGCCATTATTATTATTGCCTTATTTTATGCTTCCGACTTATCCATCTTTATGTTGGCAGTGGGTGTTGTTGCCATCGCGGCATTAGTCATGCTGAACCGTGCAAATGTTACCCGCCTCTCTCCTTACATTCTCATTGGGGTATTTTTATGGGTGTGTGTCTTAAAATCAGGCGTGCATGCAACATTAGCCGGCGTGGTATTAGCTTTTATTATCCCGCTTAAAATCAAAAATGACGAAGGGCAGCCTCCCTTGAAGAAGCTTGAACATGCCCTCCACCCTTGGGTGACCTTTGGCGTACTGCCTTTATTTGTCTTTGCCAACGCCGGTGTGACCTTTGGTAACTTAACCACTGATGTTTTCCTCCAGCCCATTACCGTCGGTATTGCCGTCGGGCTATTTATAGGTAAACAAATTGGTGTGATGGGGGCGACACTGATTGGCGTGGCGACCCGCATCTGTAAACTCCCTGAAGGCGTTACCTGGACACAGTACTGGGGGATAGCACTCCTAACGGGTATGGGCTTTACCATGAGTTTATTTATCGGCACCCTGGCCTTCTCGGACATTGAACGCACTATTGCGGTGCGACTGGGCGTGTTTATCGGTTCCTTACTTGCTGGCGGATTCGGGTACTGGGTACTGCGTGCCACCGGCTCTAAGAAAAAGATATTTTCTGATCCTGACTCTCTTGTTGGCTAAACCGCTCTATTCCCTTTAGTAGAGCGGGGTCCGGGCAGCAGCGAAGAATATCTCTGCGTAACGGCGTACGGTTAACAATAAACTTACACTTCGCTGTTATCCCATATCTTTAGAAGAACAGTTGCTTGTGAGAAATAGCTAGTCAAGTAACATGAGTGCCTTTGGGCTACTCCCGCAAGAAACCGCATCTTCAGAAGCAGCCGCTACCCTTGAGAAATTGCGCAACTCACTGGCAGCACTCAAGGCCTTAGCTGAAGAGCTTTCTCCCAGTGTAGAAACACTTTACGAACTGCTGCTCACGCTCAAAAAAAACACACAGGCCCTTGCCTCTCTTCGTATCGACTCCCCCAAGCGCAAACAAGTCGAAGCCTCTCTGGCCACCTTGCCTGAAAACAGTGGCCCAAGCGATCCAGATTCAGCAAACACCATTCAATCGATTGGCGATGCTGTTTTTAGGTGGCTTGATGAGCGACAGTCCACCCTCACACTGGATACTGCAGTAGACGCATTGATAAAAAAAATACTACTCGAAACCTTTGCTCACCGTGCCAAAGAGAGTATGAAATGGAGCATCCGTTGTTTTGAAGAGGCAGACGCAGGCACAGTGATTGACGGGATTGAGACAACCTGCCTAACGTTGAGCGGCTTACTCACGATCTCAGGGATCCCACACAGAGCGAGCATTCGCCTGCACAATCAAGCTCCAAGCATCGCCGATAAAACACAAGTGGTTATCCAAAAATTCTGCAGCATTCTCTACAACTGCTTGCCTGAAGAAAAGCAAGAATCACTGCTGAAAATATGCCCTTGGCTAAACCAAGAGACGCATGCCCCTAGCTATTGTTCACTGCCCGCCAATAACGGCAAGCACGCGGCACTTGAGCTTAAACAGCTACTTCAAAATCTCTTGGCCGTTAAAAAACGAGAAGCGACCATCAAATACCTCCTCACGACGCTGACAGAGAAAAATGGCACAACCATCGATACAAAATTGCAAACGGTTTTGCATGAGCTTATTGCCTTGACCGAGCATCCCTTGTTCGCATTACGCATTGCTCCTTTTCTTTCTTCTCATCAAGCAAGAAGCGGCCGTTCTTTTCAAGAGCAAATCCGCAATACTGTCAGTCTATTTATTAAGCAGCAAAGCACATGCTACTCCCCCTGGGCACAGTCAGCTATCCTAACATTACTGAGTGGTGTTATTGATCGCAGCGTTGAGGATTTTGTAGAAAAGCGCTTAATACGCTTTAATGGCAAGCGTGTTCCCCCCCCACTCCATATTACTGATTTGCTTGCACTGAAAAAACATTTACTGTTTTCGATTTGGAATTTTCTCGCACTCTTTGCAGAACATCCTGCCTCTTTTCATGCACAGTGGCCAGCCTTACGAAAATCGTTAGAAAAGATTGTTGATGATGCTATCAATGTGCAGCAACATGACCCTTCTGCGCTAGACAGCGATGAGCCTGCACCGTTTGACACGGGTTGGCTCGTGTATTTTGCAAGTGAAATAAAGGAGACGCTGCGCAATGAGAAAGCTATCAGTAAATTAGAAAACACCAGTCAAAGAAACTCCGCGGCAGACAGCTACGCCTATATTGAGGCAATGCTGGCTGCGTATTTGTAAATAGCCCCCAGCTCAGTACGACAATCATCCTTTTGCTGCAGCTTAGGCTCGCATGCCCGCTTTTGCTCTCTATCAATTTGCTCTCTATCAAGAGGAATATAAAAAAACACTCGAAATTTAACATAACTTTAATTATGTAATATCGCTGCATTGTTGCTGCATTCCCTGGCCTTCAACAGTACAATACGCATCCAACAACGCAACACTCACTATTAGCAGGAGCGCATTATGTCTACCCATCAAGCAAGCATTATTTGGCAACGCAGTACCGACAGCTTTGATTATAAAACCTATAATCGCGACCATATCTGGCGTTTTAGTGACGATATCGAACTCTCCGCCTCAGCCGCCCCTGATTTTCTGGGCAACCCTGACTTAGTGGACCCTGAGCAGGCGTTTGTGGCCTCCCTTTCTAGCTGCCATATGCTCACATTTTTAGCCCTCGCCGCTTTTAAGAAACTGACTATCGACAGCTACACGGATAACGCCGTTGGATTTTTAGAAAAAAATGCCGATGGCAAATCGGCGATTACTCGTGTCGAGCTCGCCCCTGAGATTGTCTTTGGCGGCGACGCCCCATCTGAAGAAGATCTCAATGCGATGCACGATAAAGCCCACAAAGAATGCTTTATCGCCAATTCCGTACTCACCAAAGTCACCGTGACGCGCACACATTAAGCAGGGAGATCTCACGATGCCAGCAGCCGATAAATTAATTGCAGGGTACCAACGCTTTCGAAAAGGTTATTACCACAAGCATAAAGAGCTGTTACTCAACTTAGCACAAGAAGGACAATCGCCTAAAATCGCGATTGTCTCTTGCTGCGATTCCCGGGTGGAGCCTAGCGTCATTTTAGACACGCAACCTGGCGATTTATTTGTGATCCGCAATGTGGCCAATTTGGTTCCCCCTTGTGAGCACAGCGATCATTTTCATGGCACCAGCAGCGCCTTAGAATTTGCGGTGACCCAACTGGAAGTCGAAAGCATTATTGTCTTGGGTCACACCCACTGTGGCGGCATTAAAGCCTTGATGGACAACCCACCTACTGCGGCCTCATCTGACTCCTTTATTGCAACGTGGATGAGCCAGTTAAAAGCCGTGCGAGAAAACGTGCTAGCAGAAGCCAAGGCAGGTAAACTTCCGTCTGATGAACAACGCTATCGTGCCTGTGAACAAGCCGGTATCGCGCACTCCATTGCCAATTTGATGTCTTTTCCTTGGATAGCGTCTCGTGTGAAAGCCGGCAAACTCAAGCTACACGGCTGGCATTATGATCTCGACAATGCTGAGCTATTTGCCCAAGAAGCGAGCGGCGAAACATTTAAGAAAGTGTCTTAATACGCATTGTAAAAAGCATATAAAAACAAATTAATATAACCGTTTTCTCTATTATCACATTAAGTTAGTAGACAAACGCCAAAATCCCTTTACACTATCGGGATACTATCAAAAGAGCCCCGTTTCGCATGCAAAATAAACTCCGTAATATCGCCATTATTGCCCACGTTGATCATGGTAAAACCACCCTCATTGATAAGCTTCTGCAGCAATCTGGCACGCTACAATCCGATCAAGAACGCATACTCGACTCAAACGATTTAGAGCGTGAGCGCGGCATCACCATTTTGGCGAAAAACACAGCGATTGACTGGCAAGATCACCGCATCAATATTATTGATACCCCCGGGCACGCTGACTTCGGTGGTGAAGTCGAGCGTATTCTTTCCATGGTCGATTCCGTACTCTTGCTCGTGGATGCCGTTGAAGGCCCTATGCCGCAAACGCGCTTTGTGACCGCCAAAGCCTTTGCGCACAACTTAAACCCGATTCTGGTGATCAATAAAATTGACCGGCCGAATAGCCGCCCCGACTGGGTGATGGATCAAGTTTTTGAGCTTTTTGACAGCCTGGGCGCAAGTGATGCACAACTCGACTTCCCAGTCATTTATGCCTCTGCCCTGCAAGGCTTTGCGAGCCTGGAGGCTGCAGAAAAAGGCACGGATATGGCACCGCTGCTCGATGCCATCATTGAGAAAGTCCCGCCGCCGGATGTTGACCCAAGCGGCCCCTTACAAATGCAGATCAGCGCGCTTGATTACTCCAGCTATGTTGGCACGATTGGCGTAGGCCGCATTCAACGCGGTTCGCTTAACACCAACGACAAAGTGACGATTGTGGATCCCGAAGGCAAAACACGCACTGGCCGCGTACTGCAAGTACTGGGTTACCATGGCTTGCAACGTCAGCCAGTCAAGTCTGCCAGTGCAGGCGATATTATCGCCATCAGCGGCATTGAACCGCTGCATATTTCCGACACCTTGTGCGACCCGGAACACCCTGCCGCCCTACCGCCGCTCACCGTGGATGAGCCAACGGTGCACATGACTTTTCAAGTCAATACCTCGCCTTTTGCAGGCCGTGAAGGCAAATTTCTGACCAGTCGCCAAATCCGCGATCGCCTGCACCATGAGCTAAGCTACAACGTGGCACTGCGCGTCAAAGACACAGACGATCCCGATCGCTTTTGGGTGGCGGGTCGTGGCGAGCTCCACCTTTCCATCTTGCTTGAAACCATGCGCCGCGAAGGCTTTGAATTAGCCGTGTCTCGCCCCGAAGTGATTTTAAAAGAAATCGATGGCCAGACGTGCGAGCCTTACGAGCAAGTGATTATAGAAGTCAAAGAAGCCCATCAAGGCGCCGTGATGGAGAAACTTGGTGAACGCCAAGCCGAACTCAAAGACATGCAACGCAGCCACGACGAATGGGTGCGTTTGGAATACATTGTGCCCAGTCGTGGTTTATTCGGCTTTCGTAATGAATTTATGACGGCGACCTCCGGTACCGGCCTACTCGAGCACGTCTTTGATCATTATGGCCCAATGAAACCAGGGCAAATCGGGGGTCGTCTTAACGGCGTATTGATTTCTAACATGGTGGGCAAAGCCACCGCTTTTTCATTGGCCAATCTCCAAAGCCGCGGGCGTTTGCTCATTGGCCCCCAAACAGAAGTGTATGAAGGCATGCTCGTGGGTATTCATGCGCGAGACAACGATCTTGTTGTGAATGTTGTCAAAGGTAAAAAGCTCACCAATGTTCGCGCATCGGGTAAAGATGACCAAATTTCTCTGGAGCCTCATATTGATTTCACGTTAGAGCAAGCTTTGGAGTTTATCAACGACGACGAGTTAGTCGAACTGACGCCTCAATCGCTGCGCCTCCGCAAAAAACGCTTACTGGAGCATGAACGCAAACGCGCCTCGCGTGAGGCCTAAAACCTAAGCTATCTTTCCAAAATACAACTTATAAAGTGTATTCTTTATTCAATACACTTTATAAGTTGTATTTTAAAGCCTCCGGGAAAAACTCCTTCAATAATCAGCTTTTTTTGCTAACAATCTCATACCATTAAATATTGGTTCCGCTACGGACATTGGAAACCCGCTTGCGAGACGTTTACTAACCTTGTCTATCACTTTTTCAACTTGTGAAAGCATTTCTTCCAATAAGCGCTCTGCTTCCATCGCTAAATAATTAGCATTTTTTGCTGTTGAAGCAAAATGTCGCCGTTGGATCTCATTCCACCGGTAATGATTTCGTTTTCCACGCAACGCCATTGCCATTGCCATTGCCATTTTTATCTTTTGCTTCTGTAGAGAACCATTCGTTATTAAGGGATAAGCAGACATTACATCGTAGAGTGGCGTCAGGTAAAAACGTCCGTCCCTTTCAAGAAAAATACTGAAATTTTTTGCATGCCCGTCAATCGCAGCTAATAACCAAAATAATATTTGTGAACGGAAAAATCGCTGGCGATTTAAATCAGGCAGTGCTGACCCTAACAATAATGACATAATATCTTTAATGCCTGGCCCACCATCTGATTGGTATTTCAGATTAGGAGAATAACCTAAAGCTTGGCAACAATCTTCCTGAGGCAAACGTATCAAGTAGTCTTTTCTCTCTGATAGCTTACGATCAAAACGATCTACTGCTAATGCTTTTACATCTTCAAAATAAAAAATTTCTGCTGGTGCGACAGAAAAACCAAATTCAGCTGCAATCTGGGAGCATAGCCATTCATTTTCACAGCTGTCTCTTAAATCTAAACCCTGATGTTCAATAAAGCCAATAGGCAATAGGCAATAGGCAATTTTAAAATATGTGTAGCAAGTCATTTAAATGACTTGTATTTTGTTTTTTCGACAGCTTGACCTCCATGTCCAACTGGGACGCCTTTTGCTGCTAATTTTCGATGAAGATAACTCACTGCCGTTGCCTTCTTATACGGCAATAGCATCTTAACTATAAGCTAAGCACATTTTTTCGATCTGCCCTCTCAAAAATTTTATTTTTATTTCTGAAAAGCCTCTCATTCCTGTATTTAGGTCCCATACAAGAAATTCAAGACACTGCGCAGCACCCATACGAGCAACGACATCGCCAGCATGCCACTCGCCACCAGGGCCACAAACCAAAGCCATTGGCGTACTTTGGTGTGCGCCGCTAGATATTGCTGTGCTTTTGTAAAATAATCTCTCATCAATACTCAATGCTGGCTAGGAATACAAACTTTCATGTGAGGTTTTCCCGCGGAAAACATAATACACATACGCGGTGTAAATAAAGATAACCGGCAAAACAACGATGGCGCCGATTAATAAGAAAGACTGTGATTCCGGCGCAGCGGCTACTTCATAGTAAGACAGTTGATGCGGCACCATCCAGGGATAAAGGCTTATCATCAAACCAATATAACAAAGTGTAAAGAGGCCGTGCGTTAAAAAGAAAGGCAAGTGTTCATGCTTGGCGCGCACACTGCGAATGAGGGCCACGCAAATAAAAAGGGTCAAAATCGGGATCACAGCAAGATACCCAAAATTAGGCAAACTAAACCAGCGCAAATAAATACTGTCTTTTAGGAAAGGCACCCACACGCTCACTAAAAACATAAAAAAGATCACATAGAGCGTCACGTATTTCGACACTTTATGCGCCCAGGTTTGTGTTTGGCCGTCGGTTTTCATGATAAGCCACGTGCTACCCAGCAACGCATAGCCCATGACGAGCGCAAAACCGGTCATCACTGAAAACGGCGTAAGCCAATCAAAGGTACTGCCCGCAAATTCACGGCCGCTCACATCGACACCTTGCACAAAGGCACCTAAAATCATGCCTTGTGAAAAGGCCGCCACTAACGAGCCAAAATGAAACGCATAATCCCAATAAACACGTGATTTAGGCCCTGATTTATAATGAAACTCAAAGGCCACACCCCGAAAGACTAAGGCGAACAACATCAGTAAAATGGGCACATAAAATGCAGGAAATAAAATTGAGTACGCCAGTGGGAAGGCGGCAAACAAGCCCCCGCCGCCTAACACCAGCCAGGTTTCATTACCATCCCAAAAAGGGGCAATGGAATTGATCATGCGTCGCCGACATTCTTCAGTAGGCGCAAAGGGATAAATAATACCCACCCCTAAATCAAAACCATCTAACTGGACATACACAAAAATAGCAAGGGCAATGATCATGGCCCAAATGAGCGGCAAGTTTAAAAAGTGCTCGAACGTAAACATAATTAAATAGCCTTTTTAGGGTCGTGGTGGTGATGGAAGACATCCGCTAAGGTCACCGGATGTTTCAGCGGTGGTCGACCAAACATCTCTTCTTCTTTGGCAATAGAAGGACCTTTCGCAATCAAACGAAGAATGTAATACACCCCTGCCCCAAAGATAAGGAAGTAAACAATAACAAACATCAAGAGCGACCACGCAACTTCATGGACCGTTATCGGCGAGGCCATATCAACCGTGCGCAACACGCCGTATACCACGTAAGGTTGGCGGCCAATTTCGGTCACCATCCACCCTGCTAATATCGCAATAAACCCTGCTGGTGCCATCAAGGTGCACCACCGCTGAAACCACGGCGTGGTAAATAAATGCTTTCGTAGCTGCAGGTAGCTAGCCACCACTGCCGTAAACAACATCAGTATGCCGATACCCACCATCACACGGAATGCAAAAAACACCGGTTTCACGGGCGGTCTGTCTTCCGGTGCCCAGCTGTTTAAGCCTTTTAGCTCGCCATCGGCACTGCCTGTTAAAATCCGGCTCGCCAGATGTGGAATTTCAATACTGTATTTATTCGTGCCCGTTTCAGCATCAGGCCAAGCAAACAACACTAAATTGGCGCCTTTGGTGTCGTCCCACACGGCTTCAATCGCCGCAATTTTCTTCGGCTGGTATTTCAGGGTATTTAAGCCATGGAAGTCGCCCACCACCAATTGAATGGGCGTGAGGATGGCAATCGTCAACATTGCTTTGGCAAACATAATCCGCGCATGCTTCACGTAGCGGTGATGCCAGAGATACCACGCGGCCACCCCGGCGACCACAAACGCGGTGGTTAAATAAGCGGCAAGCACCATATGGAAAAAGCGATAATGAAAAGATGGATTAAATATGACTTCTAACCAATGGGTGGGGTATAAAATATTGTCTTCGCCTTGCGTAAAGCCCGCGGGCGTTTGCATCCAGCTGTTGGCCGATAAAATCCAAAAAGCCGATAGCAACGTGCCCACCGCCACAATGACAGTAGAGGCAAAATGCATCTTTTTCCCCACGCGGTTCCAACCAAACAACATGATGCCGAGGAAAGACGCTTCCAAGAAAAAGGCCGTCATGACTTCAAAGCCAAGCAGTGGCCCAATCACATTACCGGCACTGTCAGCAAAGGTCGACCAGTTGGTACCAAATTGGTACGCCATGACCAAGCCTGAGACGACGCCTAAACCAAAGGCCACCGCAAAGATCTTCACCCAGAAAAGGTAAATTTCTTTATAGATAGCATGGCCGGTTTTTAACCACAGGCCTTCCAGCACGGCCAGCCAGCTGGCAAGCCCAATGGTGAAAGCCGGGAAAATAATATGAAAACTAATCGTGAATGCAAATTGAATGCGAGAGAGTAAAACCGGGTCAAGTGATTCGAGCATAAACAGCAATCCTTTGTTTTAGATGCTGTATTTTATAACGCAGCGCGATGAACTGCAATTTGAACATGCTGACTAAAAGCAACTCATAAAGAATTTTTTCAAACGCCGTGCCAAGCATGCAGTAAAATAGCCTCAGCTGACACACCCTTCCAAAAAGGGTCCGTCACCAGCAGTTCAGGCGCTAAAATACTTAAGTCTATTTTCTGATCATCAATACGCGTTTTCATTTCTGCTAAAATAAGATGTTTTTTTGCATTCAACACTGAGGCAACTTCGCTACTTGTCTTAATAAACAAATCAATATCACCCCCCTTTTTCGTATCATCGACACGACTGCCGTATAGATATAATTCTGCAGCGTTACCTTCTAAATAGCATGACAATGCATCGATAAGACCTTTTACCTCTTGCTCAGCCAAACGCATTATTTTGTTGCATCCTGAATGACAGCAATCACGTGTGGCGACTCTTCAAGCAAGCGCTTAAAGTAATGCCCTAAATCGTTTTCCGAATACTCATGTGCCGTAATGTTTCGAAGTTCACGTATGCCCATCCAACGATGTGCATCATCCAACACGCCTAATTTTTCACCTTGGTTTAAAAAATCACGCAATGTACCGGTAAAGCCTGGGTCTTCCGCTAGCACACGCGTACGCAGATACCGAGATAAAAAAATATCCGTGAGCCGGGCAAAACGCGTCGCAAAACTTTCCCAGGTTTCAAGCGTCTCATCATCAAGCGCTTCTACCTCTGTTGGGAGTGTTTGGACTTTTTGATAACTGTATTCCAGATGTGCTAACGCTTTTTCTAGTTTTCGCTGCTGCTCAGGCAGTAATTCCTCACAATGCTGCATGGCTATCTCGTTTTATTGCTTATGCCGATCTCGTTTCTTTTAACACACTGAATATAAATAATACACACTGAAGTGTCCATCAGAGCAGCGCCCAGCAAAAAAATGTTATTTAACTGGCTTTATATTTCGTTTTTTTTTCCTAGATTCAATTTCCAAGGGTAACACCTCCGGTATTAAAGGGTGAGCGGCCACGCTTGCATCATGCTTATTTTCTGCGCAGTTGATCTTTTACTGCTTTTTTTGGAGTTTTTGATAAGAGGCCTGCTTGCCAGTACTTACTCCTCAGCGTGAAGGCCACCGAGATTCAAAGTACCCGTCACAGCATGGCGGCAGCCAGGCGCCGGGCAAGACAACGGGCGAGCCGCCGCGCAGCTGCGACAAAGGATCAAATGCGCGATGCCCGCCTCACCATGCAGCGCAGCCGCATTGATCGGGTTGATTTTACATGCCCCGCAAAGGCCCCCAGGGGTGGGGAACGTCTCCACACGCAGCTTTGCGGTGATCTGCTGGCGGCATACCGGGCATAAGCAAGCAGAACACCCCTCTCTACCACTCCCTCTACAGTGATGCTCATGGGAAAGGTAAAACCCTTTGGCGCACTCAGTGCAAAAAGCCGTGTGGCATTCTTTGGATCCCCTTCCTGGCACGATGAGCGCATTGGCGGGGTTGCCAAGACAAATTGAGCACTCAGTCAATGCGATCTCACGGGCCCCAGGCGGGGCACTCGCTCCACTGCGGCTACCTGCAGCGACGGCAGCTGCCATGGCCTGCTGCGTCAGGGTGTGTTCCTCACGACGCCGCTCAGCCTGACGCGCCTGGAAAGTGGTGTACTGTTCATAACGCCGCTCGCATTCATCCGGGTTGGCGATAAGCCAGACTTCAACCACACCGTCGTCATGCTCATACCCAAACCCACCGTGGGGGGCAAACGTGCAAGGCTTGAGCCATAAGTAACGCTTGACGTTGGTGTTGTGCAACATGACGGGGATAGTCACATCATGGCACTGACCTTGAAGAAGAAACGGCAGAATTTCCTTGTCCCCTTGAGCGTACTGCCCCAGGTTTGGGTCACCCAGCTTCGTGAGAAAGCGCAGCGGCTGGCGCTCAAAGAACAAACCAGCGCCCGGGGCAATGGCATTCACCTGGAGCAACTGCGTCCCTGCCTCATCGGAGAAGTAAGCAAACGCACCAAAGCGCCCCAAATTGAGCCGGGCCTGCATGCCGGTGTCAGGGTTTTCTGCATCAGCCAAGGTGCCCATCGCAGATTGGTAGACCCAGCGAAATGTTCTCGCGGCCTCTGCGATCCCCGCCGCGCGACGCGCCTCAGGGCCTAAGGTCACGTGGTGGTACTCGGAAAGCTGATGGACATATTCCTCCGCTTCTGCCTGCGTGAAATCAGTGGGGTCCGGTTGGCCCTCCAAGATCATCATGTTCTCAAACACCGCAGGCTGGCCCTGGAAAAAGCGACTCATCGGCACCGGTTGCGTCATAAATGGCCCAGGCTGCGGGTTCCGGCGGCTTTCAGGCTCAGGGTAAAGCAGATGAAAGAGCTGGCAAGTGAGCGCATTGATGGCGTTGCTTTTCGCATGCGCGTCCGTGAAAAAAGCCGGATCACTGTCAGCACGAAACGCATCCATGATGGTGGAGTTTCTCAGCACGCCCTTGGCCCTGTCTGAAAGACGAATGCTTTGCTCCCAGCGGACAACAATCAGCTGCTTGCCTGCCAGGCGAACTGCCATGATAGCAGCCTCATAAGCAGCAGTGTGCTGCGGCGTTTCCATCATGATCACAATGGCCCCATCTTCAGGAGAAGCAAGACGCGCCTCCCCTCCCGCAGCAAGCAAATCAAGAAGCTGGCAGTTAATTATCTCGTTTCTGTTTGCCAAGGTTCTCGGCCGCTTGGCAAGCGCGCTCTTGATTTGGGCAGCCCCTGTCTGCCCACCGGCATAACAGACAAGCACGCTCGGGCACTGTGTGCCTCGATTGGCTGCCGCGTTGTTGTTGCTGCTGTTGGTGTTGTTGTTGGTAGTGGTGGTGGTCGCAGAACCACTACCCGAGCCGGCACCAAGATCAGGATAGTGCGCCTCTCCTCCCAAAAGGGAGTCAGAGTGGATAATCTTAACACCGGCTTGCCGTAAGGCCACTTTCGCTGCCTCGCCATCCTGCAGGTTGACCGGGCGGGTCGCATCCTCGATGACAAAGACATTCTTGAAGCCGGCTTTCTGGATCGCATCCAAGGCCGTGAACTTGACACAGTAGTCCAGCGCCAGCCCCACCACGTAGATTTCAACGTTGGGATCGTTTGGTTCAATGCCCATGGTTTTCAACATAGCAAGTAGCAGCGTTTCCTGCTCGTGATTGTTATCCCAGAAGGCAGAGTACGAATCAATCGCGAGAGCGGTCCCCTTTTGAACGACACGCTGCTCATCAAAGCCGGCCGCTCTCACCATCTCGAGGAACCGTGGGTGGATTTCGGCACCACGAGAGCCTTGGAGACAGTGATCCGGCCACAGCATCTGCTCTGTTTCATTCGGCAAGGTAAGCGGGGTAAAAGGCTGTCTCCCGGGATAGGTACTGGCAAAGGAAGCATGCCCAGGCAGGTGCCAGTCTTGGCTCAACACAAGATGGGTAAAGAGCCCCTTTTTCCCCAACAACTTTCCAAGCGGGGTGAAAATTTGATCGCCCCCCGGAACAGCCAAGCTACCACCAGGCAGAAAGTCATACTGTAAGTCGATGGACAAGCACACTCTCTTTGTGGCTCCAGCACCTAGATAGGCGCCCATGTTTTTTCTTTTTTGTTTTTTTTTGAATTAACTTGTCAGAAATTTTTTAAGTCTTTTACAAAATTGAAATACTACGTCGCTAGACTAGAATAGTACGCCACTCCACAAGACTAGCGACAACCACACAAACTCTCTCTTTCTATAAATATAGCGTAACATCTGAGGGTAATTTTTAGCCGCGTGAACGTTTCTCCAAAACAGGCTAAAGAAACAACTGTAGAAGATTGTAGAACGCCCCCGACTTACCTCTTAATGTTACACCACCTATAGAGAGCAAATCCTATCGGCATCCTATCAGCCCTTGTTTCATTATTAGCTTGATCACTTTTTTGTCTGTCATTCAATAAACAACTAAATATGAGTGAGGCTCCCCACAGCAGCCGCACAATATCAGCGGGAATGATCTCGCCTCATTTTATGGCGCTTGTAAAGCGTCTCGGTAGCCTCAAGTTAACCCTATTTTTATGTGCTCTCTCTGGCGCCCTTGTGTTGAGCGTGCACTACATTGAGGATACCGTCGCTTTTTGGGGGTTTTGTATCACCACGGCCTTTTACTTGATCATGGAGGCCTACTGGATACGGCTTTGCCAGCATGTTTTTAAGGGTATCTTTGAGATCTCTTCTCAGCTACAGGCGCAACCCCCTGGCGACCACGCTGCCTCTGGAAGTATCCAGCAGCAAACTCAACCTCCCGACGGGGAAACAGAAGATGAAGGAAAAGAACTGCTAACGTCTATGCCTCGTTATTCAGGCCCTGAGGCCTCTGTTAGTGCTCCGCCACCTCAATCCCCTTCCTCTTCCAGGTTTTTCTTCCCGGTTGCCTTCATCCTTATCTTGCTCATGGGATTCTTCCTCAACCTAGTGGGTATTACTTTGACGTTTTTAGGGATGTTTTATTTCCCTGAGCTAGAAAATTCTTCGGACTCTGACACAGAAGCAGATCTTGCTTGGGCGCACACCTTCCTATGGGTAGGGTTTGCAACCAGCTCCTTTGCCTTTGTCTTGTTGCTCTTCCGCAAAATTCAATCTCGCCTATGCCCTTCTTCTCGGGGTAAGCGTGTAAACTCTGCTGATGAGGAGAGTGCTTCAGCTAGCGCAACTCATTCCAGTGCTAGCGAGCAAACACATTCAGGAGATTTCCAGGAGGAAGATTAACTCACTCCCCAGCTGGCTCCAAGCATACACCCATTAATCCTCCTCAGCAGCGTGGCGACAGCACTTTATAGTGATGCGCAATAGGAGATCCGGAATCAAAAAAACACCCAAAATTAAGTTAGCAATATAATTTATTTTTTGAGCGATATTAAGCAAGCAGCCTCGCCAGTCCACCCACCAGAAATTACCTGCCAATGTTACCCCATTACCTTAGAGAGCTGAGAATTCTTCCTATCTGATACTTCTTCCATACCAAGATGACAACGATGCGTTTGTTCTGGCAATTTTACCACTGCTACCTGATTTGCTTACTCCTGCTTCTAGCAGACAGTCAAGTAAATGCAATAGCACCTTTGTATAAGGGGGCGTCCTTCTTTGATAAGATCAGCTTGGGGTTTTCCCCCACTCTCAATACAAAACCGGGATTACGGGCGCAAGACCCCTTTGGCAACTACTCAGTTGCTGAACCCTTTATCTTGTGGAAGCTCCTTGGTAACGAGCTGCTGAAGCATTGGCCTCCTCACGAGATCCCTTTTTTTGATAAGAGCGGGGTCTTGGATCAAAAAACCTGTATCAACCCCCTCAAGGCTTGCTATCGGATGCCGATTATCTCGCCAACAGAAATAGCAGAAAAATGGACATGCTTTGAAAGATTCAAGCATTTTCTAACTCACGAATATACACCTCCTCCACAAAAAACGGGGATCGCACCGCGCCTTGTAGAGGGCCTCAATGCAGAAATTGCCTATCTCCTTGCACTGGCCAATATGTTTGCACTTGAAGGCCCTGAAAATATTGCAGGATACTTTCAAGATCAACTCCGCTTTCATCGTTTGTTCAATCCCCGAAACATGCGTCAATGGGATGAACAAACCATTAATAATTTTGAACAAAGCGAGTTCAAACTATTTTGTTATTCTGTTTATTTCGAAAGTGAAGCGGCACCTAAAACAAACAAGCTGATTTCGAGCCTACTTCACATCTATTCCCTGTTAGTAAAAGCCAACCCGGAAAATCATCACTACTTGTTTAATTTTTTGTGGGCCAGCCTGCGTTACCAACGTCCGGTTGCGCCTCAACAGATTGAACAGTTTGAATCCTTGACAGCCCTTTACCATCCTCAGCCTGACTGGCTTTGGTTGAAAGCACATATCGCTATTAATCAAAGTGACTGGGAAACCGCTCTCTTTTGGGTTTATGAGCTGCAGGAGCGGTTTGGTAACTATGAGGATGTGAATGCGCTACATGAATTCGTGAAAACGTATGTGCAGGATGACTGCGTACTTCCCATTGAAGCCGGCACCATTTCTCAGCTTGCTATAAAAGCACCGACTACCATCAACGATGTTAACCAACTTTTTTTTCTCTATGAGCAATTTTCCATGGCAGCGATAGAAAGAGAATTAAACAACGGCTTTATCGGCCCGATGCTACCGCCCGATTTTGCATCCAGATCACACGCTTATGTGAAAATTGAACAAAACCCATTTTTGATAATCACAAGCATTTTCCTTTATATTTTGCATTATCTTGTCTGGCGTCAGCAGTGGCAACCCTTGCAAGCGCTGGTGCGATCGAGACAGTGTCTTAGGGAGGCGTCATTAGTGTTAAGGCGAGTGATGGTTCAATGTCTAGGGTATATCAAAAAGCGAGCAATCAAATTGGCAACGCGGTTTGCTGTACGGCTAGGGGCTTTTCGTGATGAGATAAGGTGTAGACTTGCAGAACGGCAGCGATGGTTCTTCCAACAATGGGAAGCCATGAGGCAGAACCTGGCAACCTTGCTTGCAGACTTGCGTCAACAATTTATTTCATTGCAGCCCTTTTTGCCTTCCCTGCTTTCTGATCTCAAGCAGCTGCTTTCATACGTGTGGCAAATGAACATTATTGACTCAATAAACTTGTTGGGTCTACTGTTCTTGTCGTTGACGTTGCCTTTTTTTATAGTGAAATTTCTTAACGACGAGGCGGCTCAATACGCTGCCCAGCAAAAGAAAAAGACGAGATCTCTTGCGGCTGTTCCATCGACGCCTTCTGCAGCTGCATCGCTGCCAGCAAGTCCACCGGCGCCCCCTGTGCCCCCTTCTCCGCCACCCAGAAATCCGCCAGCGCAAGCTTTTATCGCCTCTTTTATCAAGGCACCTATACAAATCATTGCCTGCCATGAGGCCCTGCTTCAAACAGCAAAAGCATTGACCACTGAGCAAAGAAAAAATGCCGTCTGTGAATTCAGCCAAAAACTTTGCCAGCTATACTATCTGGCGCTCTTTGATAAGCTGCTTGCGCTGATCCAAACCATCAGGCGCTATAACAATAGTCATTTATTTGTTTTTGCTGATTTATCTGGCGACAAAGCACATGCCAAACTGCCTTCTATTATCGAGATGCTACACGCGCCCCTACTAAATGTTGCAACCACCGCTTTTTGCGAGGTTGTTTCTGTTTATGAACAAGTATTGGCCACAGCAAGACAGACAATGATTGCGGGAGAAAATAACACCCTGTTATTAGCGCAAGCAAAATGCCCCATTGTGCTGCCTGCGGTTGATATATCATCTTCTCTCGTACATGAAGCAAGCCCGCAAGCGGTTATTTTGTTTTATCTTGCGCTGCGTTTGTTTTTGAATGATCTTCGCGCAAATGGCTTGCCCTGGTTGTCACTCGAGCAAGCTGTGATCCGAGGCGCTATCATCAAAATTGGTTTGGCATATGCAGCGCTTTGCGCAGAAACTAAAGCATCACTTGCGCTTGCCGATGCGCTCACCGCTTGCCTCAAAACCTGCCAAGACTTGGCAAGCTTTTTTATCGCAAGCAACGCTGCTTCGGATCCTGCTTCTAAAACAGCTGAAGTAATAGCTTGTGATGAAAAGCTTATGCGGCTGGCTCCCCACATCCAAACAGCGCTGAGCACTTGAAACCCGTCAGGCTTGTCTATTTTTAATTCAGTTTTTTAAAAACCTTATTATTTAGTTAATTTTATAACTTTCTTTTGCCGTTTTTAAAAACTTGGATTCAACAGGTCACCCTCTGACGGTTCCGAAACTGCTTTTATTGGCGCCGCTTATTAAACGATAGGTTTCACTCCATCTCCTCATCGAGATTTCCTTCTGGCTGTGAAGAGTGGATCTGATAAAGCGTCTGCATTGCGTGAGTCATCTGAAAAAACCCTTGAACTGAGATCCCAGCTCCCATGTCAAAATTGCGATCAGCTCCACGGCTCGAGAGAAAATCTATCACCGCTTGTGGCAGCCTAAAGCCCGCGGCATAAAGCAGCAAACTAAGCTGTGTAACACCGTGCTGCACAAACAAAGGATGCACATTTCGAATAGGATGCGGCTTATTCACATTCTCAGGCGTCACCAGCATCTCAAGCAATGACAAGCCTTGTGCCACTGTGAGAAAACGATAACACTCATTCTCACGCATAGCCATGAAGATAAAAACGGCAGTTGATAAGCCTGTCGGCTCAAGAACAAGCTGCCTCTCACCCGCGTCTATTAGCTCTCTCAAAAAGTTTTTCTTTTTCTCAAAATCTGCTGGGGCATGAAAATTCTCATAGCTACATTCTTTCTCGATTAACCGAAAGTAATTATCAGCATTATAAGATGGCACAAGCACCTCACGAAAACCTCTCACCAACGCAGAGAGGCAAGAACCATCTTGCTCATCAGAAGCCCTTAAAAGGGAAAGCAAGCGCTTCTGCAAGTCAGGCATGGAAACAATCTCGTGGTTGAACGTCAAGCAAATTAGGAACATCTTTTCCTGCCCGGTTCCCTGTATCAAATACGCCACTTGCTGAAGCAAGTGCTGACGATCTGCCCGGATCTGTGCCTTTGTGACTTCCCGCCTGACTGGCATGTGGACCCTCACTTCAGCAAAATGTGCACAAGTACGTTCTTTGAGTCCAGGCTCACTACTAAAGTAGCGCACTGATTTGTCTTCACGCAAGAATGTCTCTGCTTCTCTCGCGTCTCTATCCAGCAAGCATTCAAGAGGTATGTCCATGCCCAGATAACCATTCCCAAACGGTATATTGCTTTTCAGAAGCCTTGCCGCCAGGAGTATATTCAAGAGGTGGGCATTTTGAGCCAGCAGTTTTTCCTGCGTCAGATAGATTAGCAAGCCATCAGGAACAGGGTAGCCAGCCACATGAAAGCGTATGAATGCTTGCTCCAGCGTTTTCCACAGATCAACCTTGAGTGTGTTCACAAGCCAAGCAATGAGATCTGCTTGCCCACCATCAAAGGCCAGCAAAGGTAAGTGACACACTTGTCCATTATTGTCTGGCATAACAACAGTCTCTGATTCAGAGCCAATGGAGATCAGATAGGCTCCGTACAACGCATTCACATTGATCGCGTTCAAACCTAAACGTTGGCACATAGCAACATCCCCTTTCCTGACGGCAATCATGATCGGGGTGTGCAAGACTAGCTGACGATGGCGATCTTCGATTTTCGCATTGTTGCACAAATAATCTGCTTCAAGGCCCGTTGCAGCTCCCTTGCCTACCAAGTAATCAACGATAGCGGGATGATTGTGCTCGACGGCAAGACAAAGCAAGGTGGGGAAGGAGCTGTATCGCTCATACAGCAACGCATACGAGAGACTTTCTTGTGCAGAGAACCTGTTAATTTCATGTTGAAATACACTGCCACACACTAGCTGACCTTGTGCTCTGGCTAGCAAACCTGAGCAGCAAATCGCCTTCTCGTGCTCACTCAGAATGTAGTCAGCCTTGGGGTTCTGAGTACGACCGCCAAGATTAGGCGAAACATAGCTCCTCGCAGCCTCTAAGTTGTAATATAAAGCAGAAAATGGCCGTAAATTCTTTTGCTGCAGTGGCTCACTCGAATGTGATTGAAGGTGAAAAGGATCGAATAAGTAGTCTTTTCTCGTCTCTTGTGGGGAGACACAACCTACTTCGATCAAGACTCTCAGCACCTCGAGGTGCCCTTCCATCACGGCAATCACGGCGGGCGTTTCACCCAGGCGATTGGCCAGGCTCGTGTTTGCGCCGCGAGAAAGTAGCTCTTTGACAGTAGCAGGTTGGTTACCCCGCGCGGCACCGTAAAGCAGCGTGCGGCCGTGGTAACGTGGATCAGCAAAATACACCACACGCTGGTTGACGTCATTGTATTGGCGATCTAGGCGCTTACAGCTTAAGAAAGCCTTCAAGGCATTTATCTTTCCCTTGAACGCTGCAAAGTAGGCTGGTGTGATACCATTTTTGTAGGACTGCTGCGGATCGGCATCCAAGGCAATCAAGGCCGTTATCGCATTGCCGTCATCGGCCTCGACAGCTTCAAAAAACTGCTGTTTTGAGGATTTGAATAATCTCCCGCTTTCTTGATTGGCCATTTTTTCGCAGAGCAGGCCCAACTCCAGACAATTTCTTTCTATAGATATAGTGTAACAAGCAGATGTATGTTAGTGAGATGCACTCAGGGAGAGCAACAAAAAAACACATTAACTTATTGTATTTCAAAAAAATTAGCCTTTCATGCTGAAAAACAAATGGCGCCACTCGTGTCTTTTGCTTCGATCAACGCTTCTATAAAAATGCCAGAATGGCCTGTTGAAATACCTGATAATAAGGTTTTTCTAAAAAGAGCGCGTGGCCCGCGCCAGGGATGAGGGTTTTGCGTGAGCCTGCGGGAGCATGCTGCAGCAGGAGGGTTAAATCTTGTTGGGCGTGGGGCAAGTAAAAATCGGCGTCCCCGGCGATAAATAAAGTCGGTGTTTGAATGTCTTCAAAAGGAATAAGCTGCGTGTCTTTGCTTTGAAACAAGTCTCGCCGCCCGCCGCCTGGGCTGCCTGCTCCATCAAACTGCGCGGTTTGCGCAAGGTAAGCTGCCTCAACCGCGGGATCAATTTCATGCCCTTCAAAATAGCTTTTTGCGACAGTTGCTGAAAAAGGTTCATAATCGGTTTGTTGAGGCGGATAATCTAAGCCATAGATGATCGGCGCAAACAGGATCAATTTATTGAGCCTTTCGGGGTGTTTCACCGCAAAACGTGACGCAGTAATCGTGCCCCATGACCAGCCGAGCAAGTTTAGTTTATCCGTATTTTCATGCTGCAAAATGTAGTCGGTGGCGGCATGAATATCTTTGGCAGCATAATCAGAATCAACCAAAAAGCCATCCTCAGGCTTTTCAGACTCACCATAGCCTGTGATATCCAGCCGCCAGACACGAAAGCCCTGATTGGCCAAGTAACGCACCAGACTATAGTCTTCGATATTAAGATCAAATTGGTGAGAGGAATAGGTTAAGCCATGTATGAGTAGGATGTCTGGATAGGGGTGAGGCTCAGCCGCGCTGGCGGCCTCATCGATGCAAGAAACTAAGTTAAGCGCAAAGCCATTGCGGGAGAGTGAGTGTTTTTTTATTTGTAGAGTACTCATTGCTGCCCTGTGCTCATCGAATTAAATAAGCCACTATTTTAACTCAAATGCTCGAAAACAGCTCTAATCAAATTAATCAAAATATCGCAACCAAATGATATAAATACATATTTCACATTATCGGTTTTGCATTATCGATGTTGCATCATACAAAATGCATTATGGTGAATTATGCCAATTCACTCAAACACCTTTACTGCAGCAGCAACATCTTAATGAGCTTTTAAATAAGAACCCCTCTCCCCTTCAGGGGAGAGGGAGTAATTTTAGGAGTACCGCTTCTTGGGCAGAACCTAACCCAAGGTAGGCCTGCCAGCGCAGCAGGGATAGCGCAGCGCCAGCAGGGGTGAGGGGTTCTATATTAAGCGCATCAAGGCTGACGCGGCACACCTATCATTGGGGTTTTCACGGGCGCTGCCAGTCCCACAAATATCACCACTTCATGACCGCCTGGGTTTTGCGGAATATCAAAACCGTTCAGCAACCAGTTATTGGTCATCCACACATTACCTGATGGATCAACTTGTATGCCCGTTACGCGTTGTAGCGCATTATTAAAGTAACCGGCATCAGGTGAAATCGGGTCGCCCGTCATCACGCCGGGGGGGCATTTGGCTTTGCCGGCCCCACATAATTTCATAATGGTTTGACCGGTGAAGTTACCGACCCAGACATTATCATTGCCATCTACCGCAATGCCCCATGGCCAACGCAAACCATCACGTGGCTGCCCATCGTTACCTTTACCAAAGCTGGTCACCATACGTTTTTTGCCTTTATGGCGAATTAAACCGACCGCTGCACGCGGGTTCTCACTGCCATCCAGGCCAATTTCTTTTTCAACTTCATGCTCAAAGCCTAAAATAGCCGGGCAAGGAGGGTTGGGAATACCGGCTTGTGCCACCCATAAATTACCCTGACTGTCTGACGCAATTCCCATCGGTCTATCAAGGCCCGTGATTAAATCACCCACCTGTTTGAAGTGTTGATTCATCTCCACCACATTGTTGGTGCCGTTACCCGTCATCCAAACATGACCTTGCTTGTCGATGGCAACGTCAAATCCTTTATCCAGGCCATCCACATCGATGTGATCGATATCATTAGGGTTACCGTGCTTGAAACGCGTGATTGTGCCATCAATGCAGCCGGCTACCCAGACATTGCCTTTTTTATCAACTTGCACGCCTTGTGGTTGGCCAAGCAAATCGATCGGCTGACCGCTTGAATCTTCACCTAGCACACGGTAACCACCGGGCATATCGTTAGACGGGTTACCATCGGGTGAAACTGTCTGCCCGTCAGCCGCAAACTGAGAAACGCTCACTGCCAGCACATCTGGATTATTGGGGCAAGGCTCTTGCCCTGCACTATTATTGATGGGAAGCTGACCTTGGAAACCAAAGTTAGTCACCCATGCCCCGTCATTGGCATCCACCGCAATACCAAAACCGGCGCCGTACAAGCCGCCCGCATTTTTACCGTTTTGTAACTGATCGTTACCGCCAAAAGGCGCGCCGGGAGCACTCTCGCCTGTTGGCGTGAGTTTCATGACTTTCGTGCTGCCGCATTGCACGTTCGGTGCATCTTGATCAGGCAGATCGTTCACGCCAAAGGCGTAGTTGTTGTTGACCCACGCGTTACCTTGGCTGTCGAAGGCGATATTCCCCGGGCCATCCATTCTTTGCCCCAGCAATCCTGTGCCGTTATAGCGCAGGGCTAATACCCAAGAATTAATATAATTAGGAAGGTTTGGGTTGCTGCTGGCATGCACTGATAAAGCAGGTGTGTAAACTTCGGCTGTTTGGGCCAGGGCAAGTAGCTCATCGACGTTGTTGCCCGGGAAATGCGCAATATTGACCATGGCATCTAACGTATTATGCGGTGTAGGTCGACCGGCTGGTGTGGCATTCTTAAAAAGAGGCGTACATTGCGCGCCATCCCGCACACACGCTGCCAACATATTAGCAAGTGTGTTCATGGTCGGCAGTGCCGAGGTGGCAAGACCGTTGGGGAACGTGTCGAGTGTGTCGCCTACTTCACCATTTTCGATATTCACTAAGTTGCGCACCGTGCCTGCTGCATTGCGCAAACCCACTTCTGGGCCGCCAATGCGCTCGCCTTTAATAAACTGCGCCATCGCGTAAGCCGTGGCCACCGTGGTGCGTTCGTTAATGACAACGCTATCAGGGTACGGCCCCTGCCCTAGCATGCTCGCCAGATGCACTGGCTTGCGACCGGGCTTTTCATCTTCGGCATCGGCAATAGAAAGCGGCTTGCCTTCAGCAATCAAATAAATCACCGCGTCTTTTGAGGAGGGCTTTTTATAGCGCACTTTGAAGTTGCCGTGCGCATCGCAGCGTGAACGCCCCAAAGCATAAGCCGAGTGTTCATAATGTTTAGACTGATAAACCGTGATACTTGTACAAGGAATGCTGATACCTGCGCTTTCTACCACCCCCGCTTGGGTGACTTTACCGTCGTCAGCTGATACAGATGAAGCGAAAAAAAGAAGGGTGAAGAGAGGCAGCCAACGCTGCAGAGGGAAAAGGGATTGAGGTGTTAAGATCCTACTCATGATTTATCTCCTTATTCATGTTGAGGCGCACGTGATGCATCAAGACTACCGCTGCGCAGCAGCTGCTGACCATACAATAATTGCTTATCTTTTCCTAATTTTTCACGCATAGAAAAATTTACCTTCGCATGTTACTCCATAGTAATAGAGGAAAAAAAACTTCTAAAAAACAAACCCCTCATTTTGAGTAAAAAAATGTCCGAGGACCCCCGCGCTGCGGTTACCGACCTAGCGAGGCTCAAAGAGCTGATTGAGCTTGCTGAGCAAGGCAAAATCATTCTCCATCTTGATGGCGCCATTTGCGTCGATGGAGAAGAGCAAATCGCAGGCGTCAACGGCTTTGCCATTGAAAATCTCCCGCCTGTGCCTGAACCTAACGAGCAGCAGCGCTTGCGTGAGTTGCTCGGCCTCCTGACAAGCCGCTTTGCGACAGGCGATCACGGCGCACCTTGGATCCAAGAACTCTTTCAGCAAGCTGACCTTGAGGCGCCGCATGCCAAGGCCTTCTTTGCCTACCTGAGCAGAACGGCGGGCAAAGGCACTTTCGTCTCGCAAGACCAGATGCTTGCCTTCCTCCAGCAAACCCTGGCTGACTGGCTTCTGACCGGGATCCCTGACTGGCAGCCTTTTGAGCAGTTTCGCCGCCAGGCGCCGGGCGTCGAGCGCTTTACTGAACAGCTTGAGCGCTTTCTCTACTTCCTGTGTCAGCTGGTGCCTTTTGTGCTTCAGCAAGAGGGGCATTGCGGTACCGTCATCGGCGACCTGCCTGAAACCATGGCGGCGGCGCTCCCTTTTCACAACTACACCCTTGACAATGGAACGCCTTGCTCTTTGCTTGTGGGAGATGCCTTGGGTGCAATGCTGGCGACCCACAATCTGCTGCGCTTTCTGCCCCCAAGCTACTTGGCCGCGCCGGATTACATGCAGTGGACAGGTCATCCCCCTCATGTGGCAAACCAGCCTGCCCCTGTCTCGCCGCTCCCGGCGCCAGCGCCTGCGGAACAGCTTAAGCTTGGCTACTACAGCGAGCGTGAAAAGCATCTCCTGACTTTCACCCTCACTGAAGCCCCCCTCCAGCCAGGCCAGACGGTTGAAGCGATGACGGATGCCTATGAGATCTTCACCTGCCTCACCGGCCGCAGCACGCAGCCGCCCATGTGTTTCTTTGGCAGAGCGGCCGTGAGCGAGCTTGATGAAGCTGGCAAGGTGGCAGTTACCTTGACCTTTGGCTTGCGTCTGCGTGACGGCTTTCCTGATCTCGGCGGCCTGAGCGCCTTTGCCGCTTTCTTCACCTTCTTCACTGGCTTCAATTACGACAGCCCGAGCGAGCACAGCTACAACCTGGTTGTCTTCAGCGCCGATTCCCCTGAAGGCTGGTATGTGAGAGAGCAAACGATCGAAGCGGTAGACCCCGCGCACCTTGGCCGCTTCCAGCATCTCTCTGCCTGGCTTCAGCACTATCAAATTGCCGTGCCCAATCTGCCAACCTACACGAAAACGCCTGGCTTTGCTGCCCTGCAGGGGCCTCTTCAAACGACAACGACTCCCAAAGCGATTGCCCAGGAAGCGTAAACGTCTCCCAAACCCTCCCCAAGCGCAGCCCCCAATGAATACTGAATGAAATGCCCTTTGATACTAAAGCGCCGCAACAAAGTGAGAAATTATAAGAGTGATAAATGAGAGCTGGGCTGCACCTGCAAGATAAACCAAACCAGGCAGAGAAAGCAGCCCAACGGTAATCTCTGCTTAAAAGAATGCCCGTATTGATATTGAATAGCGCTGCAATGACGTGCTATTGAATCCATGGGGAAAAAAAATGGCACAATTAAAGCTAGCCAGATAACATAATCTAAAGGGTTTTTAAAAACTTGGATTCAACTTCTAACTGCAACAGCTCCTGTATCAAAGGGTTAGCGGCCAGTAGTACACTAACCTTGAGTTTGATATGGAGGAAAATGCACTTTGAGATTATACCAACAGCTAACCCAACCCCAACGATACAGGCT
>JAJFJF010000029.1 GCA_021774255.1 Gammaproteobacteria bacterium
CCTTGTATAATGCTTCACACTAACCCTTCGGTGTTGCACTTCAAGGTTGAGACCACCAAACTTGGATTCCATTTGAATACGGCCTTTCAAGACGAAGGACTAAGAGAAGGCCTGCTTGTCGCACTAAGAGTTGTACTTTTCAAGGAAAGGGAGGAGGAGTGCTATGGTCGGAGTCGGGCTCCGGAAGCGCCAAAGTAATAGCAGCCAGGGTCAGTATCAGGCCCAACACACACAAAACAACCGCCGCGCACGCAACGTTCCCGCTTTCCATTCGTTTTCCGCAGTTCATTGCTGAGCTACAGCCCGGACAAGGGGCAGCCTTCCCCCGGGAGAAAAAGAGACAACAACTGAACACCATTGTGAGCGGACCAATACCCGCAAGTGCGTGGGCGCATTGCGTCTGCGGATCTTCCGCAGTTTCAACTCCAATCACAACAAAGACCACCGTCACGATCACAATGAGAACGGCGCAGACGGCTATCTTACGAAAACCAGAAGATCGGTTGTCGCTCTGCCCGCCACCTGCTGCCTCCGGGTCCTCCGAGTCTCCCTGAATATGCCCCTCGCCCCCAGGAGCTGTCAGCGGCACTGTTTCACCGTCACCAGCCATGTCTGTTTTCGTTGTTTATACTAATATTTTTAGCGAAAAAGCGATCACTCCTCTCTCCCTATATAGAGTAACATCTGCATGTAAGCCAGACACACATCAAGCTTTTTTTAAATATACTGTGCCGAGTGTCAGTATGAATGCAATTTTTTTCCTGAGCTGTTAATAAGCGCTTTCCATTTTTTGACACGCATCTTCTCTACAAGCTCGCTTAATACGGTCACAACATTTTTCTGATACTCCGGCGGTAGAATAAGGTGAAAACCACGCACCGGCTCTTTGTCTAGGAATATAGGATAACAGGGGGGGATTAAGTTTCCGAGAAGTTAGGTAGTTGAATAGCATAAATAAAGGGGTTTTCAAAAAGAAAACCACCCTCCCGAAAATAAAATATGCTTTTAGACTTGATAAATCTGTTTATAAAATAAAAATCATCTGCAGAAGCTTAGGCTTGTCGTTGAAAGCAAGTTTGGAGGCTTCAGCCTCTTCAAAATAAAACATGCTTCTGCCTTTAGTGAAAATTGATGCTCGAAGCCAAGTCGGTTTATTCCTAGGTGGAAAGTATTGCTTAAATCATGCTCATAGACTTACTGTCACTCTGAGCAGCATTTCGGCGCCGCTTCATGAAAATAATACCACCGGCAACAGTTCCAGCAGCGGCTAGTATGCCAATACTAATACCAGCAATAGCAGCACCAGAAAGTGAACCACCACCGTTGCTGCCAGAGGGATTGCCATCATCGTCATCGTCGTCGTCACCACCAACAGGAGACTCACTTGGGGTCACGGCAGGATCAGAGCTCACGAACGCACGAAGCTCAGGATAACTAAGCCCTTCGTTAATCTGCCAGATGTCAGTAAAGTTCCAACCCACGTAAGTAGCTTGTTGATACATTTCAGCCGTAGTCCTGCCAGTACCGCCAGCAGAAAGACTTTGCGCCGAGGTTTCAGTATCCCAGTAGGTGCTAATGATGACAATGAAGACGAGGTCGCTATAATTTCTACCGATTAGGCCACCAATGGTGTCGGGTGCGTAGTCGTAGTCCAATGTTCCTATCACGTTGCCTGTAGCATACGCATTAGTAATATTGCCTAGAGTTGTGCCCACCAGGCCGCCAACCTCTTCGCCTCCTATTACGCTGCCTGTGGCATAGACATTGGTAACGATGCCACTATTCCAGCCCAACAGGCCGCCAACATTGGCGTTTGAGCCTGTCACGCTGCCTGTAGCATACGCATTGACAACAGTGCCAAGATTGTTGCCCACCAGGCCGCCAACGAAGGCACTTGAACCTGTCACGCTGCCTGTGGCATACACGTTAGTGAGGATGGTGTCCCAAAAACTCTGACCCACCAGGCCGCCAACCCTTGAGCTTCCTGTTACACTGCCTGTGGCATACGCATCGGTAAGGGAACCGTAATTCCTGGCCACCAGGCCACCAACGTAGTCGTTTGAGCCTGTCACGCTGCCTGTAGCATACGCATTGGTAACGGCGCCGTAATTCCTGCCTACCAAGCTACTGACATAATTGTCACCTGAGATACTACCCCCCTCCAAGCCAACCGCATCAATTTGTGCCAACGCTCCAAGACTGGCAAACAAAGCCACACCCGATGTTGTTGGACGATTAATGACCAGCCCCAAGATCTTATAGTCCTGTCCTATGAATTCCCCAGCCAAAGTGAGCGCAGTCCCAGGTGAAAAGCCAGCACCTCCATTCCAATTCAGGGTATCGCTGCAATCGATGTCTTGACCAAGGGTAATAGTAGCGCCGGTTAGCGCCACCGCATCCTGTAGCCCAGAGCACGTCGTGACGGTCACCGTACGGCCACTGCACTCGGCAAAGGTCAGCTGAGGATAGCTCACCCCTTCATTGATAGTCCAAACACAGTCGAAGTCCCAACCTTGAAAGGTAGCTTCCTGATGCATCTGCACAGTTGTTTTGCCTACGACACCGCCACCACCTGCACTGGTACCCTGACCCGAGGCTTGGGTGTCCCAATAGCCGTTGGTGGTGACACCCAAACCGAAATCACGGCCAATCAACCCGCCAACATTGCTACCACCGCCTGTCACATGAGTTGTGGCATACACGTTAGCAAGAGAACCGATATTATTGCCCACCAGACCAGCAACGTAGTCATTTGAGCCTGTCACGCTCCCTGTGGCATAGGCATTGGCAACGGTGCCAGTATTCCAGCCTATCAGACCAGCAACGTAATCGCTTGAGCCTGTCACGCTGCCTCTGGCGTAGGCGTGGCTGACGGTGGCGCTGCCGGAATTGCTGCCCGCCAGGCCACCGACGTAGCTGCTAGTACCAGTCACGTTACCTGTGGCATGAGTGTTGGTGATGGAGCCAGCATTCCAGCCCACCAGGCCACCGACCCCGGATTTCCCTGAAATACTACCCCCCACCAACCCCAAGGAACTGATTGCCGCAGTACTACTAGCGAATCCGAATAATCCAACATAATCGGTGCTCGAACGATCAATCGCTAAGTCGGTGATTTGGTAATTTTGCCCATCCAGGCTTCCAGTAAACTGCGCTGTGAAATTCCCCACCGGCTCAAAGCCCGCTCCACTATTCCAGCCTGAAGTAGCCGAACAATCAATATCATTAGCAAGCGCATAATTCCCAGCCAAATCCAAATTCATGTCCTGCAGCTCTTGGCAGGTAGTGATCATCGTCTGCGCCGAGGCACAGGCGGCGAGTGCCAAAAGAAAGAGCAAGGCAGATAGCTTTGCCGCCATCCTTCTTAGTTCTTAGTTATTACTTACGTATTAAAATCACTTAACGCTAAAAAAGTTGGTTAGCAATTTAGAAAGAAAAAACAAGAAAACCCGTATCAATATTTGAGTCTGCTTGTCTAAGGATATAGCGTAACAGGGGAGTGTATGTTTTTAAAAAATTGGCAGTTAACTAACAAATAATGGAGCGTTTTATTTTTGAGACACCTGGTCCCGAGGAAAATAAAAATAGCGTCAACCACCTGGTATCAGGACATTCTGCGGAGCACGCTAAGCAAAGGTTGTCATAGCAACACCATCACTCGGGTCTTTGCTACACAGCATAAAAGCCTCGCGATTACGACCATCGTGGCCTCTGGCACATACCCAGAGAGTTTGCGTCTTTGTCGGCGTGCCTGACAACGTCATGGTATCCCTATCAAAGGTAAGCCACTTCGGCAATTGCAGCCCATCAGGTAAATTGTGACCATTCTCAAATGCCTTAACAAACTCTACTTCGGAAGAAGCAAGTGCAAATTTGTAGGTAAACGAGTCGCCCACATTGACTATTTGAGTAGGCTGCTTATATTTTTTCTTGGCAAAGGTATTCCATAGCCAGGCACGATTTGTGTAGGCACCAAAAGCCGCTGAACCAATACTGCCAAGCACAATGAGTGCGGTAATGGCTTCTTGAGCTTCCGAAGCGCCTACGACTGCCAATAAAAAGCTGCTGCAAGCGCTGCCTTCACCATCACTCGCACAAACCTGGAGGGTGTGCGTACGATCAGCATAAGTCTCCGTATCCGTGTTGCTAGGTTTACCTGAAAAGGTGCGGGTCGGCGCATCAAACTTTAACCATCCTGGCAGTGGCTTATCACCTGACTGCGTCGCTGTGTAGGTCAATTCATCGCCATTGGGATCCGTAAACGTATCGGCAGGAACAGTATAACTGAACCGACTATCCACTTTGACATTCTGGTTTGGCAATTGATTGAGCAACACAGGCAGCTGATTAGTGGCATCTTGTACAGTCAAGGTAAAAGTGTCCAGCGCAAAGCCGCCTCGACCATCATCCACGCGCACGGTAATGCGCATCACTTCAATGACTGTTGGCACTCCTGAAAACGTCTGTGATTGATCATCAAACGTGAGCCAACCCGGTAGCGGCGCCCCCCCTTCTAATGTCGCCACATAAGTCAGGGGATCGTCATCCGTATCGTCAAACGTATTGAGCGGTACTGCAAATGTCCATAATTCTCCGTTGTTTGTAGTCTGGTCCAACATGCTGATGGCGAGCAAGGGTGGATTATTTCCGGTCAGATCAGAGATGGCAATACCAAAACTAATTGATGCTGAGCCACCGTAAGGATCGGAGGCTATCAAGAGCACAAACAAAAAACCTTGATCGCTCGCCATAGGGGTCCCAAAAAAAGTTCGTGTGCCTGCATCGAGCGTAAGCCATGTAGGCAAAGGACTCGTATTGGTCTGTGTTGCATTGTAGGTCAACGGATCGCCGTCAGGTTCTGAAAACAGCGTTGGAGAGAACGTAAACAGAAAAGGGTTATCAACAGTAGCTTCTTTGTTATCGACAAAGCCTTCCTCTATGGGGGGTAAGTTTATTGACAGTTCAAAGGTATCGTCTGCCTGACCACCGAACCCATCATCGACTCTAACAGTTATTGCTAGAGGAGTGCTTTGGCTAGTAGGCATAGTGCCAGAAAACGTTCTCGTGCTTGGGTTAAAGTTTACCCATGCGGGCAGACTAGCACCCCCTTGTAGCGTGGCAGAATAAATTAAGGAGTCGCCATCTGCATCCGAGAACATGTTTGAGGGAACTTGAAAGGAAAAAGCCTCTTCTGCACTAAATCGTTGCTCTGCTAGTGGATTAGAGAGGAGAGGGACCCGAGTATTCACACTTAAGATAAAACTATCCGTTTCGCATAGGCTCATATCATCACAAGCGGTTACCTCGATGGAGTAGTTGGCGCGATCGCTTAAAGAGGGCCACCCTGAGAAAGTTTGATTGTTGGCAGTGAAAACTAACCAAGCAGGCAAGGATGCGTCATTTGCAAGCTTAGCGCTAAAGTCAAGCATTGGATCGGTAAAATCAAAAAAAGTGTTGCCTGGGATTGTGAAACTAAAAGCTACGCTTGCAAAAGTATCCTGGTCAAGAATTGGATTTTGTAATGATGGAGGAGTCAGTGCCCGCAACTTCGGATAATTATTTCCTGCATCTATCCACCATACAGAAGAGAAGTCCCACCCTGAAAAGGTGGATTGTTGTTGCATTTGAGTGGTTGTTTTTCCAGTGCCTCCAGAGCTTGTGCCGATAGTAGAGGTGGTTGTATCCCAATAGCAGTTTGTAGCAGTTCCTCCATTAAAGGTTCTTGCAATTAACCCCCCATTTTCTGTTGGCGCAGAGGGAACGCCTGTGGAATAACTTTCTGTTATTGTGGATCCATCATTGTCACCTACTAACCCGCCAACATATGCAACGGAGGCCATAAGATTGCCTCTAGCATAGCTTTGCTCAATCGTACAGCGCAAAGGTCTACCGACTAAACCACCGAGCCCGCTTTCACCAGAAACAGCTACATTGGCGTAGCATTGGCTAACTACTCCTTCGTTACTCCAGCCTACCAGCCCTCCAATTGAAGTTGCTCCAGATATTGAACCAGAGGCAAAGCTGCGTTCAATTCTCCCTGTGCTTGATCCGATCACCCCAACTAAGCCACCAGCAGTGGCTGAGCCTATCACATCAGTTGATGCATAAGAATCAGATAGAACACAATTATTAACTGAACCAGCGAGCCCTCCTGCGAACGTATTTGTGGCTGTTACCGTGCCGATAGCCTGACTTGATGTAATTGATATTAACGCCGCACCAGCGCATTGACCAACTAACCCTCCTACATAATCTGTTCCTGAAACAGCGCCTTGTGCGAAACAGTTTCTTATCTCGCTCAAATCAGAAGGCTTACCAGCTAAGCTGCCGACAAATTTTTGTCCAGAAACATCAAGGTCAATTAATTTTATAAAAGCTAAGCTGGCATTTTCAAGTTTTGCAAATACTCCAATATAATCAGTGGTCGGGCGGTTAATTACTAAGCTAGTAATTTGATAATTTTGCCCACTAAAGGTCCCTCTAAAGGGAGTAGCATCGCTCCCCACCGGCTCAAACCCTTGCCCTCCATTCCAACCGACCGTAGCTGAGCAGTCGATGTCGTTAGCAAGCGCGTAATTCCCAGCCAAATCATTCTTCATATTCTGGAGCTCAACACAATTAGCAATCATCGTCTGCGCCGAGGCGCAGGCGGCGAGCACCACAAGAATCAAGAATACAGACAGCTTCGCAGCCATCCTGCCTGAGTGCTTACTTACGTTTTAAGATCACTAATCGCTAATTGATATCGTTTAGATTGGAGAGAAAAACAAGAAAACCCGTATCGATATTCGAGTCTGCTTGTCTGGGGATATAGCGTAACAGGTGGGGGTAAGTTTTTGGAGATTAGGTAGTTGGATAGCATAGAACGAGAGGTTTTCAAAAAGAGAACCACACTCCCGGAAATAAAAAAAATTTTTGACTCAATAAACCTGCCTATAAAATAAAAATCATCTGCAGAAAATTGCTCTTTTTGTTGGAACCAAGGCCTCAAGGAATAAAAATAGTGCTTAAAAATCGATCTCATGCAGTTGAGGAGAAAAATAAGTTAAGCACCAGACAAGTGCCTGCACTTTCACTAATGACCTCTTCTTCGGTGACGAGGCCCTCCTCTTCTGACATTAACCTCCGGGGTGGGAGCAGGAGCCGCCCCTAGTCGCGCATTCAATAATGTTATTAAAGCAGCCACAATTTCTCTCATCCTGTCTTGTTGCTGCCCTTGAGGCAAAGCATTGATGCGTGTGTTCATTAGGCCTCCAACAAGAGCATTACGAACACCCTGAAGCGCTAATACACGGTCCTCATCCTCTGTAGGAAAATCTGATAGCATGAAAATAATTCCATCTATATGATGAGTCAGGTCCTGATTATTAACGTCACGGGCATGCCAAGCAAGTGCTCTGGCCGTAGTCTGGATTGCATACTCCAAAGCATCCCCCACTGTCTGCGAATCATCAAGAGCCTCTATATTTTCATACACAAAAGGCTCTTGGTCTTCAGCCGCTAAGACTTGCGGCGCGTCCTGTGCCTGCGGACGATACTGCCCTGGATTTGCCCTAAACTCATTCCAGTTTACCCAAGGACAAGTCAACGCCCATGTCCACCAGTTCAAAGGAAGCTCCTGAAGGTTCGCACGTACCAGCTCATCCCGCACTCTCCACACATCCACTGCAGGAATGAGTCGCTGATGCCCCACCCACAGGATTAGCGCGTGGGCTATGTTATGGATTTCGATTAACCATCTGGCCCAATCGCCAAGCAAGCGTCTAAGAAATTCATCAGCCACCTGTTGAATTTCCTGTGGCATCGGGTGCTCGCCATCCATCGTCGGTATGCTCGCTTATCGCTAAAGAAGTTGGTTAGTAATTTAGTAAAAAACAAGAAAACCCGTATTAATATTCGAGTCTGCTTGTCTAGAAATATAGCGTAACAGGTGGGGGTAAGTTTTAAGAAGTTTGCTAGTTATCTAGCATAAAATAAAGGGTTTTATTTTTGGGGAGCCTCCTCCCCAACTAAAGCGCCCCGCAGTTTTTCATCTTCAAAAATCATTCATCTCAACATCAGTGTCTTTTTTGCAAGTACTGCATGCGCCAGTCAACTTGGCCCACCAGCTTTTTCCTTCATCATCATCATCTGCTTCGCCGGCCTTTTTCACACACAGCGGGTAGGCCACCACGATCTGGCCATGATGGCCAATTAAGGAAAAGACGTAGCTTCCTGCATCACTTGTCTCTGTGGGTCTCCCGCTTAAAGAGTGGGTACTTCCAAATTTATATGTCAACCATGGAACCCCACGCTTGAATAGCTTCTTTTTATGATAGATCTGTAATTCACTTACACTGTCACTTGGGTATTCAATTGTTTGATGAAATTCTTCACCTAGCGTAATCGTTTGCTTAGGCTTCATGTATTTTTTCTTCATGAAAGTATTCCAGAGTAAACCCCGGTACCCGTATCCTGCAACCATTGTCGAAATAAGACTACCTATAATGAAGAACACAGTCAGAATTTGCTGAGTTTGTGAAGCGCCCGAGACGGTGAGCAAAAAATCGCTGCATGCACTGGCTTCATCATCATGAGCGCATACGTGGATCGTGTGCTTACGATCAGCAAATGTGTTGGTGTCTGTGTTGCTAGGCCGCCCTGAAAGCGTGCGCGTTGATCCATCAAATTTCAACCAGTCCGGCAAAGAGCGGTTGCCTGATTGTGTGGCGGTATAACGCAATTCATCTCCATTCGGATCAGAAAATGTGTTGTCTGGAATAGTGTAGCCGAAGTTACTGTCAACTTTGACTTCTTGGTTGGGAAGCGGATTAAGTAACGCCGGTAGTTGATTTCTCGTATCCTCCATCGTCAACGTAAAGGTGCTCAATGCAAAACCACCGTTGCCATCTTCTACGCGTACGGTAATACGCCAGGCACCGGGTGCCGCCGTCGCGCCCGAAAAGGTTTGTGTTGAAGGTTCGAAAATCAACCAAGCAGGCAACGGGGGGCCACCTTCAAGTGTTGCGGCGTATATGAGCGTGTCACTTTCCGGATCTTGAAAAGTAGTGGGTGGCACAATGAATGTCCACAGCGCTTCTAAGTTACCTGATTGAGCAGGGATAGCTACAACCAACACGGGCGGGTTATTGCCACCAGAACTTGATATGGCAATGCCAAAACTCGCAGATACTGAACCGTCATATGGATCCGACGCTATCAGCAACACAAACAACAGCCCTTGATCGCCCAGCATCGGCGTCCCCAAAAAAGTACGTGTGGGTCCATTAAAGTCTAGCCAAACAGGGAGTGGCATATTATTGGTCTGCGTAGCATTGTAACTCAGTGGCTCCCCGTCCGGCTCACTAAACAATGTGGGAGTGAAGGTAAACAAAAAGGGATTGCCTACTGAGGCCACTTGGTTGTCGACGAAATCTTCAAGCGTAGGCGGAAAATTAACCGACAGCTCAAATGCGTCACTGATCTGCCCGCCTGCACCGTCGTCCACTATGACGGTGATCATCAGTGTCGCACTTTGGCTGCTGGGGATAGTACCTGAGAAAGTGCCCGTCGTACCGTTAACGCTCAGCCACCCGGGCAGCGAACCACCACCTTGCAATTCAGCGGTATAAATGAGGATATCGCCATCAGCATCGTTGAAGGTTCCTGCAGGGATTTGCCAGGCAAAGGGTGTTTCGACCGTGAAACGTTGGTTAGCGAGAAGTTGCACGAGCGTAGGAGCTTGGTTATTGACATTGAGTACAAAGCTGTTGCTGTTGCATTGATTCAAATCATCGCAGACTGTGACAACAATCGTATATTGTCCGCGATCAGAAGGCATTGGCCAGCCAGAGAAAGTTTGATTTGTAGGTGTAAAGGTCAACCAAATAGGCAACGTAGGATCACTTAGTTGCTTAGCATCAAAAGTCATCGTCGGGCTGGTGACATTAAGAAAAGTGTTGCTTGGTACCGTGAATGAGAATAAAACATTTACAATGGTATTTTGGTCTTGAATGGGATTTTGCAGTAATGTCGGACTTAGAGTCTTTAGCGTTGGGTAATTGTTTCCTTCGTCAATCGACCATGTGCCAGCAAAATCCCAGCTGACGAAAGTGGCTTGCTGGTACATTTGCGCAGTCGTTTTTCCTGTGCCACCATCGCTGGTTGCTAAGCCTGAAGTTTGGGTGTCCCAGTAGCTTTGTGTGGCTGTGCCTATGTTCTCCGCAATAAATCCGCCCAGCATTGAGTTTGCTGAAACGATACCCTTAGCATAGCATTCTTGGACGATGCCTAAGTTGCGCCCAACACCCCCTCCACCTTTGCTACCTAGAGCAGAAACACTACTTTCTGAATAACTTTTTGTGATAGTGCCCGAGGCGAGGCTCAGTCCAACCATTCCACCAACATTGGCATTGCCTAAGGTAAAACCCGCAGAATAACTGTTGCTAATTGTATAGTCATTCCAACCGACCAATCCACCTATATTATTACCTGACGCAGACACAGTCACTTGCGCATAAGAGTTAGTCACGATACCGTCTTCGTTAACACCCACCAATCCCCCAACATGACTAGTACAATTTGTTAGGCTGCCAAATGAAGAGCTATGCTCAATAAGGCCGGAATTGATACCTACTAAGCCGCCAGCTCGCTCGGCTAAGGCAGTAACATGTGTAGTGGCGTAGCTGTTTTTTATAATAGCAGAAGCATGGTTCCAACCTACTAATCCACCTACAACGTTAATAGCATTGGTCACTGTTCCACTAGCATAGCAGGTAGAGATAGAAGCACTTTCTTTATTTTGACCGACAAGGCCGCCTACTCGTTCATTACCTATTACCTCAACGAATGCATGGCTGTTTATTAGGATAGAAAATGTTCCAGAATTTTCCCCTACAAGTCCGCCTACTGTATTTATACCTAAAACCAACCCTGTAACATAGCAATCATAAGCCTCCCCACATTTTAAGCCCACTAAGCCACCAACCCATTGGTTACCAGTGATATTAACGCTTTGTAAGGCTACATTCATTAGGACACTTATTCCTCTAGTTAGACCAAATAAAGCGACATAATTTTTTGTAGAGCGATTAATATGCAAATTTGAGATGGCATAATTATTCCCATCCAGAACCCCTCCAAATTGGTCAGTAATATATTCACCCACTGGCTCAAACCCTTCGCCACTATTCCAGTTTCTCGTATCTGAGCAGTCAATATCGTTAGTGAGATAGTAGATACCATGCAGATCATTTTGCATCGCTTGGAGTTCAGTGCAGTTGCTGATGCTAACAGGCACACGGACAAACAAAGTAAACTCATCTGTTGCGCATAGCAGGTTAGCACTGCACGCTGTAACGATGATAGTGTAATTACCCGCATCACTGCTTTGTGGAGTCCCGACAAAGGTTTGGCTTTGTTCATTAAATGCAAGCCAAGCTGGCAGTGCCTTGTTGGGTGACAATACAACTGTGTAGTTAAGTCCCGTATTGCTCAGGTCTTCAAATGCAGTTGATATGGCTAGCGTGTAAGACTCATCCACGGGAATAACTTGGTCTGACAGTGGATTTTTTACAGTAGGCACCAAAAACCAGCGTAGCACGGGATAATCACTACCTTCGTCAATCCACCAAGTGCGCGTAAAATTCCAACCTATATACGTAGCAGCTTGATACATCTCGCTAGTTGTTTTGCCTTCGCCAGCAGCGCTGCTTGATTGCCCAGAAGTTTGAATGTCCCAGTAATTACTTCCTCCGGAAAATGCTCCAGTTGTACGACCGGCAAAACCACCTACGTTACTGCCTCCAGAAACAGTTCCGGTTGAATAACATCGCCTAATTTCACCTTGCGCATTTCCAACAAAACCACCAGCATTTTGAAAGTTCGTTGACACGGAAGCTGTAGTATAACTGTCTAAAATTGTGCCAGAGAAATCACCGGCAAACCCACCACCTTCTGTTGCGCTCGAAACACTACCAGCAGCGAAACAGCCGATAACATAGCCCTGTGTAGATCCAATAAAACCTCCTGCCGCATTGGTTGATACAATGACCATTGCATTAGAGTGCGAGTACTTAATAGTTGCGTCTATCGAGACAGAGCCAATAAAACCACCACCGCCTCCTCCATTAGCAGATACAGTGCCAGAAGAGGAGCTCCAGCTTATTCTGCTATTCGATTCAAGGCGGCCAGCAAAGATGCCTGTACGAGCAGCTCCTGAAACCGTACCTGAAACTGTGCTTTTCACGAAAGTGCTAAGTGCTGCAGCGGTGCCAATTAATCCACCCGTATTGTCATTTCCAGAAACATCGACGTCGTCGAGAATAAGTGCTTCAATACTTGCCCCGGACGAGTAGCCTATCAAACCCACATAGTTTTCTGTCTGGCGATCAATATAAAGATTAGAGAGTCGGTAAAACCCACCATTGATTAAACCTGAAAAAGGCTGCGAAAGATTCCCCACCGGCTCAAACCCCTGCCCCCCATTCCAATTCACGGTATCCGAGCAGTCGATATCATTAACCAGCTCGTAGCTTTCCGTCAGGTTATTCTTCATGGTCTGCAGCTCAGTGCAGTTAGAAATTTGAGTGAGGGCTTGGGTGCGGAGTACACAGCCCAGCAGCACCACTAAAGTTAAGAGCGCAGACAGCTTCGACGCCATCTTTACTTGTTATCTACGCTTTAAAATCACTGATAGTCAATTGGTACCGTTTAGATTGGAGAAAAAAACAGGAAAACCCGTGCCAAGACATTGAACGTGTTTTCAGGATAGATGGCGTAACATCGGAGTGTATGTTTGGGTGGCAATGGAAAGTTTGTTGGGTGGCTAGCATAGAATGAGGGCTTTTGTTTTGGGCTTGTCGAGCCCCTGGGAATGTTAGTTATAGCAGCAAGTGTTGCAGTTCACGGTTGAGACCAAGAAGTCTAGAGGTCTAATAAAAGCCACTAAAGAATCCGTGTGTTTCCGAGTTTAAGCTATTGCTGGGGCTTTGCTCCGTAAGTCGTTTCTAATAAATTCGCCATCAGTTCCCTTATGCAAATAAGCCCTGTAGCGGAAGGAGCGTTACCCGACATGAAAGCTTCCAGATACGAACGCTTACTCGGAGACATTACTATGCTTACCGCAATCAAAGATTGAAACCAGGTGTTAATAACCCTTTCCGCTCCTTTCTTCACAGAGTTCTTAACATCTCCCGTATCAGAATCCATCACCCCCGTCCTAGTCAATACTCCAGCATAGCTATCATTACCACCGAAAACGTTCTCTAAATCGATATTGTATTGCTCCCAAAGATTTAGCGTCATTGCTTGAATCAGAAAAAATGGGTATCTAGCATTTTTAGCACTTGAATGAGGCGATGTAAAACCCACACATTCTTTTATAAAAAAGAGATGCAGAAAGCCAAAAAAACCGTCTTTAAATTCATCTTCTAAGTCCTCAACGGTGCAGCCCATGTACTCAGCCAGTTTTTTTGCAGATGTTCCAGGCGCCAGATTTCGACTAGTTAAAAAATATCTTATACAAGCAGCCATCTTTGAAGGCGTTTCAAATTTATCCTCAAAGGAAGCCAAAAGCTGTTTATAAGTCCCAACTGAGCTTACATCGCAATCCCCTAGACGATTTCTATGCATTTTCACACTAACTTTACCCTCGATGTAACCAAGGTTCACTGAAGCCGCCCTATGCCGATAGACAACGAAACTACCAAAGCGTTTAACATGCTCTGCAAAGGTCTCTTTTTTCACATACACCGGAGGATTACTTGGTGGCTGCTGCTTTAACTGGCCGAATCTTTCTTCATCTATTTTCCAGCCAATTTCAGGTATGGTTACATGCTTGTCTTGATGTTTAGAAGCATTTAAAGAAGCAATAATGACACTACGCTCTGCAATAATAATCTCTCTTGTAGAATACTTTCTTAATGAAATGTATTTTCCTTTCTCCGTCCCCTCTCCTTTTCCTTGGCCTGTCATGCGAAAATCTAAAACTTTCCCCGCAAGATCTTTCGCAGCATCATGCTCGCTTTGGCCAGAAGGAGTAAAAAACTCTTCTTCAAGAAGATATAACCACTTTATTAGATCAAACTCTTGCTCAATGCCAGCTTTGTCGAGCAACTCAGTGACGACTTGAACACTGAGATTAGCAAAAACATCATCTAGTCTCCCCTGGAAGAGTTGGAGCTTATCCTCCTCCTGCTTATTAGCCATTCCTAAACTCTGTTAGTAATGGCTGGGCCAATTTATGTTATTTAATTTACTTTTTTGCTTGATAGACCTGATATGGGTGTATCTAGATGATATGGGGTAACACTCGAATGTAAATTTGCACTCTCATTACGAGCATAAAAATCTCAATTAGAAATCCATACCGGCACCCCTTTCAAGCTTCTTTTTGGTTATTTGTGAGCAAAAACTCCCTAAAAATCTCCCCAATCTTCTCATTTCTCCACTAACCACCTTGTTGTCAATTACTGTCATCTACCCTGCTCTATACCGAAGTGGCTACATGGAGGTTGCGGTTTTGATTTTAGTGGTTCTCTATTCGTCATTTTGAGCTCTATCTGAAGGCTCACACTCTATCGCATCTCGACCATTATCGGGGATGTAAACATGCACCATGCTACGCGGAGCATCCTCTTCCTTAGCATCCAGCTGACCCGCGGCTTTATCTAAACCCAATAATTTGGCACGATGCTCAATAATGCGAAGCATTTGTTGCTGACAAGGAATATCACCACTGACTGCTTTATCCCAGATAGCATCTTGCATTTCATCTAAGCGCAGAAGCTCAAGCCTCATCTCGTTTTTCATTTCCTGAACCTTGTCCTGCACTTCGGCATTCATCTCCTCTAATGCTCTGACAACCGCTTTGCGTGCGCCCTCGCGGGACATGCCTAGCTTTTCGGCAATGGCATCATAACTTTCGCCTGACTGGCGGTACTCTAATGCTTTTAGCTTGCGGGTTTGGGCGCGAACTTTACGGGGACTGGTGAGAGCAACTCTCCGAGCGGGAGGAGAAATAGGCTCTTGAGTCTGAGTCTGTGTATTTACCTGCATATTCACCTTCTATTCAAATCAATTATAAATCAAGCTGCCAACGCTTGAGACACCTGCGTCACGTGAGTGCTCTGCGAAACCTCAACAGACATGATTTCTGAGGGCGCACGATACACCCTTCCCTTCAACCTCTCCCATCTATCAAAAAGTTGTAGGTCTGCCTGAATAACTCTGCGCACCCAGTTAACATCAAGGCCTAAAAGAGCTGCTGCGCCATTTAACGAGCTTTGAGGATTGCTCACCCAGTCACGAGGCTCCCATCGACCGGTATCTTTTCTG
>JAJFJF010000030.1 GCA_021774255.1 Gammaproteobacteria bacterium
AACTCCTTGGTGCTCCAAACCCCCCGGGGTGGGGTGCCTGCCCCCCGCCCCCCCCCCCCCCCCCCACCCCCAGGGACTCCAACTAGACCTGTTTCTACTGCAAGCGCTTCAAGGTCAGCCACACCTTCTTCGGCGGCCTCAACGACGTCAGGAAGGCCCACCAGCACTGGGCCTTCTCTTGGGGCTATCGCTGCAGCCCGGGCTTCAGGCCATGTGGAAGGCGGTGTAATGAGCAGCCCTGAAGCTGCTGCTATCCTACAGCAACGCAGACAGGCTGCAGCAACCGCTGCTGCTGGTAGCAATAGCAACGCTGGCGCCAACAACGACGATGACAACAACAAATAAAAACATCCTACATTAGCTAGTTATTTTTATCCCTGAAAAAAAACAAAACTAAAAAACAATGTTCAGTATTGTTTTATAAAAAAGGGCAGCTGAATAAGCTGCCCTAGCACTGAGTTAATTATCGCACACTCTGAAAATCAACCAACAGATCACAAGTCAACACACCACCCGAATACGACTCCCCTGTCACCCGCAATGGATTTTTGGTTGGCAGGTCATCATCTGGGATGGCCACACAACGCGAGCCTGCACTTGCTTGTGTGTTCCAGGTGAAACCATATTGAATACCAAACATATGTGACTCATAAATCATGTTGCCCGAGACGCCCGCAATAGCCACGTCATTGGCATCATAATTATCCACTGTCACGGTAGCCGATGGGTCACTTGAGTGATAAATATATTCAGGTGCTTCGCTGAATTCACTTAAACCATCTGCTTTATAAGTGAAGGGATAAGAAATATCCAACACATCGTAGTTTGTCATCGTGATATTAAGTACTGCACGTTGTTGCAATGACTGCGTACTTAAAGAGACATCACACAATAGCTTGAGCGGATCTTCGTCATCATCACGCAGTGTTCTTTCAGATAAATATTTCGCGCTTTCAGGATTATCTGACCCCGCGCCAATATCTTCAAACACACGTACCAGACAGAACGCATCGGGATCTTCATCACGATTATTTAACGACACTTCCAGGTAACGCGGATGACGAATAATATCTTCCGGTGCAGGGCCCACTGCCTGACGGATAGCATCGTTATCAATACGGTAACGAATAACACCGTCTAAACTCACCCCTTCGCTGATTTCAAAGACAATGGGATTATCGATATTTTTGGCACCAAAAGGAATATCCGATGCAAAACCTGAGAACTGGCCTCTGTCATCATGCACAATACGCTCAAGTTCAATCAAGGCATTACTTTCTTGCTGGCTCAACAAATTCCACAGCGCCCCTTCCCAGTGGTTGCCTATTTCCGTATCGATTTGGGTGATCGGAATAAACGGACGTACTGAAAACGCACAATCGACACTGCCGTCATCAATGCGCGCATAAGAATAATCATCGGGATTAGAAAGCTCAGGTTCCAAACAAATCAATGTTTGTCTATTTTGATCACTTTCAAACGCCCATCTAAAGGTGATGGTGTTGCTAGGATCATTGCCCATTTGATAGGTTAAAGACCCACCGTCTTCGTTGTCAAAATCTGTGTCGCCCGGGTAATAAGCCACGATAGGCAATGATGCTTGATTTACCGGTACTACAGGTAAGGCATCGGTGACGTCTGTCCACGGGCCGCCGGGGGTCGGCATGCCCACGAGACTCAGCAATTCATCATTACTGTCGTCCAAGATATTCATATCATTTGCGATACTGATAGTTAACTGAGCAGCATCAGCATGCGTAATAGCAAATTGGCACTCAATCGGCGCAGGCACGGTCTCATCTTCTTTAAATAAGAAAGATTGTGGGCCGCCCCACACCGCTTCCGCACAAACAGGTGTCACTTCAGATTGCGCCCAACCAAACGTCACATATGCATCAATCGCTGCTCGCCCAACACTTTCCGTTAAGGCGTAACTCATGCGGCCGTTTGTCAAAACATCAGCTGAAAAATAAGCGACCGTTGCATCACCTTGACCACCGCCGGCGGCAATCGGTGAAGTAGGCAGGCCATCCTCAGCTGTAAATATTGCCGCATTATTACCCGCGTAAGGCAATAAACTGCTGTCGGCGTGTTCTGTGATTAACGTGATATCTTGAATAAAACCGACATCCAAATTATTGCTTAAGGTGATCGGCAAACTCGCATCACGATCGTCGCTATAGCCAATCGTGAAAGCACAAGCAAACTCATTGCTGCCGGTGACCTGATAACGGTAAGCAAAGCCATCTTCCACATCAGACAGATCGGTATCACAAATCAAACCAACGAGTTCATTATCTTGATTGCGCTCCCCTTCCCAACGAAACGTGACGGTGGTCTCATTGCCTGTGCTGCTACCATCATCAAGGGTGTAAGTAATGCTACCTGTACCGGCATTGGCATGTTCTTCCACATAAGCTAAGCGGATCGTGTTATCAAGCATGCCCCCTGGAATATCCATCATGGGGTTATCGTTACCATAAGGCTCATTGTTCGGATCAATGAGCTCATCAAAAGGGCTTTGCGTTGTGTGCGTTTGATATTGCAACGTATCCGCGCCCGCATACAGCTCGCTTTGGATCACAATGGGGAAATATTTAAACGAATCGATAGCAAAAGCACAGCTTTCTAGATCACTAATGCTGTAAAACGATTCTGCATCATTTTGAATTTCAGAGGTACAGGCCGGAACGGTACTATTATTAGGAAAAGCCCAGGTGACCACTAAAGTGGCTTCATTCGTGCGATCACCACTGCCGTCTTTCAAATAAATATCAAACACCAACTCACCATTGGGTTGGTAATGAGCATGATTGGCTTCCGTGTGCGGGAAGTCATGCAAGGTAAAAAGCGTAATATATTCGCCATAATTCCCCCCTACCTCTTCAACCACCAAGGTTTCTATCCATTGTAACGGTTCAGGCAAGGGGGCGCTGGCCACAGCACCCTCTTCGGCCAAGCTTAAATAAGCACCCGCGTCATTCTCCATAACAATATCCACTTGACGCTCGATATAATTGCCTGCCGCCGCCTGCGCAGTGAAACTTAAACCTACCAAGCCCATGAGCACATGATTGATGCTTAACGTGCGACCTTTTTTACTTTGTTGTGTGTAACACATATGTACTTACCTTATTAAACTTGTACTAAAACTAACACCAATCATGATCAGCAACGGGTTTATCTAACCACCAGTTCAACGCAGGACGATTCCATACTGCAGGCGCGTCTTTATCACCGTTATAAAAATTGCAGCAAAATTGCACGGGCGAAAAGCCAGGATCCACATTGTCTTTTACACACATATCACCACTGTAGGCTTTGTCATAAGCACCACTGACTTGCTCGCCGCGGACACCTGGGCTAAAAAAGTCAACATCGGCGCGTACCGTATCGGCTGTCTCGTGAGCAAGATACACCCAAGCACAATTATCAGCGGCATCGCTGTCTTGGCTTAATTCTTCAGGAAAAGCACAAAGCAATGCGTTAGGGTTTCCCGGAGGGCCCAATGCATTACAAGTAGAAGCACGTTGTACACCAGACCCTACTTGACTGCCTTGGTCGCCCAACACAGTAGGTGGCCAGTCGCTTTTAGTCTCCCAAGTAGAGCGGTAAAACGTCGCCACGCAACTGCGGCCAAATTCTGGGCCTTGGTTAGCAATCACCACGGTGAATTCGCCATATTGAATGGTTTCACCTTCATCCCACACCGTAAAATTCGTCCACCCCACGGTTTGATCATATTGCAATGTCGCTGGCGGTGTTTCAGGGCCAATGGTGCCAGGCGGCGAACCCACTGAACCGCTGTCGCGATCAAACTTCAGCACTAAGCCTGCATCCCCTAATGCCGCATCCATTTCATAGGGCTTTTCAAATGACTTATTCGTTAACGTTACCATCGACTCTGCTTGCACACTGCCCATCGCAAGTAAGCTGGCAATGAGCACGGCCGAGCGGCTAAAAAAAGTGTTTATCATCATAGTACCCTCTTTTAATTCGAAATAGGCTGCGCGGTCGTCGCAGCGTCTGCGCGCACGACATAACGCACTTCTTGCAATGACGTGCCGCTGTGATGCATTACTTGCGGTGTGGTTGCTTGCATAGACACCTGAACAGGCAAGTTTAATAATTGCCCCAATCGATACGATACTATGTTTTGCCCTACAAGCGACTCACCGCGCTGCTGCACCCACAAAGGCAGTTGGCGCACGGTTTGCGGCCACATGGCGGTCATGTCTAGTTCACTTAAGTATTGTTGGAGCGTGAGTGTGGCTTCCAGTGTTTCAAATAATGATGCGTCTTTGCCTACCAGACGTTTACTGTATAGGCTGACCCACAGGCCATCGAGCAACAAGGCGCCCATGTCCCAGTTACCGGCATTATCAAGATAGATTGACTGTAAACCGACTCGCTGCTGCTGCGCTAACGCAAGCACGGGCTGGGTCAATACAGCGCGCATGCCTTGTCCATGCCAAGTGATCGCATTGCTTTGAATAACTTGCTGCAAGGCGTCACTTTGTAATGCATTTAACGCGCTTAACCATTGTACCCAACGTGACTGCACGGTTTGTTTGAATGCCTCGATAGCCTCAACATCTGTTAGGTGTTGTGCCAGACTCGCCACATCATGCGGCAACGTATGGCTGTTTGCGCGTAAACGGAAGGTGGCGTACCCCTGCGCGGCATGGTGATAGGCTTGATGCGCAAAGGTCGCGTCAGGGCCATCCCATAAAATAACCGAACGCACAGCCGTTTTTTCAGTATCAGGCACAATCAAATCAAACAACACGGTGTGGCTTGCCGTGGCAATCGCCCCATGAATAGCCTGCGCACCGGGCATGTCGGTATTTAATGGCAACACGGATGAAATATGCGTCGTGACCGTTTCTTGCGCGGCCGTCAATAATGCAGCACTTAAATCATGATGTGCTTGCTTGTCAGCTTGCACCGTAAACGTCGTGAAACGCCAAATAGGCACAGAGGTCACTTGTGCCAAACGTTGCAATGCGTTTTCATAACGTTGCGTGCTTAGCGTGTGCGGCAATGTTGCTAAGCGCTGCGCGGCCGTGTCTATTTGCCCACTGCTAGCCGCATAAATATGTGTACTGATCAGGGCGATTAAATGACGCGATGGCTGCGCCTCACTTGCATAAGTGGTCTCAGGCAAAATAATGAGCGCACGCTCGCCTTTTACGTCTAACACACGCGCAATAATATCGACACGCTGCCCTTGGCTATCAAACACCTGAACGAGATCACCGCCGTCTTGCGGCACAGCATTTAATGGCACATCCGGTAATAATTCAAACACGGTAGCGACTTGTGGGTGAAAGCCTGCCGTTTGTGCTTGGTAAGCGTGTTGGATCTGTAAATAATCCGGTAATACGCTTGTTGATTGCACGGCCTCTACTTCAGGCACAACAAAATCATTGGGGTAAGGCAAGGTGCAATGCGTTTGTGACATCGGGTTAGCACACGTATTCAATGCACTCGCAAAAGCAGGCCATGCTATCACCAAGCTCATCACGCTTAACGCCAAAGAACGTAGTCGCAGGCCTCGTCTGCTGAGGTGTTTGATCATAATCCTTCTCCCAACCATTTTTTGAGTAATATTAATAATTTAGTTATTTGGATTCCATAATTTAAGCATGGAGAGGGTGATGACATATTCGCTAACCTAGCCTACCGCCCGGCGCGGCTTACCAAAGCTTGCCGTTGACTTGTACGGCAATAAAATCAGAAGACTGGCGAGTTGAGCCCTCTAATGTGTATTCATTGCCCGGTGTCGTCCCGTCTATTGGATCTGTCGCCATATCGATGTCACCATCTGTCATAAAGGCGTGAGTATAAGCCACATCCATACTGATGCGATCATTAAATTGATACCCAAAACCAATACCGATTTCATAGCGATCAGTTTCAGAATGGATAATCGTGCGTGTTGAATCGCTAAACGGCGATTGATCAAAGGCAAAACCCGCACGCAATACTAACTTAGGATTAACGTCATAGGTTGCACCTACAGCGATTCTTACTGCATCATCTAAATCTTCCATCGAGGTATCGTAAACGGGCAAATGGTCCAAATCATCATCAGCACCACGTGAAACATGTGGATCAAAGTTCCGCAGATTACTCCAGGTCATGTAATCAAAGTTCGCCATCACGCGCCAATCAGCATTAATACGGTAGGTTGCGCCTAGCGAATAGGTATCAGGTGCATCAAAATCAGAGGTGAAGGGCGAGTCAGCAATACTATCCACAATAGGGTTACCGGTTTCACTAAAACCACTGGCTGCCGTACCCGAGAGATCATGACGTACACCGTAACGGAAAGAGGCGCCGAGCATCAGATCGTCAATCACTTCGTAAGCAATACCTACGTTAAAGCCAACAGACCAATCGTCTGCATCACTGGTGATTTCGACATCACCATCAATACCACTTGGCAAATCATCGCAGCCTTCTGGTAACTGACCGTTAGGCAGCGGTTTACATCGCGCATCAATCACATTCGCCATATCAATCATTGAGCTATATTGCGTATCAATATACTGCACACTCAAACCCGCCCCGATCGAAAAGCGATCGGTCACTTTAAACGCCACGCTGGGATTAATATCCACTGCGGTAATGGTTTCAGAGGTAGAAGCATAACGCGTCGGATCGGTATCATCTAAATCGCGCTGCACTTGATAAGGAAGCGTAATGCCTAAACCCAAAAAGATGCGTTCGCCCATCGGCATCAAACCATCTAATGGCAGAACGTAATAAGCAAAGGGATTGACGAGCACTTGGTTGTCGTTTACATCACGCGTATCAAGGGGATCGCCTGCCCAGTTTGTTGCACTGTCGGTATCAAAATCGAACTGAGAATATTCGAGGGTAAAACCACCGCTGACATGATGGCTGTCGCTATCCAAAAAACCCATGAGCGCGGGGTTAAAATATTGGCTACTGGCATCTTCGGCCGAAGACACACTGCCCGCACCGGCGGTACCTTGATTCGACACGCTGGGCATCAAGGCGTCGTAACGTGCCTGTGCCGTCAAAGGAAGAAATAAGAAAGGGAGCGTCGCAAGCGCTGTTAACCAAGCACGAAAGCGTTGATTCATCCGATAGCCTCTTTTAAGGTTTTGTACTGATCCATTTATACCATCTTAATGGGGTGCATTAAAGCGCTACCCACCCCGCGCCCGCGGGCGATGAATTCAATTTGCGTATTTAATCACAGGCCAGTTTTCTATTCAACTCAAACTGATCAAAATATGTGCAATCTTGCGCACTTTCAACCAAGCTTTGAAGCACGCAACAAGATTGCGTGGGTAAGCGCAACTAATGTAGTATGTTGGTTCATTCTTTTTGGCTATGAGCGACAAGTTAATTAACTTAACTTATCGCTGTTAAGCGCCCCTTTTTGAAGGCAGGCCTTAGCATAGCCGCTTAAATTTTAGGGTTCCATCCACTATGTTCGAGATGTTTACTGAATACTTACTCTTCTTCGCGAAAACCGCTACCCTCGTCGTGGCTATTTTAATCGTGCTCACCGGCATTATTGCCCTTTCCACCAAACAAAAAAAACAGGGCGAACATATCGCGGTTAAAAAGCTTAACGATCACTTTGATGAATTACAAAACACACTGCAAGGCGAGCTGCTCTCAAAAAAAGAATGGAAAGCCGCGTTAAAAGAGAAAAAAGCCAAAGACAAGTCGGGAAAATCAGACGACACCTCCCCGCGCAAAAAGATATTTGTATTGGCCTTTGAAGGCGACATCCGCGCCTCTAGCATCCATACCCTGCGCGAAGAAATTACCGCGGTGCTCACCACGGCCACGCCCGAAGATGAAGTCATGATTAATTTAGAAAGCCCGGGCGGCTTAGTGCACGCCTATGGTTTGGCCGCTTCACAGCTCGCGCGCATTCGCGCACACAATATTCCACTCACCGTGTGTGTCGATAAAGTCGCTGCCAGTGGCGGCTACATGATGGCGTGTATCGCTAACCGCATTATTGCCGCGCCTTTTGCCATTTTGGGTTCGATCGGTGTCTTGGCACAACTGCCTAACTTCCACCGCTTGCTTGAAAAGCACGATATCGATTTTGAACAACACACCGCCGGCGAATACAAACGCACCCTCACTATGTTTGGTGACATCACATCAAAAGACCGCGAAAAGTTTCAGGAAGAAATTGAAGAAACCCATCAGCTCTTTAAAGCTTTTGTGCACGAGCACCGCCCTCGCCTTGATATTGATAAAGTCGCTACCGGCGAGCATTGGTATGGCACACAAGCCAAAGCGCTGGATTTAATTGATGAGATCAACACCAGCGATGATTACCTCTTTGCCGCAAGCCGCACCGCAGACCTTTATCAAGTCACCTACCAAGCGAAGAAAAACCTAAGCGAAAAGCTCTTTTCCGCCTTTCAAACCACAGTAGAAAATCTAGTCACCCGCGCCGCCCACTTTACGGGTTTTAAATTGGCGAAAAAGTAGTTAGCTGGCACCTATACTCTTCAGTAGAGGCACGGCACGCCGTGCCCCTACATCCGTATATTCACCTCTTTTTAAGGGCGACCTTTGGCACCCCTACATCGGTTTTTCAAATACTTACGGTCAAAAAGCACTGAACACAGTTTGTCAATAAACTTACACTTTGATGTTACACCATATATAGAGAAGAATACAAAAACTGATTGATTGCGTACCTTCTAAAAACTGACATTAAACATGGCACCCAAGACGATTACGGCTCCCCCCACCCACAAGAACGGCTGGGGCGTCTCCGCCGCCTTCATCAAGAAGCTGGAGCAGCAAGGCAAAAGCGTCTGGGGCGTCATTCATGAGGCTCACTTGAAGGATGGACGTGACGTCGTGCAGGATTGCCTCATCTGCGAGCTGACCGAAAAAGTCGATTCTGCGCTGAAGGCGCAGAGCCCTGAAGCTTCCCAAGAGGAGCGTCTGACTGTGCGCCGCCTCTCGGCGGAGTTCGAAGATGAGCTCGCCTACATCCTGGAAGGAAATGGCCTGACCACCATCGGCCAGTACCTCAAGCTCGGTGTCGCCCGGCTGGAAGCGCGACTCGCTGCCCCCGCAGGCAAGCAGCCTGACGACTGCTACGCAGAGAGCGTGGCCGAAGCCGTCGACATCCGCAACCTGCTGGTGCTCTTCTTCCTGTGGGGGCTTGCGCCCATCACGCTGCCAACGCACTGCACCGAATCTGAAGAGTGGGATTTGTGGGCCGCCAAGGGCAACGTCGAGCACTTCCTGCTCTACTTTGCCATCTTCGGCCACTACGTCCAAGGCAACCACACGGGCGCCTCTCCGCTCGCCCAGCTCAGCTACAAGCGGAAGATGCTTGGGATCCCGCCCCTTTTTAAGCCTCTCATCCAGGACAGCTTCCCCCTGCTTCACTCTGGTGGCCGCATTGGCAAGCTCCAGGCCCAGTGGCATCAAGAGCTTGCGAAGGAAATGCTCGCGCTCAACCAGAGGGCTACCTCTGGCAGCCCCGACGGCTCCGTGGCGGCAGCTTGAGCCAAGCTCACCGACGGCACTGGGCCAGTGCGCCCCAATAACAACGCTTGCACTCACATGTGCTTAAGCAACTGTCTTTGCCCCAGTTTGCTTCTTTTTCTCGGGGATATATTGAATCTATGCTTATGATTTTATATAAAAAAGCCCTAATTTAAACATAGTTTAATTTAAGCCTCAGACAGAAAAACAAACAATAGAGAACAAGCCCCGCCCCTGGCCCCACATTGACAAATTCGAGCAAACCCGGCATAGTCGCTGGCTTACTGGAATTAGCATTTTTGGAGGCCACCTTGGCTAACAGTCTACAAGCAAAAAAACGCGCGCGACAAGCTGAAAAGCACCGTCAACACAATACAAGCTTACGCTCTAAATTGCGCACCGCTATCAAGAGAGTCCTCAAAGCCATTGAAGGTAACGAAAAAGAAGCCGCGACCCAAGCTTACGCTGAGCTCGTGCCGGTTATCGATCGCTCTGCAGGCAACCACATTATTCATAAAAACAAAGCCGCTCGTCATAAAAGCAGCTTGAATAAGCAAATCAAAGCGCTTGGCTAAGCTAACCCGCTAATCATCCCTTTCTAAGTAATCCATCAGCTGGTAGCACACGTCTTGTGTGCCTTGCCGGCTGATGGCTGACATCACAAACACAGGCCCTTTCCATTTTAGCGCTTCCACAATCTCTTTGGCGCGCGCGTCTGCATCTTCCACTACATCAGCTTTATTGAGCACGAGCCAGCGCGGCCGCTGTGCCAACGCCTCACTAAACTGCGCAAGTTCATTCACAATGGTTTCCACCGCTTTGACGGGATCTTCAACACTGCTCATATCTACCAAATGAAGCAGTACCTTGGTACGGCTTAAATGTTTTAAAAAGCGTATCCCTAAACCTGCCCCGCCGGCAGCGCCAGGGATGAGACCTGGAATATCCGCCACCAAAAAGCTGCGGCTATGATCAATGCGCACCACACCCAAATGCGGATGACGCGTGGTAAAAGGGTAATCCGCCACTTTGGGGCGTGCGGCCGACACGGCGCGAATAAAGGTCGATTTGCCTGCATTGGGCAAACCAAGCAAACCAACATCCGCCAGTACTTTTAATTCTAACTTTAACTCACGTTGCTCGCCCGGTTCGCCTTTTGTGATTTTACGCGGCGCCCGTTGCGTGCTGCTTTTGAAATGCGCATTACCAAACCCACGCGTGCCACCTTGCGCCACTAATAAGCGCTGGCCGTCGATTGCCAAATCACCCAAGCACTCTTGGGTCGCCACATTCCACACCACCGTCCCCACCGGCACGGGCACAATTAAATCTTCGCCTTTCTTACCTGTGCACAGACTGCCCATGCCATGCTGGCCTTTTCCTGCGCGGCGCAAACGTTGATAACGGAAATCGACCAAGGTATTAAGATGCGAACTGGCTTCCAGGTAAACACTCCCACCATTACCGCCGTTGCCACCATTAGGGCCACCCAGCGGAATATGCCGTTCTCGACGAAAGCTGAGGCAGCCATCGCCACCGGCACCCGCCTCCACTTGAATGGTTACTTCATCTACGAATTTCATCAGTTTACTGCCATAAAAAAAGCCCCAACTAGATGGGGCCTTTTACTATTTGAATTAATTGCTTGCTAAGCCGCTGGCAAAACACTCACGTAACGCCGTGATTTTGGCCCTTTCACTGCAAATTGCACTTGGCCATTTATTTTAGCGAACAACGTATGATCGCGACCTAAGCCAACATTGGTGCCAGGATGAAAAGAGGTACCGCGCTGACGCACAATAATAGCACCCGCAGACACCTGCTCACCACCAAAACGTTTCACGCCTAATCGTTTCGACTCCGAATCGCGGCCGTTACGTGTACTGCCGCCTGCTTTTTTATGTGCCATATTATGCTCCTCGCGCTGCGCTTAAATAATTAAGCAGCCGCTAAATGAATGCCTGTAATTTTAACTTCACTGTACCACTGACGATGCCCCATCCGTTTCATATGATGCTTACGACGGCGGAACTTCAAAATTTTAATTTTAGGGTGACGACCTGCTGGCTCCACCGTGGTCGCACTCACACGGCAGCCGGCTAACGTCGGTGTACCCACCTGCACGTTATCACCATCAGCCACCATCAACACCTCGTCAAATGAGATCTCTTGACCTTCTTCAACAGGTAGTTTTTCGAGCTTCAGGGTATCTCCTTCTGCTACACGATACTGCTTACCACCACTTTTAATTACCGCATACATGCGCCTAACTCCGGTTTATTCATATTGATCCGCCCATTCTATGAAATAATACCCCTATAGGCAAGGACCCTCAGCGAGAATGCTGTATGAGAGCCCAGGCTTTTCTTGACAAGAAGATAACTTGACGCCTAGCATGCCAATATTCCAGGTAATATCCACCATTGAGTAAGGGAACCGATGTCACTTGACCCCATAATTAAGCTAGTTGACTCAGATTTAGCGGCCGTTGATAGGCTCATTGATACGCACCTCGTGCCCGATTCAGGCACCCCCCTGATCAAAGATCTCGCACAGCATCTTATCAATAGCGGTGGCAAACGCCTCCGCCCGCTACTCGTATTACTCAGTGCGAATGCATGCCGTTACGACGGCCCACATCATATTACCCTGGCCGCCGCCATTGAATTTATCCATACCGCGACCCTACTACACGATGATGTGGTCGATACCTCTGATGAGCGGCGCGGCCGTGAAACCGCCAATGCACGCTGGGGCAACCCTGCCACTATTTTGGTGGGCGATTATCTTTATTCGCGTGCTTTTCAGATGATGGTCAGCGCACAAAACATGCATTGCATGGAGATTTTAGCCGAATCAACCAATATCATTGCAGAAGGTGAAATCATGCAGCTGCTCAATTGCAATGATCCTGATGTAAGCGAAGCCAATTACTTGACGGTGATCCGTTCCAAAACCGCGCGCTTGTTTCAGGCGGCCGCTGAGTTGGGTGTGGCACTCCAGCCCATCACCCCGGCACACCGGCACGCGATGGCCGCTTACGGGATGCATTTGGGCACCGCGTTTCAAATTGTGGACGATGCGCTCGATTATCAATTAGAGAATACCGACATGGGCAAATCACCCGGAGACGACTTGGCCGAAGGCAAGCTTACCCTGCCCCTTATTTATGCGATGCGCCATGGTTCAGCAGCGGAGGTGAGAGTGATCCGCAATGCGATTGATCAAGGCGCGCGCGATCAGATCCACATTGTGCGTGAAATTATTGAAAACACCCAGGCCATGGAACACACGCTCAACGCTGCCAAACAAGAAGCCGATCGCGCCATGGCCACACTGGCCACCTTTGACGATTCCCCCTACCGTGATGGCCTACACCAACTCGCCCATTTTTCTATCCAGCGCCGGCATTAGTATTTAGAATAGAGATGGTAGAAAATGCGCGTAAACTTCTTTTGAAAATCGCTGTGACGAGTAAAATGCAAGGCGCAGCGGAGCACAGAACCGCAATGGACACCTTGTCCATGAGGATTCGAGCACCGCAGCAACGCAGCAGTTTGCCGCCACAGATAGATTTTCGGAAGAAGTTTTTCGGAGAGTAGCTCAGCCTGGCAGAGCACTGCCTTCGGGAGGCAGGGGTCGGAGGTTCGAATCCTCTCTCTCCGACCATTATTTCAATTCATTACAAATGGTAATTGCAAATGTTAAACAAAATCAATCAATTCAAAACAGTGGAAGCAAGCCTTATCAACCTAGAAACCATAGCTTTTTTTATTTCAATAACAGCTTTGTGTTTTATTATTGCTTCTTTTCGGCGTAAAAGTGGAGAAAACATTAGAGCCTCATTTTCAATTGCTCATACCGCCTTTCATAATGACTATTACATATCTTCTCTGACACTTGAAAATCTTAAAGATCGTTCCGTTGTAATTTTTAATGTGTACTTGAAAATGGAGCACAACTATTTTTTAGAAATAGAAAATTTCAAATCCAAACCTTTAGTATTAAAACCCTTTGAAGCGTACAGTAAAAAATATAACCCTGTGCATTATTACAGCGTAAACATGACGAAAATTAACTTAAATGAATTTCTTCGCAATAGAAAAGTAAAAAAGGAAATTGCACTTTCAACATCTAATGGAAAATACATTATAAAATCTTATATTAAACGCTGGAGTCCAATCTTTGACTATCTAAGAAATCACATGATTATACCAATACAACCAATACGCACTGAACATAAAGAGGAGGAAAATGGGGAAGTTAATATTGCACAAAACGCTTCTGAGCAAAATGTAATTGAACCAAGAAGATACGGCTTATTTACAGTTAAAATTCTAGGAAAAATTTCAACCATCATCTCTAACTATAAGTTAAATAGAAAGAATTCTAAAGCCAGTAAAAACCATAGAAGTAAAATAGCTTTCCAAGAAAATGACGAACCATCTCGAGAAAATTTCCTATAATTATTGTATGAGGAAGCAATATTGCCATGCCTGGCTATCAGGCAGGAGGGTACTAAGATGTTGAACAAGAAAATAAAAGCATATTTAAAAGAAAATAATGTGGATTATGATGTGGTGAAGCATTCACCTGCTTATACCGCGGCGGAAATTGCGTCTGCGGCCCATATCCGAGGAAAAGAATTAGCTAAAACCGTCATGGTCAAAGTGGATGGTAAATTAGCCATGGTGATTGAACCTGCTAATATCAAAGTCGATTTAGGCGCACTGCAGGAATTGATCGGTGCAAAAAATGTAACACTCGCGCGCGAATCAGAATTTGAGCAAAATTTTCCTGAATGTGAAACCGGGGCGCAACCCCCTTTTGGTCAGTTGTGGGACGTCGATGTTTATGAAGACGAACGGGTCAAATTGAGCGCCGAGGATGACATTGCATTTAATGCCGGCAATCATTCCGAGCTCATTAAAATGAAGTACAAAGACTTTGAGCAATTAGTAAAACCTAAGCATCTTCATTTAGGGTAATTGCCGCAAGATCGGTTACACCAGTAAAAACCACTTTATCCGCTTTAAAAACAATATGGGGAGCATCAATGATGAGCTCCCCTTTCGCGCTTAATTTAAGGTAAGTTGCGCCTTGTTTGATTTCAATATCACTTGCTCCGCTCTCCGCCGTGAGATTAATTGCCTGAGCCGCATGTAATACTAAATCGCCTTTCTCAATCTGCAAGTTAAAATCATCTGTTTGAACATTGGCCATCAAATCATCGGCCGCATCTATTAATAAATCATTGGCTGCTGCAAGTTGTAAGCCACCCTGGTCAACAGAAAACCGAATATTGTTTTCCGCGTTATGTTTTAAATCCTGTTTCGCTGACCAAAAAAGTTGAGGTGCACTCAATTGATGAGCGCCCTTCACTGTCACATGATAATTTTCGGCTGCAGAAAGCACATAGTTTCCTTCTGTTTGTTCAAGAAACGCTTGTGCTGCAGCCAGTTCAATGACGCCTGTTTTCTGGTTCAGTGAAACGGCGTGCTCCTCAGGTGTGGCATCCAATAACAACTGTTGGGCAGCATCCGCCGTGGCTAAAGTGATCTGGGGTGAATGCTCATCATCTTGTAGCAATAGCTGGTGACCTGATTGCGTAGTGATCTTATGCTGCTGATAATATAAATCACATCCTGATCCCGTGTGTTTGGGCGTTGGCAAGACACCTAACATCACAGGCTGCTCAAGATTATTATACAAATGCCCCATTAAAACGGGTGTGCCTGGCAACAAAGAAAAATGTGCGCCGCCAGAGGCCGGGGCAGTAAAAGGCTGGCGGAGTCGCACGGGCAAGCTTGAAGGCGATTCTTTTATTGCTTCTGAGGTGTCGTAATCATACCGAATATAATAAGCATTTTGCTCAGGCAGTTCGCTTTCAGCAGGCGCAGTGATCACCGCACGTTGAAAACATGCGCCCTGATCGTGATAATCAACAATCGGTGTGCGATACGGTGTGGCCAGCGGAATTAGCCAAACACGCGCGTGCAGCCCGGAAGTCGGTAGTTGGTGGCACTGCTGATTTAATTGTTGATAAAACGCAGGCAAACTATGCGGATTGTACTCAACAACGGTTGGCAACCAATGAGAAATATGCTTGTTTTGCTGCGCTTGCACCTCACCTGTTCGCGCTGTTGCCAGATCAACTGCCAGCACTTGATAAGCCTGCGGGGCACAAAATCGTTTTACGGATCGCGCGGGGATTAATTCAAGTATTCTGCCGGGTGACAAGCTTAAATCGTCAGTATAAATCGTTATCAATTGCCGCTGCCAATCCAATGCTTGCTGATGAAAACAGACAACTTGCGCTCCTTGCGCTTGCGTTTGATAATTATCAGTATAAAACACTTTCTTACCGTCACCCGCCGGTGTGGAATGATGAGGCTCACGTCTATTTGCTGAGTTTTCCAGAGCAACATTGTCGACTGCTAGCAGCTGTGCAGAGGTTGTATGATAGTCTAGCGAAGAAACAGTCGCCGGCAATAAAAAAGCATGCTGAGCAAAACTGTATACCGTACCATATTGACGCTCGCCACCTTGCCAAGATATTAACGGCAAACGTACACCCTGCTGTTGTTCAATTAACTGCTTAGGATCAACGTAAATTTTCAGCTGCGCTAAATCTTCTGTTTGTTCAAAAATAAAAAAACCACCCAAGCGCGCCAACGTATCCGTGAAAAAATCATAATCGCTTTGATCTCGCTGTTGTAAAAATCGCTTATTAATAAGCGGCGCTGCCTCATGATGCTTATTAAGCACAATTTCATAATCATGCCCCTTTAGCCATTTATATTTTTTCAAGATCAGCTCAGAAAGTTTATATAAATCGACATATTGATACGTGCGCGATTGCTTTTGATGCTTTAACGGGTGCAAAGGCGAGCGCATGATTAATTGAGCATCTTCAATGCGCGTGATAACGCCAGAAAAGAAGTGCGGCTGCTTATTTGAGTGTATACCTTGCGGATGAATTGCTAAGGTCGCCGCCTTGCCTAACAGGTGGCGGTATTGCTCTGGCTTACAAGACTCCATATTAATCAGCACACCATAATCTTGTGATACCGCCATATTAAAGGTATAGAAACCGAATATTTTTATAGCATGAGACTGAAGCTCATGGATCTGTAATTGCAGATAATAATCTTCGTTCATCTGATCAGGCTATCACTTGGATATATTATTTTATAGTGTGGCATGTTTGGAGATCCCAACAGCGTCAGCCAACCCAAATAAAAATATTGACTCCCCAATGACGAGGGTGACTGTTCAGAAAGTGAGAAACAATAGATCAGCTCAAAAGTAAATAAGGGTTCAAGGTAATGCGCAATCTGCCTTGATAACGCCTGACTCGTTGGCAAACCAGGAAAATATGACCTTAACGCAGACAATGTTTCCAGATTGAGCCGGATCTGAAGATGCGAAGTCGCATCATAAAATCGCTGCCCTAATAGCATTTCGCCTAAATGACTCGTGCTTGCCAAAGAGGTGCTTGTATCAAGCGTTTGCCATTTTGGTATAAAACCAGTTACCTGAAAAGAAAGCGCAGGAAAATTCTCTAGCAAATGCTGATGCAGTTGAGCCATATTATTGGGCTGATATTCTGCTAATATTGTTCTTGCACTATTGTTTAATGAATAAGCAGTAGGACAATAGCGCCGCCAAACTTTATAAAACAAAAAATAAAGACCTTGATGAAAAATATCCAAAAAATCTCGCAAACACTGCCCTGCCTCATTGTCTTGATGCGCTAACACAGTAAAATAACTGGGCAACGGTGAATCAACTCCGTAGAGGCCCATAAAGTTCAGCGCGATCGTCACTACCCGGCCGTTTCTTTGCTCACAATATTTAGCAGCCGCCACATCCGTGACGGGGAAAGCAGCCGCACTGTTTGCTTGTAAGCGAATAACTGCGTTTTCAAAATCAAAACATGAGTCCAGCATCGTCATGAGCTGTTCAAAACCAAACTGACTTGCCCTATCAACAATATTTGCTTCTAAAGTACTGCTTGAGGATTCAACGTGGCTGGCCATAAAAATTCATGCTGTGAAGGTTGGCAGATGATATTAGTTTGCAAAAAAACATTGATCGGCGTGCATTGGCTTAAAAAATGATGCAATACCAAGCCAAATAAATGAATATCTTGCAGTGATTGATAGTGAGATTCAGAAACCGTTACGCTTAATGCCAAACCAGAAAAAAACTGGCCATGAATAAATCGGGTTATTTTCTTGGCCGAAGTGTGTTCAATGCCTGCAATACGATTATCGTTTTGTGATACACGAGCCCATTGATAGGTAGAAAGTGTCTGCTTCAAGCCTTCTAACGCTATCAATGTATTAAAATTAAGCGACAATTGTGATAACAATGCCCAGTGAAAATCTTGCTGCGCAGGTGGCGAATAATACGGCGTTGGCCGCGTTAAGTTTGTCACACTGAATCTATTTTTTTGATGCGGCAATAATTGGCCAATATCGCCAGCATGGAGATAACGATGAGGAAAGCTGGCATTACTGAGCGTAAGCTCAGCAAATAATGCTGTTTTCCCTGATAAAGGCTTGCCTGCAATTGACAAAATAGCCTGCTCGCGGCCATTGGGGTACTTGCGGTGCGAAACAGCATAGTAATGGGCCCCCTTATTATTTTCAGGTGGGCAAACACGGCCCACCGGTCTTACTGTAAAATCAATCTCTTCCCCTTGGCGCCCACGCCCAATAACACGATCAACGGTATGGAGCGCTAAACCTTCAGCGTCACCTGCTTGCAGCAACAAGGGGTATTCTGCTTGTTGGGGATCAGCCAATATTGTCGCACTGCTATCCGTGAATAAATTGACTCCTGGCACACAGTGCAAGCAAAACATCTCTTTCTGCAAACGATAGCCTTCAGGCAGTGCGGTTGACAATATAATTTCAAGACTCAATTTTTGACAAGCAGGCGGCAAGGTCAGTTTATCCAATCCTTGAATTTCAATAAAATGGTATTTCTCCTGAAAACAAAAATAATCCAGCAGTAAATGGAAATGTGCTTGGGCGGGTCGCGCGGGGAGCAATAAAGAAGAGCTGTGCAAGTTTCCCGGGGCAATAGTGAGTTGATCGCGCAAATATTGCTGATCGCCTTCTGAGGTAGGCAGCAGCACAGCAAGTGAATGCAGTTTCTGGGTGAAAGCCCAATGTAAAAACAGTGCAACCTTTTGATCAGCATCTAAATAAATCGGCAAATTGGCCAATGCAAGCTCGGAAGGCACCGCCCCTTTTTTGAGTGCAAGATCCAAACGCAAGCATGTCCTATCATGTTGATCAGCACACACCTCTAACCCCGTGATCGCCATAGGATTAAGCATGATTGCTTGTGTGGTACGAAAGCGACAGGCAAGCGCTGGCTCTCCCACGGCTGCACTGGTCACGCAAGTGCCTTTTTCAACGAGCAGCGGACGTGATTGGCAAGGCGTAAATTGCAAAATCGTTGCCGCTGGAAAAGGGGCCACCAGCTGTGGCCAGTAACGCTGGAGTAAATCTTGTGTTAATTCAGGCAAATCCGCATCCATACGTTGCTCAATTTGCCCTGTTAAAAAAGCCACACCTTCCAGTAAGCGATCAATATCAGGATCATGCCCCAGGGAGTGGCGCCTGCTCAGCCGTTTTGCTTGCTCAGGGTGCTTCTGGGTAAAATCATCAAAATACTCGCGTAGCTTTCGCAACTCAGCATTGAAATAATCCGTTGCGTTTTTTGTCATAAGGACACTCTATCTACTTGACTGATGTCAACCTTGCCCGCCGCTTGAAAGTACAATACACAGCGAATGCATTGCTCGTCTTGTAAGGTTGCCGTAATATGAAGGGCCAATACCGTATTAGGATCAGTAGAAGGCTTTATTTCAAGGTGTATAAAATTCAAACGAGGCTCATAGCAGCGCAACAATCTAGCAACTGCTTTTTGTATACGAATAGCACCTTCTAAACGACCTTGTTTATCACGATACAATGCTTGATAGAGCGCATTCACGTCCTGGAGGCCATACTCTGGCAAATGGCTTAATGCCCCCCTGCGCGTATTCAACAAGCAACTAAGATGATGCTGTATACCAATCAACAATGTTTGTTTATCTTGCTGGATCTCACTTTTTTGATTAACCGGTGAGCACAGATCATCGAGTAAAGAAAACATCATTAACTCCTTTTATCCCAGGCATCTGTATGTGAATACTTTCCATTGTCAAAATCCCACGTAATTTTGCCATACCGGAAAGCCACTTCTTCTAGGTGAGGCTGTCTGGCAGCAATATCATCTTTAAAAACATTGGCAGTAGCTGACTTGACTGACACAACCTTCACATCTTCCAGCAACAAACTATAAAATCGTTTTTCTTCACCATCATTATCGTGCCGGTAATAATCTAATTTGACTAATTGCAATAAGGTATTTTTTCCTCCACACACATACTTGTACAAAGCAGGTGTTGACGGATCAATGCGCTTGGTCACACTCACACAACCATGCTCGCGACTGCTATCACTTTGCTTGATATTGCTGCGCGCTTGCAAACGACCTGTGCGGTACTCTGGCAGTGCCACTTCATGCTGCAAGGCACGCACCTCAATTGTATTTTCCAACCCTTGAATATCCACATCGCCTTTCACTTGCGCACCATTTGGTCCAGTGAGTGTCATATAAATTGCTGTCGCCATTATGTTCTCCTGTTATTGCTTGTTGTTAGAAACTTTCACCTGGTAGCTCTCCCACTAATGACAGCGTGACATCCACACCTTCTACTTGAAAATGTGGCACTACCTGTAAATTTACTCGGTAATAGCCCGGGTTATCTGCAATTTCAGTCACATCAACCCGCGCATCACGCAGTGGCCGCTCTGACATCAGTTGCGGTGAGGGATCATCCATTTTCGTGACCAGGCTTTCCAGCCAACCATTGAGCTCTGTTTCAAGCTGTTTACGATTTTTAGTCGAGCCAATGGCTTCGCGCTGCAACACTTTTAGATAATGCGCTAAACGCGAGGTGAGCATAATATAGGGGATCCGCGTATTAATGCGGCTATTCGCCGTGGCTTCATGGGTGCTGAATTTTCGTGGCGCTTGCGCTGAGTTGGCTGAAAAGAAACAAGCAAAGGTACTATTTTTGTAGTAACTTAATGGAATAAACCCTGCATTTGCAAAATCCAATTCACGCGTTTCCGGGATCAATACTTCTACCGGGATCTTGGTTTGCAACCCCTTCCCCACGTCATAATGATGTAATGGCAGTTTTTCTACCCTGCCCCCTGATTCCGACCCACGAATATTCACTGTCCAGCCATATTGCTTGAAGCTTTCCGCCATATTTGCGGCTAAGGCAAAGGTGGCATTGCCCCATAAATAAGCCTGGGCAGTGGCCCCAGCCACTTTTTCATTATAATGAAACGCCTTAACGGGGTTATCCGTACCATAAGGCAAACGCAATAAAAACTGTGGCAAGGCCAAGCCAATATAACGTGCATTTTCTTGCGCACGGAAATCACGCCACCGTGCAAAATGGGCATTCTCCATGTAATTTTCTAAGTCATAGATGCGCACCACCTCATCCATATTACTTTTATTAAAAAACGGCGCGCTCACTGAAGCAAAAAATGGACAATGTGCAGCAGCGGACACTTTGGCTATTTTCTCTAAAAGATTGATATCTGAAGCACTGCTGTCAAACACATAATCTGAAATAACGGCAGCAATCGGTTCACCGCCCGGCGTGTCGTATTCCTGAAGATAAATTTGCTTATAAAGGCTTGACTGGCTTATTTCGGTGACTTCTTCAAAATCTTCTTGTAATTCATGTTTATCAACATCTAACAATTCCAATTTGATATTAGCAGTGAAATCAATCTTTTCAACCAACGCGTGTAAACCACGCCAACTAGACTCCATTGCTTGAAATTGCGACTCATGCAACACTGCATCCAGCTGTAAACTGATCTTCTCATCAATTTTTGCAATAAAACCATCGAGCAGTGTGCGGTCAATTCGTTGACACGCCTCGGCATGTTCCATTAGCAGTTCAGTAAATACTTGTAAACCAGCTGTCAATCGCGATTCAACTTTTGCACTTACCAGCGTGTTAGCATCACTGAATGATTCAACCGCGACAGGGCTTTTAAGTGGCACTATTTCTGCCACTTGGCATAATTGATGATAAATTGACTCTGCCGAATCATAAGCAGACGAAACGGTTGCAACACGTTTAGCGTTAACAGGATTGGATGAATGAAGATATCCCATTAAAAAACCCTCTTGATAAATCAAGCACTCACACTCAGCGCTTTTAGTTCTTTTGAAAATTGATTGAGATCCGTTTTATCGCAAATAATGTTATCCAGCGCACGACGCAAGCTGTGGTTATCGAGTAAATTAGATTTCAAATCTCGAAGCAAATGCCGCATCGCCAGCAAATATTTTAATTCCGGTATCTTGTTGACAATTTTCTCCGGGCTAAAGTCTTTCATATTAGAAAAACACATATTAATACTCATTTCTGACCCATCATTTTTAATGAGATTAGGGGCCACGATATTCAAGGTAGGTAAGACATTAGACATGACTTGATTAAAGTTATTTTTATTAATATTGATACGCTCACGTTGAGAGAGTGATGAATTAGCCGCGCCTTGACTAAAATTGCCTACCATTAATAATTTTAAAGGCAGTTCTTTTTGTTGTTTTGCACCGCCTGTTTCTAAGTCTAGGGTAATATTCACCCTCGCTTTTGGGATCTCTCGTTGATAGCACGCCGCCATATTTTTCTCCTTTTCATTAAATTTTTCTACACAATCAATTCAGGCAATTGAAATTCACTCCAAAACAAGTTTTCCGCTGGGGAGTTATCCTGCATGCGGAAATGGGCTTTAACTGTCGCAGTATTTGACCCTGCTCCGCGCAGGTGCCATACCGCCTCAAGAAAATCATCTGACGCCTTGCCCACTTCTCCCCCTGATAACTGTGCCGCGCGCATCAATCGGATCGGTGCCCAAGGACCTTGTTCGCAACGTTCAAGAGGCGGGTGTTCACCCGTCAATGTGGCAAAGATGCACATGGATGCAGAAAGATCATCATATCGCCAAGTAAAAGCTTGCCAAGCTTGCGGACCATTGTAGTAACGATACACTTCATCACTCACAACAAATTTGATCTCACGTAACCCCGTTGTAGGGAAAAGATAGAGTTCAAAAGCGAGGCTGGGGATCTCATCATCTAGGGAAAACAGTTTATGGCTAATGGCGTTAGCGTAAGGTAAAGCCTTCAGTAATGCTGCTGAGAGTGGCAGCCCACTGCCAAGCCAGGTTTTTACTCTCCAAGTTTCCTCATGGCCTTCAATCACATCCGCTAATTCTTCATTTACAAATTGCCAAAATTTCCCTGTCTCCGGTTGAAAAAATGCCGCAGCCTTCTCTGGGCTTGCGTCATCTCGCGCCAAAAAGGGCTGAAAGGGAAAGTGGTTTTTGAGATAATTATCATATTCAGCATACACCTTCTCTTGCCATCTCTGATTTAAAGCAGGAGCAGCTTCATTGAGAATAAGGTGCCAAACTCTTTTGATAGGCTCAATCAAAAGAGGGGTCAAAATATCCGTGAGATCATCACGCAAACCTTGAAGGAAAAAATCAGCTTCTGAAGCGCTTTGATAAAGCCCTGCTTCCTGCTTTTCGCCAGCTAAAGTCTCTCGCACTAATGTTAATGCCCCTTTGCTCAGGTTTTTGCTAAGTGCTAGAGACTGTAATTCTGGTTGAATAGCCAATAAACGCGACAATGGACTCGCAATGAGAGGCGCGTCTGACCCTTTTACCGGTAGAATTAAACGCCGCAAGTCCCCTGACAAGCTGGCAAACTCTGGCACCACAGCTGCATTCACGCTCCCCCCGGAATGAGAGCCCTCTGGTTCTGTTAAGGAAAGCTGTCTATCAAGCAGTTCAATTAATTGCCAAATCGTCCCTTGAGCCCCTAAAAAGGCAGGCAATTGCTTTGCCGCCTCGTTCATGGATGTAAATGGCTTAAACACTAATTTTGAAAGTGCATGCGACCAGGTACTCAAATAATCTGTAAAATAAAATTCACGCATGTCACGGATCAACTGATCGACAGAGACATCGCTATCACTCTCACTTCTCTCGCTTGCTTGCCTTGTCTCTAAACCAGTGTATAAAACATGCGCAAACACCGGATCGTACAAGACCCAATCATCACGCTGCGCATCAAGCGCCAGTTGCTCAATGGCAGGATGCACATATTCCTCCCAGCCACGTTGCGTATAAATTTCCAGAAAAGTGCGCTCTTCCCAAGGGGCAACTAAATCCTCTGCGTCCATGAGTTCACGTATTGATGTATCGCCCCAAGCAGGACGGCTTTGCAACACCATACGCTGATATAGCGTGTTAGCTTCTACGGTAACATGTAGCTGACGACGCGCTTCGCGAACAATTGCATCGGAGTACGCGAGCAAGGTCGAGAGTAAATTCATGCCCCTTTCTGCTTTTAAATAATCAAGATAGAAAAAAGCAAGGTCACCCAGCGTTTTTCTGGTTAAACGTGTGTCAGGATAGGCACGTGACCCGTATTTAAACAGGCGTGTTTTCCAAAACTCTATTAGCATATTGCCTACAAAGTTGAGTTCCACGTGCTCAGAAAATTCAAGCATTAAGCAGGCTTTCAGTGTGTCATAATACTGGCCTCTCATGAGTGCTTGCTCAGCTTGGCTTGCGCGAGGCCATCGTCGATTGTAACTGTCCAGTTCATCATATAGCGATAATGCACTCTCTTTGAAAAACCTTTCTTCTAAGATCCTAATTAAAAAGGGATGCAGCGCTGCCAGCTGTTGATCTGTATGATGAAAACCTAAACGCGTCTGCCAAGTAGCTTGCTCTTCCATCTCCTGCAGCTGTTGATAATGTTGAAATACCTCATCAATACTGAGCACAATAGCAAGATCATCCGGATAAAATGGCGCAGCCGCTTCTGCAAGACGGGTAAGGCTGGTTTGCGCCGCTTTTAAGCTTGAAACCTGCAGTGAAAAAGCAAGCTGAAATAACGCAATGGCAGCAAAAGCAACCGCTGCTGCAACAGCCATACGCATTGCGTTCGCATAAGGGACAAGATGAGCCGTATTTTTTTCAGCCGCTATCTCATCAAATAGCCGTTGATTTGATTGCTGCAAGGCACTTGTAAAATAGAGACTGCGCAAGTTGATTTTTTGATGCCCATAAAACTTTAAAAGCGTTTTGATGAAAAAATTTACCTTATGGGTGATGGATGCAAAATGCTCTGGGAAGCGATAGGCTGCATGTTTATCAAAAAGATCTGTTTGTTGTGATACTTTCTCAACACGACAAGCTTGTAACGCTTTGAGCTCTCTGCTTAATTGCGTCTCTATCTGAGCAAGGGTCAGTGGCGCTTTGTCTAGCGCAGATATTTTCCAAGATGGTGCTTGTGGCGCATCATGAGAGGTAGAGAAAAAATGATGATACCCAGGCAATTCATCACATTTTGAGAAAACAAGATAAATTGGAACAGACTGCTTTAGCGCTTGAAAAACCTCTGCCAAGCGTCGAGATAATTGTTGTGCTTCTGCTCGCAATGCATCTTCAGACGCCCCACACCATTTCCCCGCATCCAACACCACGATGATGCCGGCACAGGGGAAGCGGCGCTTTCTCTTCCTAAGGGATTTTAATAGCACAAGCCATTGCGCATGCGAGTCTCTTTCAGAGAAATAACGGCCAGCCGTATCGAGGAACATGGTGTATTCAGCTGGCAAGCATTCAATATTCTCTGTCGCGCTCAACGCATCAGCCAAACCCACACTGTGCAATAAGCTTGTTTTGCCTGAGTGTGACGCTCCTAGCATCAAATACCAGCTTGGCTTTCCACTTTGATGCGGAAGGCTATTTCGCTTTTCATGCTTTAACACGCTGAAACCTGATTTTAATTTTGTATCTACTTGCTTATTCTGCGCGTCTTGACCCTTTTCCATTTCTTCTGAAGCATTTTGGCCAGAAAAAGGAAGGCGTAGTTTTCGCAAGATATTACTTATCACATGCATCTCCTGCTTTATCTAATACCAATTTTCATTAGGAGGATAAGCCAGCTCATCATTTTCTGGCCGACCAAACGATCTTTCCACTGATGACATCAGCTGGTCTGTCTTCTTAAAAGCCCGATTCATTTCCCATTTAAATGCAGACAGGTAGCTTAAATAAATCAAGAAAATTAACCCTAATAGGATGAGACTTAGGCGTTTAACTGAAATTACTTTTTTAGGAGCAGTGGCAGCTTCAGTAGACTCTCTGTCTTTTCTCAGAAAAACATCAGCAGTATTGCCTCTGAAATGTTGGATCTGCTTGAATAAATCTTCTTTCAAAAGAGAGAGCTGATCCAAACCACGGATCTTATACACACCTTCAAATCCAAATTGGAGACAGATATAAAACAATTCAACGATATTGATATTTTTAATAAGATCTTGACGCAACTCAGCCAAACGAGAAAAAAATTGTTCACCGGCCGAATGCTCCCCAAAAAACAACGTTTGCAATGGCGCCACCTGCCACTGGCGTCTGCCCTCCCAAGTTGAATTCAATACGCGCTCGTCTATATAAGCCGATAAAGCAAATTGACAGTTTCCAATATCTTGTTTATCAAGCCCCAGTTTTTGTAAGTTTTCCCCCAAAGATTCAAAACCGCGCTCAATCAAAATACGGTAATTTTTATTGCTTTTGCATTCATCACCTTGATTAAGCGTATAAACTTCATAGCTTAAATAAAACAAATGACTACAATAAATAAGAATAGGGTTTTCAGCAATATCACTCATTTGTTTTCCTTTAAGATTTCTAATGGGATCAGTTCAAATTTAGCCGAGTCAAATAGGCTAGGCACAAATAAGCTGATATTTCTTGCTTCATGAATACTTTTCCAAAATTCGTTTTTTTTATTAATCTGAAAATATTCATAACCGTCTTTTTTAACTATCTGATTGGGGAAATTAACAATAGGCACAACATTAACACCTGGTAATGCCGCTGCAATAATGGCAGGCATATCTTCAACTGAGCCTAACTTTACTTGCTTTGAAAATTTATCTGCCCACCTCAAATCACTTGACGCATACTGCACCGCTAAAAATAATGGTTTTTCTAAATGAGATGAGTCAATTTCTTTTAATTGATATTCTGTCTCACTCACTTTATCAAAATGCAAAATAAGCGTTTCCTCAGAGACGGCCCCCTCTATCAGAAAACTTAAAAGATGCGAAAGAGACATAAACGTTTCCCCTAAATTCTCATGGTGATAGTCAGGAAGTGGCGCAAGATCCTTCGAGTAACATAAGGCTCGCAAATCACTTATTAACGAAATTAAAACACGATAAAGTTCAACAGGGTGATAGGCCTTTGCCTGCTGATGAATATGCTGTAAGTCGGGCAGCACACGGTGCAACGCTTGATAGCAGAGTGCCTCTTGGAGTGCTTTCCGGCCGAAACTTATTTGATGCGTATTTAGGCCTAACCCTTTTTCACTCATCATATTTAATTTAACTTGAAGAGTGGCAACCATCTTCGCCAATTGTTCAATAAGAAAGGATGAGGCCTGGACACAAACGAGTGGCGGGATATCTTCTGCAACCATTTTATAACCAGCACTCCCAGCGTTTTTTAATGTAGCAAGGCGCAGAGCAATTTTATCTCCCTGTATGCCTTTATGATTTTTTATTGACGCCCGCATCTCACCCAGCATAATTTCTCGCGAACGCATGGGATCATGCTTATCTTCCACCTTAACCGATTGCACGTACCAACACGTTTCGCCTTGCGGTTCTGGATAACCCGATAGCGGCGTCGCCTTATCATTGCTGGGAATAGTGAGATATAAAGTTTCCATTTCACCTGCCCCGACCTCCATCAAATAAGGCGGACACTGCCACTCCCAACGACGATGAAAATTAATATAACGCCCATTGGGCAAAATAGCTTGGCAATGTTTAATAACAAAACGCCCTGTTTTCAATTGGGCCTCATCAATTGCCAAATCAATCAGCCCTACTTTCAGCGGAAAGCAATCCCGCATCTGTTCTTTTAAGTAAGTTTCATAGTAACGATCCCACTGCTGAAAATGCTGCTGTGACAACAAAATACCTTCAGACCAAATGACTTTACTAAAATCTGACATAAAAAATTTTATTACTTAGTTGTCAAGAAAAATACTCATCTCAACGTCATGAGCAACTGATTACTCTCTAGCATTAACTTCCCTTTTACAGGCATAAACCAAAGCCGCCTCGGCAGCACCTCAACACTGCGCCATTTGCATGCATCTGGTTCACGAAAAATGCCTGCCGCCGCTATATATTGTGTTTTATTCTCACGCCTCATTTTTATTTGTTCGCCAGACACACCTGGCACAACAACCACTTCATCAACAGCTAATATTGTTTTGCCTGCTTCTTGAAAATTAGATTGCCATATCTGATTAAATGACAGACTTTCAAATGCCGCATGACTCGACAATTGATAGAGGCGTACCAGCACCGGCACGGCATGCTTGCCTTCATCTACGTTAATATCTTCACTTGCCTCGACAGCTATGTTAATTGGCGCATGACCACACGCAGCCAGAAGAAAACAGAAAGCCGCCATGACGACATAACGCAGTTTTTTCATATCCACCATCCAAACACTTATAATTTTTACAGCGACAGAAAAATCCTACATTAAAAATTCTGGAAAAGATGTAAGCGATCGACCATTCTCGAAATTGTTACAAAATTTTTTATATATTTTTTTTTGAAAGATAAAAATATTGCCAAAACCTATTGCCAAAAAATTTTTTTCATGCTTAAACTAAAAGAAAATCAAACGGGAGAAAAAAGCATGGAAAAAATATTTTACAAACAGTGGTGGGGTTTGTTTTTAGGATTGGCCTTTAGCACAGCATTATTTCCTGCCGATCTGATTGTAAAAATGGGTCGTTCGCCTATCCCAGACTTCAACATCCCTGGTAGCATAGACGTTTCGCTTTACCATTATGAAACGGACACTAAAATTGACTCGGCAGAAATATCTTGGGGCGGAAAACATAGATTCACCGATCTAAAAATGGGCAATCACTATCAGGTTAGTGTAAAAGAGTTCATCGACAACTCAGGGGCTGCGCCCGTTACTTACTACCCACATTACATCCGCCCCAAGCAAGATAGCTACCTCCCACAGCAAACTTCTCGCGGCATGCCTATTCTTATTTTTTCAGAGCAGCTTTCTTATGTGCAGATTGATTACGAAGAAAACACAAGTCAGCTTCGGTTTTTGCTTCCTGAAAAGCCTTATCCAAACGCACCTGACAAGCAAGTTATTTCTATTGACCATTCCGGAAAGCATTTTGCAACCGGCGTGACCAGTTGGGAAGTCCCCTACACTATCACCGGCGACTATACTACAGGCAGATTTACTTTTTCAGCACTGCCCGCGCATGATCGTGAAGGTAATTTGGTTTATCCTACTTTTACTCCTTCTCATCTTACCCATGTCGCTGCCGGAGAGAAAATTGACATAAAAGTGGATTACCTGCCCTTTCGTTATAAGGTAATTGGCTACTTTGATAATAGCGCGCAATGGCGAGGCAGCTCATTGGGGTACCCTAATCCAGGGCAGCACTTTCCTCACCATATCGACCCTAGCAAGCTAACGCACGTGAGTTATCGTTATGCTGGCTTCGGGTTTATTACCGAGGAGTTTGAAGACGGCCCACGCTTCTCAAATGATTATAAAGTCTACCCTTTGTCCCGTGCTGACATTGAGTCCGTTTGGGATGAGAAACCAATGTACGAGCAAGTACAAACCCTAAAAGAAATCAATCCTGATTTGAAAACGATTTTAGCGATCGGTGGTCAACACTTGTTTGATCCTAGAGAGACGGCAGCAGCTTCTATGAGCTTCCCTGCTCACACTTTGTTTCGCGAAATGATTTCTACAGAAAATGCCAGATCCGAATTCATCGATTCTGCTATTGATTTTGCGCGCGAGCATGGTTTTGACGGCATTGAATTGCATTGGCCAACGTTAGGCGTTGCTTTCCCGCATGAAGATGAAAGGCAAGCTTGCCAAGACTTTGCGCACTTCTCAAAGCTATTGCAAGAATTCCATCTGGCCATTTACCAAGAAAGCAGTCATTTAGAGGAGGCACCCTTATTTCTGATGCTTGCCACCCCCGCACAAATTCCTAACAGGATATGTCAACGCTACCGTTACCCCGTAACGTATTTTGGAGCCATGAGGAAATGGGCACCTTTTGTTGAGGCATTTAACATCCAAGCCTTTGATTATTATAACCATAATGACTCCTATACCGGGCACACCGCCCCTCTAGAAAATAATGCAGGGCATGATATCTACACCACGTTAGAAAACTATATTACCCTGGGAGCGATCCCACGTGAAAAGCTGATCTTGGGATTAAGTGCGTCTGCCAACACGTTTGGGGGCGTGGAAAATCTATTTCCTTCAAACCATGCCTCTGGCAAGCTTCACGATGGCCAAGGCGCTCCGCCAGGCGCATACAGTGAGCAACGAGGCTATTTAACTTATTATGAAGTCATCCAGCAGCTTGCTGCCGGGTATTACGATGCAAAACATTATGAACCACCGGAAGCATTACCTTATGCTTACCGGATCGGTAATACCACAGCTGAAAATGAGTGGGTGAGCTTTGAAGACGTCCACTCTATCCGGAGCAAATTAGAGAAATTTGTGCTCGGGGAAAACAGCCTTCACGGCCCTTTGCAAGGCGCACTGCTTGCCACATTGAGTGATGATGACTTTAGCAGTCATGCTGATTACCCCTTACTCACAGAAATAGACAAGGTACTTTACCATGAGTTTAATACTCATCCCGTTTATATGAATTTTATTAATGATGGTGATTATTATGATAGCTTACCCATTACCTTCTATCTCTATTTTGACGAAACAGCCAGCCCAATAAAAATTGACAGCCTCGCACCACAGTCATCATCAAGATTATCCGATGATGAAATCCCACTCAAGCATTATAGCGTTTCTATTTATGCTAATTATGATAGGAATGAGAAATATCGCTGTAAGATAGACGCCGAATTCTCCACGCTCCAATTTTGGGAGATCATTGCTGACCATAGAAGAAGCGATGCTGATTTCAAATGCAATATAAAATTATCTAACAGAGGTTATTATGAATAAAGCCAAATATTATTTCAGCACTTTTATTTTAGTATTAAATGGGCTTTTCTCACAAACAATCTCTGCAACGCCTATCGACTTCCTTAATAATTTTTATCTCGGTGCCTATGCCGGCTACTCCCAATTTGGCGTAGAGTGCTTAGCAGACACCAACCTAGACGACGATGGCTTCGCTTATCAGTTCCTGGCTGGCTACCGCTTTTTAGCCTTTTTTGCTGCTGAGGCAGGGTTTGTCAATCCAGCCAACTACCCATACAGTGGCACTGGATTTTCCGAAGGGTATGACATTAATGGGAAACTCTATTCTTTTTACTTAGCAGCAAAAGGTATTTACCCACTGCAACAAGCAGGCATTGATTTATATGCGCTGGCTGGCGGCATGCTCACTCATTCAACCGTTGAGATCACGATGGATTCAAACACGATCCATTCTGATACTGAAAACAGCCTTGACCCTTTGGTCGGTGTGGGGGCAACTTTTTTGCTAAGCAAACACGTTGAAGCAGGGATACAATACCAATATGTGCCTAATGTTACTGTGCCAGACAACCGTCCTTCAGCAGATTTACATATGGTAAGCATGGGCGTGATTTATAAATTTACTTAAAGATCTTAATACCAATCCGGCAACGGTGCGCCACGTTGCATTAAAGGGGCTTCCTCTGTGTTACCAGCATTAGACGTCATGAGATCGTATTGGCGGGCAGCTGGATACCCAGCCATCATGACATTATCAGAACCGGTGGTAAATGCGGCAGGCCCTTTTACGGTACCTGAAATAGCGCCCCCTAAACTGGCTTCATCCCCATAGCTTGATATGAAAAATGAAGCTTGATGACACGCTGGGTAGCCTTCAAGCAGCACATTATTAGCAGTATTGGTGGCATCACTAGAAAGTGCAACATTCACATAAGGCACCACTGTGCCGACAGGTGTTTGACAAGGATCAGCAGTGACCAACACACCACCGCTGCCGGCATGAACAGGCGTTCTATTGTTTATTAATATTGGCATTTAAGTAAATAACCCTTCACCCCAATCCTTTCCCCTTGAAAGGGAAAGGGGGATTGCCTTTTAACGTTAAAAAAAATCGAACAAGATAATCACATGCATTTACTTTATATGACATTCCTTTATAGAAAATAACTATCACAGTAACATCTGCATGAGACCATGGGCAATAATAATGATCGATTTGCATTTTGAAAATAATAACACAAATAATTGGGTGGGCATTGTGATACCTGGATGGGATAAAGACAGCAACCAACAAATGATTGTTATCTTAAAAACTGCGTTTCATTTTAACACTGACGGCGTGCTGCGACCTATCACCCCTGCCCCCGCTATCCTTTATCATGGCGAATACCATGACATGGTGCCTTTTAAACCCACTCCAGAGATAATCCTTTCAGGCTTCGGCACTGGCGTAAAAAACAACCCCATTAATATTTCACTTACCTATCATAATAAAAAACACTGGCAGAAAAACACATCGCTTAAAAAATTATCGATTCAACAGCAATCGCTTGCCCGGAAAAAACCTAAATACCCGCCCGATAGCTTTAACTTTGCCCCACATGATCAATATCTGCCTGCCCCCATAAAAGGTGGTGAAAAACTCTCAATAGGAGGTGCCCGCACACCGGCGCTTAACGCAATATTACCCGCACTCAAACCACAAATCACTTTTCATACCCCTTCCGCTAAAACATTATTATCAGACCCTATCTGCGATACCTTGTTAGTCGATCTGCAACGGCAGAGCCTCACTTTTACTTTTCGCACTGCTATGCTACGTACCCATAGAGACATAAGCCCTGGATTACTCACTGTATCACTGCCTCACCCGTAAGTGTTCCCAGGGAAACTTTTCTTTCTCAAAAATGGTTCAAAAACTGATGTAGGGCATGGTGCACTGAACGCTTTTAATGACGAGCCACCTTCTTTCAGATAGGCACAGTATGTGCGAGCCCTACAACACGTACAGAGATTGGGGATACCCTCATGAACATGCACCGTTACCCTTTATTCATCACTAAATCAGGAAACATTATGTCCAACATCATTCCATTTGAAAATAGAAATAATAGAAGCCTTGAAAAAGATAAGCTGCGCAATAATGATGATGAAATCACCGAGCTTCAGCAGAAAGACTTTCATCTGCGTATTGGAGAAAGTGAAATTAGAATAACACAAGCAGGCAATATTGAACTACGTAACGCACATGCCAGCTTTGTACTGACCGCCGACGGTAAAATCACACTGAAGAGCAATAGAACAGAAATAAATGCAAAAGAAGAATTTAACTGCCAGGCTGAGTTGATCCGCTTAAACTAGCCATCACAGAAAAAGAGACATTTTGGTTTTCATCACGGCACAACACACTTTGCCCATAGCCTGGCACCGCCACGAGTTGTTCACCATAATAAACAAGTGGAATGCGGGCACGTTCCCAAGGCGGCACGCCCCACTCTTGGAATAGCTTCTTGAGCGATTGGCTCTGGCCTGAATGTGTAAATTGGCAACGCTCAGCACCTTGCCGAAAGCGTACTGTGACCGGCTCATCAACGTGAGGCATTCTAATGCCTTGCTCAGCATCTTGTTCACAGTGTAAATGGCCCAGTTCACCCGGCAAAGAGAGCGGTTTTTCTAAATTCCAGGGTAACACCACGCTTGCATCATGCGGGTGTTGTGCTGGCATGGCATAGATATTACCTCGATAACGATAAATGTCAGCGTCTGCCCAGCTGATTTTAGGGGTGGCATCGATTGCAGCATACAGCAGTTGATCTTGCATCTGCGCAAGTTGCGCTTGGCTTGGCATGGAAAAGCCTGATTGCTGCAACCAATAGCGTAAGGCGTTACGCTGCCGTGCACCCGAAAGCGGCGTTAGTTGACTCACAGGTAATATTTTATCAGGCGCGGCTTGGCCTAGATCTAATGCCGCTAGTTCATCTAGCAACGCGGCACTTTCAGCGCACAAGCTGGCCGCACGTGCGAGGGTATTACCTAGCTGAGGGCGCCTGCTCTTTAAATGTGGCATGACTGCATGACGCACATAATTACGGTCATATTTTAGTGTGGCGTTACTGGGATCATTGATCCATTTTAGCCCTTGCGCTTTCGCATAATCCAGTAATTGCTCACGCGAAATACCCAGTAACGGCCGTGCTACATAGCCCGTCGCAAAGGGTGTGATCACAGGGATCCCCGCTAAGCCCTTCACCCCCGCCCCTCGCAACAAGCGTAGCAGCACGGTTTCAGCTTGGTCGTCTTGATGATGTGCGGTGAATAAGCAATCGTCCTTTTGCATCAGATCCGCAAGGGCATGATAGCGCTCTCGACGCGCCACGGCTTGACTGCTTTCACCGGGTTGGGGAGTGACATCGACATGCCGCAATTCAAAAGGCACGCCCATTTCAGCGCAAATATGACGACAATGCTCTGCCCAGCTGTCTGCTTGAGGACTTAATCCATGGTGGATATGAACGGCGAGTAAAGGCGTTGCGTTAGCTGCTTTGGCTAAGCTGAGCAAGGCATGAGAGTCCATGCCGCCGCTGTAGGCGATAATATAACGGTTAGCATTTGGCCAGGTAATCAATTTATCAGCGAGTGTCAGCACACCAAGCCCCCCTCACCCCAACCCGCTCTTTTAAAAAGCTCCAAAGCCCTTTAGCTTCTCATAACGTTTCGCGAGCAAGGTTTCTTGATCAAGCAACCTCAAATTAGCAAGTTCTGCGGCCAAAGCGGTTTTGACAGTTTGAGCAACTTCATCCATATTACGATGTGCGCCGCCCAAAGGCTCGGGCAAGATTTGATCAATAAGTTTTAGTTCTAGAGAACGATCAGCCGTCACCCCCATGGCCTCTGCTGCATCAGACGCCTTCTCGGCACTGCGCCATAAAATAGACGCACACCCTTCTGGCGAAATCACTGAATAAATGCTGTATTGCAGCATAATCATGCGATCACCCACACCAATGGCTAAGGCACCGCCGGAACCACCTTCACCAATGACGGTGCAAATCACAGGCGTTTTTAATCGGGCCAATACGGCTAAATTGCGTGCAATCGCTTCACTTTGCCCGCGCTCTTCTGCGCCGACTCCCGGGTAAGCACCCGGTGTATCGATAAATGTAAAGATGGGGAGATGATATTTTTCCGCCATTTCCATCAAGCGCAGCGCTTTACGATAACCTTCCGGATTCGGCATACCAAAGTTGCGGCGTACTTTTTCTGTGGTGCTACGCCCTTTCTGATGACCAATGATCATCACAGGCTCACCATCAAAACGCGCCACGCCCCCAACAATAGCAGGATCATCCGCAAAACTGCGATCGCCATGCAGCTCATCAAAATCTGTGAACAATCGCTCAATATAATCAAGCGTATAAGGGCGCAGCGGGTGGCGTGCTATTTGTGTCACCTGCCAAGCGCTTAATGACTTAAAAACAGACGCGGTGAGCTCTTTGCTTTTTACTTCTAATTTAGCGATTTCTTCTGAAATATTGATTTGTGAATCGCTACCGACTAAACGCAACTCTTCAATTTTAGCTTCAAGTTCCGCAATCGGTTGCTCAAAATCAAGATATTTTGTGTGCATCGCCATGACTCTATCCGTATTCTCAATAATAGATTAAACAATAAGCTACGTGATGCGCTGGATCTTTGCACCCAGCTGCATGAGTTTTTCTTCAATGCGTTCATAACCACGGTCAATGTGATAAATACGATCGACAATGGTTTCGCCTTTGGCGACTAAGCCCGCCAACACCAAGCTAGCAGAAGCACGCAAATCTGTTGCCATTAATGGCGCAGCCGTTAATTCTTTTTTGCCTCGACAGATAGCCGTCGTGCCTTCTAGTTCAATATCGGCTCCCATGCGGCACAACTCTTGAATATGCATAAACCGATTTTCAAAAATGGTTTCTGTGATTGTCGCGGTGCCTTCTGCTATCGTATTCAGTGCAGTAAACTGCGCTTGCATATCAGTCGGGAAGGCAGGATAGGGTTCCGTGCGGATATTAACCGCACGTGGGCGCTTGTTGCGCATGTCTAACGAAATCCAATCTTCACCGGTTTCAATATCCGCACCGGTTTTTCTTAATTTTTGCAACACCGCTTCTAACAAGTCAGGATCCGTATTATTTAATTTAACCTGCCCTTGTGTCATGACGGCCGCGGTTAAATAGGTGCCCGTTTCAATACGATCGGCTAATACGGTATGGGTTGTGCCTGATAATGTCTCTACGCCCTCAATCGTAATCGTATCGGTACCCGCCCCCACAATATTGGCACCCATACTGATTAAACAATTTGCTAAGTCACAGACTTCTGGCTCTTGCGCTGCATTTTTAATGACCGTGCGCCCGTCGGCTAATGCGGCCGCCATCATTAAGTTTTCAGTACCCGTCACACTGCTGCGCTCAAGCACAATGTTCGCACCTTGTAAGCGCCCTTTAGAACGCGCACGTATGTAACCGTGTTCGATTTTAATATCTGCGCCCATGGCCGTTAAGCCTTGCACGTGCATATTGATGGGCCGGCTACCGATAGCACAACCGCCAGGAAGTGATACATCGGCTTGCCCAAAACGCGCCAGCAAAGGCCCTAGCACTAAAATAGACGCGCGCATCGTACGCACAATTTCATACGGTGCAGAAAAATCGGTCACATTGGACGCATCGACTCTGATATTGGAACGTTCGTCAAAATGTAACTTGACGCCCATATTGCCAAGCAATTCCATGATGGTTGTCACATCATGCAAATGTGGCACGTTGCTCACGGTCACGGGCTCATCGCTCAGTAAGCCGGCCACAAGAATAGGCAAGGCAGCATTTTTGGCGCCGGAAATATTCACTTCACCGATAAGCGGCACACCGCCCCGAATCAATAACTTATCCATCTCGTCTCCTAAGCAACAGCCTAAAAATTAGGTTAATTACGCATCTTATAGCCATGCTTTAATATATGCAAACTAGCGGCTGACAGAAGCGTAAAAAAGACAAACACCCACAATAAGCTCAAACCCGGTGACACATCAGATTGCTGGAAAAAACTATAGCGAAAACCGTCAACCATATAAAAGAAGGGGTTAATTTTTGATACCGCTTGCCAAAAAGGGGGCAGCGAATAAATTGAATAAAATACACCACTTAGGAAGGACATGGGCAAAATGATAAAGTTTTGAAACCCTGCCACCTGCTCGATGCGGGTCGCCAACACCCCGACCATAAGCCCCAAGGCCCCCAACACCGCGCTGCTGAAAACAGCAAATAACAACACCCAAAGCAGATGGGCAATGCCAATATCGATGAAGAGCCAAGCGACGACATAAATCACCATCCCCACCAAAAAGCCTCGTACAATGGCGGCGCTCACATATGCCAGGTAGAGCTCAATAGCCGATAACGGTGCCAACAGCAAAAAGACTAAGCTGCCATTCATTTTTGATTGCAACAAACTAGAAGAAGAATTAGCAAATGCGTTTTGGATCATTGACATCATGATCAAACCGGGCACTAAAAATACTTGATACGAGATCCCTTCCAGCACCGTGACGCGTGTTTCCATCGCTTGTGCAAAGACAACCAAAAAGAGGAGCGCTGTGATCGCCGGCGCGCCCAAGGTCTGTGTGCTCACACGCAAGAAACGCCACACTTCTTTAGAAAACAAAGTATACAAACCGTATAAATTCATCTGCTTACGCTATTTATTCTGTTAAGGTTAAAAAGACCGACTCTAACGTGGGCTCGCCAATGTGCAAATCCATGATCTCAACACCCGCGTGCCGTAAAGCATGCAACACATCGGCAATGGGATCGTCTTTGCGATGTAAACGAAACGTGAAGTCCGTGTCTTTTTGCTCGTGCAGCAAAGGCACTAAACGCTCAGGCAGCTTTTCGGGTGCTTCAGACACGGTCACGCGCAACATGCGATACGGATTACGCGCTAATAAACCCTGCTTAGAATCCAGGGCAACCACTTCACCTTGATTGATAATTGCAATCTGGTTACACAAAGCTTCCGCTTCTTCTAAGTAGTGTGTTGTTAAAATGATGGTATGGCCTTCTTGATGCAGTTTTGTGGTGAATTGCCATAAAATTTTGCGCAATTCCACATCCACACCGGCCGTTGGCTCATCTAATACCAACACAGCGGGACGATGCACCAAGGCCTGCGCAATTAAGACGCGACGTTTCATACCGCCCGACAAGGCGCGCATGCGCGTGTTCATTTTTGAGGTAAGGTGTAAGGTTTCAAGTAACTCTTCAATCCATGCCCGGTTGCTACGCCCCAAACCAAAATAACCCGATTGGATCCGCAGCATTTCACCTACGGTAAAAAACGGGTCAAACACCACTTCTTGTGGCACCACCCCTAAGTGCTGGCGTGCTTGCCGATATTGCTTCACCACGTCAAAGCCCATGACGCTCACCTCCCCTGAGGTGGCGCGCGTTAACCCCGCCATCACGCTGATCAAGGTTGTTTTGCCCGCACCGTTTGGGCCCAGTAAACCAAAAAATTCACCTTGCGGGATAGTTAAATCAACATTATTGAGTGCATGCACACCTGGATAATGTTTATGAAGGCTATGGATCGAAACAGCAGACATTATCGTTTTTTACTTTCTAATCTTTTGACGCGGTATCACGCTCGACAGGCAACAATTCTTCTACGCCTGCCACCTGGGCAATCGCGAGCATCTGTGAAGGCAGATGGGTAAAGTGCAATGTTTTTTGCAGCTGGGCGGCATAACGCAGCCAGTGAAACAGCAGGGCTAACCCGGTGCTATCACTGTGTATGACTTTTGAGAGGTCAAAAGTGAGTGAAACCGCCGTGACACTGTCTAAACAGGCAATGCCTTCCGCCAGCATGGTGTTTGCTGTGCTCGCGCATAAATAGCCTTCAACACCAATATGTTGATCGCCGTCAAAGGCTAAACTGGCTGTGTGCATCATGTTAGCTTTACCTTAGCCTGCATTTTCTGTATCAGCACCGGCGTCTGGATCATTGGCATGCAACAGGAGCTCTTGATTACGCATCGCCAGATCATCAATCACGGCTTGCAAGCCACGCCGGCTGATCTCACTATCAAACTGCGCACGAAAGCTTTGTAAAAAACTCACGCCCGCAATGCTGATGTCATAAATTTTCCATTGGTCATCACGACGAATAAGGCGGTAAAGCAAATCAATATCTTCTTGCCCTGGCACCTTGGCGGCCGCATGCACCTGCACACGACTTTTATCTTCCCACGACTCGCGCATGGGGAAATAAACAATGGTTTCATTTTCATAATCTGCCAGTGCCGTAGCGTAAGTACGTACCAATAAGGTTGTAAATTCCTGCGAAAATTCTTCACGCTGCGCAGGGGTCGCTTCACCCCAATTTTTCCGGCCTAATGCGATTTTTGTCATGCTATCAAAGTCAACATGCGGGAAAACAATCTCTTCCACAATCGCATAGGTGCGTTTGCGATCTGTTTTCAACGCTGTCTTTTCTCTTTTTAACGTATTAATCATTTCTTGAGTGGTTGCTTCAAGCATGACCAGCGGACTCTCAATTGCCCATGCGGCGCTCATACAAGCACTCAATATCAGTGCAAATAATCCTTTGCTTACTTTCATTACTCGCCTCCTGTTTTGCTGATCTGGCCTGCTACAAATTGACCGATTAAGTCTTCTAAAATCAAGGCTTGATACGTTTCTTCAATTTCATCCCCATCGCGTAGAAACGCATCATCAAACCCTAATGCAATACTGATATAGTTATCACCCAGTATGCCTCTTGTTTTAATGCTGGCAGCACTATCGATAGGCAAATTGTTAATATTGGCATCAATCTCCATCGTCACAATGGCCGTGTAATATTCTTTATTAAGAGTGATCGCTTTTACCTGGCCAATTTGTACACCGGCCACCGCCACCGCGGCTCGCCGTTTTAAACTACCGATATCGCCAAATTGCGCCGTCAATTCATAGGTTTTCTGTGGGGTAATGTGCGTCAAACCACTGACCTGCAATGCCAGTAAAGCGAACGCAATCAGCCCGACAATCATAAAAAACCCGACGCCCACTTCCACAATCTTTTTATTTCTCATTTATACCTCTCCAAACATGACTGCGGTCAGCAGAAAGTCTAATCCTAAAATAGCTAATGAAGAATGCACCACCGTACGTGTCGTGGCACGGCCAATGCCTTCTGACGTCGGTTCAGCCACATACCCTTGATAAACGGCAATCCAGGTAATCACTGCCCCAAACACTACACTTTTAATAATACCGTTCAAGGTATCTTCTCGAAAATCGACTGCTGCGCGCATGTTGCCCCAAAAAGCACCTTCACTCACGCCTAACCACTGCACGCCCACCATATAACTGCCGTAGATGGCCACCACGCTAAAAATGATCGCTAATATCGGTAAGGAAATTTGCCCCGCCCAAAAACGCGGTGCAATAATGCGGCGCAACGGGTCAACGCCCATCATTTCTAAACTCGACAACTGTTCGGTGGCTTTCATCAAACCAATTTCAGCTGTCAGTGCAGAGCCTGCGCGCCCTGCAAATAATAAAGCAGCGACCACCGGCCCCAGTTCACGCAACAGCGTTAAAGACACCATGGTGCCCAACGCACTTTCTGCGCCAAAATCCACTAAAATGCTATAACCTTGTAACCCCAGCACCATGCCAATAAACAAGCCCGACACCACAATAATAATGAGGGAAAAAACACCCACAGAATACAGCTGTTTCACGAGCAGCTTAAAACCTAACACCACATTCGGTCGCCCGACCAAAGCAGAGACTAAAAACAAACCGGCCCAACCAAACTTAGCGCAGACAGACAGCCCCGCATGACCAAAACGTTGAAGACTCCTGATCATAAAAAATCATCCTCCAAAGGCTCAGCCGGATAATGAAACGGCACTAACCCATCTGGTAGACCACGAATAAATTGTTTCACGCGCGGAGACTCATCGGCCCGTATCGCGTCAGGCGTACCATGACCAATCACTTTATTATTAGCAATCACATACACATAATCGGCCACACCCAGTGTTTCATCAATATCATGTGACACAATAATAGAGGTCATGTTTAAGGCATCGTTTAATAAGCGAATGAGTTTCACCAAAATGCCCATGGCGATCGGATCTTGCCCCGCAAAAGGCTCGTCGTACATAATAAAATCAGGATCAAGCGCAATGGCCCGCGCTAGCGCCACGCGGCGCGCCATGCCGCCCGATAATTCATGCGGCATTAACCGCCGTGCACCGCGCAAACCCACGGCTTCCAGTTTCATGAGCACGAGATCGTGGATCATGCTATCGGATAAATCGGTATGCTCACGCAAGGGGAAGGCGACATTTTCAAATACATCAATGTCGGTAAACAGCGCCGCGCTTTGAAACAACATGCCCATGCGCTCGCGCACATGATAAAGCTGATCGCGTGAAAGCGTGGGGATGTTGCGGCCATCCACTTCCACCGTGCCAGTATTGGGCCTGAGTTGCCCGCCGATTAAACGCAATAATGTGGTTTTGCCGGTGCCACTGGGGCCCATGATGCCCGTAATTTTACCGCGAGGAATATCCAAATTCACGCCATCAAAAATGGGGCGGGCCTCCCGAAAGAAACTTAAATCTCTGATTTTTATAAGAATATCCGATTGTTCGGTCATCAGTCTGCCTAAATACCTTTAATCTACCTAGTATAACCCAGTTCACCCACTTCCAGCTATCAATCACTTCACGTTACAATACAGCATGTTGCTTATCATTATGACCCTCCTCATCGGCCTAATCCTACTCATTTGGAGTGCCGATCGCTTTATCACTGGCAGTGTCGCCATTGCCTCTCACTTTGGGCTTTCGCCGTTACTCATTGGTCTGACTTTAGTCGCACTGGGCACCTCTGCCCCCGAAATGATTGTGTCGATTATCGCCGCCCTCAATGGCAACCCTAATTTAGGTATCGGTAACGCCATCGGCTCCAACATCACCAATATCGGTTTGGTGTTGGGGATCACCGCGCTTTGCTTGCCTTTAAAAGTGCATGCCAGTGTTTATCGACGTGACTTACCGATGTTATTTGCGATCATGGTGGGTTCAGGTTTACTGCTTATCAATGGCTACTTCTCTCGCTTGGATGGCGCGCTATTATTGTTGGGGTTGCTGGGCCTGCTCGCCTGGCTCACCTATTTAAGCGTAAAAACGCAGCCCCACACCCCGCCTGAACTCCATGGCGAACGCCCTGCTTTTCGCAAAATCCCCTTTTGGCGTGGTGTGATGTGGTTTCTGATTGGCTTGGCCGTGCTGCTCGTGAGTGCGCGCATTTTAGTAAGCGGTGCGGTGAGTCTGGCGCAACTATTAGGCGTGAGTGATTTGGTCATTGGCTTGACCGTGATTGCGATTGGCACCAGTTTGCCTGAACTGGCAGCCTCGCTAACAGGGGTGATCAAAAAACACCATGACATTGCCATCGGCAATGTGCTGGGCTCCAATATGTTTAACCTGCTCGGTGTGCTGGCCTTTCCAGGCTTGTTGGCGCCAGGGCGCTTGGAGCCGGCCGTGTTGACGCGCGACTATCCTGTGATGCTGGGGATGACAGTACTGCTGATGTTGTTAGCCTTTCGGCTACATAAAGAGAAACGTTTAAATCGAGTGGGCGGTGCGGTGTTGCTGCTGGGGTATGGGGGGTATCTGGTGTTCTTGGCTGGGGCGAACTAACCCCTCACCCCAACTCTCTCCCCTTAAAGGGGAGAGGGAGTCATTCTGTAGGAAAACGGCTACTTGCCTCCCGAAGCCTTGGCGTAGGGAGGCCCAAAGCGCTCGGAGGCATGCTTCTCGCCCCCTTAAAGGGGAGAGGGAATCATTCTTTTCAATTTCTGCAGAGCGCATAAAAAGCACCTTTTTAAACCAGCAATGCTCAAAAAAAGAAGCTTTTATTTAGTAATATAAATGACTAAAGAGTCGTCCTTTTTTTGAGCCTACGGCATTTTTAACTCAAAATGAAAAACAAAGAATATTTTTGACATATCCATTGTACTGGTCTGTTTATCTGACAAGGCAAGAGGGCATCAAGTTTCCTCTTCCAGCTCCACCTCGCGCCGTTCACGCTCTCTGGGAGGGGTTCTGCCCCAGGCCAGGCTGCTGAGATCATCACCATAACCATGCGCCTTCAAAAAGGTCTGGGGCGCCCGCGCAAGCTGGGCCAATTCCTCAGAGAGTGTCGCTTGCTTTCTGGCAGGCTGAGCCTGAGCCGCAACCAATTGTTCCTTGAGCAACGTAACTGCGTCGCGCATTGCCTGGTTCACCTGATTTGAAAAAGTATGATCTCTGGTGAGTTCATTAAGCTGCTGCGCATAAGCATCAGTAGTGTCCTTCCACATCTTGATGGCCAGCCCCAGCATGACCTCCATCTTCTTTGCGTGGTCCAGTGCTTCAACGCTTGCGCCAATGCCCAGGATCAAAAGCATCTGCGCCTCCGCTTTTTCCTCGGGCGCAAGGCAAAAGCTCAGCATTTGCACGGGCATCGCAGCAACATCAAGCACCCCCGAGCTGTTGGCCAGTGACGTGGCAATCACGATGATCGGGAAGAAAATGTAGTCATTCCAAATCGAATTCCAATTTTCATGGTGGTAGAGCGCCAAATAAGCCATGCCCGTATACGCAAACAAGGCGCACCAGAGCAAGCCCACCACCATGATCAGATAAAGGACAAAGAAAAACAGCGTATCAAACCACACCAGCGGCATCGCCATGAACCAGGTATCCCTCTCCTTTTCTTTGATGAAACAAAGCTTTGCGTAAATCAAGGTGCCAAAAAAGAAAGTCTGCTTAATATAGATAATGACAGCCATGATCACTAAAATGAACCATCCCCAGTGCTCATAAGCCATATCCAAAGAGCTAAAAAAAGTGTCCCAATACAAGGTCAAACCTATCCCTATGAATGCAATAACGGTCGCAAACGCAGCGATAGCCCTCTCCAGCCCTTCACTTGTTGCTTGTTGTACCACAAGCCCTTCACTTGTTGTTTGTTGTTCCACATCTGGCGCCCGAATAACCTGGCGCTTCGCAATAGCACGCACGCGCACACGCGTTTCAAGAAGATCGCGAAGGGGCTTGCTATCTCGGAGTTTGTTGCCTGAGAAGGTGCCATCGCGGCTTAGGAAAGGCGCGATCTCCGTCTGCAAGGTCTCCCCATCATTGCGGTATAGCCTCTTCAAATAAAAAAGATAGCTCGTAAAGGCAGCAAGGTAGGTCCCATGCAGCTTGATGATAGTGTCTTGCAGCTGGTATTCACGTTTCTCTTTCCAGAGTTTATCAAGACACCATTGCACCCACGCCCACAAATCTCGCTCACGCAAGCGGCAGACCAACAAACCGATCTTGATACGCGCGTCAACAACTTGTGGGTTTGCTGCAAAGGTCGCGATGGCGTTAAAGGTCAGCGGGAACTGTGTTGCTGCGGCGATCAGACTCATGAACCAATGATCCCACACCCAATCGTCAATCAAATCGAGCACCCAGTCAGAATACGTGGGACCACAATCGCCACCACTGCTGCTCGCGCTGCTTTCATCCTCTTTCGCGGTTCTTGCTTTTTCCGCAAGGAAAAAGAAAGGCAAACAAAAGATTGCAGCCCATATTATCATCCAAATGACCCATTTGGTGCTGTGCCCTTTGCGCAAATGCTGAAATCTTGTGGGTATATGCGCAAATAGCCGGCGCGTCATCAAGAAATTCATCAGTGTAAACCCTATGAGCAGACTCACATTGATGATGCGCGATGTCCACCTTGCGTTCCTGTGTGCTGCGCACTCTCCTGTCCATGCGTCCAGCCCTAAAAAGTTCGCCTTGGGCTCTTCAACATAGGCATCTGCCAGCCCGCCGTAAATCAGCGTCATGGCAACAAATGCAAGCACAATGGCAGCATTAAGAAAAGAGACCGCACAACAACCGTGATCGCCATTCAAACGCCTTGCTTTTCTCCTAGGGTCGTAAGGGCGAATACCTTTTCTGGGTTGATTGTCAGCACACCACACACTGTTGTTGTAGTACAGGTTTGCGTGCTTAAACCCCTCTTGTAGACCCACCGAAACACGTCTCCAAGCAACCACCAGCTGATCGCCAAGCGTGCCGTCCAGCAAGTCATCGAAGTCTGCATTCACACCCTTGGCGGTAACCACAGGGCTTAGCGGGTTCTCAAGCAGAGGGGGGGTGTCATCATCATCTCCTACACCATTTATTGCATCGGCACTTCCCTCTCCTCTTTGCACCCTTTTACTAAAGGCTCGCGGTTGCTTGCTTTTGCGAGTAAACATCGTTTGGCAACGCCTGATCAAAAAGCTTCAAAAAGAGATTTTTACTTCAAAATGAGCCGCTCAAGCTTTAAGTTGGGTTCTTAGGTAGTGGGGTAACATCCGAATGTAAGTTATGAATAGTACTCGAGAAAAAGAAACGATGTTTAATTATGAGCGCAAAATGCCTTTATTTCGCTGGGAATATGGTAAAATAATGCCCATGATAACTGACTTAAAAGCAACACCGACCCAGCTAGAAAAAGACAAATTATGTCAGCTGGGGCTAGCGGTGATTAAAACCGAAGCAGAGGCCATTGCGGCACTGCGCTCCCGCATTGATGATAAATTTGCCTTAGCTTGCCAGCACTTACTGGCCTGCCGTGGCCGCATTGTGGTCATGGGCATGGGGAAATCTGGCCACATTGGCGGCAAAATTGCCGCCACCCTGGCCAGCACCGGCAGCCCTGCCTTCTTTGTTCACCCGGGGGAAGCCAGCCACGGTGATATGGGCATGATCACCATTAACGACGTGGTACTCGCTATTTCGTACTCCGGCAAGACCGATGAGATCACGACCCTGTTACCGCTTATCAAGCGCCTCGGGGTGCCGCTCATCAGCCTGACGGGGGCGCCTGACTCGCCGCTGGCCCGTGCAGCCACCGTGCATATTGACACCAGTGTCTCAAAAGAAGCCTGCCCGTTGCAGCTTGCCCCTACCGCCAGTACCACGGCGGCACTGGCCATGGGCGATGCGCTGGCCATTGCCCTGCTCGAAGCACGCGGCTTTACCACGGAAGATTTTGCTCTGTCGCACCCAGGTGGCAGCTTAGGGCGCCGTCTACTCTTACACATCGACGACATCATGCATGACGGCGACGCCGTGCCCAAAGTATCACTGAATGCGTCACTGCAAGAAACCTTGCTTGAAATGACACAAAAAGGGCTGGGCATGACCGCGGTCACTGACGAAAATAATAAACTCGTAGGCGTGTTTACCGACGGTGACTTGCGCCGCGTGTTTGATCAAAACGTTGACCTACACAGTGCACAGATTGAGCAGCTCATGACCAAAAATTGCATCACGGTACAAGCTGGTTTATTAGCGGCAGAAGCACTCCATATCATGCAAAAAAACAAAATCAATGCGCTTGTGGTCGTGGATGCACAGCAAGCTGTGATCGGTGCACTCAACACCCACGACTTACTACGCGCCGGCGTCATTTAATCTTTTATGTTAACGAGCAAAGCAGCCTTCCTCCAAAAAGCCCAGTCCACAAAACTGGTGGCATTCGATGTCGACGGTGTCTTCACCAGCGGCAACCTTTATTTAAGCGGCGCCAAAGAAGAGGCTCTTGGCTTTTATATTCACGATGGCTTGGGTATCAAATTGCTTCACCGTATCGGTATGGAAGTGGCGATTATCAGCAGCCGCGCGCCTGAGAGTGTGAAAGCACGCATGACGTATTTAGGCATCAAGCATTTGTATCTGGGCCAAGCGGATAAACGCATTGCCTTTAATGCGCTGCTGACCAAGCTTGACCTGACGCCAGAACAAGTGGCGTATGTCGGCGATGATTTACCCGACATTCCCCCCATCCGTGCAGCGGGCCTCGGTATTGCTGTTGCCAACGCACACCCGGCGGTGGTGCAGCAAGCCGATTGGCAAACTATAAAGTCTGGCGGGCAAGGTGCGGTGCGTGAAGTGTGCGACTTGTTTTTAGAAGCACAAGGCAAGCTCGATACCGTGTTAGCGGAATATTTATAATATGTCGACCGTGCAAACCAAAAAACCGTTCCTGATAATTTTTATATTGTTGGGGGTCGGCATCATCACCTGGTTTCTGTTTCGTATGGACCCAACGGAAAATTTAATTGGCGAAAACCGTGAACAAGATCCAGACACCTATATGTTTGGTGTGACTTCAACAGAGATGGACGAGCACGGGCGCCCAAAACAGCAAGTCTCCGCCACGCAAGTGGTGCATTATCCGCTGGATGATGTTTACTTACTCGATGCCCCACACGCTATTTTATTTGAAGACGGTATCAAACAGTGGGAAATCACTGCTCGCCAAGGCCGCTCACGCAACAGTCAAACAGAAATCGAAATGTGGAATGATGTGCAAGCACAGCGCTATTCACACAGTGATGAAACGCAACCCCTGCGCATTCATACCGCCTACATGCACTACTGGCCGGAGCGTGCTTATGCCGAAACCGATCAATTCGTGCACATGACACAACCTGACATGACACTGAACAGCGTCGGGTTACGTCTTTATCTGGATGAAGAGCGTGCGGAGCTTTTATCACAAGTAAAACAAATTCAAGCACCATGATAGCCAAACGAACCATCACACTATTGCTCTTCTTCGCCAGTACCCTGCTCTTTGCCCTACCCGGTGATGATGCGCAAAATATTGTGCTGATTGCCGCGCGCGCTGAATTGAATCAGCAAGCAGGCACCGCCACCTATTGGGATAACGTGCATATCACACAAGGCAGTCGCCATGTGTGGGGCGATCAGGCTATTTTCTACCAAGACGAGCACGGTGAACTCACCCGCGCTATTGTGTATGGTAATCTGGCACGCTTCCGCTATTTGCCTGATATTAATGATCCGGAAGTCACGGGCGAAGCCCTGACAATAGAATACATTGCAGGCACAGAAACACTGATATTAGAAGGCGACGCGTGGGTAGAGCAAGATAACAACACGTATGCGGCACCGCGCATTGAATACGATCTGGTGAACGACGTGATCACCTCCAAGCCCACAACGCAAAGTCGTACCCAGATTGTGATCCACTCAAATAACTAAATGAATGGATGAATATGTCTCAAGCACACCCACACAATACGTTACGCGCTGAAAATTTGTGTAAACAATATAAAACGCGCCACGTTGTAAAAAAAGTGTCGTTAGAAGTCAAAAGCGGCGAAGTGGTGGGTTTACTTGGGCCCAACGGCGCTGGCAAAACCACTTGTTTTTATATGATTGTCGGGCTCGTGCGCAGTGACAGCGGTCATATTTACTTAAATAAGCACGACATCACCCGCTTGCCCATGCACGCGCGCGCGCGCAAAGGCATTGGCTATTTACCACAAGAAGCGTCTGTCTTTCGCCGTTTAACCGCTGCACAAAACATCGAAGCGATTTTAGAAACCCGCGCTGACTTGAACGAGGCGATGCGCAAAGAAAAACTCGAGAAGCTGTTAGAAGAGTTTCATATCACGCATATCCGCGATACCAAGGGCATGAGTTTGTCGGGTGGCGAGCGCCGCCGCGTTGAAATTGCCCGCGCCTTAGCGACTGAACCCCAGTTTATTTTATTAGACGAACCGTTTGCGGGCGTGGACCCTATTTCGGTGCTGGACATCAAAAAAATTGTCACACACCTACAAGAGTACGGGATCGGTGTACTCATTACCGATCACAATGTGCGCGAGACCCTGAAAATTTGCCAGCACTCTTACATCATGAATAATGGCGAACTCATAGCGAAAGGTACGCCTGATGAAATTTTAGCCAACCCCCATGTACGCGAGGTCTACCTTGGCCATGAATTTAGCTTATAATAACCACGAATAAAAAACGCGAGGACAGCACATCATGCAAATCAATATCACTGGCCATCATGTGGACATCACCCAGCCTATCCGCGAGTATATCGACAATAAATTGTCTCGCATCCAACGCCACATTGATAACATCACCTCTATTAATGTTATCTTAACGGTAGAAAGTAAAATTCTGCATAAAGCCGACGCTGAAATTCATTTAGCAGGTGCCAATATTAACGCCGGCGCAAGCTCTGAAAATCTTTACGCGGCCATTGATGCACTGGTCGATAAACTCGACCGTCAAATCGCTAAATACAAAGGTAAAGGCAAAACCAATAACCGCCAGCAAAACACCGATGCAAATTAGTGATATTTTAACGCAGCAGCACACACTGAGCGATTGTGAAGCCAGCAGTAAAAAACGATTACTGGACGATGCCAGCCAGCTTTTGGCCAAAAGCACACCGGGGATCGACGCCACTCCTATTTTTGAGGGCCTGCTCGCGCGCGAACGTTTGGGCAGTACCGCTGTTGGCCATGGTGTGGCCTTACCACACTGCCGTATCCCCAATTTAACGGAAACATTAGGTTGCTTTTTGCAACTGAAAGAAGGCATTAACTTTGATGCCAGTGACAACCTCCCGGTTGATCTTGTGTTCGTCTTGCTCGTACCGGAAGATGCCACTGAAGAACATCTGCAAATTTTGGCGGAGCTTGCAACGTTATTTCGTGATGACCGTTTTCGCACTGATTTGCGAAAAGCCACTGATGATCAGTCGTTGTATGAAACCATGATTGAGCATGCGGGTTAAGCCTGTTACACAACACGGCACACTCCTTAAAATATTTAATTGTGGTGTTTTATTAAGCGGCGAAAGTGGCATCGGTAAAAGCGAGCTAGCACTGGCACTGATTGAACGCGGCCACCTACTCATTGCTGACGATGCACCTTTATTTGAACGCACGAGTGAGCAAACACTGATAGGCACCTGCCCGCCTGCCCTGCAAAATCTTTTGGAAGTACGTGACTTAGGCGCCGTCAATGTCGTGGCTTTATTTGGCGAAAAAGCGATTGCACAATCTTGCTCACTGGATTTAATGATTAAGCTGACCAAAGCGCCAAGCGATCCAGAAAAACGCTTAATGCTGAACATGAGCCAACAGTCTATTTTAGATGTCACTGTTCCGGTGATTACTTTATCAGCCTTGCCAGGCCGACACTTGCCATTACTTGTTGAGGCCGCAGTGAAAATAACCCCTCACCCCGACCCTCTCCCTTTCAAGGGGAGAGGGTTAGGGTGAGGGGTTCATGAGCCCCAGCAAAAACAATATTCCAAAACAACATGCATAGCTCGAAAAACTACCTTAAACTACCCTAAATCGCTTTTTTTTCACGCCAGAAACCCGTATCATGCTGCCTATAACCCCAAAGAGAACTCACTATGAGCGTAAGTCTATTTTTAATTACCCATGGCAATATCGGCAACGAGATTTTAGCCACCACCCAAAACCAATTTAACAGCAACCCGCTGACCGCCACCACGCTCGTCGTTAACCGAGACGTTGACCCTGGCGAACTCCTCCAAGAAGCCAAACAAACCGTGGAATCTATCGATGCGGGTGATGGCGTGTTGATATTAACAGACTTATACGGCGCCACGCCTTCCAATATTGCTCTTAAACTCAGTAAGTTAGACGATATCAAAGACAGAGTCCGCGTGATAAGCGGCCTGAACCTTCCCATGCTAACGCGCCTCTTCAACTACCCTTCTCTCTCCCTCACGGAACTGGCTGAAAAAGCGCTGACCGGCGCCACCGATGGCATCATCGACTCTAGCCAGCCGCCTACCGCACCACCCCACACACCCACTGCCTAATACTGTGATCCGCGAAACCGTCACCATCATTAACAAACTCGGTCTGCATGCCCGCGCCGCCGCTAAATTCTCAGCCTGTGCCAGCCAATTTGAAGCCGATATTGCCGTCGAGCGAAATGACTATCGTGTGAATGGCAAAAGCATCATGGGTATCATGATGCTCGCCGCCAGCCAAGGCAGCGATATCATTCTCATTATTGAGGGCACGGATGAACAAGACGCCTTAGAATCGCTCAAGACCTTGATAAATAACCGCTTCGAAGAAAACGAATAATGAACGTCGTTTAATTTATTTCTTTTTTTTAAATCTGATGCGCTTTACCTTTAAATTATCACAGCAGAGCCAAGTACTCAGGGTCTATGGACCATAAGAAAATCATACTAACGGCTGACCATTGCCAGCACTCTGTGCATTAAGGCGAGGCAAGATCTTTCTGTAACAAAACAGGCCCGCTGCAGCACCCACAATTACGACGACTCCCACCGTGACGCTCAATGCAATAATGATGATTGTCGTATCATCTCCTCCACCTCCATCAGAATCATCAGGATTAGGCGTGTGCATTGCTGTATGCATGTTACTTGCTGTGTTTTCGGCGCTATGCGTCTGAAGCAATGGTGTAACACTTTGCGTCGGCATTGATGATGCAGTCGACGGCTCAGTCTGGCTAGCACTTTCGCTATGACTAGAAGACATCGATCGCGTTCTTGTGTTTGAAGGTGTCGGCGAGGCACTTTGGCTCATCGATTGCGAAGGCGGTGGGCTCTGTGATGGCGTCAACGACTCTGACTGGCTACGCGACTTTGAAAAACTATTGCTCTGCGGCGCAGAAAGTGATCCACTTTGACTATTCGAAGGCGAAAAACTCATCGACTCAGGAAACGAAGCTGTCGGCAGATCCCAAAGCGCGTCCAGCTGCGGGTAAATCACATTTTCAATAATCGTCCACGTTGAAACAAAATCCCAGCCAACAAAAGTGGCTTGCTGTTTCATTTCCGCCGTGTTTTTACCGGTGCCACCATCGCTTGTCGGCTGTCCTGATGTGCTTGTGTCCCAGTAACTCATGTCAACCGTGCCTGTGTTGCTACCCACCAAACCACCTACGTCGCTGCCCGTGCCCGAAACAAGACCCACAGAATACACTATTCTGACTGTGCCGCTGTTAGCTCCAACGGCCCCTCCTGTTTGACTTGAGCCTGTGACACTGCCACTGGCAAAGGCATTACGTACAGCACCGCCTATAACCTCTCCAACAAGCCCGCCAACATCATAACTACCTGATACATCGCCTGTCGCATAAGAAAGCTGGATCAATGCAATCGAATTGGATTGATAGCCTACTAAACCACCTAGGTTGCCGTTGCC
>JAJFJF010000004.1 GCA_021774255.1 Gammaproteobacteria bacterium
GCGCGCGGTGAAACCGATGAATTTGTGCAGGCGACACGCATCGGCGTGCCAGGCAGTGAGCCGGTGAAAATAAATGAAGGTGATGTCGTTATCTTCATGAACTTTCGCGCCGATCGCGCACGTCAATTAAGCCGTGCATTGGTGCAAGACGACTTTGATAATTTTGCGCGCGGCGACAAAATACAATTAGGTGAATTTGTTACCTTGACTTCTTATGCGGATGATATTCCTGCACAAGTGGCGTTTCGGGCTGAAAGCTTGCCCAATGTGCTGGGCGAGCATCTTGCTAAACAAGGGTTGACGCAATTACGTATTGCTGAAACAGAAAAATACGCGCATGTGACGTTCTTTTTAAATGGTGGTGTGGAAACGCCGTTTCCGGGAGAAGACCGAAAATTGATCCGCTCGCCTAACGTCGCCACTTATGACTTGCAACCAGAAATGAGCGCGCCAGAATTAACCGATAATTTAGTCGAAGCCATTAAAAGCCAAGAGTATGATGTCATTATCTGTAATTACGCCAACCCCGACATGGTCGGGCACACGGGTAATTTTGATGCAGCCGTAAAAGCGATTGAAACCGTGGATGACTGTTTGGGGCGCATTGCCCATGCCTTGCATGAAGCCGGTGGCGAGGCCTTGATAACGGCCGATCATGGTAATGCTGAAATCATGTTTGACCCGCGCACCGATCAACCGCATACGGCACACACGACTAATTTAGTACCGCTGCTCTATGTGGGGCGTGATGCCGAGGTGACGGCGAATAACGGCTTGCTCTCTGATATTGCGCCGACCTTACTGAAATTAATGCGCGTGGATATTCCCACAGAGATGACTGGCCGTCCCTTGTTTGATGTTAAGTAAACGCAACATTCGCTTTTCATTTTTGCTAAGCGCATTATTTTTTTACGCGCCAATGCTTGCAGAAGAAACGACGGACGATGCGTCTGCATTATCAACAGTGCGCACACAAATTTCACAAGTGCGCGATTGGCTCGATAAAGATTACCGGCAGCGGCATAAGCTTGAAAAAGAATTAAGCAGCTTGCAAAGCCAAATCACTGCGCTGCGTCAAGACTTGCGTAACATTGATACGCAATTAGCACAAGCCGAAGCAGAGTTACAAACGGTACAACGCCGCTATCAACGTGAGCTCGATGCGCACCGCACACAACTTGATGCGTTGGCCGTCTTGTTAAAAGCTGCCTATCTCACCAGTCGCCAACCACAATTAAAATTGTTATTAGAAGCACAAGCCACCGGCAAGCTGGGGCGCTTGTTTACTTACTATGGTTATTTACACACGGCGCAAGCGGCTGAAATACAAACACTCACCGCAAGTTTAGAAACGGTGTTTGCATTGGAGCGTGATGTGACAGATCAGGCAGCAGCGCTTGAACAGTTACAAGCACGTCGTCAAGCAGATGAAATTGCATTACACCAGCGAGGAAATGACAGTAAACAATTATTAGCCGCGCTCAATGTCTTGATTCAAGATCGCCAACAATCCTTAAAAACACTGCGCGAGGAAGAAGCTGCGTTGGCACGTGTGGTGCAAGGTTTGATTGTCACTGCGCCCTTGCCGCAAATGGGGGAGGCGCCGTTAGTAGAATACCAAGGGCAACTGCCTTGGCCCGTGAGTCAGGGCACCATCCGCCATCACTTTGGTAGTGCGCGCCATAGTGAGCGTTTAAGTTGGAAGGGGGTCATGATTGATTTACCGGATGATGATGAGGTGCGCGCTATTTATGCCGGCCGTGTGGTGTTTGCGGATTGGATGCGAGGCTTTGGTTTGTTATTGATTGTTGACCATGGAGAAGGCCTAATGAGTTTATACGGTCAGAATGAAAGAATCAGTAAAAACGTCGGTGATTGGGTAGAAGGCGGGGAATCGATCGCTTTTGTGACGAAAAGCGGCAGGATGGGAGATCCCGGTTTATACTTTGAAATACGGCAGGCGGGTGAGCCAGTGGACCCCTTGGATTGGTGCCAAGTGGGAGGCATTGCTTGAGCCTTGATATGACGCCAGGGAATAAAATAAAGCGGATATTAAAATACTGATTAAAAACGTGAAGTTGGCGTGACGGGAGGTGTTTATGTGTCCATTCAAATCAAATAGAAATAATGAAAAGGAATTCGTTATGAGTCTTCATAAAATGGCCTACAGTGGGCTGCTCTTTTTACTGGTGGTGATCCTTAACCTCTCGGCCCAAAGCAATGTCTTTGCGAGTAATGATCAAGCTGAGGAAGGTCTGCCACTTGCAGAACTAGAACGCTTTGTCGCTGCGCTTGATTACGTCAGAGATTATTACGTTGAGGATGTGGATTACACAGAATTATTCGACAACGCTATCCGCGGCATGGTCGGCAGCCTCGACCCACATTCTGCCTATCTGGATATTAAAGAATTTGAAGACTTGCAAGTCAGTACCATGGGCGAATTTGGTGGCTTAGGGATCGAAGTGACCATGGATGACAATGGCTATGTACGGGTGATTTCACCATTGGATGACACGCCTGCCAAACGCGCGGGTGTACAAGCCGGTGATTTAATTGTGCGTATCGATGATGTGCCTGTGAAAGGCATGGATTTAGAAGAAGCGGTTGATATGATGCGCGGGCAAAAAGGCACAAAAGTGAATTTAACCATTTTGCGCGAAGGTAACGATCTGCCAGTAGAGGTCAGCGTGAAGCGCGCAATTATTGAAGTGGCCAGTGTAAAATATGAAGTGCTGGAAGATAATATTGGTTATGTACGTATTGGGCAGTTCCAAGACGACACCATTAAAGAAACACGCGAAGCACTGAAAAAATTGAATAAAGAAACCAAAGGCAAGATGAATGGTTTGGTGTTGGATTTACGTCATAACCCAGGTGGTTTATTAGACAGTGCTGTCGATATCAGTGATTTATTTTTAGATAAAAGCAAAATTGGCCATGACCGCAAAATTGTTTATGCGGAAGGCCGCTTCCCAGAAGCGTCATTTGAAGCGCGTTCAACATCGGACGACATGCTAGAAGGGAAACCATTGGTGGTGCTGGTGGATGCCGGCTCGGCTTCAGCCTCAGAAATTGTGGCAGGGGCGCTACAAGATCATGAGCGCGCTGTCATCATGGGCATGCAAACCTTTGGTAAAGGTTCCGTGCAAACCGTGATCCCACTAGAAGATGATTACGGTTTAAAACTCACCACCGCGCTTTATTACACCCCGGCGGGGCGTTCGATCCAAGCAACGGGCGTGACACCTGATATTGAAGTAGAACAGTTAACCGTCGTGGCGTCTAAAGGGGGTACTTGGGAGCCGGTGAAAGAATCTGATCTGCAAGATCACATCGACAATGGCAATGAGGTGGTGGATCCAGATGATCTTGATGAAGATCAGCCTCTTGCCATGCGCGATTATCAGCTACACGAAGCGGTGAATCTGCTCAAAGCAATGAATGCCATTAACTAGAAGCGGGCTGGGGCGGGTTTAACCTTCCTCAGCTTTCTTTTTCCCAGGATGCGGTTAAAATGTGTGCTTGCAAAAAAATAGTACACCTTCATGAGTGAATTAGAACAAACCCTGCTTGGTAAACAAACCGCTTACCCTGATCAATACGACCCAGACTTACTTTACCCCTTATCGCGTCAAGCGGCGCGCGCGCGTGCAGGTTTAATCAAAAGCGAAAGCGACGCCCTTCTTCCTTTTCATGGCACAGACATCTGGAATGGCTACGAGTTAACGTGGTTAAATACCAACGGTGTGCCGCAAGTGGCGATTGCCGAATTTACCATACCCTACCACTCCCCCTATTTGATCGAGTCAAAATCATTTAAGCTATATTTAAATGCGTTTCATCAAACAACATTTAATGCGTGGAGCGATCTCCAGGCACAATTAGAAAAAGATTTATCGAGTGTGGCGCAAGCCAAGGTGGGTGTGCGTTTATTATCAGTCAATGATTATGCGAAAATTAATTTTGCGACCCTGCCAGGCAGTTGCATAGACGATAACAATGTCAGTATCGATTGTTACCAATTACATCCGGATTATTTATCTTCTGGGGAAGAGACAGTCAGCGAAATGTTACACTCCCATTTGTTAAAATCCAATTGCCCGGTGACGGGTCAACCTGATTTTGCAAGTGTGTTAATCAGTTACCATGGGCGTAAAATTGATCACACAGGCTTATTAAAATATATTGTTTCCTACCGGAGGCATGAAGATTTTCACGAGCAATGTGTTGAGCGTATTTTTTGTGATATTTTAACGCGCTGCCAACCAGAGACGTTAAGCGTTTACGCTCGCTACACCCGCCGTGGTGGTTTAGATATCAATCCGTTTCGTTCTAATGTTGAAACGGTGCCCGATAATAGGCGTTTATGGCGGCAGTAAAATAAATGATCGGGTATTTCGTCCGTAGGGGCAGCCCCCTGTGGCTGCCCTTATGTGAATACTATCTGAAAATCAGACGCATAAGTTATTTTGCTTTCTAATATCTATGCGCCCCTTGCTCTTTGGGGCTGAATTCCGTACTCTTAATTAGTTTCCCTACTGGTTTTTACCGTTTTTGCTAATAAAGATTATCCAATGAATTTTGAACAAGCGCGCCAAAATATGGTCAAACAACAAATCCGCGCAATGGGTGTACTGGATGAGAATATCTTGGCCTTAATGAGTACGGTGCCGCGCGAAGATTTTGTGTCACGCGCGTACCGCAAGCTGGCTTTTTCAGATGCCTGCATTCCAGTGGCCTGCGCGACACACGGGCAAAAAATGATGGCGCCTTGGGTGGAAGCCAAGATGCTCGAAGCATTGCAAATTAAATCAAGCGATAAGGTGCTGGAAATCGGCACCGGCAATGCGTATGTGACGGCACTATTAGCCAAACAAGCGGATACCGTGTTTAGCGTCGATATGGAACCCAAGTGTATCGAAGCCGCGCATAAAAAATTGCAACAGGTGCAAATTGATAATGTGACCTTGGAAGAAGGCGATGCGGCAAAGGGCTGGTCCAAGCACGCCCCTTATGATGTGATTGCTATCACGGGTGCCTTGCCTACGCTACCCGATGCGTTTCGTCATGATCTAGCTATCGGTGGCCGTTTGTTTGTTGTGCTGGGTAAATCACCCACCATGCATGCCATGTTAATCACACGGGTAGGCAAAAAGGAATGGCAAGAGCGCACATTATTTGAGACTCAACTCGACCTGTTAGTCAATGTGAAACAACCCGATGTATTTGAGTTTTGAGTGAACCCCATGAAGACGACGTTTAAATATTTCTGGAAAATAGTCGTGGCGCTCACGGTCATTTTTTGTGGCATGTGGGGTGCGCCTGCGATGGCACAGTCACAAAACGATTTGTTAGGGGTGTATGAATTAGCCTTACAAAGCGACCCAACCTTTAAGGCCTCAGAAGCTGAATATAATGCGTTGCGCCAATTGCTGCCTCAGGCGCGTTCTTTTCTGCTGCCGCATTTGAGTGCAGGCGCGCACCAATCATGGTTTTATCTTACCGACGATACCGGTGACATGGACTTTCAAGAATGGGGTATTAACCTGCGTTTAACGCAAACATTATTTGATTGGTCAGCTATTTCAGGGGTGCAATCCGCGAGATATCAAGTAAAACAAGCGAATGCCGATTATGCGGCAGCCGCACAAGATTTAATTATCCGTGTGGCAGATGCTTATTTTGCTGTATTGCTGGCCACCGATAACTTAGAAGTCACGCGCGCAGAAAAAGCAGCATCGGCGCGACGTTTAGAGCAAACACAACAACGGTTCGACGTGGGTTTGCTACCCATTAGTGAAGTGCACAGCGCAAAAGCATCGTATGATTTTATTGCGGCGCAAGAAATTGGTGATGAGAACGCTGTTGCCGATCGCTACGAAGAGTTGCGTGAAATCACAGGCATTGCACACCATAATCTCGCACGCCTGATAGACGACTTGCCCTTAGTGAAGCCTGAGCCACTGGATACAGAAGCGTGGGTGCGTTGGGCGCAGGAACAAAATTTAAATTTACGTGCGGCGCACTTTGCCACGCTCGCCGCGCGTGAGCAAATCAAGTTTTACAATGCCCAGCATCTCCCTACGATTCATTTTGTCGGTGATTACAGTGTCACGCGAGGCGAGCGCTCTTTTGCTGATGCGGTAATTGATAGTGATAATGAGCTTGGCACACTGACCTTGCAAGCCGATTGGTCTTTATTCGAGGGGGGGCGTGTTTGGTCGCAAACCAAGCAAGCCCGCTACGAATACGAGCAGTCTAATTATATTTTTGATGCAACACATCGCGCCGTGCAAAGTGATACGCGGCAAGCTTACCGTGGTGTGCTCGCGGGCATTAGCCAGATCGAAGCCTTTGCCCAAGCGGTGATTTCAAATCAAGTGGCGTTGGATGCCACCGAAGCAGGTTTTGAAGTCGGTACCAAAACCATCGTCGATGTACTCGACTTCCAAAGAGAGCTTTACAGTTCAGAGCGTGATTTCGCCCGCTCAAAATACGATTATCTCGTCAACACCTTGCGCTTAAAACTCGCCGCTGGCACCTTAAGCCTCACTGACATCGAGGTCATCAATAACTGGCTGACGCCTGCGCCTTAGCTAGCCAGCAGGTTTGCTGTTATAGCAGAGCTTAACGGTAGGAAGATAACTGTCTCAATAGATGTTATTTAACTGACAGCGCCTAAAAATATACACCCCCATGTTACGCTATATGCTTAGAAAGCAGTGTCTTTTGTTTTAGAGCAATACGCGTTTTCCTTTTTATTCTGATTAAGTCAATTTCATTGTCTTCAAGATGAGGTTGCGGGCTTTCCTATTGGTTTTGCTCATCGCGCAGTTCACGAACGCGACCGAGCAAGTGCCTGTCACGAATTGCACTGGGCTCCAAAACATGGCGCTGAATGTGACGGCGGATTACTTTCTAGCCAATGACATTGATTGTACGGAGACCGCAAGTTGGAATGGCGGGTTTGGGTTTTTACCAGTCGGGAATGCAGGCATGCCTTTTGCTGGCAGCTTGAATGGTCAACATCATGCTATTTATAACTTAACCATCAATCGGCTTGGATTGAGTCGAATGGCAATGTTTGGGCAAACAGCGCCAAGCAGCTTGATTGTTGATGTTGGTTTAGTGTCAGTGAATGTAAGTGGGCATTGGTATACAGGCGGGCTGGTTGGCCTGCATCGAGGGATGATTCGGCGTTGCTATGCGCAAGCGTCTCTTTTTAGTGGTGGGCATAATATTGGTGGATTGACAGGTTCAAACCAGGGGATCATAGAAGAAAGTTATGCTTTAGTTTCGCTTACTTCAACAGTAGGTACCAGCGGTGGCTTAGTGGGGCATTGTGGTAGCGGTGGTGCTATCACAAACAGCTATGCACTTGGTTCAGTCATCACCACAAGTACTTCGGTAGGAGGGCTTGTCGGTTTGCTAAATGGTGGCGCAACCATTAGCCAAAGCTATGCGGCCTGTTTAGTCTCCGGTAATGCTGCGGTGGGTGGCTTAGTGGGAGCTGGTGATGGGAGTAATGTTTTTCAATCTTTTTGGGATACAGAAATTTCTGGGCAATCAGTCAGTGTAGGTGGCATAAGCCGCACAACGGCACAGATGTACCAAGACGCCACCTTCATCGGTTGGAACTTTACCGATGTGTGGTGGATAGATGAGGGTAATAACTACCCGCGCTTGCGCTGGTCTTTGCCACCGCTTCTGAAAAATCCAGTGCGGGATGAGGCTATCTCAATAGATGAACTATTCACACTATTTTTCCCTGCAGTATTTGAAGACTTAAGTAAAACAGGGCTTAACTACACGATACGACTCTCCCCTGACAATGCGCTACCGAGTTGGCTTGCTGTTGATCAAGAAAATAAAATTCTTTTTGGCACACCGCAAAATAGCGACGCTGGCGACTATACGATAGCCGTCACGGCGTGCAGTGCCAACTTACTGTGCACGACAGATGAATTTACCTTGTATGCACGTGTACCAATTGGGATCAATAACTGCACCGTCCTCCAAACCATGAAAGATGATATGTACGGTATTTATCGCTTGACCAGTGATATTGACTGCTCTGGCACGGCCAGCTGGAATAACGGTGCAGGGTTTTTACCTATTGGCACAAGCGCAAATCGTTTTCGAGGAAAGCTGGATGGTCAAGATTACACTATTATTGGTCTCACTGTTAATCGCTCAAGCACAGATTATGTCGGCGTGTTTGGCTATGCCGCAGCAAGCGCACAAATATATTCGGTGAGGCTGGCTGCTGCTGATGTAGTGGGTAAAAATTTTATGGGTGGTTTGGTTGGCTTGAGTTTTGGTCAGATAAATCATTGCCATGTAGACGCTCATGCAACAGGGGAGCTCAATGTCGGTGCGCTGATTGGACGTAATGCAGACGGTGGCTTGATTACTGACAGCCATGCTGGTGGCACAGTCACTTCTACTGCCAATTTTGTAGGTGGACTAGCAGGTTGGAATGCGATTGGCGCCATTATCAGTCATTGCGATGCCACTGTAGATATCACAACAAGTTCAGGCGCGCAAACTGGTGGCTTGGTGGGGCACAACGGAGGACGCATTGAATACAGTCACGCTGGTGGCAGTATCACAAACAGCGAACATGCTGTTGGCGGACTGGTCGGGTCCAACCAGGGCGGCACAGTGGTGGATAGTTACGCGCAAACAAGTGTATCTGCAACAGGGAATGATATAGGTGGACTGATTGGCTGGAACAATCATATTGTTAGTCACTGTTATGCTGCTGGTTTGACCGTAGGCAACATTGGTGTGGGTGGACTCATTGGCAACAATATTGCCACGGGTGTGGTCACGGAAAGTTATGCAGAAGGTACCGTTTCAGCGCCAGGCAGCACAGGCGGTGGCCTGGTGGGCAACAATCAAGGCACGGTCCAAGCATGTTATTCTCGAGGTGTCACGTCAGCAAATTTGGTAATAGGCGGGCTTGTTGCTACTAACACCGGTAGCGTGACGCAAAGCTATTGGGATATACAAACCTCCGGTGTCGCAACCAGTGCAGGTGGCACAAGCCGCAACACCGCACAAATGTACCAGCAAGGCACCTTTGTGAGTTGGGATTTTGGGGATACGTGGTGGATCGCTGAAGGCATTGACTACCCGAAGTTGCGGGCGCTGACGCCGCCGCTGTTGCAAACCCCCATTACAGATCAAAACACTTTTACAAACACGACCTTTTCGTTCACCGTGCCAGGCAATACGTTTTTTGATTTTACGAGCCCCGTGTTGATATTCACAGCGACACAGACAGGCAGCGCCGCGTTGCCAAGCTGGCTGAATTTTACGCCCGAAAGCCAAACTTTTTCTGGCTGGCCAGCTTTTAGCGACAGAGGCCAATACACCATCGTGGTAACAGCTTGTGATGACTTGAATCAATGCACGAGTGACAGTTTCTTTCTCAACGTCAACAACCGATTGCCTGTGCTCGCGCAGGCGTTAGCTGATCAGCGCTTTACGGCAGAGGCGTTGTTTGATTGGCAAGTGCCCGCTGAGGCTTTTTTCGATCTGGATGGTGACGCGTTTACTTACACGGCACAGTTGTCAGGGGGGGGCGCGTTGCCTGTCTGGCTGAGTTTTGATGGCCTCACGGGTACGCTCTCTGGTGTGATCCCCTTCACTGAAACAGATACGTTAATAATAGAAATCACCGCCTTTGATGGTTACGGTGGCCAAGTCAGTGATACGTTTTCGCTATTGGTAAATCTTGCGCCTCAAGCCAATGGGATTATTAATAGCCAAGCAGCTACCGTGGATAATGCCTTTTTGTACAACTTCCCTGATACGCTTTTTAACGAGCCCAACGGGGAGGCACTGATCTATCATGCGATACAGACAAACGGCAACCCCTTGCCTGCTTGGTTGACATTAGATAGTAGCTTCCGGAACTTTTTTGGTACACCCAGAGACGGTGATGAAGGATTTTTGTTTGTTTTTCTGATTGCTTCTGATCCGTACAACGCCACCGCGTCTATCAGCTTTGGTATTGCTATCTCCAGTACATCGGGCAACAATCCGCCCTTGTTATCTGTGGATCTCCTCGATCAAACAGCAAGTATCAATACACTCTGGACTTTCGGTGTGCCTAATAACACATTTAATGATCCGGATGGTAATACACTGACCTATACGGCGACCTTGGAAGGTGGCACCCCGTTGCCTGGTTGGCTCACATTTGACGAAGACACCCAAACATTTTCAGGTGCAAGTGACGCAGTGGGTGCTTGGCGGATCACTGTGCGCGTCACAGATGGCAATGGTGGTTTTGCTTTGGATACATTTACACTGACGATGCAAGACACCAGCAACCGCCCGCCGGAAGTCCTTAACCCGCTGCCCGATCATAAGGTCGATGTTGACGACAGTTTCCGCTATACCATTCCAGATAACACCTTTTTTGATAGTAACGGTGATCGACTGCGATATACTGCGGCACAATCAGGCAATCGATCTTTGCCAGGCTGGCTGCGCTTTGATGGGGCAACTCGCACTTTCTCAGGCAAACCCAGTAATACGGATACAGATAGCTTTGGTGATCGAAAGCATAAGATCCAAGTTTGTGCCCATGACGCACAAGCCAGTGCGTGCACAGATTTTGTGCTGGCTGTTTCAGGTGCCTCTCTTGCACAAGAAGTGTTTACGGCCTTCATCATTCTTGGCAGTGTTGCTTCTGCTGCTCTCGGAATATATGGATACCGTGGCCCATTGTGGAACTTCTTTCTGAAAGGAAAGTATCTGCAGCCAGAAGAGAAGATCACACTGGGGCAGGCGCCCCTCACAAAAGAGATCACCATTCCTGCTGGCGAGGTCTGCAAGTTTGAAATCTACCGCAATGGTAATCTCGTTCAGCTCAATTTTCCATGGGTCCAGTACGAGCATCGCAAAGCGCATACCTTGACGCTTGCACCAACAGAAGAGGGTGATGTAGGCGAGTTCTTATTTTGCCTGTACGGAAATCACGACCAAATTATAGTGGCCTACCCTGTGCGTGTGCAGCAGGCAGGTGCTATGGAGAAGACAGCTGAGTCAGCAGGGTGTTGGGCGCGTTTTAGAGGCTTGCTGGGTAAAAAGGACCCGCAAGCAGCGATTGAGATGCAGCCTGTTTAAACAGCAAGATTAGGCGCCATGTAGGGCTATAAAAAAAAAGCGGCTTTTTAAGTTAATTTAATAACTTCTATTTGTCAGTTGCGATGATACCAAGCGTAAACAATCTATCTGTTGCGCCTTTGTTTTCTTCGATGAGCGCTTTGCCTGCTGCGCCCATCGCGTGGCGCGTCTGGGCATGTTGCAGCAAGGTCGTGACGCTGCGGGCCAGTTCGTTTGCATCACGGCAGGTTTTTGCCGCGCTCGCTTGATGTAGCACGTTGCTGACTTCGGTGAAGTTAAACATATGTGGGCCGGTGAGGATGGGCAAGCCTAATGCAGCCGGTTCCAGCAAGTTGTGCCCACCAATGGGCACCAAGCTGCCGCCAATAAAAGCAACATCAGCGCTAGCAAGCAATGTACGTAAATCACCGATCGTATCGCCTAATAAAATATCAGTTGATGTGCCCTGTTGCTGAAAGGCGCTGTAACGCACCGTGCGCCAGCCGGCACTTTCGCAATCTTTTTTAACATCAGGTGCGCGCTCGGGGTGGCGTGGCACCAAGATCAATAATACATCGGGTACGGCTTTTGTAATGTGCTTATGTGCCTCGAGCACAATCGCTTCTTCACCGTCATGGGTGCTGCCAGCTACCCAAACCGGCCTGTTTTCGCCTAATTGCTGTCTTAATTTTTTGCCGGCAGTGATCATTTCTTCAGGAAAAGCAATATCGTATTTTAAATTGCCGATTACTTTTACTTTTTCAGGTGCCGCGCCAATAGACACAAAGCGTTCAGCGTCAAGCTGCGTTTGTGCACCGATATAATCAATTTGCGACAATATCGGCCGCATCAAAAATTTTGCACGCCCATAACCGCGAGCTGATTTTGGCGAGAGTCGCGCGTTAGCCATGATAATAGGAATATTACGTTCATGGCTGTAATGGATTACATTGGGCCAGAGCTCTGTTTCAATGAGGATGCATAAGCGCGGTTGCAACTGATCCAAAAAATGGTTGACGGCGTGCGGTTGATCATAAGGCAAGTAACAATGCTCAACCTCGGTTGGAAAAAGAGATTTGAGTTGCGCCGAGCCAGTGGGGGTGATGGTCGTGACAAAAAGTGTTTGTTCAGGGTGACGTGCCTGCAGGGCTTTGATAATGGTGGAGGCAACCATCACTTCGCCCACCGACACGGCGTGGATCCAAATGCTATTTTGTTTAGGCGTAAAAGGAATGCGACCAAACCGCTCGCGTAAGCGATGCCGGTAAGCGGCGTTGCCTCGGCTGCGAAGCAGCAGCCGCAGCAGGATCAAAGGCGTCGCCAGGTAAAATAAAGCGCTGTACGACCAGCGTATTAAGAAGAGTAGTGCCTTCATGGGGCTATGATAACATTAGCTTTATTAACTGTGTTACACTAATTGTCTTCATGTTATGCGATAACACGCAAGGGTAAGTTTTTCTATGCATATCCATATCCTAGGTATTTGCGGCACCTTTATGGGCGGGATTGCGGTGCTGGCCAAACAGCTCGGCCATGAGGTCACGGGCAGCGATCGGCAAGTCTACCCGCCGATGAGCACGCAGTTGGAAGCACAAGGTATTACTTTATTTGAAGGTTACGATGACCCCACACATTTAGACCCCGCGCCCGATATGGTGGTAGTGGGTAATGCCATGACACGCGGCATGCCGATTGTGGAGGCCGTGCTCAATCAAAATTTACGGTACACCTCTGGCCCACAGTGGTTGGCAGAGCAAGTATTGGCGGGTTGCCGCGTATTAGCTGTGTCGGGTACGCACGGTAAAACCACCACTGCCAGTATGTTGGCATGGATTTTAGAAGAGGCAGGTTTGCACCCTGGTTTTTTGATTGGTGGGGTGCCACAAAATTTTGCTGTGTCGGCACGGTTGCATGATAAAAAGCATCGTTTGTTTGTGATTGAAGCCGATGAATACGACAGTGCTTTTTTTGATAAGCGTTCGAAGTTTGTGCACTATCGGCCACACGGTTTGGTGATCAATAATTTAGAATATGACCATGCCGACATCTTTCCCGATTTAGCCGCGATCCAGCGACAGTTTCATCATTTGGTGCGCACGGTGCCCGGTGAAGGTGTGATTGTGGTGCCGCAAGAAGCCCCTGCGGTTGACCAAGTTTTAGAACAAGGCTGCTGGACAATTGTGGAACGAGCAGGGTGCTATGCACAAAGTGATCTGCCACGGTGGGCCGCAAAAGCGATGCAAGCAGATGGCAGCGAACTAGCGATTTATTATGATGGTGATTTGAGCGGCCACATCCGCTGGAATTTAATCGGTGAACACAATATACAAAATGCCTTAAGCGCCATTGCGATGGCGCACCATGCGGGTG
>JAJFJF010000031.1 GCA_021774255.1 Gammaproteobacteria bacterium
AAGCGTTATAAGCCATCGTACCCATCCTGTTTATCTATTTTATTTATTATGAATATGAATGATGAATGTTATCGTCGTTTTAACATTTGTTGCTTTTCACGATCCCAGTCACGCTGCTTGATAGTCGCGCGCTTGTCGTGTTCTTTTTTACCTTTCGCCAAGCCAATTTCCAGTTTCACATGCGGGCCTTTCCAGTAAAGTGCCAGCGCCACCACGGTAAAGCCTTTTCGGGCCACGGCGCCAAAAAGTTTGCCCAACTCGCGTTGGTGTAATAATAATTTACGGCTGCGGGTCGGGTCGGGGTGAATATGGGTGGAGGCGGTGGCAAGCGGGGTAATATGCGCGCCCAGCAGCCAAGCTTCACCCTCTTTGAGTACGACGTAGCTTTCGGTAATTTGGCCGCGCCCCGCACGCACGCTTTTGACTTCCCAGCCTTCCAGCACCAGGCCCGCCTCGAAGCGTTCTTCGATAAAAAAATCATGTTTGGCTTTTTTGTTCAGCGCAATGGTCTTGCTGCCGGTGCCTGTTTGTTTGGATTTATTTGACTTCATAGTGGCTATTATACCGTAGATAAGGGCTAGCGACTTGAGCCCTTGCCTGATATCACGCAAAATAACGGCTCGTCCTATTTGAGACATCATTATGAGTGTCATTCAACGTGAGGTCATTGTACCTTATACGCCCGCGCAAATGTATGAGTTGGTAGATGCCATTGAGCGCTACCCGGAGTTTTTGCCTTGGTGCCGCAGCGCCAAAGAGCATAACCGCACCGAAACGGAAGTCACGGCGAGCCTCACGCTGGCCCACGGCGGTTTGCACAAATCGTTTACCACACGTAATCACTTAACGAAAAATGAGCGCATCGAAGTGTTTTTGGTCAGCGGGCCGTTTAAACATTTGGAAGGCATTTGGTTATTTGAGGCGCTGCCTGATAATCACTGCCGCGTGGAACTTGATTTTGAATTTGAAATTACCGGCTTGCTGGCCATGTTGCTCAAACCGATTTTTAGTCAGATTATGCATTCGCTAGTTGATGCTTTTACCAAACGCGCGCAAGTGCTGTATGGCAAGTGAGCGCAATCACGCCGTGCCTGGCGAGTCAGCCGAAATGATAACGGTAGAGGTGGTCTACGCCTTGCCTGACAAACAGCAGGTGATCGCTGTGACCCTGCCAAAAGGCAGTACCGTGCAGCAGGCTATCGATGCCTCTCACATTCAAGACTATTTTCCTGGAATGGATCTTGCCGCCGCCAAAGTCGGTATTTTTAGCCAACGCGCTACGCGTGAGACGGTGTTGCAACCAGGCTATCGCGTGGAGATTTACCGGCCCCTCGCGCTTGATCCCACTGAAATTCGCCGCCGCCGTGCTGCTGCCCAGCAGAAAAAGCAAACTAAATAGGGTAGCGTTGATCTTGGAAGAATTTCACCCTCTCTCCCCTATAGAGAGGGTGAAGCCAGAAGGTCGGCGTTCACCCACTCCAATTTTAAAAATATTTCTCCCTCTCCCCTCTAAGGGGAGAGGGGCGGGGTGAGGGGTTATTTTGTGAGCCTCACTTTATTTTGCACACCAAATCACAAAGAACATAATTTGGTGTGGGAGTTAAGCTATATTTACTTCAGTCAGCGTTTATCAATCCAGGAATGAAATGAGTCAGTTTATTGGGCGAGACAAGCAATTATCTTTTTTAAAACAATTGCTTAAAAAAGATAGTGCTAGTTTGGTGGTCATAAAAGGCCGTCGTCGAATTGGAAAAAGCCGGCTTGCTGAGGAGTTTGCTCGCTCCTTTCCTAAATCCTTTACTTTTTCAGGTCTGCCTCCTGATGAGAAAATTACAGCCGAGCAGCAGCGGCTAGATCATTTTCAATACGTCCTGTACTGATTCATGTTAATGGTGTTAACGATAATGTGTTGGCTAGTGAGTTTTTTGCTAATGTGGTCAATTTTGGTGATTTCTTGAGTTATCCTGAAACTGACTGATTAGTTTGTTATTACTGCACAGTAGTGAAGCACTTTAAAATATACGGCGTTTATTTTTAGGGCTTTTTTTTTGAGGCATTTTGATAATGCAATAAAGGGATTATTCGTCATTATTAAGCATGGCTGATTGATAGAGACGAAATAATCAAAAAGATAAGCAAAAAAAATCAGCTCAGCGGCAAATGAGAAAAGCAGGCAGCTGGCCTAGTAATCGTCACTGTCTTCGTCATTATCAAAATAGCTGTCGCCATCGCTTTCTTCGTCGTCTTCGTCAACATCGATCCAGGACAGCGATGGCAGGTTTGTGATGCGCCTGTTTTGCTTCAAGGCTTTTTCCAGGCACGTGGCCTGTTCCGCAGGCTGGATCCGCTGGAGCCACGCGGTGATCTCCGGGATATTGAGCAGCGGATCAAGGAGGCCAAGCAGTTCAAAGGCAAGCGCATGCACTGGCTGCCTCGGGTCAAGCGCAATGACTTGCCTGGCTTGCTGCTTCTCCGAGGGCGTCAGTGGCTTGGTGAACTTGTTCTGGTGCGTCACGGTGCCGGAAGCGGCGGCGATCGTCGTCGTCTTGCGTGCGGCGAGGCGCCGGATGGCGAGCTCGGTTGGCGGGTTGGGGGCCGTGTGCTTATCAAGGCTCACAAACACCACACGGTGCCCCGGCAGTCCCCCAGCTCTGGGCAGTGCGTAAAGAGTGTCTCTGCGCCGCTCGGGGTTGGCCAGAGCATGGTTGTGTTCAAGAAGCAGAATGCGCGCTCGCGCTTGCTGAAGTGCCTGGCGAAAGAGACCGGCATGTTGATTGGCGCCGTGAAGCGGTGCGCGGCTGGCATCGCCACAGTAGCCGGTGTCTGAGATGTGCTCAGCAGAGGCATGGAGAGGCACGGTGAAAATATTCACACAGTCAAGCGCGTAGTAGAGGAGTGCCTGCACAGCCGTGGCGAGCGCGCTCTTGCCGATCCCCGGGGGGCCGAGAAAGAGGATGGCAAGCTGGCTTTGCATGCGCTGGTACCAAGCAAGTGCCTTGCGCATGGTGTTCTCTTGCAGGCGCCTGTCGAAGAGTATGTCTTGATGTTTAAGCTCGAGCATGTCCGTGTAGTCCATGGCCCTGTGCTTGACGGGAGGGCGCCAGTATTCGCCGTGGCACGTGCGGCAATGCTTACTCTGGTTGTTGCAGTCAAAACAGGTGCAGCACTGCGCTCCGAAGCCCCAGCAGTATTTGCAGGGTTCAAGCGGGTTCCCACAGGGATCTTTGGGCGGCGGCAGGCAGTAGCGATGATCAGGCGGGTGCACCTGCTTGCAGTTGTAGCAAAAGACAGCGTGCCCTGGCGGCGGGCAGGTATTCGCACGGGGGTGCTTTGCTCCGCACTTGCCGCAGTGAGGGAAGTCGTAATTGTCGCTGAGCGAGGAAGTGCGGCGCTGCTCAGAGTACCGCCAGTTTACCTTGCTTTCCATTTTTCAAAAAACTGAATCACTCAAATGAAATTGTTGTTTTGTCTCTAACTCTTCTTACTATATGGCGTAACATTTGCATGTACGTTTGCTCGTGGCTGCTCATGGGGGGCTAAAAATGTCTGAAAAAAGGATGTAGGGGCGGTTCCCTGTGGATGGGCAGCCTGCCCCCTACAGCGAGGCTACAAAATAGCCTTATCATCAATCAGGATATTATCGCGGGGGTGCGTATCTTTAGGAATAGCATCCGGTGCCATGCCTTGATGGTTGATATCAGTGAGTTTATTGTCAGAGAAGGAAAGGATCAGCTGCTCTTGCTCGCGGTTTTTTTTGCCAGCTTGAAAGCTATAGTAATAATATTGCACGTCTTCATTGAAGATATTATCGAGAATGGGCGTGCCCATGATAAAAACCACTTGCTCTTGGGTCATGCCAAGCTCAATTTGATCGATTTTCTCTTCGGTCAGCAGATTTCCTTGTTGAATATCAATACGATAGATAAAAGGCAGTTTATCGACCACATTAATACGGTTTTCTTTGGCGCAGGCGCCAAGCAACAGGGCAAGGAGGAGTAATGTTAGGCAAGCGGGTGTTCTCATCTGGTGAATCGTATCGGTGTGTGCGAGAATTATCAAGTTAACTTCACACAAGGCAGGTGATTGATGGCATTGGGAAATAAAGAACTACGCGAAGTCGGCTTAAAGGTGACGTTGCCGCGCGTCAAGATATTACAAATCTTGGAAAGCGCCGAGCAACGCCATATGACGGCCGAAGATATTTACAAAGCGCTGCTGGAAAGCGGTGAAGAAGTGGGTTTGGCCACTATCTACCGTGTGCTCACGCAATTTGAGTCAGCTGAATTGGTCGTGCGTCACCGCTTTGAAGACGGCCACTCGGTGTTTGAGCTCAATAAAGGCGAGCATCATGACCATATTTTGTGTGTGCAATGCGGCAAAGTAGAAGAGTTTGTGGATGAGGTGATTGAGCAACGCCAGCTGGCCATTGCTGAGAAGCTCGGTTATCAAATCACAGACCATAGCCTGTATCTTTATGGTGTGTGCTCAGAGTGCCAGTAGAGCAGGGTGCCTGCCGCCTGCATTTTATTTAGTAATCTGTTTTAAGCTCTGACTGCTTTAATTGCCTTTATCATTTCCGTTATTTCTCTTTTTCTAAAAATGTTTTTTAAGATTTGACCCCTACTTGGTGTGTTTTTTTAGGGTGAGGTTTTTGTTCAGTGAATTTGCACTTGATGGGGAATAACTATTCAGTTTTACCCCCGACCTTAAACATATAAGGGCTGGGGTGAGGGGTTCATTTTAAAAATAGAAAGCTCAAAGCCAGGGAAGATTTACGAACCTGGTGTAATGTTTGCCGCTGCTGCAGGTATTAGGATGGGCTCTCCTTTTGGTGGTAGCAAAATAGCCTGCTTAGTTGGATCGGTAATGAGGGCTTTCACCAACTCCTGATGTTCAGCAATATATTCTTTCCCTTCCTCAAGCTTGGTATTCAAAAACACAACTTGCTCTCCAATAAATTTTGGTGCTGTTATGTTGGAAAAACCCTTACCTTCTGGGTCAAATTTTTTCGCTGTTTCCACTGCACTCAATATTTCTTGGCAGATGGCGCGTACTTTTTGTCGAAGGTCCACTAGGTCATGCAGTTGTAATGCTGCTCTTATTTTTTTCAAACGAAGATTCAAATCAAAAATCAGTTCTGAGAATTTATTGTGGAAAGAAGACGCGTTTTTCCGTGCTGTTGCTAATTTTTCTGTGAGTGCATTAATCTCTGAGAGAAGAGAGCTTGGTTCGGGAGAAGCAGTGCGTTGTTGTTCCTTGCTAACCCTTGTTTGCAGTTGCTTTAGCACAGAAGCGTAGGGTTCAATCTCATATAAGCACTGCTCAAGCGCCTGTAATGCCGCTGATACTTTTGTATAGTTTTCTATGGTTGCAGTCAAATTAAGTGCCTCTACTGCTACTTTGTGGCTATCACACAGCCTTGCCCAGGTGAGGGTCAACTGAAGCCAGCGTGCTAAGTTTATGAAGTTGTTTGGGAGTTGTCTGGGGCTTTCTTTTAAGTGCTCTAGATGCTTGTATAATTTTAGTAAGCATGCGAGTGCATCAAGCACGGGCTGGCCAGCTTGTTTTATCTGAGCAAAAGAGGTGTGCCGATAGAGCGCAACCCCATCATCTTTGACTTCTGATAATTCTTGATCAAAAAACTTTTTTATTGTCTCGAGCATTGTTTTGATTGGCGTTGGCAGGCTCGCAAGCTCTTTTTGGAGAGCAGTTGGCAATAAGACTTGCAACGCAGATGCTGTTGCTATTTTTAGTTGAAAAGATTGCTCGACAAGTTGATGAGCTAGGCGGGTGGGTTCGTTGGCTTCACATTCAGAGCGCTTTGCTGTTAGTTTTTCTAAAGCCCTCCTAGCATTTGTAAGTAGTTCAGGATCTGCTCCCAGAATTAACGCTGGAGGGGGATCAGTGTCTGGACTTTCAGCAGGCAGCGAGCTAGTCGCTGTAGCCTCAAGGGCTTCTATTAGTGCTTTCACTTTATCAATAGCGGCGTCTACTGCACCCAGGGGAGGTAAATCTTTTCTTTCTAGTAGTGTCTCTGCATATTCGATGCTCTTACGGTATTTGCTTGCCTCCTCTTTAGCAAACTGCTTGAGCTTTTCTTCGAGAAGTAGAATGTCCTCTTCCAGCGTTGCCTCAGACGCTCCATCAGCAAAAAGAGGTATGGTTGCCATATGTTGCTGCCAAAAGAGCAATTCAGAGTCAGATGAATAACAGAATAAAACCAGTTCTTCTTCAGTTGATATGGAATAACATGGGTGGGTAAATTTTTTTCCGAGCGCCTTCCAATTCGATCTACCTGCCCTCAGGAAAAATCACACCCACCCGTTTAGTAAAGAAAAGGATAAGAGATTAATGCTAATAGCAGAGCATCATTAAAAAGCTAGAAAAATAACTTAATATGCTGATTATTCCCCCCTCCTCCTGTGGGGGAGAGGGAGAAATATTTTTAAAATTAGGGGTAGGTGAACAATTACATCTTAGCGTAGGCTAGCAATTTCTTGGCTCAATTGATAGACCGCCATGGCATACAAGGCGCTGTGGTTGTAGCGGGTGATGACATAAAAATTATACAAGCCGACCCAATATTCCTCAGCGTCTTTTTGCTCAAGGGTGATTAAATTAGCCAGTTGGTCCGCAGCCAGCGTTTCTGCGGGTTCCACGCCTGCGTCGATTAATACCTGCAGGGGCTCAGTGGGTCTTAGGCCGCTTTGTTCGATCGCTTTGTAGTCATCGCCGGTGACGGTTGCGGGGAGAGCGATGGGTGCATTAGGTTGCCAGCCATGGTCACTAAAGTACGCGCCGATACTGCCAATAGCATCTTCTGTTTCAAATAAGTTACGTGTGCCACTGTTGCTAAAATCAACCGCATAATGGCGGTAGCTGCTAGAGATAAATTGTGGCATGCCCATGGCGCCGGCGTAAGAGCCTTTGACTTCGAGTGGGTCAATATCTTCTTCTTGCGTGAGCAACAAAAAGGCTTCAAGCTCTTGGCGGAAAAATTTTGCGCGCGGGGGGTAATGAAAGCCCAGCGTCGTGAGAGAATCGATGACACGATAAGCGCCAATATTGCGGCCATAGTTGGTTTCTACGCCAATCACTGCCACGATAAGCTCTGCCGGCATACCATACTGCTCTTCAGCACGCTGCAAGATCGCTTCATGTTTATTCCAAAATTCGACGCCGCCTTTAGCGCGTGTATCGGTGACAAAAATAGGGCGATAGTCGTACCAGGGTTTGGCTTCAGCCGGGCGTGAAATCGCTTCGATAATGCCTTCTTTAAGTTCAGCCTCTGCCAGTAATTCAGTGAGTGACTCTTCTGTGAAATTAAAATTATCGCTATCTTGGTGCTTGTTTACCACACAAGTGACAAATTCAGAAGGGGTATCAAACGTGCTGCAGTCTTCGGCTGCCAAAAGCGCCGTCGAAAAAAGGAATATTGAGGAAAGGCAAAATAATTTTTTCATGGAACAAGTCCTTTGGTCGTGCTTAAGACGTTAGTAATTTTCGGTGTGTACGAATAGACATCAGTATACCAAAGCCCGCCAGCAAGGTCACCATGGAGCTGCCGCCGTAACTAAAAAGTGGCATGGGTAATCCCACCACGGGCAAGAGCCCCGTGACCATGCCAATGTTCACAAAAAGATACACAAAAAAGGTTAGCGAGATACTGCCGGCAAGCAAACGTGAAAACGTATCTTGCGCTTGTGCGCCAATGGTGAGGCCGCGAAAGATAATAAACAAGTAAACCAGTAACAAACACAAGATGCCGAGCAAACCAAACTCTTCGCTGAACACGGCAAACACAAAGTCGGTTGAGCGCTCCGGCAAAAAGTCTAAGTTAGATTGTGTGCCATTGCCCCAGCCTTTACCAAACCAGCCCCCCGATCCAATCGCAATTTTTGACTGAATAATGTGATAGCCACTGCCGAGTGGATCGCTTTCAGGGTTTAGAAAAGTGAGCACGCGCTGGCGCTGGTAACCGTGCATTAAGTACCACAACACGGGCGCAGAAAGCGCTGCCAGCCCCAATACGCTGCCAACAAACTTCCAGCTAATGCCCGCCAGTAATAACACAAATGCGCCACTGGCAATGATGAGCAAAGCGGTGCCCAGATCGGGTTGCTTGGCAACGAGTAAAAAAGGCACCATGATAATCACGCCCGCGATAAGCAGCACTTTGCCGCGCGGCGGCAGTGCGCGGTCGCTTAAATACCAACATAGCATCATGGGTACCATGAGCTTCATCGTTTCGGCGGGTTGAAAGCGCATAAAGCCCAGGTTTATCCAGCGGCGCGCACCGTGCCCAGTATAACCAATCACGAGCACGGTGATGAGTAAGAGCAAGGTGGCGACAAATACCCAAGGGGTGACGAGCTTGTAATAATGGATGGGGATCTGCGCGCACAGAAACATCAAACACAACGCCAGGCACAAATGCACAACTTGCTTAAGCCATAAATTGCTATCGCTGCTGCTGTAGAGGCTGAGCAGGCTCACGCCGATCACGATCATCAAGGCCAATAGCAACGGCCAATCAATATGTAACTTTTGCCAGACACTGCGGCGGCGTTGATCCTGCATGCTGGTCAATGGGCTAGCGAAATTATGTTGCCACATGGTCACCCCCAGCATCGTCATCGATGCTTGTCAATTGAGTGTCGCTTAATAAGTATTGATCGAGCACCGCACGCGCAATGGCCGCGGCACCGTCGGTGTTTTCCAAAATAACGGCCAAGGCAATTTCGGGTGACTCAATGGGCGCAAAGACAATAAAAGAAGAGTTATCTTGCAAATGCGCAGGCAAATCACTGGTTGACTCACCTTCACTGAGACTGGTCACCTGCGAGGTGCCCGTTTTGCCTGCCATTTGGTAGACGGGCGTCGGTTGTGTCAGGCGATAACCCGTGCCGCGTGGGCTGGCTATCACTTGATACATTGCTTCAATCACATAATCCCAGTGTTCGGATTGGGCTTCCATCATTTGATAGCGCAATGGCATACGCGTTTCACGGTTGTTTGCATCCATGCTTTTTTGCAAAAGATAGGGTTGATAATTTTTGCCGCGCATGGCCAGCATGCTGGTCATTTTAGCAAGCTGCAACGGTGTGCTCAGCGTATAACCTTGCCCAATGCCGGTGATCACGGTTTCACCGGGGAACCAACTTTCGCCACGCGTGCGGCGTTTCCATTCAGGGGAAGGCATCAAGCCCGGCATCTCATGACTGATATCAAGCCCAGTGGCTTGACCAAACCCGATGGCCGACATTTCCTCGTACAGGGTATCAATGCCTAACTGCACCGCTAAATCATAAAAGAAAATCGCGCAGGATTGTGCAATGGCTTGTTCAAGGTTCATGTGGCCGTGGCCACTACGTTGCCAGTCACGATAACGGCGGCTGTAGTTGGGTAATTCATACCAGCCAGGGCAGTGTTGTGAGGTATGGGGCGTGATTTTACCCTGCTCTAACCCGATAATGGCAAGTGCAGGTTTAATAGTCGAGCCGGGTGGATATTGCCCACTGATCGCACGGTTAAAGAGTGGCCGATCGCCTGTGCTTTCCAATGCACGGCTGCGTTGTTCGCTGGTGCCGCTGACAAATAAGTTAGGGTCAAAGGTAGGGGCGCTGACCATGGCTAAAATACCGCCTGTGTTGGGGTCGATGGCGACCACCGCACCACGGCGATTGCCCAGTGCTTCAGTCGCCGTGATTTGCAATTGGCTGTCGAGGGTTAAGTGAAGATCTTGCCCAGGAACAGGCGGGGTGTCTTCAAGCACACGCACCGTGTAACCGCGTGCATTGCGTTCCACTTGCCGGTAACCGACTTGGCCATGCAACAAGGTTTCATAGTAATGTTCGATGCCCACTTTACCTATCGTGTGTGTGGCACTGTAATTTGCTGTGTCGATGCGCGCAAGTTCTTGGCTATTGATTAAGCCGACGTAACCCAGCACATGCGCCGTATTTTCGCCCAAGGGGTAGTGACGGATTAAGCGGGCTGTGACTTCAATGCCGGGAAAGCGATGGCGATTGACTTCAAACAGCGCGCGCGCTTCTTCCGAAAACGATGTGCGGATGGGCACGGTTTCAAAGCGGCGACGTTTTTTATGCCGTGCATGAAACGCCGTGATTTCATCATCTGTTAAGTCAAGTAATGTTTGCAGTTCTGCCAGCATGAAATCGAGCGTGTCAGCAGGCACGCGCTCAGCCACTAAATCTAAACTAAAGCTAGGGATGTTTTCGGCGAGTAGTACGCCGTTGCGATCAAAAATGAGACCGCGTGGTGGCGATAAGGGCACCAAACTGACCCGGTTATTGTTTGACAAGGTGGTGTAACGATCGTACTGGACAACCTGCAGTTGAATGAGCCGAAACACCAACACAGCCATCAAGATAATCACGGCGAGCAGCAACCAAACCGTGCGGTTGAGATAGGTGTGGTATTCCCGAAGGTAATCTTTTAGTACGGCTCGTTTGCGCATCTCGGTATCGTACCATACTCACAGTGGGATGGCTTTTAGGGGCGCGCGCCTGTTGCATGAGCAACGACGCAAAATAAATTTCAAAAACCAGAAGCCAAGCTGACTAAAAAGAGGGGTAGTTAGCTACGTAAGAAACTGAAAAATAAAATTAAAAAAATAAACTTACACATGGATGTTACTCCAAAATAATAGATTTCTGTTTGCAAAAAAATCGAAATAGAACTGAAATAAGACTCAACAAGAATGAAATATGCGGTTTTTACCGTGCTGCTGCTCGCCTTGAGCAGCAGTGCGCTTGGCTTGGCGGTCCCCGCTAAGCCGCTCTCTGTACTGAGCGACAACAACATGCCTCCCCCGATGGACCCGACGCTTGCCATGAACGCTCGCCTTGCGGGCGCGATGGGCGACACCTGGGTGGGCGTGCTTGATCGCGTGATGACGCCGAACGAATGGCGTGAGGCGGGAAAGACTGGCGAGCCGCCGACGTTTGCCAAGCATGACCCGCGTCGCGCTTACTTGGACGCGCGCATGGAAACGAACAAAGTGCGTGTTGCCCAAGAAGTTGAAGGGGTTCTGCCCATTGAGAAGAACCTGCCGTTCGACAACCCGCCGGACATCTCCCCTGAGGAGCTTGAGGCACTGGAGGCCTACTACTTCAGCTTGACGGATGCCGAAAAAGAGAACATCTGGAACGCCTACCGCTGGGGCGATCTCAAGACCGAGGATCCTGCCCTGTACAACTTCCTGACTTTCAAGCTGCTGGCGACCAAGCCTGGAATGGATACGCGTGATGTGTGCGATGCCTTCATCGAAGGGGAGTTTTACCTCACCTTTATCTACGGGGGGGATGCCAACACACAGGGTGCCTCCATCGAAGTCTTTAGCTACTTGAACCTGACCTATATGGAGCGCCAAAGAATTGATGGTAACTGGAGCCTCTGCCACATCTTCCTTGAGAAACAGGCCTCCTTCCTGCCCACGCACTTTTTGGTGCTGGCTAGCTGTGATCCGAATGATGACTCACAGGTCTTCGAGAAAATCCGCTTTGGCGGCAACTTCACGGCGTTCCAAATGCTTGCGGACACCAACGATATTTTTGGTTGCGATCTCCATCAGTCGTGGGGCAACACCTTCATGTGCTTGGCGCAAGACCAGGGTGAAGGCTTGCTTTATGAGTGGGACAGAAACACCGGTTTCGAGCTGCACAGTGTCGAAGGTGCCGCCAATGGAAAAGGCTGCTCGATCATGCGGCTGACCCCGTGGCCCACCGACAGCTTTGAAGAACGCAACGTGACGGAGCCCCTGGCCAAACCGAAGGTGGACTCGACCCTGCCGCCGGAGTATCGGGTGGCGTGGATCATTGTGCCTGAAGATGATGACGACTATGACTATGACTATGACTACGACGAAGATCACGATACCCCTTCCAAGCGCTTTGTCGGCACGGTGCTCATCAACGCTTTTGTCGCTGGTGGAAACGTGCAGACTCCCGTTGAAATGATCGAGGATCTGGAGACGGTGCTGGATGTCCACTTCATGACCCAGGGGCTGTTTTGGCAGCGTCGGATCTACTTGGGTGTGGTGCAGTTCTCTGACGCGCTTGAGGCCAACTCGGAAGTGAACTCGCTGGTCTTCCAGTACGACCGCAGCACGGGGATGTTTGGAACGAACCCGCCCCAGCCGATCCCGGGTGTGGGCGCCGTCCGCATGCAGAGCATCCACCCGGGTGGCCTGCTGCCGTTTGAGTGGTCCCACGTGAACTTGATGTTTACCCTGACCAATCAGCGGAAGTTCAACAATGTGAAGATGGTTGAAAACGAGGATGACCTCCAAGACATCAACAATGATCTTGATATCATCTACATCCAATTGACTCCCATCATTTGCACCGTGCCCTTCGAGCCGATTGGCGACGAGGAGAACCCTTTCTGTGGCCAGTACTTCGGCCAAGGGAACACGATCACAAACTGTAATGTTCAGGCGACGACCTCGGCAGGTGCCAACGTTGTAGCGTCCGTAGGCATGTGGTCGAACGTTGGTGGCGGTTCATGCCCCCCAGGTTCAAACCCGACCATCATGGATACCATCTTTGAGGATATCACCGTCATGGGCGACATGGATGATGACATCGTGGGCACGGTGGCAGGCACCTGCGGCGACGGTGCGACTATCGAGAACGTGGTGGCCGGCGGCACTTCGGTGGAATCAGGACACGCACGGGCTGCATCGGTCGAGGGCTACATGGCTGGCGGTGTGGTGGGGCAGGTCATGTCTGGCTGCACAGTGATGGATGTGACTTACAGGGATGCGACGGTCTTCGCCACGGCAGGTGGCTGTTTGGTGGGTGTCAACGAAGGTGTGATCACTCGCTCTCGTTGCGAAGGCCCCACTATGACCGTGACGACCGCTGAGTACGGCGGTGGCATCACTGGGACCAACTCGGGCACGGTGACGGAATCCTATGCCACAGACGAGACGATGGTTCAGCTGGTCTTTGTTGAGGGGGCGAGCGAGAAGATGCGTGCATTTAATTCTGCGGGCGGCGCCACCGGCCTGAATGCAGGTGATGGTCTTTTCGAAGATTGTTACTCTCAGGCCACGGTCATGGGGGGCGATGGCAACTTGGCTTACTTTGCCGGCACGAATGGTCTCCTCTTCGAGCAGGGCGCCAATGCAACAGGCCGCCGCGCAAACAATGGCTTCCTCAACCGGGTGTTCGGCGCGGGCATGTTTACGGTGCTGAAGACCTCCACGAATGCCCTGGTGACGGGCGGTTTGGCGGCTGTTTATGGTAGCACCAACGGTGGGCCTGATACGGACATTACCAACAGCGTGTGGGACAAGACTTCGCAGACAACCAGCGCGGGCAGCTCGAACTCCTTCGGCCGGGACCCGGGCATGGGCGCAGGCGAGCTTGGCAACGTAGCGACTTATGACCCGACGCTGGGTTGGGATTTCCTCTCTGTGGATCCTATCTGGTGCATCGGCACCGACGGTTACCCTAAGCTTGCGCAGCTTCAGCCTGCTGAATGCGCAGGCCCCCAGTACGACCACCTTCGGGACGTGACAGCGCTTGATCTCTTCCACCAGCGGGTGAAGGCGCGGGCCCCCATGGTGCGTCGCCTGCTCGAGCCGACTGTGGAGGTCTCGTCGACCGTCTGGTGCTACAGCCACGAGCTGCGTGCTTTCGAGCTGTGCGATACCCTGCCGCCGGGGGCTGCCTCTACCGGCAACCTGCTGACGTACCGCCTGCCGTTCCTGGAGCTCGGCCTGGTGCAGACCAACAGTGAGAATGACGCTGGTAACCCCAACGTCGACAACAAGATCTTCCGGCGTGGTATTGCGTAAACAGCTTGCCGCCTCGGGATTTTAAGAAATAGTAACAAGCAGGAAAAGCAAAGAAAAAGGGAAGAGAGCATGCTGCGTAATTAGTTTAACGCGTATTTTTTAGTATTTTTTTACTTTAAAAGAGAACGCTGCAAAGAAAACACCAAAACGGAAAAGCAGCAGAGCAGCAGTAAAAGACAGCAGTACTCCCTTTCCAAAAAACTTTAAAAAAATGATAAAAATTTAGTATGTTAGATAACAACACTAGACCCAAAAGGGGATAGATAGAAGTTTAAAAATCAGCCTGATTTTCAGTTAACCTCTGAAGAATAGCTCCCTCTCCCCTTTAAGGGGGCGAGGAGTATGCTTCCGAGCGTTCTGGGCAGGGATAGCCCAGAGCCGGCGCCAGCGAAGCAGGGAGTGCGCAGCGCAGTAAGGGGGCGGGGTGAGGGGTTCTTTATGTTAACAATGATATTTATTATGAGCTTCTTTACCTATGATAAGGATGCCCCTGCAAAACAGACCAAGCACGATAAAGCTGTTCCGCCAAGATAACGCGCACGAGCGGATGCGGTAAAGTTAAAGCAGAAAGCGACCAATGCATGTCTGCCCGTTCAAGGCACGCTGGCGCCAACCCTTCTGGGCCGCCGACCAAAAAACTAATGCCCCGCACGCCATCCATTTGCCAGTGGCTCAGTTTCTCCGCAAGCTGCTCAGTCGACCAAGATGTGCCTTTGACATCAAGCGCAATCACATAATGCCCTTGAGGGATTGCTGCGAGCATCTGTTTGCCCTCGGCAGAGATTAGACGGGGAAGATCGGCATTTTTCGTGCGTTCAGCACGGGAGATTTCAGTGAGCGGCAAGCTCCAAGGGGAAGGTAAACGTTTCGCGTACTCCGTAAAACCCGTTTGCACCCATGGTGGCATCTGTTTGCCCACGGCGATGAGTTGTAGCTGCATGACAATAAACGCTATGAGGCAGCGCTGGCTTGTTGTTCGTTTTGTTCATCGGCAGCGGGCATAGACCAGAGCTTTTCAAGCTGATAAAACTCGCGGGTTTCTTGTGTCATGACATGGGCAATCACATCACCAAAATCCACAATGACCCAATGATTGCTGCCTTGAATACTTAAAGGCCGCGTGCCACTGGCTTTGGCTTTTTCGGCCACTTCTTGTGCCAAGGCGTTCACATGGCGCTGCGAGGTACCGGTTGCAATGACCATATGATCGGTCATCGTCGTCAAATGCGTCACCTCTAGCGTGACAATGTTTTGTGCCTTCAGATCGTCAAGCGCTGTGGTCACGACCGCCAGCAGGGCGTTTGTTTTCGCCATGTATTGTTATTCCTCTAAAATAATCAAGAATTAGACTTTTTTTGAAAGAAGTCTATTCTATTCATAAAAGCATCCAGGTGAAAGCACCGTTGCTTGTAAAAGTTGTTCAGATTGGAGAGGCGTTAGTTTGGCATATTCAGCCGCTTCAGACCAATGATGATTAATATAATCAATCAGCTCTTTTTGGATGGCATTCGCCTTTGTTTCATCTAATCCAAATTGATTGGCTTCCGAGAGTGCGTTTTTTAATGTGCTGGCACGCCCCAACTTCCCAACAATCATCGCTTGATTAGCATCATGGTCTGTTCGCCGCATGGGACAAATGTCATAGGCAGGTGCCAGTGTATAGTGATTGCCATCCCAAAAAAAAGCATGGTTACGGACGTGGTCATCAGTATTGCCAATTAAAATATTAAATACCATGCGCCGGTATAATTCTTCATTATCTTGTGCCGGGGCTTTTGCGTAGCGCCGGATAAAAGCAGCCAGATCAATATAGGAAGCAAGGCGAGCTTCCGTTTCATGTAATTCCAGTGCGGTGAGTCCACTGATCATAAATTTCCGTTGCCAGTGATTGCTTTTTAAAGTGCGATCAAAGCGCTTGACTAATAATACATCTTTACCTGAGACCTCTTTTATTTGGCAGTCTGCTACACGCAATTTACATTTTTTAGCCAGCCACATTGCAGCGAATTCGCAGCGTACAACAGGATATTGATCGCTAGAAGCGCTAAATTTAGCAATCCATTGGTGTTGTTGATCGCTGATGAGGTCTTTCGGGCGAGCCCCCCCAACACTGGTACCGTGTAACAGCGCTGCATCAAGCCCTTTAGGAAGAGGCGCGCCTTGCTCAATAGATTCAGCGGCACGCAGCAGATCTTCAAGCGTTGCCTGCTCAGAAAGGGGAGATTGATACGCCTGTGCATCTAATTGAATATCAAGCGCACCGATACGGTCGTAGTTGGCGGCTAACAAATAATCTAATTCAGTCGGTGACTTGTTTGGCCAACGGTAGTACGTGACTTGGCGCCCCCATGCATCAGGTGAGGCATCACGTAGAACGCCGTGCATTTCAATTCGGGGGCGAAATGTACCGGATGTGAGTGGCAGTTCTCGCGGATCAAGCGCAATCGCGTTGGGATTATCAAGATAACTTTTGCCGTAGATAAAGCGTATTTCGCTATCAACGAGATCAAGGCGCCCGCAAACAGTGGGTTTGGTTTGCTCAGGTAGCCAGATCCAAACATAAGCATTAGAAGGCGTTGTCATCGTCGCTGGATCCTGGTCGAATGCGCTGTGGTAATTGTCGTTGTATTTCCAATAGGAAAGCACTTAAGCTTGAAGTAGGGCGTAAGTGAGAGTAATCACTCCAAATTAGCACAGGTAAACCAAGCATCCAAGCAGCGGTTAAGTAATGCCCGATACCCACTTCTGGGAGACCTTGCTCTATTCGATGAATAGTAAGACGGCTCACCCCGACTCGCGTTGCAAGCTCAGCTTGACTGAATTTGCGCTCCTTACGGCTGGCAGCAATCATCTCTCCCAATTCACGGAGAGATTGACGTACTGCAGGAGGTGGCTGTGTTGCAGATATTTTTTTTGCCATTAAGTGTAATATATATTATACGTAAATCAACTTTGTGTAATATATATTATACTGATATTGAGATTTTTGCCAGTTCCCCCCAAATAGGCGATGGTAGCTTATAAATATAAACGTTGTTTATTAATAAAGTGGATAACCGGTTCAGGGAGCAGGTAGCGGGGAGAGCGGCCTTGCTTAATGTGATCGCGGATATCCGTGGCAGCGATCTCAAGTTGGGTGATCGGGCTAAAGAAGATCTGGCCAGCGGGCGTGTGACGGAGGAGGGCGGCGTCGTTGATAGTGTGCTCTATGACCAGATCAGCAACGGGGCCTTCTGTGGGAGCGACATAGCCGGGACGAGGCATGATGAGCAAGTGGCTTAAAGCGATTAACTGTTCCCAGTGGCGCCAATCCGGGAGTGTTTTGAGGCGATCGGCGCCGATAATCAGGCAAAGTGGTTGCTCACCGACTTCTTCACGTAAGGAAGTGAGGGTGTCGATGGTATAAGATATTCCGCCGCGCTTGATCTCACGGTCATCGACAACGAGCCCCGGTTGATCGGCAACCGCCAACTGGAGCATGTCGAGGCGGGCCTCTCTTGAGGCCTGCGGCGCAGGGCGATCGGGTGGGGTGCCACAGGGAATGAGGCGCACTTCAGCCAGATCGCAGTGTTCGTAGAGCTCGAGTGCGCTACGCAGATGCCCAAAGTGAATAGGATCAAAGGTGCCGCCTAAGATCCCGATGGGTTTGTTGGTTTGTATGAGTGAGGAGATATTTGACATAATTTTTATTATGGTAAGGTTTGTCTATCAATTTTGAAAGAATAACTCCCTCTCCCCTTCAAGGGGAGAGGGCTGGGGTGAGGGGTTATTATCTTGACGCACTGACACGCCCGCCAGCGCCAAGGTCAGTGTTGAGAGCGCATCCCACACGTGGCCTTTGACAACCCCTTTTACCAGCTGATCAATATGGCTGGCGTAGCGCAGTAAATCTGGCCACGGTGTCGCCGGCTGGCGCTTCAAGGCCTGCTGCAATAAAGGGCGGCGGCTATCCCACACTTTTTCTTGTTGCATCGCTGCTGCAGCGGAGTGGCCTTGCGACAAGGCAAAGCTAATATTGGCCAGCTGCCGAATTTCACGTGCCAGTGCCCACAGCACTAAAATAGGTTCGAGGCCTTCGGCTTTCAGGCCCATTAAAATGCGCAAAGCACGCTTTTGCTCACCCATTAAAGCGCTATCCACCAAGGTAAATACATTAAAGCGCGCGCTGTCGGTAATGGCGGCGAGCATCGCTTCTTCTGAAAGCGGCTTGTCAGATTGCAGCAAGGCCAGCTTTTCAATTTCTTGTGCAGCGGCAAGCAAATTGCCTTCGACGCGTTCGGCCAGTAGTTGGGTAATGTCTGCGTTTGCGGTTAATCCTTTTTCACGTAGGCGGTTGCCAATCCAGCCGGGTAATTGCTTGGCGTCAACGGGCCACACTGGCAAATGCACGCCGTGCTTATTTAAGGCTTTTAACCAGCCAGCGGCAGCGCCGCTTAACTTGCCTGTGATAATCAGCAAGCAGGTATTGGGATCAGGGTTTTCTAAGTAGGTTTGCAGCGTTTTGCTACCCATTGTGCCGGGCTTGCCGCTGGGCATATCTAAAATCAGTAATTGTTGATCGGCAAACAGTGAAGATTGCGCGGTCAGTTGTATAAAATTTTCCCATGCAAAGCGGGCGTCAACAGCAAAGCGTTGACTCTCACTGAAACCTGCCTCGCGCGCATGCGCGCGGATAGCATCCGAGGCCTCTTGTACCAGCAAAGGCTCATCGCCACTGACCAAGTAACTTGCCTGCAGACCTTGCTGCAAATGTGATTTAAGGTGTTCCGGGCGCAGTTTCATCGATGATGGTTTCTTCTTCAGTGGGTGTGTCTAAGTAGCTTAATCGTGTGCCAACTTGTCGCATCATTTGACGGATGGCATCTATGCGCATTTCTTTTAAAATCAGATCGCGCTCTTCGGTTTTAGCAAGCGCATCGTCTGGGTTATAGCTGTATTCACGTTCTATTGAGACATCATCGCTAAACTCCAATGATTTGTCTTCCGGGAAGACCACAGTGTAAGAGGTGTTCAGCGTTAACATGGCCTCACGCGCTTGTGCACCTTGCCCACTGACGCTGAGCACACGTTCGCTGATCCGTTCTCGACCTAATACGAGCACAACCGGCGCGGCACGCGGGTTGCTCGCCACTTCCACACCTTCAATGCGTAAGTTACGGCGCAGCTCTCTTTGGAAATCAGTATAAGGATCGTCTGGCAAAATGCCAATTTCGGTGATGTGATCGGGCAGCTCTAAGCCTTTTCGCAACTGAAAGCCACAGGCGATCAAAGCAAAGCAAAGAAAGGCAACCAAAACAGGTTTCATGCCGCCACCACATTGACTAAACGTTTGGGGACCACAATAATTTTTTTGATTGCTTTGCCATCGAGGTGTTGTTGTACTTTTGGGTCATTCATGACTAAGGCTTCGATGGTCGCTTGATCGGCATCGCTGGCCACCGCGATTTGACTGCGGCGTTTACCGTTAATTTGCACCACCAGCTCAAGCGTATCTTGCTGGAGCGCTGACACGTCGGCAGTGGGCCATGTCGCACGAATAACCGCTTCTTCATGCCCTAAAGTATGCCATAACGTGTGGGTGATGTGTGGCACAATGGGCGCAAGCATGAGCACAATGCTTTCAAGCGCTTCTTGACGCACCGCACGGGCGGTATCAGCGTCATCAGTATACTTGCTTAAGGTATTGATAAGCTCCATGTTGGCGGCAATGGCAGTATTGAACGTCAGGCGCTTGCCGATATCATCGCTGACTTTGGTCAACGTTTTATGCACTTCACGGCGCAGGGTTTGCGCAGCGTCATCCAGTGTGCCAGCGGTATACGCTTCACAAGGGCCTTGTTGTTGCACATGCTCGTACACCGCGCGCCAGAGGCGCTTCAAAAAGCGGTAACCGCCTTCCACACCGGAATCAGACCATTCAAGCGATTGCTCTGGCGGTGCAGCAAATAAGGTAAATAAGCGCACGGTGTCAGCGCCGTATTTTTCAATCAAATCCGCCGGGTCAACGGTGTTGCCTTTTGACTTTGACATCTTGCTGCCGTCTTTTAACACCATGCCTTGCGTGAGCAAGTTAGTCATGGGCTCGTCGCTCTCTACAAAGCCTTCGTCGCGTAAAACTTTGTGAAAAAAGCGTGCGTAGAGCAAATGCATGACGGCATGTTCAATGCCGCCAATATATTGATCAACCGGTGTCCAGTAATTGGCGCGTTTATCTAAAATTGCGGTGTCCAAGTCGGGACAGGCGTAGCGCGCGTAATACCAAGAAGACTCCACAAAGGTGTCGAAGGTGTCGGTTTCACGTGTGGCCGCACCTTGGCAGCGTGGGCAAGTGGTTTGATAAAACGATTCAAGCTTTGTAAGCGGGGAGCCCGTGCCTTTGGGGGTGACATCGGTGGGTAAGATGACGGGTAAGTCTGTTTCCGGCACGGGGACGGCACCACATTGATCACAGTAAATAATGGGAATAGGGGTGCCCCAATAACGCTGCCGTGATACACCCCAATCACGCAAGCGATAATGCACTTCACGTTCGCCTTTCCCGAGCTCAATTAAGCGCCCAGTGATAGCCGACACCGCTTGCTCAAAATCTAAACCCGAAAACTCTTCAGAATGAATGAGTTTGTTTTTATGCGTAAAAGCGGCTTGTGTGATGTCATCGTCTGGGCCCGCTTCCAGTACTTGTTTAATAGGCAAGTTATATTTTGTGGCAAATTCATAATCACGTGTATCATGTGCGGGCACGGCCATCACGGCGCCGGTACCGTATTCCATCAGTACAAAGTTCGCGATCCAGATAGGGAGTTTTTCTTGGGTGAGCGGATGAATGGCGACTAAGCCACTATCAATGCCACGTTTTTCTTGCGTGGCCAGTTCCGCTTCGGCGGTTTTTTGATGACGGCAGCTTTCAACAAATGTTTGAATGTCGGGGCGGCTTTGCGCGGCATGCTGCGCGAGTGGATGTTCAGCAGAAATACCGATAAAACTGGCCCCCATGATAGTGTCTACACGGGTGGTAAAGATCTGAAGTGGCTCGCTATCAGGCAGATCAACATCAAAGGTAACGTTCACGCCTTCAGAGCGACCAATCCAATGACGTTGCATGCTGCGCACTTGCTCAGGCCAGCCGGTGAGTGTGTCTAAGTCACGCAGTAACGCATCGGCGTAAGCCGTGATTTTAATAAACCACTGTGAGATCTCGCGTCGCTCAATCAAGGCACCCGAGCGCCAACCCCGGCCATCAACGACTTGTTCGTTGGCCAAAACAGTGTTATCGACCGGATCCCAATTCACGACCGCATTTTTCTTATACGCTAAGCCTTTTTGATAGAGCTGCAGAAAGAGCCACTGCTCCCAGCGATAATATTCAGGCTCGCAGGTGGCGAGCTCACGGCTCCAGTCATACGCAAAACCAAGTTGCTTGAGCTGGGCGCGCATGGCGTTAATATTGTCGTGTGTCCATTGCGCAGGGGGCACTTTGTGCTCAATCGCTGCATTTTCTGCCGGCAAACCAAACGCATCCCAGCCAATGGGTTGCAGTACATTTTTGCCCTGCATGTGCTGATAGCGCGCAATGGCGTCGCCAATGCTGTAATTACGCACATGGCCCATGTGCAGGCGGCCGCTGGGGTAGGGGAACATCGACAGGCAGTAGAACTTTTCTTTACGGGGATCTTCTTTGGCAGCGAAGTATTGGTGGTCTTCCCAATCTCGTTGTGCGTCGGCTTCTATTTGATTTGGGGTGTATTGTGCTTGCATTGTCTGTTTGCTTGTTGAGTATCTGCAAAAGGATAAGCCAAATAGAATACTGTATTCCGGGAAAGAGAGCCAATGTGCGTCACTAAAATAAACGTCGTTTTACTCAATTGGAGGTCTGTTTCTGCCCCTTAATCGTTAATCGTTTCTTTGGTGTGGTGTTTCCGGTATCCTCCGGGCATTCTTTTTCTATAAAACAGATAAGGTACCCCATGTCAGCAAAACGCCCACTTGGCCTTTGGATGCTCACCGCACTTGTGGTGGGTAATATGATTGGATCCGGGGTGTTTTTACTGCCAGCGGCGCTGGCTGCCTTTGGGAGTATCAGCTTGTGGGGCTGGGCAGTGACGGGCGTAGGCGCCTTATTGCTGGCCTTGATGTTTGCGCGCCTGGGCGCGGTGATGCCGCGGACTGGCGGGCCTTATGCTTATTGCCGTGAAGCCTTTGGCAATTTCGTTGGCTTTCAAATGGCGTATAGCTATTGGATTGCGGCGTGGGTAGGCAATGCAGCGATTGCTTTGGCTTTTACCGGTTATTTGGCATTTTTCTGGCCTGAATTGGCGACGAATGCTTGGTTAGCGTTTTGGGTCACGTTGGGCGCTGTCTGGACAATGACAGCCATTAACGTCATTGGCGTACAGCAAGCCGGTATTGCACAATTAGTGTTAACCATTATTAAATTGATCCCACTTGCGTTGATTGCCTTCGTCGGTATTTTTTATATTGATACGGCAAATTTTTCGCCGCTCAACCTCACGGGTGAATCTAATTTCAATGCCATCATGGGTGCCGCCACGCTGACCTTATGGGCGTTTATTGGTTTAGAATCTGCCACTGTGCCAGCGGATAGAGTGCATAAGCCACATCGTACGATCCCGCGTGCCACGATTATTGGTACGTTAATTGCGTTGGTTGTTTATATTTTGGGCAGTATAGCGGTCATGGGGATTGTGCCGATGTTTAGTTTGGCCGAAACCACCTCGCCTTATGCCGATGCGGCGCGTATTGTGTTTGGCCCTTGGACGGCGTGGTTCATTGCGGCGGGCGCAGCGTGCTCTTGTTTGGGTGCCTTAAACGGCTGGATTTTGTTGCAAGGCCAAATCCCATTGGCAGCCGCCAAAGACGGTTTGTTCCCATCGGCTTTTGCAAAAACCAAACAAAACGGCTCGCCGGCTTTTGGTTTGATTTTCTCAAGCGTGCTCATTTCCATTTTGCTTTACATGAATTACCAAGCTACCTTGGTCGAGCAATTTACCTTGGTGATATTACTAGCGACCCTTGCGGCACTCGTGCCTTATGCGTATACCGCGATGGCAGAGTTGATTATCTTCGGCAAGCATCGCGAGCGCTTTAATGGCCGTCGTTTATTAAAAGCGTCTATTATGTCTGGCTTAGCATTTGTCTACGCTATCTGGGCTATCATCGGCGCGGGCATGGATATTGTCTTTTATGGCGCCGTTTTACTCTTTGCTGGCACGCCATTTTATGTGTGGATGTGGTACAAAAACGGCAAACAGCAACAACAGCCAGCGCATCTTTAAGGCATCTTTAAAGTGGTTTCTCGGGCTGTTAACGTGCTACGAGCAGCTTGCCATTCAGACTGGAGTTGCCTGGCGCGCGCGAAGCGCGCGTCCTCACTTCTCGGCTGTCTACGGGGCGCGTACACTCGCCATCCTTGGCTCGGGTACGCGGGCGTGCATCCAATGCACGCCCCCTTGCGGGCCTAATCCTTGACACCCTGCGAGGCTCGGCGGGCGCCAACAGTCTGAACGACAACTACTCTCCGCACGTACGCGCCCTCAAAACGCTATTATTTAAAAACATTCCCACTAAGTATTGGTGCAGGAAAACGGGGGTTGGGGCGCGAAATTTTGGCTTTCTGCTAGACTTTATTATAGAGAAGGTGTAAAAATTTTCATTTAATTTCAATAAATTATATAGTTAGCCCGATGGATACTGAATTAACACACATGCTCATCCGACCGGTGGCGATGGAGGACCTCGATAAGCTATATGCCCTGACGCAGCAAGCGGGTGTGGGGCTAACGACCTTATCGATCGATAAAGA
>JAJFJF010000032.1 GCA_021774255.1 Gammaproteobacteria bacterium
CCTCCTGACACAAGCTGATTACTCGTAAAAACTCCCTCAATCTTTAATATTAAGCACTGTTTAAGGCTTCTTTGAGCGCATTACAAAGCTAGAAGACAAACTTGTTTTAAGGCCTTTTTTTTGAATTTGTCCAAAGTCCAAGTTTTTTGTATAAAATAATTTATTTGACTGACAAAGTTTTAGGCGTTTTTTTTCCTCTTAAACTCAATTGGTAAGTGCAACATCACTCCTCTGAGGGTGGGGGCTGGCCATGTTGGTTACAGAATGAAGAGCCCTCAGCACGGTAGAGCAAGCAGGGTCCTTTACCTCTGAACTTGCCCTTGCATCGGTGCATTTCGCAAGCGAATATGTTTTAAATATCAGAAGCTGACAAGGGGTGCTCCCGGCAATAGAATCCAAGCTTTTTTAATCAAATAAAAGCGTCATTAAACTAACTTAAATTAGGTTCTTTTTTTTAGACAACACTCGTTAGCTTAGCAAAAAGGGTTAACTAGCTTCCTTAATCATCACCACCATCCAACGGTAACAATCCCTTTCCCATTTCTCCCGCATTATCTCCCCGTCTACGCCTAAACACTTGAAACATGCTACCTAAAGCAGCGCCCTTCTTAGCCTTAGTGGGCTGGCGCAGTGCTGCTGTGTAAGCCACCAGCGCCGTTTGATCCTTAAAAATCCGTAGCTCAAACTCTGCCAAAATACGCCCATCGTATCCATAAATACGCACAGTCATCGCGCCTTCAGTTTTTGCAGGCGGGGTGCCACGAAGTGCGCCATCATCGGTATCATGGAGGAGCCACTTTGGTCTCAGTTTCTTGTCGGGAAGCACATCACCGTCTTTGAGCACCCGTACTTTCTTAATTTTCTTTCCCTGCAAGCGCGCACATTCACTGAAAAGCCACTGATACGCCGGCTCTTGCTCAACAACCGCATACTGTTCAGGCAGTCGATACCAGCGCCCGCAAAAAGTGTTCCACAGCAGATCGTAGTACCGATAAGCCGCAGCCAAGAGTGAGAGAACCGTACCAATAGGCGCAGCCGCTTTAATAAAAAGCTCCCAGAATGATTCACCTTCCACAAACACATAAAAACTGATGATCGTGCTGGCTTTGCCGTCGCTGATCCTGACTTCGACAGTATGTTGTCTGTCAGCGTAGGTGTTCGTATCCCACATGCTTGGTTTGCCCGAGAAAACCCAGTTTGTTGCATTGAAGTGCAGCCAGCCTGGCAATGAACGGTCGCCTGGCTGTGAAGCGGTGAGCACGAGGGTGTCGCCCGGGTTGGGATCTTCAATATCATATTCCTTTAGATTGAGTTGAAATGGCTGGCCAACTTTGGCGACTTGGCTGCCAACAGAATTTTGCACGACGGGGGGTTGGTTCGTTGTGTCTTCCACGGTGAGACTGAAGGTATCTAACGCATAGGCGCCATCGGGATCCGTTGCACGCACCGTGATCCGCAGGGCTTCAGGCACAAGTGGCGTGCCCGAAAACGTGCAGGTGTTGTTGCTGAAGCTCAACCACTCTGGAAGTGGGCCGCCGCCTTCTCGTGTTGCACTGCAGCGTAAAGGCTTGCCTTCAGGATCTTCAAATGTGCCTTCTGGAACAGTAAAAGTAAAAGGCTTGCCCGTGTAAGCAGTTTGGGAAGGAATTTTAATTACCAGTACTTGCCTGCAATCTCTGAAACCGTGAGCCCAAAGTGCATGGAGACGCTGGCATTAAAGGTGTCTGTTGCAACCACAGTGAGCATTAAAAATCCTGTTGTTTCAGCGGTGCCCTCAAAGGCCAATGTGCTTGAATTAAAGCACAGCCAAGGCAGCAACTCGCCGCCGCCTAGTGAGGTGGCTGTGAGCCTGGGTCGATCGCCATCCGGATCAAAGAAAGTGGCTTCAGGGAGGATAAACTGAAAAGGCACCCTGTTAAATGCGGTTTGTGGAAGAATGGCATTTTGTACTTGTGGTGGCCGATTCGGTAGCGTCAGCGTAAAAGTGCTAGTCACGCATTGCTCAGGCAAGTTGCAGGCCCTGACTTCAATGTTCAGCACACCTTGTGCGCCAGTCAGTGGGGTACCCACAAACGTTTGGGTGCTGCTGATAAAAGCAAGCCAAGGCGGCAACGGCAAGCCGCCCGCCAGAGAAGCTTGGTAAGTGAGCAACAAACCATTGGGATCATGGAAAGTGCTTGGCGGCAAGGTGAATGAGAGTGGCTCTCCGATCAAGTGCACTTGAACGGAAATTTGATTTTTTACGATAGGGGAGATGATATGTGCACGCAACAAGGGATAACTATACCCAGGGTTCATGAACCAAATAGTAGTGAAGTCCCAAGCGCTGAAGGTGTTTTGCTGCTGCATTTGTTCAGTGGTTCTGGGGGTGCCGCTATCGCTGCTGGCTTGCTCAGAGGCTTCACTATCCCAGTAACTGCTTTGAGCAGTAGAAGGGGCTGTGGCAGCTATCAGGCCACCAGTATTCCTGCTGCCTGTCACGAAACCCACAGAATAGCAATTCTTGATCAAGGTACTATCACGTTGAATGTAACCAATCAGACCTCCTACATTATCTTGGCCTGCAACGTTACCGGCAGCTTCTTTTGTAAAAACGGGTAAAAGCTGTTTTTTTGAGTCAAAGTAGTGTTCTTCAGAACTAATGGTGTAACATCGAGGGGTAAATTTAACAGTTATTTGACTATCAAAAAATAGGCAAAATCCTGCCTTACAAAGCAGCAAGTAGAAGCATTTTGGATGGTTCTCTCTATGCTATAATTCGGCACCATTGGTAAATGATGCCGACAATACCCAGATTCAAACAAATTCAAAACGAACAAATAAACAAAGAAAGAAGGAACAACATGGCTTACGAAAAAATTACGCCACCTGCGCAAGGCGAAAAAATCACAATCAACGACGACCTATCATTAAATGTGCCGGCAAAGCCGATTATTCCCTTTATTGAAGGCGATGGCATTGGTGTCGACATTACCCCCGTGATGCGCAAAGTAGTCGATGCGGCGGTGAATAAAGCTTACGGTGGCGAGCGTGAAATTGCCTGGATGGAAATCTATGCGGGCGAGAAGGCTAATGCGATTTACGGGGGGGATACCTGGTTGCCGGAAGAAACTCTGGAAGCCGCCAAAGAGTATGTTGTTTCTATTAAAGGGCCTTTGACTACGCCAGTGGGTGGTGGTTTTCGTTCTTTAAATGTGGCGCTTCGCCAAGAACTAGATTTATTTGTGTGCTTGCGCCCGGTGCGTTATTTCCAAGGCACGCCAAGCCCTGTGCGTCATCCTGAAAAAGTCGATATGGCTATCTTTCGTGAAAACTCAGAAGATATTTATGCGGGGATTGAATGGGCGGCTGATACCCCAGAAGCCAAACAAGTTATCGAGTTTATGCAACAAAAAATGGGCGTCACGAAGATCCGTTTCCCTGAACATTGTGGTATTGGCGTGAAACCTGTCTCAAAAGAAGGCACGCGTCGCTTGGTAGGCCGAGCATTGCAATATGCGGTTGATAACGATCGCAGCTCTGTCACGCTTGTGCACAAAGGCAATATCATGAAGTTTACCGAAGGGGCGTTTAAAGAGTGGGGTTATGAAGTGGCGCGCGATCTGTTTGGCGCCGAGCCGCTGGAAGGCGGCCCATGGCATGTGTTTAAAAATCCGCGCAACGGCAATGAAATTGTGGTGAAAGATGTGATCGCTGATGCGTTTTTGCAACAGATTTTAATGCGCCCAGATGAATACAGCGTGATTGCCACCTTAAACCTAAACGGTGACTACGTTTCAGATGCGCTAGCGGCGCAAGTGGGCGGCATTGGTATTGCGCCCGGTGCAAACATGAGTGATCGCATTGCGATTTTTGAAGCGACTCACGGCACTGCACCTAAATACGCGGGGCAAGATAAAGTGAATCCGGGTTCACTTATTTTGTCGGCGGAGATGATGTTGCGTCATATGGGGTGGACGGAAGCGGCTGATTTAGTGATCCACAGTATGGAGCAAGCTATTTTGGCTAAGACTGTGACCTATGATTTTGAGCGTTTAATGAAAGAGGCAACGCTGGTGTCTTGCTCGGGTTTTGGGGACGCGATGGTAAGTCATCTTTAAAGCATCAATTTTTAAGGGCGGCCACATCGGGGCCGCCCCTACAACAGCAGTGCAATAATTCTAGGACCGGCTGTACATCTGATTTAAAGAAAGCTCCCTTGTAGGGGCGGCCCCGAAGTGGCGGCCCGTTATTTAATGACAGGTATATCCTTTGAGGATGCATGGCCTGTTCAAAAAATGATCAATTTTCCCGCGATTTACGCTATTTTAATTTCAAATTGAAGCTTTTCTAACTTTCCCAACTCCTCCCGAATTTAAATTTTTCTTCCCTAAAAATCAATCGCTTTGAGATAGGAAAAATCCCTAAATCTCGACTACGCTATTGGTAAGGGCTTTGATAATAAAAAGCAAAAATTTTGGTCCCCAACATTAGTTTAATGACTAAACTAATCAACGATTTAGAAAGGCAAGGACGCCAATAATGTCGTGACTGGCATTATGTGGCAATACATAAGCAGTCAGGAGAAGCGATATGTTAAGCAAGGAGCTTGAGTTAACCCTCAACATCGCCTTTAAAAGCGCAAAAGAAAAACGTCATGAGTTCATGACCGTTGAACATCTGTTGTTGGCATTACTTGATAACCCAGCAGCAATCGGTGTGTTGCGCGCCTGTGGCGGTAACATCGAAAATATCCGTGATGAACTCACGGTCTTTATCGATGAAACGACTCCTTTAATTCCCGCAACAGACAATACGCGGGAAACACAACCCACGTTAGGGTTTCAGCGCGTGTTACAACGTGCCGTCTTTCAAGCGCAATCTGCTGGTAAATTAGAAGTCAGCGGTGCCAATGTGCTTTCTGCTATGTTTAGCGAACAAGAAAGCCAAGCGGTTTACTTTTTAAAACGTGAAAATGTAACCCGTTTGGATATTGTCAATTACATTTCACATGGTATTGCGAAGATTGATCATCATCATGACGATCAAGAACATCATCACGATCATCAAGAGTCTCAAGAATCTGATCCTAATGAAATGGATCAAGGTTTCGACAGCGAGCCACAAGAAGAAAACCGCAAGCCATTGGAAAAGTATGCGGTCAATCTTAACGAAAAAGCAAAGCTCGATTTAATCGATCCTTTAATCGGTCGAGCTGAAGAATTAGAGCGCACGATTCAGATCCTGTGTCGCCGCCGGAAAAACAATCCTTTATTTGTGGGTGAAGCGGGCGTGGGCAAAACTGCCATTGCAGAAGGTCTCGCTAAAGCCATTGTTGAAGGCAATGTGCCTGAAGTCATCAAAGACAGCACAATCTATTCATTAGATTTAGGCGCTTTGCTAGCCGGTACAAAATACCGTGGTGATTTTGAGAAGCGCTTTAAGTCACTCTTAAAAGACTTAAAGAATGAGGCAGGCGCGGTGTTGTTTATCGATGAAATCCACACCATCATTGGTGCGGGTGCCGCATCGGGTGGGGTGATGGACGCCTCTAATTTAATCAAGCCCTTGCTCAGTGGCGGTAGCTTGAAATGCATGGGCTCAACCACCTATCAAGAATACCGTGGTATTTTTGAAAAAGACCAAGCGCTTGCGCGTCGCTTTCAAAAGATTGATGTGAAAGAAACAGATATTGATGAAACTTATCATATCCTCAAGGGCTTAAAGAGCCATTTTGAAGCACATCATGATATTAAATTCTCTAATAAAGCACTGCGTGCGGCTGCTGAATTATCAGGGCGCTATCTACCCGATCGCTTTATGCCCGATAAAGCCATTGATGTGGTGGATGAAACGGGTGCTTACCAGCGTTTATTGCCTGAATCTAAACGTAAGAAGCTGATTGGCGTACATGACATCGAGCAGATTATTGCGAAAATTGCACGTGTGCCAGAAAAAACCATTTCAGTTTCTGATAAAGAGCAACTCCGTAATCTTGAGCGGGATTTAAAATTACTTATTTTTGGTCAAGATAATGCAGTAGAAGCGTTATCTTCTGCCATTAAATTGTCACGTTCAGGTATTGGTGACTCCAGTAAACCAACCGCGTCATTCCTCTTTAGTGGACCAACAGGCGTGGGTAAAACAGAAATGACACGTCAATTGGCAAAATTAATGGGCGTTGAATTCCTACGTTTTGATATGTCGGAGTATATGGAACGTCATACCGTATCGCGTTTGATCGGTGCCCCTCCAGGTTATGTGGGTTTTGATCAAGGCGGCTTATTAACAGAAGCGGTTAACAAACACCCATACTGTGTTTTATTACTGGATGAGATTGAAAAAGCCCATCCGGATATTTTCAATATTCTACTGCAAGTGATGGATCACGGTACTTTGACAGACAGCAACGGTCGTAAAGTTGATTTCCGTCAAGTTGTGATTGTCTTAACGACAAATGCGGGCGCTGAATTGGCCAGCCGCGGCACGATGGGTTTTGCAGAGCAAGATCATAGTTCAGAAAGTACGTTAGCGGTGAATAACCTATTTCCACCCGAGTTTCGTAATCGTTTGGATGGCATTATCGATTTTAAGGCTTTATCAGACGAGACGATTTGCTCTGTCGTCGACAAGTTTGTTGCTGAGCTTGAAGTGATGCTAAGTGATAAAGGCGTGACACTCGATATGGACGATGGGGCACGTCATTGGCTTGCTGAGCATGGCTACGATGCACAAATGGGTGCACGCCCAATGGCTCGCTTAATTCAAGAAGAGTTAAAGCAGCCACTTGCTGAAGAACTATTGTTTGGTGAGCTTACCCAAGGTGGGGTAGTACACGTGAGCATAGAAGGGGCGCATCTAGCGGTCAGTGTCGAAGGGCGCGTTGCTAATGCAAGTGCGTAAGCGCAATTAAACGTCGCGCTTTTTGCCGCGGAAGGTAATCCGGCCTTTGGTGAGGTCGTAGGGTGTGATCTCAACGGTGACGGTGTCGCCTTCGAGTATACGGATATAGTGTTTGCGCATGCGGCCAGAAATATGGGCTGTGATCACATGGCCATTTTCCAGTTCCACACGGAAGAGGGTGTTCGGGAGGCATTTTGCCACCGTACCCTGCATTTCAATACAATCTTCTTTTTTTGCCATAATGTCTCAGTCTCGAAGGTTTTTACCTTAGGGTGTATTTCGAGTTTCAGAAAAAGTATTTGGCTCCTATTAAAGCAATAGGAGTTTTGTAGCTTTGTTCTGAGTTGTGCTGACTAATCCTAGTATTGCTTAGTGTACTATTAGCTTCAAAAGAAGGATCTCCCTCTCCCCTCCAAGGGGGCTCGGAGCATGTCTCCGAGCGCCTTGGGTGGGGAAAGCCCAAGGCCGGCTTGCAAGCGTAGCAGGGATTGCATAGCGCCAGCAAGGGGCTGGGGTGAGGGGTTATTTTTCTTTTGGCACAGCCTCAAAAGGCGCTAGAATGCCTGAAAACTCCCGAAGAAGCAATTATCTCTATCCCCCTGCAAAGTGAGCTTACTTCTTCTGCTCAGCCAATTCATCCAGGTATTTTTCAGCGTCCAACGCGGCCATACAGCCTGTGCCCGCCGAGGTCACCGCTTGGCGGTAAATCATGTCGCTGACATCGCCGGCAGCGAATACACCTGGAATATTTGTCGCCGTGGCATTGCCGGTGATCCCCGCTTTGACTTGGATATAGCCACCTTTATTCATGTCAATTTGGTCTTTAAAGATCTTCGTGTTGGGTTCATGGCCAATAGCAATAAAAACACCATGCAAATCAATTTCTTTTTCTTCATTGCTTTGAACATGCTTTAAACGCATGCCGGTGACGCCACTCTCATCACCTACTACTTCATCCAATACCGAGTTCCACTCAATTTCAATATTTCCTGTTTCCGCTTTATGCATAATGCGGTCAATGAGAATTTTCTCAGAGCGAAATTTATCACGGCGGTGTACCACGGTGACTTTTTTGGCGATATTAGAAAGATAGAGGGCTTCTTCCACAGCCGTGTTGCCGCCGCCAATCACAGCGACCTCTTGATCACGGTAGAAAAAGCCATCGCACGTTGCGCAAGCAGAAACGCCGCGGCCTTGGTATTTTTCTTCAGAAGGCAGCCCTAAATATTTGGCAGAGGCACCTGTGGCGATGATCAAAGCGTCGCAGGTATACACCCCTTCATCGCCTGTTAAGCGAAAAGGGCGCTGCTCAAGCTCAGCAGTATGGATGTGATCGATAACAATTTCTGTATCAAAACGTTCCGCATGCTTTTTCATGCGCTCCATTAAGTCTGGGCCTTGTAGGCCTTCGACATCGCCCGGCCAGTTATCGACATCGGTTGTGGTGGTTAATTGGCCACCGATCTCTAAGCCGGTGATCAATACGGGCTTAAGGTTTGCACGCGCCGCGTAAACAGCTGCTGTGTAGCCCGCCGGCCCTGAACCCAAGATAATTAATGGGCAATGTTTTTCTTTACTCATAATGAAAATATCCCTTAAAAAATTCTTTATTTTTAAACAAATAGAATGTAAAGTTCTCGCTCTCTTTGAGTGTTTTTAAGTGCTTCTACAATAACTAACAGGCAGCACGCAAACTTACTCAGAGTGATCCCTTAAAAACCTTTGTTTTTAAATAGATAGAAAAATTATCCCTTCTTCACGAAAGTCGCTGTGGTCAGTAAGTCAGGCGCATTTCAGCCGCAATGGACTCTTAGTCCATAAGGATTTGAGTGCCCTCGCTAAAGCACAAGCCACCAAAGGTAGAGTTTCGGATGAAGTATTTGTACACTAGGCCGCTATTGTACGCCCAGAGTATGCTTGAGAAAAGAGGAGAGCAGTATGCGCATTGGTATACCCAAAGAAATCAAAGTATTAGAAGGTCGAGTCGGCTTAATTCCCGCGGCAGCCGCCGAGTTAGTCAAAGCCGGGCATGAGGTGTTTGTTGAAAGCACTGCGGGCGTCTTAAGTGGCTATTCTGACGCAGAATACGAAGCAGTAGGTATCAAGGTATTGCCTAATGCGGCAGAGCTCTATGGGCAAAGTGAGATGATTATTAAAGTGAAAGAGCCGCAGAAAGGTGATTTGGCTTTATTGAGAAAAGATCATTTATTGTTTTGCTATCTGCACTTAGCAGCAGAACCTGAATTAACACGTGAGCTATTAAACATTGGCTTAACCGGCGTAGCCTTTGAAACGGTGACGGTAGACGGGCGCTTACCCTTGTTAGCACCCATGAGTATCATTGCCGGTAAGATTGGTGCGCAGGCGGGTTGCCATATTCTTCACCAGCCATTGGGTGGGCGAGGCATATTACTTGGCGGCTTAGGCGGCACGTCACGTGGCCGTGTGGTGGTGATTGGTGCGGGTGCGGCAGGTTCAAATTCTGCACGCGTCGCGGCAGGTTTGGGTGCGGATGTGACTATCTTTGATCTGTCTGTTCAGCGCTTAGAGGCCATGCGTGATCTGGGCCCGAATGTCACCACACTTTATCCTTATCAAGAAGATATTCGCCAAGCAGTGACCGATGCGGACTTAGTGATTGGCGCGGTGCTGATCCCAGGTGCAGCTGCCCCGCATGTTGTGACCGAAGAAATGGTGCGTAGCATGCGCCCGGGAAGTGTTATTGTTGATATCTCGGTGGACCAAGGCGGTTGTATTGAAACCACGCGTCCTACAAACTATGAGAACCCCACCTATGTGCACGAGGGTGTGGTACACTTTGCAGTCACCAATATGCCTGGCGCCGTGCCTTATACGGCCTCGCAAGCGTTATCGGCAGCCATCACGCCTTATGCGCTGCGCTTAGCAGCAGAAGCGGATTGGGAAAAATCTTCTGATCTGGCAGCAGGTATAAATGTTAAAGATGGCAAGTTGATACTAGACACAATGGAAGTATAACTTGAAGAAAAAAAACGCCACACGCAAAAAGGAAAGCGCCGCAAAAGCGGTGCTGGGCGAGCAAGTCGTCAACCGTTTGCGTGAGGCGTATTTCATTGTCTTTGCGGCACTCACTTTATTTTTGTTGCTTTCACTCGCAACGTACTCGACTAGCGATCCAGGCTGGTCTTATGCGGCAAGTTTCACCGAAATTAACAATGCAGGTGGGCGAACCGGCGCTTGGTTTGCTGATGTCTTTCTTTCCCTGTTTGGCTTTTTGGCTTATTTTTTCCCTCTCATGGTGGGTGCGAGCGCCTGCTTAATCTTACGCAAACGCATCAGTGATATTGATCCGGATTATCATTTGCTCATCGTGCGCACTGCCGGTTTCTTTATTACGTTGGTGGCTGGTTGCGGTTTAGCCAGTCTGCATTTTTCAGAATATAACCAGTTGATGCCCTTGAGTGCTGGCGGCATGCTGGGTGATTTGGTGGGTGTGGGTTTAGTGCATGCCTTTAATTTCTTGGGCGCCACCTTATTTTTACTCGCGCTTTTCTTGACGGGCGTCACTTTGTTCACGGGCATGTCTTGGCTGAAACTAACAGACTTTTTAGGCAAACAAGGCCTACGTTTTGCAGCGACCCTTCAAGCCTGGTGGGGGCAGTTGCGTGATTACATTAACGTACAGCGTAATAAGCGTCAGCGCCAAGTCGCGGTACAAAAAGAAACGGTTAAAAAGGCCAAACGTAAACCCGTGTTGATTGAGCAACCCGTGGTGAAAGTCACGCCGAGCCTGCGTGCCGAAAAAGAGCGCCAAACCTCGCTATTTGAAACCCCACCTGGCGAGCACAGCTTGCCTCCACTGGCTTTATTAGAGCCCGCTGCACGTGATAAGAGCGAAACCATTTCTAAGCCTGCTTTAGAAGCCATGTCGCGCTTGCTTGAGTTAAAACTACAAGACTTCAATGTGGACGTGCAGGTGGTGGCCGTCCATCCTGGTCCTGTGATTACCCGCTATGAATTACAACTGGCCCCTGGCATGAAGGTCAGCAAAATTTCGGGTCTGGCAAAAGATTTAGCGCGCTCACTCTCAGTGGTCAGTGTGCGTGTGGTCGAAGTGATCCCAGGTAAGCCTGTGATTGGAATTGAAATACCCAATGAAAACAGAGAAATAGTTAGGTTAAGTGAAGCATTGCATTCAGAAGAGTATGACCGCGCTAGTTCCGCGCTTTCCATGGCCTTGGGTAAAGATATTGCCGGCAATCCCGTGGTGGTCGATTTAGGCAAAATGCCGCACTTGTTGGTTGCCGGTACGACCGGTTCCGGTAAGTCTGTTGGTGTCAACGCCATGATTTTAAGCTTGCTCTACAAATCAACGCCAGACGATGTGCGTTTGATCATGATCGACCCCAAAATGCTCGAGTTGTCAGTCTATAACGATATTCCGCATCTACTGGCACCGGTGGTCACTGACATGAAAGAAGCCGCCAATGCCTTGCGCTGGTGTGTGGCTGAAATGGAGCGCCGTTATCAGCTGATGGCCGCTTTAGGCGTACGTAATATTACCGGGTATAACCGCAAAATTGCAGAAGCGCAAAAAGACGGCAAGCCATTACTTGACCCACTGTGGCCAGAAAATACTGAAACGCCCGCACCTGAACTAGAACGTTTGCCTTACGTCGTGGTCATTGTCGATGAATTTGCCGATATGATCATGGTGGTCGGTAAAGCCGTTGAAGAGCTCATTGCCCGTATCGCCCAAAAAGCCCGTGCGGCGGGTATTCATTTAATTCTGGCCACACAGCGTCCATCCGTGGATGTGATCACCGGCTTAATTAAAGCCAATGTACCGACGCGTATTGCTTTTCAAGTGTCATCACGTATTGATTCGCGCACGATTTTAGATCAGCAAGGCGCCGAGCAATTATTAGGGCAGGGCGATATGCTTTATTTACCGCCTGGCAGTGGCCTGCCTGTGCGTGTGCATGGCGCGTTTGTGGCCGACCAAGAAGTGCACGCCGTTGTGAAAGACCTCAAGAAACGCGGCAAGCCTAAATATCTCGAAGAAATTGTCAGCGGACAATCTGCTTCTGGCGCACCGATAGCCTTGCCGGGCGAAAAGCAAGAAGGTGAAGCCGATCCACTGTATGATGAAGCTGTGCATATTGTGTTAGAAAGCCGTCGTGCCTCTATCTCGGGCGTGCAACGCCGCCTCAAAATAGGCTATAACCGCGCCGCCCGCATCATCGAAGAAATGGAAGCCGCGGGTGTGGTCAGCCCCATGCAGCACAACGGCTCCCGTGAAGTGCTCGCGCCTGCGCCGCAAGAGTCTTAAGTTTTCCTTAAAACTTACCTCTTGATGTTACACTAATATACTAGACAAGCACACTCAGAAAAATTTTATCATTCGCTTATCATGAAAGCTTTTATTTGCTTTCTCATCTTATTTGCTACATTTCCTTTTGAAGCAATAGACTCAGCCACGACAGCCAAACATGTGCCAAGTTTGCGTTTCATTAAAGAAGCGAGCATTCGCTCTTTTGCACTTGCTTCTGTCTATAGCGCAACATTAGAAGGCCCGATACTGACGTTAGACATAGGCTATGGAGGAGGGTGCACCACACACAGCTTTGACTTAGTTACGAGTGGTCGGTTAAGCAAAGATCCGAAAACCTCACTACTGAAAATGGAGCTCAAAGTGTTTGATTATGGGGGCTACGATAGCTGCGCCGCATATGGGATGAGCAAAATTAATATCGACATCTCTGCGCTTGATATTTTTTTATATGATCGTGCTCAATTCAAAGTAGCATTAGCATTAGATGAAGTATTGCTTGAATACTCAGCAAACTATCAATACACCCCTCAAACAGTACCTTTTCCTGCATGCTTGAATAAACAGCACGTCTTAAACGCAGAGTACCCGATGGCCACAGTGGGCTTTACTGAATGGGATCAGGATAAAATTGCTATTGCTAATGGAGCTGCGGAGGAGTTTAGGCCTTCTTCGGTGCTCTATACGTATGACCTAGAATCAAATAGATTTTATTTGTCTCAAGCGTTAAAAACAAGCGATGCCAGAGATGTTGTTTTTTTGCCGCAAAGCCGCAGGCTAGCGTTTGCTAACTACCGCACGGTTTGTCCATTGTGCCCAAATTTTTACGTGCAAAAGAAAATGTACGCACACACAACTGGGGTGAGGTTGTTTTCCTGGGATTGGCCTAGCATGGGTAAAATGAAAGAGACTTATGAAGAAATTGATGTTCAAGGTGTGGTAAGTTTGAGTATGTTTTGCCTAGGCAGAGTGGAGTGCTTGCTGATGGCCAGCGAATGTAGTGCAACGGGTATTCATACAGAATCACGTATTCAGAGTTGGAGGGGCTGGGAAGAAGAATCGGCTCCTCAAAATTTTCCTACAGTGTCTGCAACAGACTCAACTTATATTTTTATTGATGGGCTAGGGTATTGTTTTGCACTGACCAGTCGCGAAGAGGGCGCTTCGTTGAGATGCCAAGAAGGAAGTGAGTTTACACGCCACAGTGTTATCTCAATAGCACCGGCAGTCGCGATGGAAGGCTTTTCAATAGGCAGCGATACGTTCTTGGCCCAAGGCTTGCTTAATGGCACTTTGCTGATCATGAAGTGGGAGAGTGCGGCGTTTGCAGTTATGCAACAATTTTCAAATCAATATGCCACCGACATTGCATTTTTTATTTCGTCTTCAGGCACATTTCTTGCAGTCATCAATAACCAGGCGATCTGTGAAGAAAAGAGTTACCAGGAAGATGTAGAGCACCTGCCTGCATATCCAGTAGAAGGCGCGACACTCTATCAATGGAAAAATGAGGCTTTTGAACTTTATCGCAATATAGAGATAAAGGCGCCGCGCGATTGGCACTTTTTCTCTGCTAAGCAAGGCGATCTGCTGCTGCTTTCTGCTGGCAAAGGTGCCACGGGTCGTGTGATTGTTTATGCGCTCACTACAACAAAGGGTAATTGCAACCCAATGGGAAAAACAGCCGTTGAAGAGAACTGTCCTGATTTTCTGGACAATGAATATTAGCATTCAAAATTTACACTTTAGCCTTTGCGCGCGAGAGGGAACCTGGAGGGTTAAGCTCGTCAATATAAAAATGCTGAAACTTTCCTTCTGATTAAATCCAAGTTCAAAAAAACAGTCCTTATTAAGTTATTCTTATAACTTTTTGCAAAAAGCAAAATAGGGTGATATTAAGTAAACAGGAGCGTCAGTTATGAAAACACAAAAATATTATATCTATTCCTTACTCAGCTGCATTGGGATCTTCTTGGCACACGCGGCCTTGGCCAATGAAAGCAACCCCTCAGAGCACCTCTATGAATTATTGAACCGCGCTGATGCCTTAAGCAGCACCTTTGAGCAGCGGATCTACGATGGCCGCGGCGAGGTGATGCAAACCTCAACCGGCGAAATGATGATATTGCGCCCGGATAAATTTCGTTGGGAAGTAAAAGCACCCGATGAGCAGTTATTAATATCAAATGGTGAAAAACTTTGGATTTATGATATTGATCTTGAACAAGTGATTATCGAAGACGCCCAGCAAACCTTAGGGGAGACACCTGCTACGCTACTCAGCGGGCAAACCAATACGATTGCTGACCATTTTACGGTCAGTTGTATTACCGGACGTAATGGCGAAGAGTGGTTTCGATTAGTGCCCCTAGAAGAAGGGATGTTTCAGTGGATTGAAATAGGCTTTCGCGAAGAACACCTACACCGCATGCGTATGCTCGACAGCCTTGGGCAACGCAGCGAATTTTATTTTACCGGTGTGATCGTCAACCCTCGTTTGAATACCGATGTGTTTGAGTTCACACCACCAGAAGGTGTGGATGTCATTGAATAAGCATAAGAGCAGGCTCAACATACCGTCGCAACGCCATGAGTAAGGCAGCTAATCACTCACCCCTGGCGGCACGTATGCGGCCGCGTTCTTTAAGCGAGTTTTATGGCCAGACACATCTCCTGGCGGATGACAAACCACTGCGCCAAGCGATTGAGAGCAAACAGCCGCATTCCATGATTTTCTGGGGGCCACCTGGCACCGGCAAGACAACGCTTGCGCGCTTAATCGCCAGCATGACAGATGCACAATTTGAAAGCCTTTCAGCGGTGCTGAGCGGCGTGAAAGATATTCGCGCGGCCATTGAACGCGCCAAGCAAGCGCAGCAACAGTTTTCACAGGCCACGATTTTATTTGTGGATGAAGTCCATCGTTTTAATAAAGCGCAACAAGATGCTTTTTTGCCGTTTGTGGAAGATGGCACGATTACCTTTATCGGTGCCACGACCGAAAACCCTTCCTTTGAAGTCAATAATGCTTTGTTATCGCGAGCGCGTGTTTATCAATTGCAGCGCCTGACCACAGAAGATATTACAACTATCTTGCAGCAAGCGCTAGCCGATGAAGAAAGGGGCTTAGGGAATAAAAAAATAGGGATCGCCGATGAAGAGCTTGCCAATATTGCCATGGCCGCTGATGGGGATGCGCGCACGGCGCTCAATTACTTAGAGTTGTTATTTCAACTGGCTTCTCAACGCCATCAAAGCGAAGTCACAACAGCGTTAGTCACAGAAGTCATTAGCCAAGGTGTGCGGCGTTTTGATAAAGGTGGTGATTTATTTTATGACCAAATTTCTGCTTTGCATAAAGCCGTGCGCGGTTCTTCGCCGGATGCGTCCCTTTATTGGCTGGCGCGCATGCTTGATGGCGGCTGCGACCCGCTTTATATTGCACGCCGAGTCGTGCGCATGGCCAGCGAAGATATTGGCAATGCCGATCCACGTGCTTTGCAACTGGCGCTCAATGCTTGGGATGTGCAGGAGAGGCTAGGGGAGCCCGAAGGCCCGCTCGCGATTGCGCAAGCCGTGGTGTACATGGCCTGCGCCCCAAAAAGCAATGCAGTATACAAAGCGTTTAACAAAGTCATGAAGGATGTGAAAAGCGCACCTTCATATGACGTGCCTTTGCACTTGCGCAATGCGCCGACTAAGCTGATGAAGTCTCTTGATTACGGCAAAGAATATCGTTATGCCCATAATGAGCCAGATGCTTACGCGGCAGGGGAAAGTTATTTTCCGGATGAGGTGCGGCCTGCGCGTTATTACGAGCCCGTGCCTCGTGGTTTGGAATTAAAAATTGCTGAAAAACTGGCTTACTTGCGGAAGCTAGATAAAGTAAAATGTGAGGATTGAAGTTGCCTTCCTCTGATGGTTATTTGTAAGGGGTAGAGGGACCAAGACTTCGGGAGGCAAGCAGAGTCTCCTATAAGATTACTCCCTCTCCCCCATGGGGGAGAGGGAATAATGGATAGGATAGAGGGCTTCGGACTTTGAGATTGAGGACCGCTAGCTATATTATGTTTTTTTGGAGAGGTGTCTGAGTGGGTGAGCGCAGACCGAAGTGCCAGTGGCACTTCGCAGCTGAAGCGAACGCCCGGCATGGATGCCGAGGCCGGGGTGATCTGCTACCGGCAAGAAGTTGCGGCATGGATGCCAGAGATAATGTTTTGGAGAGGTGTCTGAGTGGCCGAAAGAGCACGCCTGGAAAGTGTGTATACGTTAATAGCGTATCGAGGGTTCGAATCCCTCCCTCTCCGCCAGGTTATAGAAAAATAGAAAAGAACTGAGTAAGGGTTCGAGCAAATCGCAGGACAGCGATTTGGGTCGGCGCAGCCGCCCCGTAGGGCCGTAGGGCAGGAGCCCGTAGGCAATCCAATCCCTCCCTCTCCGTTCTCATCATATCCCCCACTACTACCTCAACCCCCTTTAAAGAAAACTCACAACGAAATTTCCCCTCGCAATTTACAGGCAGATACTGCACCATCAGATACTGTTTTTAATAAAAATTACAATTTTTATAACTTACACTCAAACGTTACACCATTAATAAAGAAGAGATTGAATGAGTGCGCGTATTAACGAAAAACAAAACAATAAATCGTTGATTGTTTACTGCTGTGCTGTCTGTGATAAAGAGCAGCGGGGAGACACACGGCTCTCTCGCTGTGGGGAGTGCAAGGCAGTTTATTATTGTGGGAAAGTATGCCAGAGAGTGCACTGGAACCTCTTTTCTCACAAAACTAAGTGCAAAACCATTAAGCAGCAAGTAGAGGGGGAAAAGCCATTAAAAAACCCCTATGCGGAGTTTCTTAGGAATACCCACCTCGTTGCGACAAAGTTTGAAGAACTAGCTTTGGAACAAAAACTTGTTCAGGAAAGCTTCCGAGAGATTTATGAATATATTGAGTATATTCTGATCAAAGCCAATGCTGTCGTATGCTACCCTGACCTTGGGCAGTCTGAGTTGGCAGCTACAACGGCTTCCCAATTGAAAGAGAGCTTCCTCCAGATCCTGCAAACGGAAATTACTTATCTGGAAGCGCTTCGGGAGGCTGCTTTGAACCCGAACCTCCCTGATGAAGATTTCGAACGTCTGATGAAGGACGATTTGCCTGATGATCTTGAAACAAGAAAAATACAACTTTTTAAGAATATCGCTGAAATCATACCGGATGTGCTTTATGCCTTCTTGCTTTTTTGCCTAGCACATCTCCATGAAAAAATTCGTGTTTTCTTTGCAGCCATTAACCTGAAGATTGAGGAAAGTTCTCCCCACCTCGTAGGGCTATTGACGGAATTTTCTAATGCACTCCAGTATTGTGACAGAGAAATTAGCCAGGCAAGGGCTTGTTTTTCTTATGAAGCCTTGCTTGCTGATACTTCTGATACAGAGGAAGGGGAGGCTGAGCGTCAAGAAGAAAGCTACTCCCCTGAGTCAGAATTTGTTTTCCCCAGCTCTTCAGACTGCTTTTCGACCTTTACTGTGGAAAGTGCGGATCTTAGCCGTTTACCGGCTAGCTTTGCGTGCACCCAACAAAGAGACTTATTTCGCTCATCCAAAATAGGAGAGTTGTTAACGAAAGCCCAAAAGATTTCAACTGAAAAAGTACTTCCTGCTGCCAATAAGCTCGCTACTTGTGTTGAAAAGCTTGTGCTTTTTTTGATGCGTGTTAAAAACCCGAAGTTTCAGCTGGTTTGCACGCGCACAAATCTTCATGTTCTTTCAGGGCAGGCCTACTAAAGTATTTTTTGTTGAGTCTCGAGGCTTGAGAAAACGCACTGGTCTTAGTTTTTAGTTGGGAAAGTAAAACATGAGTAGCAAGTAGATACGCTTGAGAGCAGATTTAAAAAACAATTGGTTTTAAGTTAAATTTATAACTTTCTCGGGTGAAGGAAAAAATGATATTAATCCATCAGGGGTATCCTTAAAATTCGCAGTGCTCCGAGAGCTTGCATTAAATAAAGCCAGAAAAATAACTTTGCTTTATCCCTTTTTTAAACAGACACTGACTCTGCTCAGACAAAAGAAACTCCCCCTTGAGATCTCCGAAGGCTCCTAACTTTCCGACGTCTTCGCGCGCTCCAAGATTTATAGCAATTCTGACAACAAACAAAAATAAGCCGAAGCACGCCTGCTCCAATCAAGCATCCGGCCGTTATGAACAGGGTAGTAGAGCGACCTGAAATCCTGGCAATCTGCTGGCTTCGGTAAGCAACAAGCCCTCCCTTACTTTCTTTTTTGTTATGTATGCGTATCGTGACATTTGCTTCAGCTAAAATTGCATCTCGGCAAGCTTGCGCTTTTTCTTTTTCCCCTTTAGGTTTTGGACATCGAAGCGCCAGAGGAATGATTTCAGCTGGGGCCGTCTCGCTGAACCCCTCAGCGTATATTTCGGCGAAGTAGCCGTGGGTGCTTTCCCTGATGTTTGTGTATGTTTTGTTTGGAGGTGGAAAAAAAATACCTTTTTCATACTTAGCAAAGTGCCGATCTTTTGGTAGATAAAGGAAGCCAGCAAAAGTGGCAAACACACCATCAATAACTAACATGAACAAAATGATGTCCATTAGCGAACAAGAAGAGTTTTTTTGCCGGGAGGGCATAATGAGAAAGTGAAAAAGAGGAAAACAAGGATTAAGCAAGAGACAACATGCTTCATGATATATAGCGTAACATGAGAAGGTATGTCAGCATGTAAGCGTTTACGGGGGCAGGTCATCTGTAGGGGCGACCCCTACAATACGTACAGAGATTGCGCCCCCCTGAACGCTTACGTCAGCGCTTTTTGAGGCTAAGCGAAAAGATTGCTATAAGCAACTGAAAAATATATTTTTATTCCGCCTTCTTAACGAACGGCTGCACGGTAAATCGCCAATGCTTGCTTGCGTGAAGCGTCAAGATCAACAATAGGCTTAGGATAAGTTTTCCCTAAAACAATGCCACATTCAGCTAATACCGCCTCAGGGGCTTCCCAAGGTTTGAATAGATATTTATTTGGCAGCGGGGTTAGTTCTGGCACAAATCGACGCGTGTACTCACCGTCAGGGTCAAATTTCTCACCTTGCCTAACGGGATTAAAAATCCTGAAAAAAGGCGCTGCATCGGCACCTGAGCCAGCCACCCATTGCCAGCTGGCGCTGTTGTTCGCCAAATCGGCATCCACTAAGCAGTCCCAAAACCAATCTTCTCCACGCCGCCAATGAATTAATAAGTTTTTAATTAAAAATGACGCCACGACCATGCGAACACGGTTATGCATATAGCCTGTTTGCCAGAGTTCTCGCATGCCGGCGTCCACAAGCGGAATGCCTGTTTGGCCTTTTTGCCAAGCATTTAAATCTCGAGCACGATGCTTCCATTGAAAGCGGTCAAATTTAGCTTGAAAGTTTTTAATGGGCAATGTGGGGAAGTGGTAAAGCAAATAATAAGAAAATTCACGCCAGGCTAATTGGCGTAAAAAGCCGGCGCTTTCTTGTCGATGTGCACCAGCCTTCAGATGCGTAGCATGCCAAATTTGACGGGGCGAGATTTCACCAAAATGTAAGTAAGGTGAGAGTTGAGAAGTGCCTGCTTGATGGGGATAGTCTCTATTTTGCGTATACCCACTTAACTGTTTATTTAAAAATAAGGTAAGCTTCTTTCTTGCGGCTGCTTCACCCACATGCCAATGTGCTTCCAGTTTTTTGCCCCAAGACTGGGTAGGCAGCAAATTAAGCGCTTTCAGTGCGCAACTGCCAGGATCTTTTTTGAGGCGAAGCTTTCTTGGCTTGGAAAGCGGTGCGCTTGGCGCGGGGGCATTCAGGCAACCTCGCTGATAAAAAGGGGTAAACACTTTATACGGTGTGCCGTCTTTTTTTAAAACCTCCCAAGGTTCCCAGAGCAGTGAGGCATTAAACGTTCTGCCTTCCACCCCTAAACTGTCGAGAGTTTTTTTGATTTTTTTATCTCGCTTTAATTGCCAAGGTTCGTAACAGGTATTCCAAAATACAGCGCTCACCTTGTGCTTTTTAATTATCTCGCAAAGCAGGGCGTCAGGATTGCCATGATATCGGTTTAATTTTTTATCGAGGCTGTTGTTTAAATCGCTTAAGGAATGATGTAGCCACCATTTGCTGGCACCGCCGAGCGTAAATTGTTTGGGGGCAGTGTTATCTAAAATATAAACAGGTATAACCGTGCCATATTTGCTGGCGGCGGATAAACCTGGATTATCAGATAAGCGTAGATCTTGGCGAAACCAAAATAGGCAAGTTTTGTTATCCATTTTCAATGTTGATGCACGCTGCGTTTATTGCTTATCTTTAGATTTTAGGCAAAAGAGGTCAATATATCACTTAAATAAGTAAGCAAGAGTTAAAAGAGAGTCACAAAAAAGTCATTTAAATGACATATTGATTGTTATTTTTTAAAATTTGTTCAAGTATTTTTTGTAAAGTGTTGCTGGAAGTTGAGTGAAAAACCATTATCTAACAAAGGGTTTACGTTGTTTTGGAAAGTAATACTTCTGCTAGACTCCCTCTATTGAAAGCTCCTCGGGAATAATTGGGTTGAGGTGTACAGGTGGAGGGGGGTGCACTTGCCTTGCTTTCTTACCTTGGCGGCACCAGTTGTAGCACCCAAAAGGAAAGTGCACGAGCTTAGGAGCGGCGACGCAGGCAGCGATGATTACGAGAAGCGCCGCATTCTCTGAGCCTTTTGGGACATCCTCAAAAAGGTAAGCGACAAAATGCCCCTCCACTTTTTCTTGCTTATCAACCAATATGGACGAGGTGTTGGCGCTCAGGATCTTCGCTTGACAATTTTGTGCTTTTTTCTCGGAACCCTTTGGTTTAGGGCATCTAAGCGCAATTGGTATGTGTTCCTGAGGCGGCCAGAGCAACTGCCCGGTGCCCTGCATTTCTGAGTAGTAACGAGGCTTTCCCTTGGCCTGAAGGATATCCATCTTTGTGACATTTGCCACCAGGAAATAACCTTTCTGGTAACGCTGAAATGCTTCATGTTCTGTGTGTTTTGAATAAGCAACGACGAGCAATATAAACGCAGCAAGCAACATGATCCAAAGGGTGCGGTTCATGTGTTTTCCCAACTGACAGTAATATTTGCTTTTTTCCAGACGAGACCAAGAAAGTGGCATGATGGCGCTGTGGAAGAAGTAGGGGAGCGAGGGAGGAGGTAAACTCTCTCCAAATATCTCTCTAGATATACTGTAACGTCAGGAGGTATGTTGCAAGATCAGGGCAATTGGGCTGCGTAGTGCTGAAACGCTGCGCTGTGCCTTTGAGAAAGGCTTAAACTCCTAAATCAGGCTCAACTCTTAAGCCATCTAAGAACTTATTAAAATGGTTGTAGAGGCCCACCACGGCCACTAACTCGAGGATGCCTTGCTCTGTCATCCCCATGCCTTTTAGTGCGGCCTGATGTGCGTGGATGCAATATTCACAGTTATTCGTGGCTGAAACGGCCATAGCAATGATTTCTTTCTCACGTGCGTTAAGCTCACCTGGCTCCATGATGGCTTTATATTCTGCCCACGTGCTGGCCAGTATTTCGGGGTTATTCCCCATTGCTTTAAAAAGATTAGGCACAAAGTCGATCCCAAAGGTGTTTTTAATCTCCTCATAGACTTTTTTAACGTCTTCATTTGCTGCTTCTTCCGATAGAAGGGGGATAATGGCCATCTTTTCTCTCCATTGAAACCAAATGCTATTTAACTAACTGTTAAAGTATAGCAGCCTCAGCATCGCACATTCGATGATCCCTAAGTTACTTGAGCAGACTTAGGAAATCACTGATAATGGCTTTATAAGCAGTTAAGAATATTCAAGCACTTATTTTAAAGTAAATTATTTAAAATACTTTCTGGCAATATCCTTTTAAGCTTTTGATTTATGGCGGTTTATAGGGGTCCCCTGGCAATGCGAAATTGTGAACCCCGTCAGGCCCGGAAGGGAGCAGCGGCAGCAATGGCTGCGTGTGCTAAGGTGTGGCGCCTATGAACTGCCACCTAATTCAATTTTTGCAGTAGAGATTATTCTGGCGATATGAGTTACCAAGTACTTGCCCGTAAGTGGCGACCTCGTGCATTCGATGAAATGGTAGGGCAAGAACATGTGTTGCGTGCCCTCACCAATGCCCTGAGTAATCAGCGTTTGCATCATGCCTATCTCTTCACGGGCACGCGCGGCGTCGGGAAGACCACGCTGGCACGTATTTTAGCCAAATGTCTGAATTGCGAGCAGGGAATAACGCCAACCCCTTGCGGGCACTGCGATGCTTGTCAAACGATTGGCCAGGGCCGCTTTGTTGATTTAATCGAAGTGGATGCCGCTTCGCGCACCAAAGTAGAAGACACGCGTGAGCTGCTGGATAACGTGCAATACGCCCCCACCGCCGGCCGCTATAAAATCTACCTTATTGACGAGGTCCACATGCTTTCTGGGCACAGCTTTAATGCGTTGCTCAAAACCTTAGAAGAGCCGCCAGAGCATGTGATTTTCTTGTTGGCAACCACCGATCCACAACGACTACCGGTCACAGTATTATCGCGCTGTTTGCAGTTCCATTTGAAAAACTTAAGCATCGACTGCATTGCCGGACATTTACAGCATGTATTAGGTGAAGAAAAAATCCAGTCAGAACCGCCCGCCCTGAGGCAACTGGCACGCGCGGGCAATGGCAGCTTGCGTGATGCGTTAAGTTTGTTAGATCAGGCTATCGCCTTTGGTAATGGGCAGGTCATGGCAACCGATGTCAGTAGCATGTTAGGTACCATGGAGCGCAATGATGTCGCACGCTTGCTGGATAGCTTAATAGAAAAAGATGGCGGGGCGCTGCTAGCGTATACGAAACAACTGGCAGAAAAAGGTTTAGATTATGATGAGGTGCTTGCGGCACTGACAACGTTGCTGCATGTCATTGCGCTTTATCAAGCGGTACCTGACGCCGAAGGCGATCATGACTACAGTCAAGAGCAAATAGCCGCCTGGGCGGGCGCCTTAACGGCCGAAGAAGTACAGCTACTTTATCAAATTGCCTTAATAGGCAGGCGCGATTTGCCATTGGCCCCTGATCCGAAAACGGGTTTTGAAATGGCCTTGCTGCGTATGTTGGCGTTTAGTTTAGCGCCTCCTAGCGCTTCGACTCCGTCAAGCAAACCTACTGGCAAAAGACAAAAATCTGAGCCGGCTTCTAGGCCACAACAGACAACTTCTCAAGTAACTGTTCACAGGGATACTCAAGCACCTGTAGGGGCGGCCCCCTGTGGCCGCCCGGGCCGCCACGGGGGGCTGCCCCTACAAATGGAACGTGAATGCTTACCCGCTGAAGCTTTACCTGATAAAGCGCTCACCTTTGTAAACCAAAAAGGTGACACCTTGACGAGCCAAGATTGGCCCACCTTAGTTAAAAAATTACCGCTTACCGGCCGCACCAAAATGATCGTTGATAATTGTGTGCTTACCGAGGCAAGCCAAACGCATATTCATTTAAATTTAGATGAAAAGCACGCGGCGATGCTAAACAAAGACCAAGAGGCCACCATTGCAGAGGCATTAGAGAAAGCACTGGGCAAAACATATCAGCTGGAAATTACTGTCGCAGCGGTCACGCAAGAAACGCCTGCTGATCAAACAGCACGCAAACAAGAAGCGCAGCGCAACGAAGCGGTTGCCAACTTGCAAGAAGATAATACGGTGCAGGCACTACAAAATGCATTGGGCGCGCAACTTGACCCGAGCTCTGCAAAACTCATCACAACATAACCACCCCATTAGAAATACGCTGGAGATAATATGAAAGCAGACATTGGTAAACTCTTTAAACATGCAAAAAAACTTCAAGAAGATATGCAAAAAGCGCAGGAAGACGCGGGCAAATTGGAAGTGACGGGTGATGCAGGTGCAGGCTTAGTGCGTGTTGTCATGACAGGTCATCATGATCTCAAAGAAGTGAAAATTGAAGATAGCTTATTAAAAGAAGATAAAGAAATGCTGGAAGACTTAATTGCCGCAGCGGTGAATGATGCTTCTCGCAAAATCGAAGCAGAAAAGAAAGCCAAAATGGGCGACCTTGCCGAAGGCATTAGCTTACCCGGCGGCATTAAACTGCCTTTTTAAAGCAATCATGACCCCCACCTTTAGCCCCCTGATTGATGAACTGATCGAGCGCCTACGTTGTTTGCCCGGCGTGGGGCCAAAGTCTGCGCAGCGTATGGCGTTTCATTTATTAAGCCGCGAGCGTGATAAAGGAAAGCAGCTTTCTCAAAGCTTGGCCAAATCCATGGAGGACATTGGCTATTGTGAACGTTGTCGTACGTTTTCAGAAAATCCTTTGTGTCAGATCTGCTTGCAGAAAAGCCGCGACCCTGCGGTGTTATGTGTTGTTGAAACACCTGCCGATGTATTGGCGGTGGAGCAGGGCAGTCATTTCCGTGGTTATTATTTTGTGTTAATGGGACACCTCTCGCCTCTTGATGGCATTGGCCCGGAAGATATTGGCTTAGATAAACTTAGCCTGCGGCTAGCCCAGGGCGAAATCAAAGAAATGGTGTTGGCCACGAACCCTACCGTAGAAGGCGATGCCACCGCCCACTATATTGCCAACATGGCTAAAAATCACGGCATTCGCGCCACCCGTATCGCTTACGGCGTGCCGATTGGCGGCGAATTAGAGTACATCGACAGCAATACCTTGGCGCACGCCTTTAATGGGCGCTTTGAGTTATAGGCATTGAGATGTATGTTTTTATTTAAGATAAAAAGATATTTAACTTAGATCAGAAACTATAAGTTATTTTTCTGGCTAAAAGAGTCTGTTTTTTTTGAGCCTTGGATTTAAGAGTCACTTTTAAGAAAGATTTTAAACTAGCCTAAGCGCTCAAGACCTTGAGTCCTTAAAGTAGAGGGTTAAAATCAGTCACTCCTGAAAGTCCTTCTCTTCGATCGAGTTTGTAAAACGAACCGTAGGAGCACATAGCTCGCTTCTGGCAAGAAGTATAGCGAATCGAGGTTTTCCATTTTCTATAAGAGCGTGTAATACCAAATGAATCCCTGAGTAGCGAGACAAAAGGAGGCTCCCCACTTCGGTTTTGTCTTGGGCATCCCGAATCCCAAGAAGTAAGTTCTCGACCTCGTCTACCTTTTCGCGAAACTTGGAATGAGTGAATTTCTCTAAGGGCTTGTTGTAATTGAAGTAAAGCCTAACTTTTATATTTTCGGGGTGACGGTCAGCAGGATAAACAACAGATGAATCCTCGAGGGAGAAGGCCCACCCCATGCCAGCAAGCCGCTCGGTAACCTTGCACCAATGCAAGCTTGGGAACCATATTGGAGCAGTTTTAGCGCTACGAGGGAGGCCTCCTTTAGAAATTGTCCAATTTGAGGTTGCCCAGGAGCATTGCTTCACAGCCTCAAGGAGCTGTCTTTCTTCTTCAGCTTCTTCTGAAAACAAAAGATGAAATATTTTAGGGACAAACGACATCGACAACTTTATCTCTTCTTCTAAGTATATAGAGTAACATTGGGATGTAAATTTTTTGTTTGATTTGTAATAAATTCAAATCAATAAAAAACAATGTATAATTTTTGGTTTTTTTTGAAATACTTTTGAAAACACAGGTAAGGCATGCTGTTTTTTTGTTTGGTACCTTATAAGGTGCTCAAATCATGCTCGCAAAGTGAAAGGTGTAGTCAGTAAAGTCGATCTTGCTACCCTGAGGGTAGTAGATAGATACGATGGTATCTTGGTCAGGATTCACAACAAGCCAAATCCAAGTTTTGTGGTATACCACTCCCAGTTTTTCCAAAGGCTTGTCCTTTTGGAGCTCGTACAAGTCAAAGGCTGCGTCGCCAGACAGGGGAACAGGGTTGGGTGGATCCGCTATCTCAGTATGATGCGCCGCTTTGGGATCCTTATTCACAAAGACGTGGATGGGGCCCAAGCCTTCAAGCTTCAAAACCTTCAAAAGGCCTTCCATTGTGAGCTCAGGATCTTCTTGAATGTGGGCGACGAAAGCGAAGCCTCTCTGCTCTCCTGGATCTCTCCTGGCTTGCAGCAACACAATCGGGTAGCCAGGAGGGTTGCTTGGCAGAAGAGGGATGGTGCCATCTTTCGGGCCAGTCACGGTTGTTTTACCCTCATAATCATTCGTGCTATCGGCGCGCAGAACGCGTATTCCTGGAAGCAGCGTAATGTCAGAAGTCGTTTCTCCTGTTTCTTGAGCAGAAGTGTGCTGAACCGCACCTTGCAGTGACTCCGTCATATTTTTTATTTTATGAAAAACGCCTTCTATATATATAAAGTAACATGTGCATGTAAGTTGTAATTGCCTGCTCGGCCCAATGCTAAAAAACAACGGCAGCGTGGAGGTGGTAGCAAAGAGCAAGCCACGCGCCGCAAGCGCGCCTTGATATTCCTCTGGCGACTAAAAGAAGCTGGGGTACCGTGCCAGGTAACGCTAGATTCGGCGGGATACACAGCGCCTCTCTCCCAAGCAAAAAAAATGATAAATGCTCGCACTATTAAAAACTTACCTCTCGGTGTTACAGTATCTAGTTAGACAGTGTTTGACTTTACATGTTTCTCGTGTCTAAAAATGAGCGAATTACAGGAAGTGATACCGGATGAGGATAGTAATAGTAGCGCTAGCACTACTTCAGGTGCAGAACAGCCGCTGCAGGGAGCGCGCGCCCCGATTCATGCTCGCTCGCCCCAGGCTAAACAGAAACCCCTTGATGGATTTTTGGTTCCACTGGTTTTACTCGCGATAACAGTGCTACTTGCGGTGCTCCTGGGTCTAGCTGGCATATTCCAGGGTGGAAGAAACGGCAATACAGAATGCAGGGCAATCGGCAACTCTGTGACTTGCGAGCGGATCCCGCAAGGAATAAGAGGCGGACAGACAGAAGAAGAATATCAATGCAAGTTAAAAGTCCAACTCGTTAATAGTGAGGAGGAACCTGAGAATCAAGTCTCCAAAACTTGCACCATGAAAACCGCGCGCACGGAAAGCGAACTAGTTGAGCTCGCTGAAACCGAATACCCCATCAACTCAACCCGCAGTTGCCATACCAAGCGAAATGAAGGTGTGAAACTGATTATATGTAACGATCCTTGGGCAGGAATAGCCACCTTCGCGAAAGTAGTGGGTATATTTGCAGCGGTGACAGTATTTGCTTTTATAATAGCTTATTGTCGCTCTAAATCTCGTTCTAAAAGCCGTCTGCACCCACTGGGTACGGAGTAAAAGGTTTTTCTTGAGCGAGGAACCTATTGGCGTACCTAGCACTCACATAGATAATTTTGGGTCACTTTGAGAAGCATAAAAGAAATTGTGGCCTCAGCAGGTAACTGCAGCACCGAAAGGGTCGTTTTACGTCACCGTACAAGATAAAGATCAATCAGCATACAAAGCTAAGAATAAGTACAGGTGATATTGCATTTTATATTTGAATTCAAGAGTCCGTTTTTCTTTTAGGAAAGTATTGTCGCAATAATCCGTTACTGTTTTCATTTGTGCCACGTTCCCAAGAAGAATAAGGATGCGCAAAATACATTTGCGCATCTAATGCTTCTGCAATCTCTTTGTACCCTGAAAATT
>JAJFJF010000033.1 GCA_021774255.1 Gammaproteobacteria bacterium
TGAGGGGCATCCTTTTCTTTTATTTTTAGTCGAGTGAACGTTAAAGCTGTTCATCATGCTCATACATTATATATAAGTTATAAAAATAACTCAAAAAATACCCTTTTATTTTTAGAACTTTTTGTCCAAAGTCCAAAAAAAACAAACCCTGTTAAAAAGGCGACTTCATCACCTCTTCTTTTAAATGCTGTAATTGATTGCGCAATTTAGCGGCTTGCTCGAATTCTAAATTCTTAGCATGCTCATACATCTCTTCTTCTAGCTCATTCATTTTCTTCGATAAGTCTTTGGGAGATAAGGCCAAATATTTCGCTGCTTCATCTGCCACTTCAGCATATTTTTTGGCGGACTCAACGCTCGTCGTGGCATAAGCCCCTTCCATCACATCATCCACTGCTTTCTTGATACCCGTTGGGGTGATCCCATGCGTTTTATTATATTCTTCCTGTTTCGCACGACGGCGCTCGGTTTCTCCCATTGCCTCTTCCATCGAGCGCGTCACCCGGTTGGCATATAAAATTGCTCTACCATGCAAGTTACGCGCGGCACGCCCAATGGTTTGGATAAGCGATCGGGTCGAGCGCAAAAAGCCTTCTTTATCGGCATCAAAAATAGCCACCAATGACACTTCGGGAATATCTAATCCTTCACGCAGCAAGTTAATGCCGACGAGCACATCAAACTGCCCCAATCGTAAATCGCGAATAATTTCGACCCGCTCGACAGTATCAATGTCAGAATGCAAATAACGCACGCGTACACCGTGCTCAGAGAGGTAATCGGTTAAGTCTTCTGCCATGCGCTTGGTCAGCGTGGTGATCAACACGCGCTCTTCAAGCGGCACGCGTTTTTGGATTTCAGAAAGCACATCGTCGACTTGTGTGTCGACCGGGCGCACTTCTAATTCAGGATCAAGCAGCCCCGTGGGCCGCACCACCTGCTCTGCCACACTGCCTTCGGCGTGCTCGAGTTCATATTGGCTGGGTGTGGCGGACACATAAATCGTCTGCGGCGCAATGCGCTCAAACTCATCAAAACGCAGTGGGCGGTTATCTAAGGCCGATGGCAAACGAAAGCCGTATTCGACCAGTGTTTCTTTGCGCGAGCGATCGCCTTTATACATCGCGCCTAACTGCGGCACGCCCACGTGCGATTCATCGATCACCAGGAGCGCATTTTTGGGCAAATAGCTAAACAGCGTGGGGGGCGGCTCACCCGCAGCCGTGCCCGCCAAGTGGCGCGAGTAGTTTTCAATGCCGGAGCAATACCCCAGCTCTATCATCATTTCGATATCAAACTGTACGCGCTGCTCTAAGCGCTGTGCTTCCACTAATTTATCCAGCCGGCGAAATTCCGCCACCCGCGCTTTACCTTCTGCTTTAATACGCTCCACCGCATCCAGTAATTTCTGACGTGGCGCCACATAATGTGTTTTGGGATAAATAGTTAAGCGAGGTACTTTTCGTAATACTTCACCTGTGAGCGGATCAAAGAAAGCCAGCTGCTCAATTTCATCATCAAATAACTGCACCCGCACCGCCTCTTTATCGGATTCCGCCGGGTAAATATCAATCACATCTCCCCGCACACGATACGTCGCGCGCTGCAGCTCGGTGTCATTGCGACGGTATTGCAGCTCAGCGAGACGACGCAAGATATGACGTTGATCGACCTTGTCGCCCCGATCCAGATGCAACACCATGCTTAAATAAGAGCGCGGATCACCCAAACCATAAATAGCCGAGACGGAGGCCACAATCACGGTATCGGGCCGTTCTAAAATGGCTTTGGTGGCCGATAAGCGCATTTGCTCAATATGCTCATTGATGGCCGAGTCTTTCTCAATAAAGGTGTCACTGCCCGGCAAGTAGGCTTCTGGCTGATAGTAATCGTAATAAGACACAAAATACTCGACGGCATTCTGCGGGAAAAAGGCTTTCATCTCCCCATAGAGCTGCGCGGCCAAGGTTTTGTTGGGCGCCAATATTAAAGTAGGACGTTGGCAATTTTCGATAACATTCGCAATGGTAAAGGTTTTCCCTGAGCCTGTTACGCCGAGCAGCACTTGATGGGCAAGGCCTGCCTCCACCCCTTCTGTGAGCGCATGAATAGCCTCGGGCTGATCACCTTTAGGGGTGAAATCCGCAACAACTTTAAATTTTCCGCTACCTTTTGTGGTCATGGGGGTTGGGGGCTTATGCATCCGGGGTAAAATGGCTTATCATAATACCCTTTTGTACCCCTAACGATAAGAGGCAAGACTGTGGCAATTCAACTTTCAGAACGCGTTCAACGCATTAAACCTTCTCCGACAATGGCGGTCACTGCCCGCGCCATGGCGCTGCGCGCCGAAGGTAAAGATATCATTGGCTTAGGCGCCGGTGAGCCGGATTTTGATACGCCCGATCACATTAAAGCCGCGGCCATCAAAGCCATCCAAGATGGCTTTACCAAATACACCGCTGTCGATGGCACACCCGAACTGAAAAAAGCCATCATCAACAAATTCAAGCGAGACAATGGATTAGACTACGAAGCTAAACAAATACTTGTGTCGTGTGGTGGTAAACAAAGCTTTTTTAACCTGGCACAAGCCCTGCTGAACCCTGGTGATGAGGTCATTATCCCGGCGCCCTATTGGGTGTCTTACCCTGACATGGTGCTGTTGGCGGGCGGCAACCCTGTGATTATCGAAGCCGGTGACGAACAAGGCTATAAAATAACCCCCGAGCAGCTTGAGGCAGCCATTACGCCCAAAACACGCCTGCTCTCGCTGAACAGCCCCAGCAACCCAACCGGTGTGGCCTACTCGGCGGCTGAACTAAAAGCGCTAGCAGACGTGCTGCTGAAGCACCCTGACGTGCTGATTGCCACCGACGATATGTATGAGCATATCCTCTGGACAGACGAGCCCTTTAGCAACATCGTCATGGTATGCCCTGAATTATACGACCGCACCATCGTCTTAAACGGTGTCTCTAAAGCGTATGCGATGACCGGCTGGCGGATTGGTTATGCCGGCGGCCCAGCTGATTTAATCGGTGCGATGAAGAAAATACAATCACAAAGCACCTCCAACCCCACTTCTATCTCACAAGTCGCTGCGCAAGCCGCACTAGAAGGTCCGCAGGACTGCGTGAAGAAAATGATACAAGCCTTTAAAGAACGTCATGATTTTGTGGTTAACACATTAAATGAACTTCCTGGCGTCCGCTGCTTACCTGGCGATGGCACCTTCTACGCCTTCCCCAATATGCAAGATATTATCGACGCAAAAAGCGATATTGCAGATGATGTGGCCTTAGCCGAGTACTTCTTGCAAGAAGCCGGCGTGGCCCTCGTACCTGGCTCAGCCTTTGGTGCCCCTGGTCATATGCGGATCAGCTTCGCGACCAGTTTGGATGTATTGGAAAATGCCTTAACCCGCATTAAAAAAGCGCTGACAACTTAAGTCAGCGTAGTGTATTTCAAACAGAGAAGCTAGTTGAATAACATATTTTAAGGGGTTTTCAAAAAGGAAGTATAAAATCCAATACCGGCTGCGCCGCTTGAGAGTTCTTTTATTTTTGCTCTTTGCTTTTGAGCATTATGCAAAGCGAGGGCCTTAAGCCACGAGACCAAAGAAGCGCTTTATGCTTTAACCTTCCTCCTCCTCATCATCCTCCGCGCGATGAATGTTCGCGTTTGAAGTGCCCAACGCCAAAACGCTGGGGCGAGGCCGCGGCAGGCCGGAATTCCGTCGGTGACTTAGCCTTCCGCGCGCCTGCTGTGCGGCAAGAGCCCCACATGCCTTCTCAATAGTCGCAGCCTCAATCGCATTGAATGTAAAAGCCGCTTCCCCCATTGAAGTACTCCTCAAGGTCATTTTTTGCAAAAAGGGCTGCTGCGCAATAGCCTGGCTCAACTTACCTCTGTTCGAGGGTAAACTTTTTGGGAGCGGCATACCGCCTGCTTCAACAATGAGCGCAGCAAGCATTGTCCCTGCTGCTCTGATAAAGCGAGTGACAACAGCAAGCATGGCTGCATCGGAGGCCGCGGTACGTTTCCATTGCGGGTTCTGTAAGATGAGCCTGTCTGCGACTAAGCCAGCAATTTGTTCAAAGCGCACCTTCCACTGCGTCAACGCAGTCGCCGCTTTTTCTTCTGGGTTCAGAGAAGAGGCCATCGCGCTTACCAGGCATTCAACGAGCTTATCTTTTGGTAGCTCAAAGTAACGCGCTGTACTGTAGGGCGCTTGAAGCTTTTCGAGTGCACGCTGAAAATCAGCGTCAGTAGGGTCACTAGGTGCCGTCATTTTCGAAATAGCACTACCGGCGCTCTTCTAAAATTACTCAGAAGTTCTATTCATATGGTGTAACAGGTGCGGGTATGTCGCAAGAAGGTTCGAACGTTACCTCTTCTCTTCTTGCAGCGACTCAATCTCGCAATAAAGCCTTAACTGCCTTGTCACATTGGATGCGAGGGACTTCCACATCATCACGAGGCTCACCAACTGGCACCCCAGTTTCTTTCAAAGCGTCAAATATTTCATCCACGCTGGCATTTGGCCTGAGCTCTTTCAGCAACGCCCAACAACCGGTGACATGTGGTGCGGCCATCGAGGTGCCTGATTTCGTGCCCCAAGCCCACTCGCCTGCTTCATTTGCTGGAATAGAAGACACAATGGATGAACCGGGTGCGGCCAGTAATGAAAAATCCTCGGAATCACTCACATTAGAATGGCTCGCAACCTGATCGGTTTTTGTGGTGCTCGCCACACTGATCACACTGGAAATACAAGCCGGCGCACTGATCCCCGTTGAAGAACCGTCGTTGCCAGATGAAATCACTGTTGCAATACCCACTTTGCGCAACTTATCAATAATCGCTTTTTGCGCCTCCCTATTATCACAAGGTGTGCTATACGTACCGCTGCCTAAACTTAAATTGGCAGCGGCAATCGTAGGCCCGCTACCGTCTTGATATTCCTCGTTTAAACTTAATACATGCTCTAAACCCAAAATTTGATCAGACTCATAAGCACCTAAATAAGGTGTGCCTACCGTTACCCAGGAAAAGACTTGTATAGGAATAATACTTGCTGCCTTGGCCACCCCATCCATATCTTTGTCTGCGACAAGATCACCGCTCCCCGCCGCGATACCGGCTACGTGTGTGCCGTGCCCACATTGGCTTGTGTGCACATCACAATTCACACCGGCCCCTGGGCCAAACTCTTGCTCTTCACCATTGGGACAAATACTGAAAGCTTCATGCGCAGCAACATAACTAGAAAAGCAGGCTTCTGCCTCTGTAAGAATTCTGCTTTCTGTCGTCCCGGATGCTGATGTTGCGAGAAAAGGATGAGTGGGATCGACACCGGTATCCAAAATCGCAACCGCCACATTTTCACCGGCATACCGTCTTGCAATTTTGTCTGCGCCAATAAGCGGCACACTGTCTGCCAGTGTTAAGCGATCGATGCTGTCTTCTTGAATATAAGTAACATGCGGATCGTTATTCAATGCCGTGAGTGCTTTTTCATCCACCGTCATGGCCATATACGGGATATAGCGAAATTGCTTAATATTGCTGAGCGTACCGCCTGCTTCACGCGTACGATCAATAAGGTGTTGCTGGGCCTGTGTGATGGCGGCACGCTGCGCTTGAGTATCCTGCGCATCATGCTCCTCCCCTTCTATTTGTTGAAAAACTTGCGGTAAGGCAAACCCAACAATGACAGGTGCTGTGCCATTTTTTTGTATAAAAATAGTATCGGATGCCGCGAAATCGCAAAAGATTAATGACATGAAAATAAAAGAGAAAATAATTTTATATTTAAACGCGCCCATCATTCTTTCCTAAAATGTTCTTAAAGTGACTTATTAAGTATAGACAATTAAAAACTTACACTACGCTGTTACGGTATATATTCAGAAACAGCTTTAAAAAAATACCCTGTTAAATGTCCAATCTTCTTTTCTTGCTTACTCTCTTGGCCTTGACTGTCAAGCTTGTCTTCGCGCTTCCTTCGAGAACCCCCATGGCCCCGAGCTCCTCTCAAGCCGCCTCCTTTGCCTTGCCTAACGATGGAAGCGCTGATAGCGACGGCTCTTCGAGAGGCAATACCATGTACATCCTGTTCGGTGTTCTGACGGGCGTGATTGTGGTGAGTGCGATATCCCTCTGCTGGCTCACTAGAAGAAGCAGGGAGTATCAAAGCGTTAACTAAGCCTCATCTGCTCTGCCTCATTCTGCCAATCTAAAGCGAATGGTTTTTCAATATCTCAACCTTGAACAGCAACATTAAAAATAAGAACACCTCTGTTCGTCTCAAAAAACAGCCAAAATAAAGTTAGTTAACAAGCATATATTAATGGCATTATTCAATAAGAAGTTACATCCAGATGTTACTCTATATATACAGAAGCAATTCCTTATTTGCCTCGTTCTTAAAAAATAACTCCCCAAATGCGTGCGCCTTTTATGTTGTTGCTGGCGTTGCTGGTCTTGCCAGATGCAAGCTTTGGCATTGCACCTGGCCTGCCAGACAGTGCTCCAGAAACAGCCGTTGCTAGCATTAGCGTGGCGGCAAACACTTCTGCTTCAGCAAGCCCTTTTCCCGCTGAAAGCAGCAGCACTGCCTCCGAAGCCACTGGTGGCAGCAACATGAAAGGTTCCACCACCTCTTTGCTTGTCATTGATATCCTTGTGTTCATTTTCCTTTTTGTTGCAAGTCCACTCTTCTTCATTTGGAATCATCACTATAGCGCGCCATCCAATCAAGGCAGAACACGCTTGGAATTGCTGTACCTGGCCATCACGGCCCTACCGGCTTACTTCTCAAATTGTCTGATTCTGATCCACCACACCGACCGCTTCCAGATGCCTGCATGGCGCAACGCCATCGAGTCTAATGAAGATTTTGGGAAATACAAAGCTTACCTTGCCCACCCGCTGCCCACCGCGATGCTCCTGTTAGCATGCATTTTTTTCGGCATAAGTCTCCTGACACCGCACCTTGATTTGGTGAGCAGTGCCTTTATTTTCTTCTTTCTCGTGACCAACTTCTTATACGGGAAGCAAAAATCTTATGAAGGTGCGAGCAATAAAAAAGCCCTCAAAATCTGGGTGGGCGCCTATCTTTTCGCGAACATTTGTATGCTGTTATTTCTTATTGACTCTGGCAACGAGCAAGCCGAAGCACCCTTGGTGCTCGCCTTTCTCATCCAGTTCTTTTTTGGCTTACGACCTGTCCGTCTGACTTTCACCTTGGAAATAGATCCTCACTACACTGAGATAGAATAAGCTTCCTAGCATCAAGCTATTCCTGAGAGTCACTTGTCTTCAAACCCTTTGATACCGGAGGTGTTGCACTTGGTAATTGAATCCAAGTTTTTAAAAATGCCCACTATTAAGTTAGCTAAATACATTTCCTCTATTACGCAGATCCCCCTGATTCTGGCAGTAGACTTTTTTCTTCCAAAATCAGCTTAGGGCCCACCTTCTTGGTGCTTGCCTTTCTCATCCCGTTTTTTTTTGGCTTACGACCTGTCCGTCTGACTTTCACCTTGGAAGTAGATCCTCACTACACCGAGATAGAATAAGCTTCCTAGCATCAAGCTATTCCTAAGAGTCAGTTGTCTTCAAACCCTTTGATCCGGAGGTGTTGCACTTGGTAATTGAATCCAAGAAGAAATAAAAGCTCTTTATTATGTTGGTTAAATAACACTCTAAACTTACCCTGGGATGTTACGCCATGGTATTAGAAACCCAGGACAAAGCAATTGCTTTTTACGGGTTTCCTTGTGGTTTTCTTTCTCGATTTAAACGACAAAAATATTTCAACGACGAGTAAGATGGCTTCGAAGCTGTTTGTGTTTTGGACCCTTGTGGTGTTGGCTTGTATTTCTACTACGGTGACGGGCCAAGGGCCTGTTATCTTGCAGCAAATCCCCAATCAATCAGTCAGCAGCAGCAATCCGCTCAATGAGCTCATTAACCTGCGAGCGGATTTTAGCCACCCCAATCCGGAGGAGAACTTAATCCTGACCGTACAACAAAGCAATGGCTCGCCTTTGCCGGAGGGTATCACGTTGAGCCTCAAACCGCCGACCCTGGTGGGCAGCGGCAATACCCCGGACATTGCCAGAGGCGTGTTTGTGGTGGGGAGCCTTGCCTATGTGGGGGACGGGGGTTCTGGCCTGCAGATAATCGATGTGAGCAATCCCGCCGCCCCGACCCTGGCGGGAAGCTATAATACTCCGGACCATGCCCAAGGCGTCTTTGTGGTGGGCAGTCTTGCCTATGTGGCGGATGATAATGTAGGTGGCCTGCAGATTATAGATGTGAGCAACCCCGCCATCCCGACGCTGGTGGGCAACTACAATACCCCGGGCTATGCCTGGAGCGTGTTTGTGGTGGGGAGTCTTGCCTATGTGGCGGATGAGGGTTCTGGCCTGCAGATAATCGATGTAAGCAACCCCGCCGCCCCGACCCGGGTGGGCAGCTATAATACCCCGGGCGCTGCCCTAGGCGCCTTTGTGGTGGGCAGTCTTGCCTATGTGGCGAATATTGACGACCTTCAGATACTTGATGTGAGTAACCCCGCCGCCCCGACCCTGGTGGGCAGCTACAACACCCCGGGCGAGGCCTATGGCGTCTTTGTGGTAGGGAGTCTTGCCTATGTGGCCGATTATTATTCTGGCCTGCAGATTATCGATGTGAGCAACCCCGCCGCCCCGACCCTGGCGGGAAGCTATAATACCCCGGGCTATGCCTATGGCGTGTTTGTGGTGGGGAGCCTTGCCTATGTGGCAGATTATGATTCTGGCCTGCAGATACTCGATGTGAGCAACCCCGCCGCCCCAGTGCTTGCGGGAACCTACAATACCCCGGGCGGTGCCCAAGACGTGTTTGTGGTGGGGAATCTTGCCTATGTGGCCGATTATTATCCTGGCCTGCAGATTATCGATGTGAGTCAGTGGCAACTGGTGGGCGTGCCCACTATTCAAGATAGCTATACCCTCACCGTCAACGTCGAAGATAGCCAAGGGCTGTTTGCAGCCTATAACTTCACGCTCTCAGAGCTGTTGCTCACCAATCCCTTGCTGGACCAAACGGGTGCCGTGAATGTGGCGTTTAACTATGTCGTCCCGTCGGATACGTTTACCGATCCATCCGATCCAATCTTGGACTACAGCGCACAGTCGGCTGGCGGCGGCGCGCTGCCCGGGTGGCTCACGTTTACTACGGGCACACGCACCTTTTCAGGGACGCCGCTGCCTGGTACCCAAGGTAACTACAACATAGAGGTCATCGCGACCAATGACATAGGCAGTAGCGCGAGCGATGTCTTTGTACTCACGGTGGCTAATCGCAACCCGGTGCAAGACAATGCCTTAGCCAATCAAGCGCTTGATGTTGGCGCAACACTGAACTACGCCTTTGCGGCCAACACCTTCTCGGATGGCGACGGTGACCCTCTCACTTACACTGCCGAACAAAGCGGCGGTGGGGCATTACCCAGTTGGCTTAGCTTTACCAGTGGCACCCGTGCTTTTTCCGCTGTACCGGTTTCAGGCGACCAAGGCCTCCTGAGGATTAACGTCACGACCAGCGATGGGTTTGGTGGTAGCGTCACGGGTACGTTTACCATCACGGTCAACAACAAAGCACCCATACTGCAAACGCCTTTGAGTGATAGTGATGCTTTCTTCAATGTGCCATTTGGGCGAACGGTGCCCATTGATACTTTTCTTGATCCCGATGGTGACGCCTTGACGTACACTGCTACCTTGCTGGGCGACGTGGTATTGCCACCTTGGCTCTCTTTCACCAGTGCTACGCGTATCTTTAGCGGTACGCCTACCCCTGCGGACGGGGGGCAATACACGATAGAGGTGACAGGTGACGATGGTTTTACTGGGCTCATGTCAACCACCTTTGTGATCAGGGTTGCTGCAGTAGGCTCCGGCAACAACTCACCCTTGGTGGCTGTGACCATTCCCGATCAAACAGCAGGGACTGACGCACTGTGGACCTTTACGGTGCCGCCCAATACATTTGAGGACCCAGATGACGACCCTTTGACGTATGTTGCAACACTGGAAGGCGGCGCCTCACTACCTGGTTGGCTCACGTTTGATGATCAAACACAGGCTTTTTCTGGGGTACCAACAACGATAGAAGTGATCCGTATTACCGTCCGGGTAGATGATGGGCAGGGCGGATTTGCATTGGACACTTTTACGGTGACGATTCAAGACACTACTAATCAGCCTCCGGTGCTGCTCAATCAACTACCGAATCAAAATGTCAATGTCGGAAGTAACTTCCGTTACACGGTGCCAGCAGATACTTTCACGGACCCCAATGGTGATGTTTTGATCTACACAGCCGCTCGGACTAATAGGAAACCTCTACCCAACTGGTTAAAGTTTGATGCACCAACCCGGACCTTTTCGGGTAAGCCTAGTAACAAAGATACCAAAACCTATGCAGACCGTATCCATACTATTGAAGTGTGCGTTAGTGACCAAGAGGGCAATGCCTGCAGTAGCTTTACCCTGGCAGTCGTCGGAGAGTCAGAAATTCAGCAGGCAATTACGGCAATACTCATTTTGGCTAGTATTGCTTCAACCCTGTTTGCTGCTTACCGTAATCGTGCCACGATATGGAATTGGACATGCAAGCGCTGGTATCAATTGCCACGGCAAGCAGCAGTAGTTGATAAGGCGTATACATATTCCATACTGATTGATGAAGAGCGTATTAGGCATGTGCAAGCCTTTACCTGCAAGGGTAAAGCTTTAAAAGCAAATAAACTGTTGCCTGGCTGGTTAGATTATCAGAATGACAACAAACTCGTGGGTACGCCGGGAAAAGATGATATCACTACCTTAATCATCCGTGTGCTGAGTGATAATCAAAGAATTTTAGCTGAATTTGAGCTTGGCATTTTCGAAACGGAAACAGAAGCACAAGAATATGAAAGAGAGGGAGCTCGTGCTAGCGGTAGGAGCAAACGGGATATCATGATGCAAGTTTTTTCAAAAAGGGACAATAGCCACATGCAAAAACACCTGCTTGCTGCTGACGGTAGTTCAATAGAGCAAGCATAATTGGGAAGAGGGAGGGATCCCAAAAATAAAACGCCTTGCTTTAAGTTAGCCAGCTACGCTATTCAAATTTCAAGCTCATCTTCCCATGGCATTAGGCTTTTCCTCTGGCATCAACCCACCCCACCGACGTCACTCTCATCCTAATCCCATCATTACTTCTTGATGCCTGCGCTCTCACCTCGCCCAGCAACTGAGCTTCCACACCTTTGTCCACCGGCACATTCATTACCACCTCCGCCCGCTGTTGTATCGTATCTGTCCACGCATCTCTTGCGGCACCCAATGCTAACCCGCCAGCATGATTACCCGGTCGCCAAACGCTGTTGATATGTTTGGTGAATTCTCCATTCACCACAATATTTTGCTTATGCAGCGCATCACGGCACTCACCTACCTCAAAAAGCAGCGTACTCCCCGGACTTTCCTGAGACTGACGTATCTGCAGCCCATACAAATGCCCTCTCCTGGCCTGCCAATAGATTCACCGCCTATTAAAAAAGGTTCATTTAGCCCTCGACGCTGGTCATCGGCATCACGGTGGTCGTCACGAGTGCGGCTATCACTGGCCGATACCCATTCGCGGATTAGGGGACGGCTTAAAGACTCAGCGGTCATTTGCTGGGCATAGGTGGCTGCATTATGTACTTCAGTACGTGCAATAGTTTGAGCCCGAGCTTTGGCAGAATTTCCACCGAGCGCGCGATAGATATCTTCACTGATTTCATCAATGCTCATACCGCCTACTTGGCCATTGGTAATAATGTCAACGAACTGATCAGTGGTTGTTTTATGTAACCCTTTGGCTTTAGTGAGGGCCTCAGTCATAATAAACTGCTCAGCATAGCGCTCAAAGTCAGATTTTTGAGCAAGTTCTAGTTGCTCGAGGGTGAAATGTGAAAAAATTTTAATGGTGGTGGAATAATGAGCAGTAAGTAATACTAGCCAGTCATCAACACCAGAGGCAAGAGCGTCTATTGCTGATTCTTTGCCGTTCAATTCAAAGGTGCTGGCAGCTAGGCTTGCTTGCTTCTGCAAAAGATTTTTGGCATCACTTGCCATGGCCGTTTCTTTGCTTGCCATGAGCTTTAAGGTATGAGCGAGATATTGTTGCCTATCCATTATGCTTGTGTGGTGTCCTTGTGGTTATCAGTGTTTACTTCAAGTGTAGAGCGGCTTTTTCTGCCCTCCTCATCTTTCAAATGAACACGCTGCTCTTGACGGACAATCAAGTCACCCTCGACGATAAGCT
>JAJFJF010000034.1 GCA_021774255.1 Gammaproteobacteria bacterium
CCCCTCACCCCAACCCTCTCCCCTTGAAGGGGAGAGGGAGAATATTCTTTTAATATTCGAGATAAAAACAAATACAATAGGATAGTAAAATTTGAGCAATAATAAATAGAACCTTAAAAAACCTTTTAAAGAGAAACAAAAGATCCTTTCAGTATAGAGAATAGAAACTACGCCTTGTCAAACACCTTTGCTAATTTTTCCATCACCCTCTCAACGGTAATCAACGCCATCGCATCACGATGATGGATGCGTCGCCCCCAGGGGATATCGGCAACGGTTTTGCCTAAAAAAGCGTGTACCGCTTCTTCATACACATCAATGATTAAATCGTGCTGCAAATAAGGGCCAGACATCTTGGGCGTGACATCGGCATAAAGGCCTATCACGGGCGTGCCCACTGCCACGCCAATGTGTGCGGGGCCGGTATCAGGCGCAATGACACAATCTGCTTCGGAGAGCAGTGCGGCTAATTGTTTTAATGTAGACTTACCAATTAAATTGACAACCGGCACATCCAACTGTTTTTCAATGGCGTGACCAATTGCTTTTTCATGTTTCGTCGGCCCACCTGTGAGCACCACACGTGCTTGCCAGCGTTTTACCGCTTGTGAAATCACGTCAGCGTAGCGCGCGGTTAACCAATTACGATCTTGCTTGCTGGCCGTCGGGTTCACAATTAAGACAGGGCCGGCGCCATCAGGGAGCTGCTGTTTGGCCCATTTTTTATCAGCGTCATCGATAGGCAAATTCCAGGTTAACACACGCTCTGTCACACCCAGTGTTTCAATAAAAGAAAAAAAGCTATCTAATAAATGCTGCGGCGTAAATGAAATGCGACGATTAATAAATAAACCGTGTAAGTCACGGCTTCTGACATTATCAAAACCAATTTTAATGGGAGCCTTCATCAGGGGGTAAATTAAATTGGCCCGCAAACTCGCCTGCAAGGCTAACACCACATCAAATTTTTCATGACGCAACTGCTTTCTCAAACGCCAATAATCTAAAGGTGTTTTGGGTTTGTCGATGACAATAAAATTAACCCCTTCTACCCCGGCCAGCAAGGGGTACACTGCGCGGCTGATCACCCAAGAAATTTTGGTGTCTGGTAAGGCTTGACGCAAGGTACGCACAATAGGTAATAGCAAGGTCACATCGCCCAGCGCCGACAATCGCACAATACCGATATGGCGAATTTTCTCTAAAGATGGAAAAGTGTCAGGTTTAGAAAACATGAATAAACAGTTATGGGCTTCTATTGTAGATCTATGGTATATTCAGTGAACCATGAATGAAAGTCAAGTGCAGCTCAAGAGTAAGATTAATAGCAAAACCCATTAGCGATGTCGACCGTTTGGATTATCACAGAAGGGCACCAAGGCTCTGAAAATCAATGCCTCGCGTTAACAGAAGCATTAGGCCTGACGCCGGAAATTAAGCGCATTATGATCCGCCCACTCTGGGCACGCCTGCCTGCACAACTCTGGATAAAACCCCTTAAATTACTGAGCAACAACAGCTCCCGCTGCACCCCGCCCTGGCCAGACATTATTATCAGCTGCGGGCGCAAAAGCGCAGCCATCGCGCTGGCCATTAAGCGCGCCAATCAAAATCGCACTTTTTTGGTGCATATTCATACGCCTTTTATGCGCTTGAAGCATTTTGATTTGATCATTGCCCCTAAACACGATGGCATTGACGGTGATAACGTGATTGTCACACACGGGGCACTGCAGCATGTCACACAGAGTAAATTAGCCATCGCCGCAAAGCATTTTGCGCCACAGTTTGCACATCTGTCTCGCCCCCGCGTCGCGGTACTCATCGGAGGGAAAACCTCTTATTACAAGCTCGGTAAAAAAGAAATTATCGCGTTGAGCTTTCAACTTAGGATCCTTGCCCAGCATCACGGTGCAAGCCTGATGATCACCGTGTCACGACGTTCTGCGCCATCTAATGCCGTACTACTACAACAACAACTGGATAAAATGAAAGTGCCGTATACCTTTTGGGATGGACGCGGTGAAAACCCTTATTTAGGTTATTTAGCACTGGCCGATGCTATTGTTGTCACGTCTGATTCCGTCAGCATGATTTCAGAAGCGTGCGCGACAGGCAAGCCCGTTTATATTTTTATGTTACCCGGCGGGCGCAAAAAATCAGATATCTTTTTTGGTGATTTATACCAGCAGCATCATGCGCGTCTTTTTACAGGCCACTTAGAAACATGGCCACATCAACCTTTAGATGAAATGTCGACAGTGGTGGCGGCCGTCCGCAAGCGTTTACCGCTTTATAAATGACTCGTATAGATTAAGCGTTTTGTCGAGCATGGTTTTCAGCGAAAAAGCCTGTGGTGGATTGACGACTGGCATTGCTTCAATAAAGCTTTTTACTTTTTCACACAACGCATCGACATCACCTGGTGGGATGAGGCCTTCTGGAAACAATTCACCGAGCACTTCACTCACGCCACCATGTTGGTAGCCGATCGTGGGGCGCCCTAAATACAAGGCTTCAGGCGCCACACGCCCAAAGGCTTCGGGCTGTGAAGATAACGATAACACGATATCAGACACCGCCATCACTTCACGAATATCACTGCGATGCCCGGTTAAGTGAATATGCCCCGGTGCTTTGTTGTTGATTAATTGCGCTAGCTCGCGCACGTAAGCATGCCCCGAGCGCTTATTCGGGCCGCCTCCAGCAATCACCCCTTCAACGGGCAAGCCTTGCGCACGCAAACGCGCAATCATCTCAATAAAATCAGCATGCCCTTTCCAGCGGCTTAAACGACCCGGTAATGTGATGACCGTGCGATCACGCAACATGGGGAATTGTGCATACCACGCTTGCTGCCAAGCATCACTCGGCTGATAACCATAAGGGAAATCTTCTGCTGCCACACCGCGATGGATCACCGTCATGCTGTCTGGTGAAAACTTATAATTTTTTAAGGCGTAAGATCGAATCGACTCAGACGTCGCAATCACACGCTCACCGCGTGTCATGATAGCACTGTAAGGTGACACAGAATAAAAGCCATGCACGGTGGTCACAAAACGGGGGCGCTGCTCTGCAGGCAGATTACGCCAAGCAAGGTAAGTCGCCCAAGCAGGAATACGTGATCGCGCATGAATAATATCGGGCTGCACCTCCGCGAACCATTTGCGAAGCTTGGGCACCATCCGCAGCGTCAGAGGCGATTTTTTATGAATAGGCCATGTGATGTGCTCACTGCCGCTATCCGTCAGCGGTGAGACCAAGCGCCCACCGGAAGAAATCACAATAGAACGATGCCCACGTTTCACTAAGGCATCGGCCACTTCAAGTGTACCCCGCTCTACCCCGCCAAACTCCAGTGCCGGGACGAGTTGTACGACAGTCAGTTTACGCTCAGGCAAGTTGCTTCCTTTCATCTATGGTTGCCGCTTTATCTAAAATAGCCGTTGTACTCACACCGTCGACTAAATCAATGCGTAACACGCGGCCACCTTGCGCTTTCACAAAATCAGCGCCGACAATATCCGCCTCTGCATAATCCGCACCTTTACACAGCACATCGGGTGAAATGGCTTGAATGAGTGCAAGCGGTGTATCTTCTTCAAAGAAAATCACTTGATCGACAGACGCGAGCGATGCCAATATTTTTGCACGCTGCTTTTCAGGCACCACCGGGCGTGTTGGCCCTTTTAAGCGTGCAATCGATGCATCGGTATTTAGGCCGATGATGAGGTAATCCCCTTCTTTTCTGGCCTGCTGTAAATAATCAACATGGCCTGCATGTAATATATCAAAACAGCCATTGGTGAACACAATGCGCTCTCCCTGCTTGCGCCATTTTTGAATTTGCACTTGCGCGGCAGCAAGTGAACAAATTTTGTCTTCCGTATGCGTGGCAGCGGTACGTTTACTCAACGCTTTGAGTAATTCTGCTCGCAAGATAGGCACCGTGCCGACTTTACCCACCACAATACCGGCGGCCACATTGGCTAATTCAATACAGTGTCGCGGGTCAAGCCCCGCAAGCAAGCCTGCCATGAGCACGGCGATCACTGTATCGCCCGCCCCTGACACATCAAAAACTTCTTTTGCTTTCGCAGCACAATGTTGTATCGATTTGTCAGGCCCGCGCAACAAGGCAATCCCATCCTTTCCTTGTGTGAGTGCTAAAAAGTCCAGCTTTAGCAGCTTTACAAAATTTTGTCCTTGAAGTAATAACGCTGAGTTATTTGTAACAGGCACACTGCTTGCTTCCGCCAGCTCACGCAAATTAGGCGAGATAAAAGTCGCTCCTTGATATTTAATAAACTCACGCCCCTTTGGATCAACGGCAACAGGAATGCGCAGCTGGTGTGCCAAAGCAATCACATGCTGGCAAACACGTTTAGACAGCACCCCTTTTGCATAATCTGACAAGATAATGCCGGTGAGTTTTCTTTTGCTGATGGCATCGATCTGATGGATCAATTGTGTTTCAAAGACTTCATCAATTGCTTTAATACACTCTTCATCAAGCCGCAGCATTTGTTGGTGACCACCCACAATACGTGTTTTGGTCGTGGTGGGTCGGCAAGATACGCTAATGACCCCTGCCGCATCGATGTGTTTCTCGTTTAATATTGTCTGTAAAGTAGCGCCCGCCGCATCCTTGCCCACGCAACCTGCAATCGACACCTGCGCCCCCAGCTCCACTAAGTTCAATGCCACATTCGCTGCGCCACCCAGCCCTTCTGTCTGGCGATTAATACTCACGACGGGCACAGGCGCTTCAGGGGAAACGCGGCTCACCTCGCCCCAAATATAGCGATCCAACATCAGATCGCCCACCACCAAGATGTGCTGCTGGGCAAAATGCTGGCTCGTTGCATCCAGTAGTTTTTCTTGGCTAGTATAATTTTCGTCAGACATAATCCGCTTCCTCAGAGGCTTGCGTTTGTACCATGGCAGCTTCGACCCAATCACATAATAAGTGCCCTATGAGTAAGTGCGCCTCTTGCGTGCGTGCGGTGTCATGAGAAGGTATGCGTAAGCACTCTTCCACATGCGCAAGCAAGCGGCTTTCCGCCTGCCCGGTAAAGCCAATACGAACAGCCCCGACTTCACCCGCCGCTATCATGGCGTTGACCACGTTGGCACTATTGCCTGACGTCGACAGGCCAATCACGATATCATTTGGCTGACACAAGGCTTCTATTTGGCGACGAAAGACATTCTCGTAACCATAGTCATTTGCAATGGCAGTGAGCGTGGCGGTGTTTGCACTTAAGGCAATGGACGCCAACCCTTTTCGTTCTTTTGTAAAGCGCCCCACCAGCTCCGCTGCCAGATGTTGCGCATCGGCGGCACTGCCACCATTGCCCATCCAGATAATTTTTCCGCCTGCTTGCAAGGCATTGAGCAATTTGCCAGCAATACTTTCAATCTGGGGGATCTGTGCTGTCAATTGACGCACAACATCAATGTGTTTTTGCAGGCGTTCTTCAAGTGATATCATTTAATGGGCTCTTTGGCTGCGCACTAATTGCTTTTTCGTTAATTTTTCTAAAATATGTAAGGGCGAACGCGTTCTATCTTTCATGCCTGCCACGGGTAAATGAAATGTCTGCTCTAATAAATGTTGACCTGACATCGCAGCATGTGAAGCTTGATCGGTATACACCACCCACGTGCTGCCTGTTGGAAAATGCACTGTCTCTTGCGGAATGTTTTCTTGAAAGGCTGCATCAAATTTCATCAAGTCATGCAGCTGCAGCATCACATGATCATAACGCGTCCGGCGGCGTTTCGTGATGCCTAATAGATTGAGCACGCTGGCACTGCCTGGCCACACCCGCGTGTTAAGTTTTGGCAAAAATTGTGATGCCGTCATTTCAAATGGCGAGCCCAAGCGCCACACGCGCGGCACCGATTGCGGATTCACATTCGAAAACACCCGTAAAATTCGCTCACCTTGCATCGGATTAGACGGAAACGCATCCACATGCAACTTGGTATCATCTTTGCGGGGTGATAACGGACGGCCTTTTGCTTCTACCGGGCGAAAGCTTGTTTTTGCTTGGCGCAATGACGATGCATAATGCGGTAATACCTTTTCCAGTAAATTTTGGGTTTGCTCAGCAAAGCGCGCCATCACCGTCTTGAGTATTGGATTAAGCGGGGTTTGTGGATCACAGCCTTTTAGTTGACCGGTTTGCGGATGAAAGCTAATGTTTTTTGCTTGTTGCGTGCCGCCTGCCCCCTGCTCACCGAGAGAAAAAATATCGGTCTCTTCAGGCGATAAGGTAAATGGCAAATGCGGGAAAAAAAGTACCTTGCCAGATTCTAATGCATCGATGGCCTGTGATTGCATGGTGGGATCTGGGTTCAAATCCCAAGCGCGATACGCTTCAAATGTTGCTAATGGTGCTGTGGCCATATTGAACGCTCTGCCTATCGGTGTGTTGTATGGTTTTCTTCTGTATCTTGCAAAACAAACTTAGCACTACAGTAAGGACAAACTGCCTTGCCGGTTTTTTCTATTGGCAAATACACCCGCGGGTGCGAATTCCAACCACTCATGGCCGGCATCGGGCAAGACAGTGGTAAATCATTTTGTGTCACTATATAACGGCTTGCTGCATTAGGTTTCATATCTCTCTCAGTATTTCTTTGTGGGGGGCCACTTCGGGGCCGCCCCTACAATCACCACAGCGAGTTTTAAAGAAATTCAATATCTGTTTAACTATTTAACAGGCGTCAACCACTCGGCATGTTGATGATAACGTCCCTGCACTAAATCAAAATACAGTTGTTGTAACTGCTCAGTAATAGGGCCTCGTTTGCCGCTACCGATTTGTCGGCCATCGAGCTCACGGATTGGCGTGACTTCCGCTGCGGTGCCCGTAAAAAAGGCTTCATCGGCAATATACACTTCATCGCGGGTAATCAAACGTTCTTTCACCGGTAAGCCCAATCCTTCCGCTAAGGTCATGAGCGTATGGCGGGTAATACCATTTAAAGCAGAGGTAACCAACGGTGTGATGAGCTCACCGTTATGCACCATAAAAAAGTTTTCACCGCTGCCTTCTGCAACAAAGCCTTGTGGGTCAAGTAAAAGCGCTTCATCGTAACCATTTGTCACCGCTTCTTCTTGTGCCAAACGAGAATTAATGTAATGCCCCACGGCTTTTGCTTTTGTCATCGCCGCATTGATATGGTGGCGTGTATAAGAAGACACACAAAGGCGAACACCTTTTTCTAAGCCTTCTGCGCCCAAATAAGCGCCCCATTCCCAAGCAGCAATGGCCACGTGCACTTTTAAATTACTCGCGCCAATGCCCATGCTTTCTGAACCGTAAAAGCAAAGTGGGCGAATGTAATGCGCCCCTAAATTATTTTTGCTGCCCACTTCAAGAATAGCCGTTCTGATTTCGTCTTTACTGTATGGCATGTCCATACGTAAAATTTTGGCGGAATCAAAGAGGCGGTCGACATGCTCCTCTAAACGAAAAACAGCCAGACCTTTATCGGTTTCATAAGCGCGGATCCCTTCAAAGACACCCATGCCGTAATGCAATGTATGCGAGAGCACATGGACGTTGGCGTCACGCCAGGGGAGCCATTCCCCATCCATCCAAATTAATCCGTCTCGATCACCCATATCCATAAACGCAAGCTCCTAAATTAACTCAAAAAATATTGCTCAAAGCCAGTGCTATTTTAACTCGTTATGCACTAAAAAACAAAACCCCCGCGAGTCGCGAGGGTTTTGTCAGTTGATACCTCAAATGAGGAAAATAGGCTTCAATAAGCGATACTTACATCATGCCGCCCATTCCGCCCATACCACCCATGCCACTCATATCAGGCGCGCCACCTTTATCGTCAGCAGGCAGTTCCGCCACCATCGCTTCGGTGGTGATCATGAGGCCTGCGATAGACGCTGCGTTTTGCAGTGCCGTACGCGTTACTTTGGTGGGATCTAAAATACCCATTTCCATCATGTCGCCATATTCGCCGGTAGCCGCATTATAACCGTAGTTACCTTTACCTTCCGCCACTTTATTTAATACAACAGAAGGTTCACCCCCTGAGTTTGCTACGATTTGGCGTAATGGCGCTTCCATCGCGCGACGCGCAATGGCAATCCCCACATCTTGGTCGTTATTGTCGCCTTTCAGCTCACTGATAGAAGCAATCGCGCGCACTAAGGCTACACCACCACCGGCGACCACGCCTTCTTCAACCGCCGCACGGGTGGCGTGCAAGGCATCTTCTACGCGGGCTTTCTTTTCTTTCATTTCAACTTCCGTTGCCGCACCGACTTTAATCACTGCCACACCGCCAGCGAGTTTTGCCACACGCTCTTGCAGTTTTTCGCGATCGTAATCCGATGAGGTGTCAGCGATTTGAGAACGTAATTGACCCACACGTGCTTCGATTTCACCTGATTTACCTGCTCCATCAATCACGGTGGTGTCGTCTTTGGTCACGACCACGCGTTTAGCTGATCCTAAATCTTCGAGGCTCACACTTTCTAAGCTTAAGCCCACTTCTTCAGAAATCACTTGGCCGCCTGTCAAGATAGCGATGTCTTGTAGCATTTCTTTACGGCGATCACCAAACCCAGGCGCTTTCACTGCGGTAACTTTTAATACACCACGAATGTTGTTAACAACCAATGTCGCCAAGGCTTCACCTTCGATGTCTTCCGCAATAATCATCAGCGACTTGCCGGCTTTTGCGACGTTTTCTAGCACAGGCAATAAATCACGGATGTTAGAGATTTTCTTGTCAACTAACAGAATATAGGGTGTATCCAATTCAGCGGTCATGTTTTGCTGGTTGGTCACGAAATAAGGTGAGAGGTAACCACGATCAAACTGCATGCCTTCTACCACGTCTAATTCGTTATCAAAACCAGAACCTTCTTCAACGGTGATCACGCCTTCTTTACCGACTTTCGACATCGCTTTAGCGATGATTTCACCAATCGCTTGATCAGAGTTGGCAGAAATTGTACCAACTTGTGAGATGGCTTTATCATCTTTACAAGGGGTCGATTGGCTTTTTAGGTTTTCAACAACGGCAACCACGGCTTTATCAATACCGCGTTTAAGATCCATGGGATTCATGCCCGCGGCAACGGCTTTAATACCTTCACGCAAAGTGGCTTGCGCTAAGATGGTGGCAGTGGTGGTACCGTCACCGGCGATGTCGGAGGTTTGTGACGCCACTTCTTTCACCATTTGCGCGCCCATGTTTTCGAACTTATCTTTCAATTCGATTTCTTTGGCAACAGACACACCGTCTTTGGTCACGGTGGGTGCGCCAAACGATTTGTCTAATACCACGTTACGCCCTTTAGGGCCTAAGGTGACTTTAACGGCATCAGCAAGTACATCTACACCGTGTACCATACGATTACGTGCGTCTTCTGAAAATCTCACTTCTTTAGCTGGCATAAAACTTATCCTCTTATACTTTTCTAAATTTCTAATCTAATATCTAATCTTAATGATTTTGTGCGCGATGGATTAAGCGGTTAACACGCCCATCACATCGTCTTCTTTCACGACTAATAATTCTTCGTCGTTGACCTTCACTTCCGTGCCGGCATATTTGCCAAAGATGACTTTGTCACCCACTTTGACATCCAATGCCCGTACTTCACCGCTATCCAGTAATCGACCTTGACCGGTGGCAACCACTTCGCCGCGGATAGGTTTTTCTTTGGCGGAATCAGGGATCACAATACCCCCAGCTGACTTTTGCTCTTCTTCGGTGCGACGGATCACGATGCGATCGTAGAGTGGACGAATGCTCATACTGTAAAGCTCCTCAAATATTATTCACTGGTTACTATTGACTGTGTCATGAGAGCCTGCGCCGCCAAGCGGCTTTTAGCACTCTCATCAGTAGAGTGCTAATCATAACCCTATGACACAACGAGTCAACCCTTATATGGGGTCTGGCTAGCAGCAATTCAAGGGGTGCTCTTTGATATTACTTAGAGTTAATTAACTAACTTAGTTATTCGCGTTTTTTTGAGACCACCAGAATTTTTTCAAGCCCCTTACTTACAATGAAAAATGAAGATTAAAAAAATTGCACTTGGACTTGAGACCAAGGAAGGCGAGCTGATCAGCCAACCAGATCTACTTTCCCCTACGAAGGATCACATGGTTTCAAGATTACGGTAGTTCCGCCCAGATCCTGAGGAGCCTCGGCCAGTACAGCAACCGCAAGTAGCCATGCATTGCCTCCCGCGTTGGCTGAGCGAAGGACAGCAGCTCGCGCACTTTCTGCTAAGAAACTGCCAGCAGCCCGACAACCACGTTGTCAACCCACTCTCAGAGTCATTATCAGCAACATCTTCTTCAGTCAGTAATCCACCCTGTCTCAGCAATTCCTTTCTTTTCCTGACTCGGTAACGCCAATAGGTATAGGCCATACTCACGATGGAGCTGAGCAAGCCCAAAATAAATAAAATAATTTGCCAGTTTGTGATCTCCCATCCTGAGTGTTTGTCTTTTGGTAAACTGTCTTTTGTCGCAAGCCAGGTCACCAGGGTGTCACGCCCCTCTTGAATAAACGCTAAATGTTGAATGTCATCAAGCAAAAAACCATGGGCACGCAAGGCCTTTCGGGTGGGAATGCTTTGTATGATGTCGCTTGCATCGATACGCAGGCCGTCCTTCACTTTTTGCCAGGTATACACATCCGCGGTGCCCTCGTAATTGCTGAGCACCGCGTAAGCGATATTCTGAAAGCTGAAAATTAACCAGTGCCGCGCATCCCGCCCCAGCAAGTCACGCTGCACTAAGGCAAAGCCACCGTTGCTGTATGCGTAAATACTGCAATAAACCTCGTGACCAAAACTGTCGGTCGACTCGGCAACCAGCAAATAGGTCTGCTCCTTTTTGCCTTGTTTATGCTGCCAGCTGGTAATATGACGCGCCCCATTGCCATCAAGGGCACGCCAGACTTCCCAGCCACCTGCACCTAATTTTAGAATGGGCGACTGGGCACGCACGCTGCCTGTTGCCGTTTGAAAAACAGCAAAGGCGAATACAGGCTCCCCTTCTATTTCAAAGGCATGTACGTCTACTGCAAAACGTGCCGCCTCGATTGTCTGATAAAAAATATACTGATTATCTTGGCTGCGCCGCCGATAAAGAGTAGAAGGTGCCGCTAGCCCGCCTGAAAGTGCAATATAATCTGTCGTACCGTGCCGGGCATAAGCCATGGCTGTGGCGCTATCGCTTAACGTTTGCTTGAGCGTGACCGTTCCTCCAGAATCTAATGTATAGATTAAGGCTTGTGAGATAGTGACCTCATCAAAACTCAACGAAGCAAGCAATTCATACTGCCCATCACGTTCCGCCCCTAGCTGCCAGTGATGCACCGGCGAAAAAGAAGTAAAATCCCCTTCTATCTCGTTCTGATCACTTCCATCCAACGCCCAGAGATACTGGGTGTTTGAATTCGGCGTAGAGACAATGACACGGTGTGCATCAAACGGAAAAAGCATCATGCTCAATACCGCGCCGTCAGCATAAATTGTGTCCCCGGGTGTGAACGGTGGGGGCGCCTGTGGGATAGCCGTGGGTGAAGGTGAAGCCGTGAGGGAGGCGGTTTCAGCCAGGCTTTGTGTGGAGCTTATCGTTGCCGTCTGCGAAAAGCTCATGCTTTGGCTGGCACTGGGTGACGCCGTGGGGGAAGCGGTTTCAGCAAGACTTTGTGTGGAGCTTGTCGTTGCCGTCTGCGAAAAACTCATGCTTTGGCTTGCGCTCGATGAAGCGCTGGGAGAAGCTGATTCAGTACGGCTCTGTGTCTGGCTTTCTGTTGCCGTCTGAGAGAAGCTCATGCTTTGGCTAGGGCTTGATGAGGCGACTAGGATTGCAAAGTTATAGGCAGCAGACCGCCCCTGACTATCTTCAACACTGACAGTAATGGTGTAACTGGCTTGAACAGTCGGCATGCCTGAGAGTTGCCACTGGCTAATATCGATGATCTGAAGGCCAGAATTGTCATCTGCCACATAGGCAAGATTGCCCGCCATCCTCACGCCACGAGCTTCACTCGGAGTATCGTAATTCCCCACAAACGTTGGCGCACTCGGCGTACTCACATCAATAATCTGAAGGCCGGATAAATTATCCCCCACATAGGCGAGAGTACCGACTACCTCCACACCACGAGCCACGCCCGGGGTATCGTAGCTGCCCACAAAGGTCGGCGCACTGGGCGTGCTTACATCGATAATCTGAAGGCCTGAACTCTCATCCGCTACATACGCGAGACTGCCCACCACAAACAGAATATAGGCATAACCCGGGGTATCAAGGCTTCCCACAAAGGTCGGTGCACTGGGCGTACTGACATCGAGTATCTGAAGGCCAGAAGCCCCATCTGCCACATAGGCAAGACTGCCTACCACCGTCACGCCGAAAGCCCAGCCCGGGGTATCGTAGCTGCCTATCAAGGCGGGGGCGCTTGGTGTACTCACATCGATAATCAGAAGGCCCCCGCCATAATCCGCCACATAGGCCAGACTATCCAGCACAAACAAGCCTTGAGCAGCGCCCGGGGTATTGTAGCTGCCCACAAAGGTCGGCGCACTGGGCGTGCTCACATCAATTATCTGAAGTCCACCCACATCATAATCCGCCACATAGGCGAGCGTGTCCACCACTGCAACGCCTATAGCATAGCCCGGGGTATTGTAGCTGCCCACAAAGGTCGGCGCACTGGGCGTACTGATATCGAGTATCTGAAGGCCTGAAGTATAATCCGCCACATAGGCAAGATTGCCCACCACCGTCACGCCACGAGCACTGCCCGAGGTATCGTAGCTGCCCACAAAGGTCGGCGCTTCCATCGTTAGGGTAACCCCATCTGGCAGCGGCGAGCCGCCGGCTTGCTGGACTGTCAGGATTAGATTCTCATCAGGATCAGGGTGACTAAAGTCCGTGCGTAGGTTAATAATTTCGTTTAAGGGTATATTCGCCGGCTGATCCGGAATTTGCTGCAAAATCACCGGCCCTTGGCCAGTGACCGTCGCAATGCAAACCAGCAGCAGCGAGAACAAGATGATGGCGTGCTGAGTCGCCATCTTGGTTGAGTTGCCGTTGCAAATTACTTTGCACTAAAAAACACGTCACGCTAAAGAAGTGGGTTCGTAATTTAGAAAGAAAAACAAGAAAACCGGGGATACGCTATTTGTACCTGTCTTCTAAACAGATAGCGTAACATTGCCAGGTAAGTTTTACAGGACAGCCTGTGGAAATGCATTGTTAATTCACAATCAAAAAAAGAAACGATTTTCTGATAAATCGCACCACTAAAATTAAGTTTGTGAAATGACGTTTTTCGCGTGCGCCGGCGGGTGATTATGCGCTTGGAGGAGGTAACGGTGAGAGGGTGAGTTGTCGTAATGCTCTATTGAAAAAGGGGATCCCTTCATCAGCAATTTGATCTGCGCAGTCGAATTCAAGTTTTTCTCTGGCGGTCCCATAGTCTGCCCAATTAATGCTCGCCGTGTAGGCTTGTGCTTGGTCCATGATTTTGCAGTAGAGGTGGAAGTTTTGATCTCGGCTTGCAAGCCGGAGTCCATTTAAGTAATTGTCTCGATGTACGGTGGGGATAATGATTTTATATAGCTCGCTAGAGACAAACTCCGCGTTCATCATAATTCTCGATATTCGGCCATTGCCGTCTGAAAAAGGATGGACTTCGCTGATCAGAAAATGCATAAACAAGGCTCTATCCATTCCTGGCGTTAAAATTTTGTAAAGCTTAAATCCTTGTCGTAAGGTTCCTTCAACATATTTTGGTGTAACGAAATAAGTATTACCGGCTTTATTAGGTAACGTTTTAAATTGTCCAGGATTAATCTCTGGGCGCTCTTGCATTAAATAAGCATGCCTCGCGGTTAAGAGCTCGATGAATTCATCAGCACTTTGCGGGGTGCGATTCATCTCTGAGAAATCATATGTAAGATTAAAATTGGATAGCACGTCATGGCTGTCAGCATGTCGGCTGTAGATTTCGACACCTTTGAAGACGATATCTTCTGCCTCGTCAATAACAAACTCCGTGCCTTCTATGAAATTAGAAAAATAAGATTCAAAGAAGGAGATGTTTTTATAGGAAGATTTTTGATATTTATATTCTCGTGTCAAAAAGTTACATTTCTTAAGATAGACAGTTAATCTTTCAAATGATTTTAGTCGATCAGTATCATAGAGCTCTTTTTTCGAAACAGCTTGTCCTGACCTTGTTTTTAAAAGATTGGTATCAGGGTGTGTTGATAGCAGTGCACTAATAATTTGATTTAAGCGGTCATATTCTCTTGTGTAGTTGAGGTGAGGAGCAATGACTTTTGCCTCATCTCGTATTTGATTTAATCGCTCTTCCCCCCCAGAATGTAACTCTTTGACAAGATAGTTTTCTACGCCTTCGTCAGAAACAGTTTTTACGTTTTTATATTCTGACTTCCGAACCGTACTTAAATTTTCTAATAAAAACCTCGGAACATTACTTCTTGCTAAATTTGGAAGGATTTGCTCCAAAAAATCATCTTTATTGCCTTGAATAACGTTGATAATAAACCCTGGCAATTGGTGAATCTTTGCATAACTACTGGTAACAAAAACAATAAACTGTCCTTTGAAAGGGATGAGTTTTAAGTCAAGCGCTGATCGGAAGCTTAAAATACCGCCTGGTATGAGATGGGATACAATATCCATCCAGTTGCGCTTAGCAATTTCCTCTATCGAATCCACGAGATTATCAGTGTAGATCCCATGGTAGATGCGCTGCAGTCGCTTTTGCTGATGTAGCTTCGACAGGTATTTGGCTTGATTTTTATCTGTGGTAAAAAGTAGTTTATTTTTCATTGGCGAATTCCATATAGTTATAATAGGCGAACTATAGCTATATATCAATCTAAATAGACGAACTATAGATATATTTGATAAGCAAAAACCGAACTATATATATATTTTACAACCAAAATGCGAACTTCAGCTAGTTATAATCCCTCTTTTTGGCTCGATTTAGGCCTTGGTTGGAGCATATGAGCGATAATCAGTGGCTTATACTATGAGTGCGCCTGTTGTAGTATTCACCTTAATAAACAAAAGAATAGGAGAGAAAACATGGAAATCAATATCAAAGCCATTGCCCGCGCTTTTAGTGACCGCAGTTTGACTGATGTTCAAAAGCACCTCTGCAAGATCCATACAATTCTTGCAAGAAGTTTAAAATATAAACTACCCCCACGTATCTTAAAAAATAAAACATCATTCTAAGCTTCTTGTGAGCAAAAAATCACCTTAAAAAACCGCGGTATCATCATTGATATGAAAATTGCAAATATCGATGTTTCTGAAACGATTAGTAAAGCAAAAGAGTCTATTCAAAATGACAAAAACATCTCAGGCTCATCTAGCATTGGAAGAGACTTTTGGCATTGTTTAATGTTAATTAACTAGCTTGTTTTTTGGCGTTTTTTGAGAAGGTGAGCTAATCAGCCAACCAGATCTACTTCCCCCTACGAAGGATCACATGGTTTCAAGATTACGGTAGTTCCGCCCAGATGTTGAGGAACCTCGGCCAGTACAGCAACTGCAAGTAGTCATGCACTGCCTCCCACGTTGGCTCAGCGAAGGGCACCAGCCCGCGCACTTTCTGGTAAGAAACTGCCAGTAGCCCGACAACCACGTTGTCAACCCACTCTCAGAGTCATTATCAGCAACATCTTCTTCAGTCAGTAATCCACCCTGTCTCAGCAATTCCTTTCTTTTCCTGACTCGGTAGCGCCAATAGGTGTAGGCCATACTCACGATAGAACTCAACGCACCCAGAATAAATAAAATAATTTGCCAGTTTGTGATCTCCCATCCTGAGCGTTTGTCTTTTGGTAGACTGTCTTTTGTCGCAAGCCAAGTCACCAGGGTGTCACGCCCCTCTTGAATAAACGCCAAATGTTGAATGTCATCAAGCAAAAAGCCATGGGCGCGCAAGGCCTTTCTAGTGGGAATGCTTTGTATAATTTCACTTGCGTCAATACGAAGGCCGTCTTTCACTTTTTGCCAAGTGTACACATCAGCGCGGCCATCATGATTGCTCAGCACCGCGTAAGCGATATTTTGAAAACTGAAAATTAACCAGTGCCGCGCATCTCTACCGAGTAAGTCACGTTGCACCAAAACAAAACCACCGTTGCTGTACGCGTAAATACTGCAGTAAACCTCATGACCAAAACTGTCGGTTGACTCGGCAACCAGCAAATAGGTCTGCTCTTTTTTGCTTTGTTTGTGTTGCCAGCTCGTAATGTGACGCGCCCCATTGCCATCAAGGGTACGCCAGACTTCCCAGCCACCTGCACCTAATTTTAAAATAGGGGACGAGGCACGCACACTACCTGTCGCCGTTTGAAAAACTGCAAAAGCAAATACAGGCTCGCCTTCTATTTCAAAGGCATGTACGTCTACTGCAAAACGTGCCGCCTCGACCGTCTGATAAAAAAGATACTGATTATCTTGGCTGCGCCGCCGATAAAGAGTAGAAGGCGCCGTTAGCCCGCCTGAGAGTGCAATATAGTCTGTCGTACCGTGCCGGGCATAAGCCATGGCTGTGGCGCTATCGCTTAATGTTTGCTTGAGTGCGACTGCTCCTCCAGCATCTAATGTATAGATCAAGGCTTGTGAGATAGTGATCTCATCAAAACTCAACGAAGCAAGCAATTCATACTGACCATCACGTTCAGCCCCTAAATGCCAGTGATGCACCGGCGAAGAAGAAATAAAATTCCCTTCTATCTCGCTCTGATCGCTTCCATCCAACGCCCAGAGATATTGCGTGTTTGAGTTCGGCGTAGAAACAATGACGCGATGCGCATCAAACGGAAAAAGCATCATGCTTAATACCACGCCGTCAGCATAAATTGTGTCCCCCGGTGTGAAGGGCGGTGGCACCTGTGGGGTGGCCGTAGGCGAAGATGTGGGTGAAGCCGTGAGGGAAGCGGTTTCAGCCAGGCTTTGTGTCAAGCTTGTTGTTACCGTCTGCGAAAAGCTCATGCTTTGGCTTGCGCTGGATGAGGCGCTGGGAGACCTTGATTCAGTGGAGCTCTGCGTATGGCTTTCTGTTGCTGTCTGAGAGAAACTCATGCTTTGGCTGGCACTTGGTGAAGCACTAGGAGAAGCTGATTCAGTAGAACTCTGTGTGCGACTCTCTGTTGCCGTCTGAGAGAAGCTCATACTTTGGCTCGGACTTGATGAGGCGACTAGGATTGCAAAGTTATAGACAGCAGACAGGCCCTGGCTATCTTCAACGTTGACCGCAAGGGTGTAGCTAGCTTGAACAGAGGGCGAACCTAACAGTTGCCATTGACTCACATCGATAATCTGAAGGCCACCTACAGCACTATCCGCCACATAGGCGAGCGTGCCCACTACCGCCAGACCCCAAGCATCGCCCGGGGTATTGTAGCTGCCCACAAAGGTCGGCGCGCTGGGCGTGCTCACATCGATAATCTGAAGACCTGAATTCCTATCTGCCAGATAGGCGAGACTGCCCACCACCGTGATGCTTCGAGCCTCCCCCGGGGTATTGTAGCTGCCCACAAAGGTTGGCGCGCTGGGTGCACTGACATCGAGTATCTGAAGGCCTGAAAGGGTATCTGCCACATAGGCGAGCGTGCCCACCACCGTCACGTCAAAAGCTGCGCCTGGGGTATTGTAGCTTCCCACCAAGGTCGGCGCACTGGGCGTGCTCACATCGATAATCTGAAGGCCGCCTACAGCATCATCTGCCACATAGGCGAGCGAGCCCACCACCGTCACACCAAAAGCCAAGCCCGGGGTATTATAGCTGCCCAGCAGGGTCGGGGCACTGGGTATGCTCACATCGATAATCTTAAGGCCTGAAGTATCATCTGCCACATAGGCGAGCGTGCCCACCACCGTGACGCCACGAGCCTCCCCCGGGGTATTGTAGCTGCCCACAAAGGTCGGCGCACTGGGCGCACTCACATCGAGCATCTGAAGGCCTGAGCCTCGAGCCGCCACATAAGCGAGCGAGCCCACCACCGTCACGTCAACAGCATAGTCTGGGGTGTTGTAGCTGCCCAGCAAGGTCGGCGCACTGGGCGTACTGACATCGAGTATCTGAAGGAGGCCAGGAGCCCTATCCGCCACATAGGCGAGACTGCCCACCACCGTGATGCCCACAGCCTCGCCCGGGGTATTGTAGCTTCCCACAAAGGTCGGCGCCTTCATTGTTAGCGTCACCCCATCCGGCAGCGGCGAGCCGCCGGCTTGCTGAACTGTCAAGATTAAATTCTCATCAGGATCAGGGTGACTAAAGTCCGTGCGTAGGTTAATAATTTCGTTTAAGGGTATATTCGCCGGCTGATCCGGAATTTGCTTCAAAATAACCGGCCCTTGGCCCGTGACTGTCGCAATGCAGGTCAACAACAGCAAGGCCAGGAACACAGAGAACCTTCCCGCCATGTTGGTCTTCCTTATCTTTGCAAATTACTTAGCTCAATCGAAGTTGCTTAGAATAAAAAGAAAGGAAAATACAAGAAAATCCGCGTGATGTTTTGCCTGTGCTTTCTGATGATATAGCGTAACACCGAAGTGTATGCTTTTACCTTTTTAGGCTTTCACGTTTTTACGTAATCGTTCACGGGAGGTAAATTTATAGCTTCTGCGTGATAGCGATAGCATTTTGGGCAAGATAGGTAAAAAAAAGTTGCAAACCAGGTGCTTGAAGCAACTTCCGCACAAAGGCAAGTAGCTTACCTTACTCCCTGTGAACGATTACAAACTAACGTACCTGTCAATGTTACAACAGATAGATAGAAACAAACGTACTCTTCAATGAGTAACAAGCAGCCTATCTTGTTCGCCTTAATTTTTGCAAAAGATGAACGAAAGTAGTGCTTCGCTTTATCCCTCGACCTCTTCTGAGGCTCCCTCATCTGCAGATGATACGATTGCGTTGCTCGTATTTTGTCTCCTAGTAATAGTCGCTTTGCTGGGGGCCTTCTATTTCATGAGAAAACAAGCCGTCTTAATTCCTGACGTTCCAGAAGACCCAAAGGATAGAATGCAATAACTTCGCTCCGGGGCTTACGTCTAAAATTTACAATGAGTGTGTTGTTAGTCGCTAACGCCAGCCCAGCCTTTGATACCGGAGGTGTTGCAGTTAGAAATTGAATTCAAGGTCCAAAAAAACACTCAAAAATAAGTTAGCTAACAATCTATTATTTAACTTACGCAAGCATGACAAATATCATCTCGCGTCAATTTTTAGGCCTTCAAAATCTGACGCGAAATCGATAAATTACTACAAGAATTTGTTTTTAATAATAATTTTATTTATTATGGCGCTCAAAATGAATGAAATATTGATTTTTATTCAAAAATAGCATATAACTACCCCATAAATTTCTTCAATTATTGAATATTTTAAAGGGGTAATATGGAGCGTTTTATCCAAAAAGAACTGCTTAAATGGTGTGAAGCACCTTCTCGCATGCCATTACTTATCCGAGGCGCCAGGCAGGTGGGGAAAACCTACAGCATCGAGCAATTAGGCGCACAACACTTTTCAGAAACACTCAGTATCAATTTCGAGCTGCAGCCTGAATACGCTCAGTGCTTTGAGACACTCGAGCCTCAAAAAATTATCGACAGTATTAGCGCCATCACCCAACGCACAGTGACACCTGGAAAAACGCTATTATTTCTCGACGAAATACAAGAATGCCCACGTGCCATCATGGCACTACGCTATTTCAAGGAGAAATATCCTCAGCTCCACGTGGTCGGAGCAGGCTCCTTATTAGAATTTGCATTACGCAGTGAAGATTTCCGCATGCCCGTTGGTCGTGTGCAGTCGCTTTATTTACGCCCTCTATCCTTTCATGAATATCTCCATGCAAGAGGGTATTCACAATTAAGCGAGGCATTTAAAACGGTCACCTTGACCAATCCGTTACCTTCTGCACTGGCCCACCGTGCAGAAGAATTACTTCGAGAATATTTCGTAATAGGGGGGATGCCTGCCGTTGTTGATCACTATACAAATTATCAAGATTTAGCGCATACACAAATATTACAAGCCTCCCTTCTTAATACTTACCGTAGTGATTTTGGAAAATATGCAAACCAAGCGCAACACAAGTACCTGCAAAAAATTTTAGATAAAGCACCTGGTATGATTGGCCAGCATTTCCGTTATAGCAAAATTGATCCTGATATGCAGTCACGCGATTTAAAAGTTGCTTTAGAAAATCTAGTAGAAACAGGAGTCATGTATCGTGTCTATAGTAGTAAAGCGTCTGGTTTACCATTAGGTTCACTCATTAATGAGAAAAAATTTAAAGTGCTGTTTTTGGATATTGGTTTAGCCAAATCAACCCGTTTTTTAAATCCTGAACTCATGCTTGAAAAAGATTTAATGGTAGTTAATCACGGCATGCTTGTTGAACAATTTGTTGGGCAAGAACTACTTGCATACCGTTCACCTCACATTAAAAGTGAATTATTTTTTTGGGTAAGAGAGAAGCATGGCAGCCAAGCCGAAGTGGATTATGTCATTAACGTAGATGATGCCATCATCCCCATTGAAGTCAAAGCAGGAAAAACAGGCACGCTACGCTCCTTGCGAAGCTTTATCACAGAGAGACAATCCAAACTAGGCGTGCGTATTTCATTACAGCCACTTTCACTGGAAAATAATGTCTTGTCTGTTCCACTCTACATGGTCAACGAATTAGAACGTTTGATTCACAGCGTCCTTGATTAGCAAGGCAAGCGCTTCTACTAAAAATCCAAACCTCGAAATAGAGGGCACGCAAGCCAGCTGCTTTGGCGCAGTCAGGCGTTTTATCTTTTCTTCAGCTTCTTTACTGCCTAGCGGCTTCCGTGAAAACTTAATATTACGCGAAATCAACAAATGCCTGTTTCGCGCAAGCAACCCCTTATTAAGTTATTTTTATTACTTAATACTAAAGGCCAAAAATGCTAAAATACCTATTTTTAGTGTCCCCAATCACCACTTAGTAAGCTGTTATTTAAGTAATGCTATGCTAACATTAGTTATATCAACCGCTTAACAACCATAACCCCACTTGACCGCTATGACCCTACGTACATTACTGCGCACCTTACCGCTACTGTCCTTATTATTGGTTTTCTCAACATCAGGGGCACTGGCCGATTCACCCTTTAAGAAAAGCCCACTTTCTGCACCTTCGGGCACATTGCCTAGCGTAGGCTCTATACAAAACCTGCCTGACACCGAGTATCTACCGGGCGACGATGCTTTCCGTTTTTCGAGCCAAGTGCTGGATGAAGACACCGTGATGCTGCACTGGGCCATTGCCAACGGCTATTACCTCTTTCGTGATGAACTGTCTTTTGCGATTGTGGGCGCCGATGGTGAAACCACCGAACTTGCCGACATCACCCTGCCACCCGCCGAACAACATTACGATGATGTATTAGGCGACTATGAAGCTTATTCTGGTGAACTGGCTTTACCTATCACGCTTATTCCCGATGGCGCTGAAGAAATTACCCTACAAGTCGGCTACCAAGGTTGCGCGGCGTCTGGGTTTTGCTACCCACCGATGACACGGCAAGTATCGGTTGATTTAAGCGCCATTGGTAGCGCGGGGGAAGCAGAAGAAATATTCTTAAGCGATCTTGCACCGGCGGCCGGCGCAACATCCGCACCCGCAATGGTGTCAGAACAAGATGCGATCTCCAATTTACTCGCTGATAAAAAATTAATTTGGATTTTATTAAGCTTCTTTGGCTTTGGTTTATTGCTGACCTTCACGCCGTGCGTGTTACCCATGATACCGATTCTGTCTGGGATCATTGCCGGTCAAGGCGAAGGCCTCACCACCCGCAAAGCCTTTATCTTATCGCTCGTGTATGTACTTGCCATGGCGCTGACCTACGCAGGTGCCGGCATGATTGCCGGCATGGCAGGCACGACTATTCAAGCCAGCCTACAAAGCCCCATTGTTATCATCGTCTTCAGCATCTTGTTTGTGTTACTCGCACTTTCTTTATTCGGGTTTTACGAACTACGTTTGCCCAACAAATTACACCAACACTTACATCGCATGAGCGAACGCCAACGTGGCGGCACGTACATTGGCGTGGCCATCATGGGCGTTTTATCGGCCCTCATCGTTTCCCCTTGCGTGACCGCACCACTGGTCGGGGCGCTTGCGTATATCAGCACCACCGGTAACGCAGCCTTAGGCGGCGGCGCGCTATTTGCCTTGGCGCTTGGGATGGGTGTACCGTTATTATTAATCGGTACGTTTGAAGGTAAACTCATACCCAAAGCCGGCAACTGGATGGAAACCATCAAAGCCATCTTCGGTGTATTGATGCTCGCCGTGGCGATTTGGATGCTCGAACGCATCTTGCCTGGGCCGGTATTGTTATTGCTGTGGGCGGGCTTATTGATTGTCTCTGCGGTTTATATGGGCGTACTCGAACCCACACCCAAGAGCGGCTGGCCACGTTTATGGAAAGGTTTAGGTGTGATCATGCTGATCTACGCGGTGATGTTGATGATCGGCGCCAGCACCGGCAGCAGCAACCCTTTCCAGCCACTTACCAGTTTTAGTACGACGCAACAAACAAGCATTGAAGGCTGTGAAAGCGCGTCATTTACCATTGTCAAAAGCAGTGACGATCTTGATCGCGCCATCGCTGCTGCCAGCGCAGAAGGCAAAACTGTCTTCCTTGATTTTTATGCAGACTGGTGTGCATCGTGCATTCGCATGTCACGTTACACGTTTACCGATCCAGATGTCCGGCGCACACTGTGTGGCAGTGTCTTACTTAAAGCGGATGTGACCGCGAATGACGCACTTGATCGCGAACTGATGCAACGCTTTGGCGTCTATGCGCCACCGGCGATGTTATTCTTTGGGCCTGATGGTGAAGAGCGACGCGGCTATCGTTTAGTGGGTGAAATGGGGCCAGAAGAGTTTGAACATCATGCCGCGCGCGCACTTGCGCCGTAGTACGTAACCGTTCACGGGGGCAGACAATCCCTTGCCGCACGTAGAGGTATTATTTGTAGAGGTACCTTTGTTGCTGCCCGGGCGGCCACAGGGGGCCGCCCCTACAAAACAGCAGTATTATTTGGATAATAAGCAGTTGATCACTTGTTTAACCGGTGCGGAGACAGTGGATTTTTCATCTTCACTGCCTGCGTCATTTGGGTAGGTAATATGCAACTGATGTTCAGGCACTGGCTTGCCGTGTGTTTCAGGGGAATACAGCTTGACTAGCTGCCCGCTTTCCAGTGCTTCGCGACAGAAAAAATCGGGTAACACGCCAATGCCTACCCCCTCGATCAACGCCGTGAGCATGCCAAAAATATTGGGCACCGTCATCACCACATTTGGTTTAAAATTTTCTGTTTCGCCAAACACGGTTTTCATATATTCCGTCGCAAAACGCAGCATTTCACCGTAGCCTACCCAGTCAGCGTTATTAAGTACTTCCAAATCACCTGCGGCTAATGCTTTGCTGTCTAATGTGTCTGCCTGTGCTGCGCTGCCGACCAACACATGCGCGCCCTGATAAAAAATTTGCTGTTTCATGCCCGCGATATCAAGCCCCGTATCATAGGCCGCATTTGAAATTAAAATATCCACCGCGCGTGCATTAAAATCAGACACCAGCTGACTTAAACCACCCGACACAAAATGCACGGCGATCCCTTGACTCAACAAAGGCACAATTTGTGGCATCACCAAACTACTTAATACACCGGGATGGCCGCCCACATATACCGAACCCGGTCCCGTGGAATGTTGACGATCATGCAGCTGCCAGACACGCTGTAAATCATCCATCGCGGGTTCAATTTGAGTCACCAAGGTTCTCGCAAAGTCTGTTGGCGTCGCACCACGCGGACCTCGTTCAAATAAGCGTTGCCCTAAATCTTCTTCTAATTGTTTAATATGGCGCGAGAGCGCAGGCTGTGACACACCACACTGCCCGGCCGCCTCACGCAATGATTTAGCGTGGTAGGTCGCTAGGAAACTCGAAAATAGGCTATAACGTGACATGGAGAATAGAATTTTCCGTTATTTCATTCTAATATTTGCATATAATGGCAGGATAAACATAAAGAAGGAAAGTATCAATGACCCAAGATGAAATGAAACAAGCGGTTGCACGCACAGCGCTTGATTATGTAGAAGACAATCAAATTATTGGCGTGGGCACCGGCTCCACCGTGAATTACTTTATCGATGAATTGGCCACCATCAAGCACCGCATTGAAGGTACCGTTGCCAGTTCAGTGGCAACTGAAAAACGATTGAAAGCGCACGGGATCCCCGTATTTGATTTAACCGCTGTGGATCAGGTAGCGGTTTACATTGATGGTGCCGATGAATGCGACCCGCATAAGCAGCTGATCAAAGGCGGCGGTGGCGCACTGACGCGCGAAAAAATCATCGCGGCCAGTGCACAACAATTTGTCTGTATTATTGATGAAACAAAACAAGTAAAAGTATTAGGCGAATTTCCACTGCCGGTAGAAGTCATTCCCATGGCGCGCAGTTATGTGGCACGTGCCTTGGTCAAACTCGGTGCTAACCCAAGTTACCGTGAAGGTGTCACCACCGATAACGGCAACATCATTTTGGATAATTACAATCTCGACATTTTGGAGCCTATCAAGCTTGAGCAAGCGATCAACAATATCACGGGCGTTGTCACAAACGGCTTATTTGCCATGCGCCCTGCAGATGTCGTCTTGGTCGCCACCGAAAAAGGCACTCACATACTTTAACCATGCTATTACATCAGCGACTTTCCTCTCAAGAACGGCAGGTTTTATTCATTGCCTGGGCCAGCAGCACACTCGAGATATTCGCTTTCATTGTATATGCCTATCTTGTCACGGTCGTGGCACAATTATTTTTTTATAGCGAGGCAAGCTACACTAATTTATTAAGCGGCATGGCGTTGCTTGCTGTGACTTATTTTGTGCGGCCGATCGGTGCTGCACTTTTTGGCGCATTAGGCGACCGCTACGGCCGAAAGGTGATGTTTTATTGGAGCATTATCATCATCTCCCTCACATCGTTTGCGATCGGCTTGCTCCCAACGTATCAACACATCGGCTTTTTAGCGCCCTTGTTATTAATTTTTTTAAAAGGCCTGCAAGCCCTTGCTATGGCGGGTGGCTTGCCCGGTGCGGCTATTTACATCACGGAGCATGTACGTAACGAGCATCGTGGTTTGGCCTGTGCCGCATTGCACACCAATTTATCTATTGGCACACTGCTTGCTTGCAGTGCCGCTGCATTGGTCACCGCCTACCTGTCTGAGGAAGCCTTATTTGCTTGGGGCTGGCGCATTCCTTTCTTGCTTGCGGGTATGTTAGGGCTACTCGCCGCTTATCTGCGCATTAAGCTTGCGGAATCGCCATTATTTCTCCAATTGCAAAAGCAACAACAAGTCGAAAAGAAACCGTTGCGCGCTGTGTTTAAGCATCATAAACGCTTGATGCTGATCTCGCTATTGATCATTGCGCTGGCGGCTTCCAATTTTTCTACTTTTTATGTGGTGATGCCAACCTACTTAAGCACTTATTTTCATTTTGATGATGGCTTAATGCTCTTCATCAATACGCTCTTTTTATTGATCTGTGCGGGCACCACTTTACTATTCGGTCACTTTTCAGATAAATGGCGCCGCAAAAATACCTTGATGATCGGTGCGGTCGTCCTGGCGGTCATTGCTTACCCGCTATTTACCTTGTTAGCAAAAGAAGCGCTTTGGGCGGTCATCATCGTATACAGTGTGGGCACGCTATTCACCGCGCTCTTTTTAGCCGTTGCCCCACTGATGCCATTAGAGCTTTTTGCCACACGCGTGCGTTACACAGGCTATGCCTTATCACTTGGTTTGGGAATTGCAATCTTCTCAGGGCTCGCGCCCATCGCCGGGTTTATTGCTGCAGATTGGTTTGGTAACCTGTTTTCTTTAGCGCTTTATATTAGCCTGACGGCCATATTAGCATTGATAGCCTTACTGCATGTGCGTGAAACCAAAGGGCTTACGCTTTCTCAGGTGTAAATTGCTCAATGGCGGCTTGAATACGTGGTATTTTTTTTGAACGGCGGTTGTAAACAACATACAAAGACCGTTTTGGTGGATCAATGGGTTTACAAAGCTCAATCAAGCGCCCACTTTCTAACTCGCGACGACAAAAGAAATCAGGTAACACACTGATCCCCATCCCCGCCACAAGTGCGCGCACTAATGCTGATGCTTCAGGAAACGTCATCACGACCCGCAACGGTAAGTGTTTGCCAAAAACATGTTCGATATATTCTTTCACAAACAACCGTTGCGTGTTAAACACCACCCAATTGACCTGACAGAGTACACCAATATCGCCTCTGCTAAGCCCCGAGAAATCAAATTTCTCTGCCCAGGCAGGATGGCCCACTAACATATATTTTTCTTCATAGAAAAATTTCTGCTCGGTGTAAGCTAGCTCGACTTGTGATTCGAATAAAAAAGTGGATATTAATAAATCTATCTTCCCTTGCGAGAAATCTTTTACTAGCGATCGCAAACTACCCGGCACCAGGTGTGTCGTAATGTCTTCTTTTGATAGCGCATCGACTTTAGGGATCAAAAAATTATTTAAAATACCGGAATGGCCACCGATACGCAGTGGGCCTGCTACCGTGTCTTTGACTTCCGTAAATTTGTCCCAAGCATCATCCAATTTATCAACCGCAATGCCCAAGGTATGTGCAAATGCGCGCGCAGGCGCCGTGGGGATCACTTCATCACGCCCCCGCACAAATAGAGGCCGACCAAAAAATTCTTCTAAGTTTCGTAATTGAATAGAGATGGCCGGTTGCGAAAGATTGACCATCTGCCCCGCTTTGGTGAGCGAGCGTGTACGGTAAACGGCTAAGAAAGTGGCTAGTGCATTATAATGCAGCACCGTTAATCTCCCTGCAAGTGTCTGCGCACCTGAGCAGCCAACGTAGAAAGCTTACTGGGTTTCAAGGAAATTAAATTAATGGGCACGGTAGGCACATGCGTTGGCTGGTGCAAGACAAATAGATCGCCTTTCATCACAGCATCATGGCAACAAAAATCAGGCAACACACCAATGCCTAAGCCTTGTTTCAAGGCTTCTAGCATACCGCCCACATCCGGGATCACAGCCGTAATATCAAACTCTTCACGTTGATCAAACACTTTTAATAAGTATTGCTGCGGGAAATTACGCTCTATGGCATACACTATCCATTGTGCTTTTAACAAGGCGCGAGTCTCTCCTGCTTGTAATGCTGCGCTGTCTATTTTATCTGCCCATTTTGCATTCCCGACCAACAATAAATTATCTTCGCTTAAAGTATGTTGCTCAAAAACATCCACGTTCAATTCTGGTTCAGCTTGATAACCCGTGTGGTAGACCAGCATATCCAACGTTCTGTCTTCCAAGCGCTTCATCAATTTTTGTACTTCGCCTAATGCAAAATAAGACGTGATTTTTTTATTTTCTAACGTGGCGAGTTTAGGCAATAAATAATAGGTCAGTAATTCTGATTCCGCGCCGATATACACTGGCCCACCGTATTTTGAAGACGCCCGTTGATACATCACCCAAGCCGCATCCAGGGTATCCAGCGACGGGCTGACCGCATCGGCCAAGTCATGTGCCGCTGCAGTTGGTTCTGCACCGCGCGGCCCACGGGTAAAAAGCGGCTTGCCAACTGCGGCTTCTAAGCTTTTTAAATGTGTTGAAATGGCCGGTTGGGATAATTCGAGCTCTTGCGCTGCGCGCGTCAGTGATTTGGTGCGGTAGACCGCTAAAAAGCTCGCTAAGAAGTCATAACGTGACACACCGATCCTCTTATTCGTTAATGGATGGATGGAATAAAGTAATTGATTTTCATTATAAAGCAATCTCCTGCCACCGCAAATGTTGTCCACAGTGTATGGCGCAATCTAATTATGATAGATTGTGCTTATACTCAATCAGACTCATTTTGGGCATTTCAGGAGCAAATCAAAGTATGGCGACTCAGCCTCTATTTAACAGGATAACCCTCATCGGTGCGGGGTTGATTGGCTCATCATTGGCGCGAGTGATTCAAACGCATCAGCTTGCCAGTCAGTTAACCGTAACCGATGAGCAATCGGATGTGTTGGATAAGGTGGGATCGCTAGCACTTGCTGATGAAGTCACGCCTGATGCTGCACAAGCCGTACAAGAAGCTGATTTGGTGATGCTCTGCACACCGCTCAGTGCCTACGGCACCATCATGCAAACCATCGCACCGCATCTAAAACCAGATGCGGTTATCAGCGATGTGGGTTCAGTAAAAGCCAGCGCGATTGATGCGATCACACCACATCTCCCAGCGGGTGTACACTTTGTACCAGGGCACCCGATTGCAGGGACAGAAAAAAGCGGGCCGGCCGCAGGCTTTGCGACACTATTTCAAAATCACTGGTGTATTTTAACGCCAACGACACATAGCGCGCCAGAAGCTATCGAGAAAATCACCGCGCTCTGGCAAGCCGCAGGCATGCGTGTCGAAAAAATGAATGCCGAACATCACGACCGCACGTTTGCACTGACGTCACACTTGCCTCACCTGATCGCATACAACTTGGTGGGCACCGCGCTCGATTTTGAAAAAAACACCCAGCAAGAAGTGATTAAATTCTCAGCGGGTGGCTTTCGTGACTTCACCCGCATCGCCGCCTCCAACCCCATTATGTGGCGCGATATCTTTTTGCAAAATCGCGACGCGCTACTCGAGATGGTTGAACATTTCAAACAAGATCTTAACCAACTCAGCACCGCCATCCGTGATGGCGATGCTGAGACACTTGAAAAACAGCTCACGCGCATCCAAGCATTGGGCCTTGCTAAAGACTAGGCTAAAAAATCGGTAAACCCATCTTATTAGCAATAAAAACTCAATACCCTTCCTCATCCCCCAGGAAAGCAACATTATAATCTATTGATAAATAAATAATTTTATAGTAAATCTCTCATATTTAGTATTTTTCAGGATTGAACTGGAAAAATACCAAAATTTAATTGGATGCTGAAGGCTGCTCACCAGGCACATTGCTGGCGATATGAATCGTCGACGTGGGGAAGGCACATTCGGCACCATGTTTTTCAATGATATCGATTATTTTTAAAAATACGTCTTGCTGCGCGTTTCGGAATTCTAATGCCGTAACAACTTTGGTGTAAGCTGATACAAAAATATTCAGTGACGATGCACCAAACTCATAAAAATGAACATAGATAGATTGCTCAGTATCAATCTCTTCATGTGCATGAATCATCTCTTTAATATCAGAAACAACCTCTCGCATTCTATGCACATCATCGTAACGGATCCCCACTAACGTTTTAATGCGTCGGTTTGACATACGTGAAGGGTTTTCCACCACAATCGTCGTAAACACGGCATTGGGGACATAGATGGGCCGCTTATCAAAAGTTTTAATGCGCGTGAGACGCCAACCAATATATTCTACCGTGCCTTCAATTTCTTTTTCTGGCGAGCGCACCCAATCACCTACTTTAAAAGGCTTCTCCAGATAAATCATGAGGCCCCCAAAAAAGTTGGCCAGCAGATCTTTTGCAGCAAAACCAACCGCAATACCCCCCACACCACCAAAGGCGAGTAACCCCGAAACACTCACGCCCATATTTTGCAGCACCATTAAGGCACCAATAAGAAAGATCGTGATCTGTAATAATCGGCTGACCGCATGCACGGTCGTTGTATCGACGGCCTCTTTATCACCATGCGGCATCATAAAACGCGTTTGTGCGTAGCTGATGAAGCGGCTTAAGAACCAAATAATCGCAAGAATAATACTGACATCGCGTACACGATCGATAAAGGTAAATTTAACAATGTCTGTCCACGTGGTTTGCGCAATGGCCAACAGGGTGACCGCACCCACCACCCAAATTAAAAACTGTAACGGCTTATGAAGTGCACGAATAATAATATTGCGCCATTGGTGATCGGTCGTTGAGACGCGCTGATAAACTCGCATTAAAATGAAGCTCAAGACAACCGTGAGCAGTACGGTGAGCCCCATTGGGATGGCCCAACCTTGACCTATTATTAAATATTGCATATTATTTTCTCAATCAAAAATTTTACCGGGATTCATAATCCCGTTCGGATCAAACACCTTTTTTATACTGCGCAAATAATCGACTTCTTCTGCACTGCGACTGTAATGCAAATACGGTTTCTTTAACAAACCAATACCATGCTCGGCTGACACACTGCCATGGAATTTTTCAGTCAACGCAAACACTTTCTCGTTAGACGCCTCGCATTTCACTTTAAAATCTTCGAGTGGCACATTGTGTGGTTTTAAAATATTCACATGAATATTACCATCACCAATATGTCCAAAGCACACTACTTCAAAATCAGGATAAAGCTCGCGGGTCAGCGCATCGAATTCTTCTAAAAAGGCAGGCACTTCAGAGGTCAGCACTGAAAGATCATTTTTGTAAGGTGTTTCTTCCGCTAAGGTTTCGCCAATATCCTCACGTAAACGCCACAAATCTTGTACTTGCTGATCGCTTTGACTGATGACACCATCACTGATCCAGCCTTTTTCTGCACACGCTTCAAAAATACTCAAGGCAATATCTTCTGATTGGTCGCTCATCTGTTCAAATTCAATTAAAGCATAATAAGGCGTGGTGCTCTCAAACGGCCGCTGCAACTGATGCTTGGCAACCACACGCGATAAAGCCGCTTCTGAGAAAAATTCAAATGCCGTCAGTGCCACTTTTCCTTGGAAAGCTTGCAATAGGGCCATGATGTGCGGAAAGGTATCGACACCCAACACCATCACACTGGTGGGGCGCGGTTTGGCGGTCAGCCTCAATACCGCTGATACAATAAAGCCCAACGTGCCTTCACTGCCAATAAAGAGGTGACGTAAATCATAGCCCGTTGCATTTTTCACCAAGCCTTTATTGAGCTCAATAATATCGCCTTTGCCGGTCACGACCGTGAGGCCGGCCACCCAATCGCGCGTAGCGCCATAACGCAACACCTTCACACCACCGGCATTCGTCGCAATATTCCCGCCGATTTGACTAGAGCCTTGCGAGGCAAAACTGACGGGAAAATAGAGGTCATGCGCAGTCGCATACTCCTGCAATGCTTGCGTCACGACACCAGCTTCACAACGTACCGTACGGTCAACAGCGTTAAAATCGCTAATTTGATGCATCGCATCAAATGACACCACCACCTCATGCTGGGCCGCGACCGCCCCGCCGCTCAAGCCCGTACGCCCACCCGATGGCACCAGGGCCACGGAAGCCTGATTGGCCCATTGCACCAGTTTTTGCACGTCTGACAAGGTCTTAGGAAAGACAATGGCGGCAGGGTTGGGTGGGTACAATTTGGTCCAATCAGTACCGTACTGGACCAGTGTGTCGGCGGCGGTATTCACCGCTTGCTCGCCAACGAGTTCGCGTAGTTGTGAGCGTAATTGCTCTGTGTCGTGGGATGCCATGTTTATGCTATGATTGGAGACTAATCTTGCGAGTCATTTTACCACTTAGGAGCCTGTCTGTTGAAGAAATTATCGTTTAATAAAGCAAAAATACACGTTTTATTACTGGAAGGCGTACACCCGAGTGCTGTTGAGGCTTTTCGGGCAGATGGCTATGAGAACATCGAAACCATTGACACGGCCTTACCTAACGAGACGCTGTTTGAGAAAATTGCAGATGCCCATATCATTGGCATCCGCTCCCGTACCCAACTGACTGAAAACGTCTTCTCGCATGCGCAAAAGCTCCTGGCCGTGGGGTGCTTCTGCATTGGCACCAATCAAGTCGATTTGATGGCGGCACAAAATCGTGGCATTCCCGTATTTAACGCCCCTTATGCGAATACACGCAGTGTCGCGGAGTTGGTGCTGGCTGAGATTATCTTTCTGGTGCGTGGCATTGCTGAGAAAAACACCTTGGCCCACGCGGGGCAGTGGTTGAAAACCGCCAAGCACTCGCATGAAATTCGAGGAAAGCAACTGGGTATTATCGGCTATGGCCATATTGGCATGCAGCTGGGCGTGCTCGCCGAGACGCTCGGCATGCGCGTCATTTTTTATGACATTGAAAAAAAATTACCATTGGGTAATGCCACTCAAGTGGCATCGCTTCATGATTTATTATCACAAGCTGATGCGGTAAGCCTGCATGTGCCCGACACGATACAAACTACCGAGATGATCAATACCAACGTACTGAGTCAAATGAAAAAAGGCAGTGTCTTGATCAATGCCTCACGCGGCACCGTGGTAGATATTGATGCCTTGAATGATGCCTTAACCAAACAACATATCGCCGGCGCCGCTATCGATGTTTTTCCAGAAGAACCGCATGCCAACGATGAGCCTTTTGTCTCACCGCTGCAAGGCTTGCGTAACGTGATCCTCACACCTCATATCGGCGGCAGCACGATGGAAGCGCAATACAATATTGGACAAGAGGTGGCTGATAAACTCATTAAATACAGTGATAATGGCTCTACACTCTCTGCCGTAAACTTCCCTGAGGTATCACTGCCCGCTCATCCCGGCAAGTGTCGCCTGATGCATATTCATAAAAACACCCCGGGAATTTTAAGCCAAATTAACGATATCTTTTCTGAATGTAAGATTAATATTGCTGCGCAATATTTACAGACCAATAATGATATCGGTTATGTGGTTATCGATAGCGATACCGAGTCAAGCAAGCTGGCACTTGAAAAGTTACAAATGATCCCAGGCACCATCCGAACACGCTTACTCTATTAATCTATGCCTTCTTTGAATCGCCGCCTTATCCCACTGAGCATCATCTTGCTGCTGCTCAGTGGCTGCGCCGGCACCAGTACGTTTAAAGCCTACCCTAAGCAGATTAACCCTTATATTAAACAACTGAACGAAGACAAAGGCCCAAAAGATGCCTTGGCCAATCTTGATCGGTACCGCACAAAGCAAGATAAAATTTTATACTTGTGGGAACGCGCGCGTATCGCACAGATTAATGATGATATCAATACCAGCAAAATAGATTATGCGGATGCCATCACGGCTGTGCGTGCCCAGCGTGAAACCGCCACCATCTCAGCCTCGAGTATTGGTGTACAAGGCGCCGCTCTGTTAGTGAATGACAACGCCATCCCCTACAAGGGCGAAGGCTATGAAAAAGTCTTTATGTACCATTTTCAGGGCATGAATTACTTAATGGCAGGCAATATTGAAGGCGCCGGTGTGGAAGTCCGCCGCGCAAACCTTGAGCAAAACCAGGCGCTGCGTGACCACGCAAAAGAAGTCGAAGTCGCCCGAAAAGAAGCCTCCAATAAACGACTTTCAACCAGTTCAGCCGATGCCGAAGTGGCACGCGCTTACAGCTTGATGGACCCGATAGTCGGCAGTGTTAAAAATTCTTTTCAAAACGCTTACACATTTTATTTTTCGGGCATTGTGTATGAACTGTTAAAGCAACCGAATGATGCTTATATCGACTATAAAAAAGCGATCGAAATTTACCCTGATAACCCTTATGTGCAACAAGACGTCCTGCGACTGGCGCAACGCTTGGGCTTTCATGATGAATACACGTCATTCAAAATACGCTTTGGTGCGTATGCCCCCCCGCCGCCGGAACACAGCAGCGAACTCGTGATTTTTTATGAGGCCGGCTTTGTCCCTCAAAAACAACAAATTAAAATTCCACTGCCCATTCAAGGGCGTTTAACACCCATTGCTTTTCCTGTTTACAGCGGCACGGTACGGCAAACAGGTCCTTTGCAGGTTCAAGAAGCAGGTAACGTCATCGGCCGCAGTGCGCAAATTGTGGATGTGCAAGCGCTTGCTGCCAAAGCCTTACAAGAAGATCGCTCTGTGCTCGTGATCCGCCAAATTTTGCGCACCTTAACAAAAGCAGGTGTCTTTGAGCCTAATAGTCGTGAGCGCACCGGCGTGAATATTCTTGCCTCAATCTATAATGTAGTCAGTGAAAACGCCGACTTGCGCAGCTGGCTCACCCTGCCCGCGCAAGCGCATATTGTTCGCTTATCGCTTGCACCCGGTGAACATCTATTAAACCTGCAAGATACACGCACCGGCGGGCGTACACTGGTCACGGTTATGTTACCGCCTAATAGCATGACCCTACTGCGGGTTGTCGGGGCGGGTTCAACCCTTTATACTCAATCTATTGAATTTTCTACTTCTTGATGAGGAACCTCACATGCGCTGCATACGTTCATTATTAATTGCCTTTTCTATTCTAAGTGTCGTCGTCGCGGCAGGTTGCACGCGCGTCAAGTATGGCGACCCAACGGATGTTGAAGTGGTCACCACCGAATTTGGTTCGACTGATTTACAATTGATCGCCAACAAAATGGTGGATTCCATGTTAGCGTTTCCACCACTCATCGAACTCACTGCCGACGAGCGTCCGGTGATTGCCGTTGACCGTATTAAAAACAAAACCACTGAGCACATTGATACCGAATCAGTGACTGACTCTATTATTAATAAAATAATCCACTCAGGCCGTTTCCGTTTTGTCGATATTGCCAATATGGATGTGTTGGAAGCGCAATTAGTACTGCAAACGGAAACCGATGTGTTTGACCCAGCCACGACCGCTCGCCTGGGCCGTTTGATTGGCTCGGATTATTTGCTCTACGGCAACCTCTCAAGCATTGTCAAACAAACCAAAAAAGTGGAAGACGTTTATTATAAATTTACGCTACGTCTCACCCACCTTGAAACGGGTATTATCGAGTGGCAAGACGAGCAAGAAATTCGTAAAACACAAAAACGCTCTTGGTTTGGTGGGTAAATAATTTGAAAGGGCGGCCACAGGGGGCCGCCCCTTGTTAGATCACCCTTGGCGTAGGGGCAGCCCCTTGTGGCTGCCCTTGTTAGGTCACCCTCGGATCAAGTTCCCCTTTCGCATAACGCTCTGACATCGCTTCCAAGGAATAAATTTTTCCAATTTTGCTTGCATTACCGGCCGTTCCAAAAGCTTCATAACGGGCGCGGCAAATATCTGACATTGCTTTTTGAGCGACACCTAAATATTTACGTGGGTCAAACTCCGCTTTATTTTCTGCCAAATAGCGGCGGATAGCACCGGTAGAGGCCATACGTAAATCCGTATCGATATTCACTTTACGCACACCGTGCTTAATGCCTTCTTGAATTTCTTCAACCGGCACACCATAGGTTTCACCCATATCACCGCCGTATTCATTGATGATTGCTAACCAATCTTGTGGCACTGACGATGAGCCGTGCATGACTAAATGGGTGTCGGGGATCCGCGCATGAATTTCTTTGATGCGCTCAATGGCTAAAATATCACCGGTGGGTGGACGGGTAAATTTATACGCGCCATGGCTGGTGCCGATGGCAATCGCTAAAGCATCCACTTTAGTGGCTTTTACAAATTGTGCGGCTTCTTCCGGATCGGTCAGCAGTTGCTCGCGGCTAAGCTTGCCTTCTGCACCCGAACCATCTTCGTCACCGGCCATGCCGCTTTCAAGCGAGCCCAGGCAACCCAATTCACCTTCCACTGACACACCGCCGGCATGTGCCATGTCCACTGCACGTTTGGTCACGGCAACGTTATAGTCAAAATCCGCGGGCGTTTTCATGTCTTCTTTCAGTGATCCATCCATCATCACTGATGAAAAACCTAACTGAATCGAGCGCTGGCACACCGCAGGTGAGGCACCGTGATCTTGATGCATGCACACAGGAATATGAGGGAATTCTTCAATGGCCGCCAACATGAGGTGGCGGATAAAGGGCGGGCCCGCATATTTGCGCGCACCGGCGGATGCTTGCACAATCACCGGGCTATCTGTTTCGCTGGCCACTTCCATGATTGCACGCATTTGTTCTAAATTGTTCACATTAAATGCGGGTACCCCGTAGCCATGCTCAGCAGCATGATCGAGCAATTGACGCATTGATATTAAAGCCATGTGTTTTCTCCTGTTGTGTTAGGCATGTTATGCCGATATTTTGCCGGCTTGTGCCTTTTCTTTTAACGCCTCAACCGCAGGCAAAGGCTTACCTTCTAAAAACGTTAAAAAAGCACCCCCACCGGTTGAGATATAAGATACTTGATCATTTATTCCAAATTGTTCGACGGCAGCTAAGGTATCGCCCCCACCAGCAATTGAGAAGGCTGGGCTGCCCGCAATGGCCGATGCTAAGGCACGCGTGCCTTCCGCAAAAGGTGCCATTTCAAACACGCCCACGGGGCCATTCCACACAATGGTACCCGCCTGATTTAATAAGCTTGCAAACTGTGCAGCGGTTTTTGGACCCACATCTAAAATGAGGTCGTCATCAGCGACATCCGCCAGCGCTTTGGTTTCTGTTGCGGCCTCTGCGCTAAAAGCTTTTGCGGTGACAACATCAATAGGTAATGGAATATCGGCAGAGCCGTCTTCGGGCGCGAGTAATGTTTTTGCATCACTAACCAAATCAGGCTCATACAGTGACTTGCCTACAGGAAAACCTGCCGCCGCGTTAAACGTATTCGCAATCCCCCCCCCCACAATTAAATGATCAACTTTCTTGGCCAGCGCGTGCAATACGGTGAGTTTACTCGATACTTTTGCACCACCGACAATCGCCACTAAGGGGCGTTTAGGGTCTGCTAATGCTTTTCCTAAGGCATCCAGTTCAGCGCATAACAGTGGCCCGGCACATGCCTGTGGCGCAAACTGGGTCACCCCAACCGTCGAGGCTTGTGCACGATGTGCGGTACCAAATGCGTCCATCACGAACACATCACACAACGCAGCCATTTTTTGAGCAAGCGCCGGATCGTTCGCTTTTTCGCCTACCTGAAAACGGACGTTCTCACAGAGCACCACTTCACCCGGCAGCGCCGTCACGCCTTGCAGCCAGTCTTTTTCAAGGCGAACCGATTGCCCCAGCAATTCACTCAAACGCGCGGCCACAGGCGCCAGTGAATTTTCTTCACTGAACTCACCTTCAATGGGCCGGCCTAAGTGTGACAGTAGCATCACGGAGGCATTGGCATCCAATAACTGACGAAGGGTGGGCAGGACCGCTTGAATGCGCGCATCACTGGTCACGCGCCCTTGTTCAATCGGCACGTTTAAATCGACACGTACTAAGACGCGACGCTCACGGACATCGACATTATTTAAAGTTGGAACAGATAAATTCACTACTATACGTCCTTACATCATTCAAAAGGGCGGCCACAGGGGGCCGCCCCTACAACGCGACGCTCGCGGACATCGACATTATTCAAACGCAACACAGGCAATGTCATTTATTTTGCTGCCATCAATGCCAAGGTGGTATCGAGCATGCGGTTTGAAAAACCCCACTCGTTGTCATACCACGAAAACACTTTGACTAAATTGCCATTCACTTTAGTTTGTGTGGCATCAAAAATAGAAGAGGCTGGATTTTTATTAAAATCAATGGAGACGAGAGGGGCATTGTTATACGCCAACACACCTTTCATGGGGCCCTTACTTGCCTCTAGCATAATACTGTTGACTTCACTCACCGACGTTTCGCGCGCAGCTTCGAACGTGAGATCGACCACCGACACATTAATCACGGGCACACGAATGGCTAAACCATCGAGCTTGCCGTTTAGCTCAGGCAGTACCAGCCCCACAGCCGCCGCGGCACCTGTTTTGGTGGGGATCATCGATTGCGTAGCAGAACGCGCACGACGCAAATCACTGTGGTTAGCATCAAGCAAGCCCTGATCATTTGTGTAAGCATGTATGGTGGTCATCAGACCTTTTTCAATGCCTAAGCTTTCGTGTAATGGCTTGACGAGTGGTGCCAAGCAATTGGTTGTACAGGAGGCATTGGAAATGACGGTGTCGCTTGCTTTTAGGATGTCATGGTTCACACCGTAAACAATCGTGGCGTCGACATCTTTACCGGCAGGTGCAGACACGATGACTTTTTTTGCGCCTGCCGCCAAATGTGCAGAAGCCTTTTCTTTACTGGTAAAAAAGCCGGTGCATTCTAACACCACATCGACATCCCATTCTCCCCATGGCAGCTGACGGGGGTCGCGTTCACTGAATGTGCGAATAGTATCGCCATTGACCACTAAATCTTGTCCAACCACTTCAACCGTCCCGGGAAAGGTACCAAACGTCGTATCATACTGCGTGAGGTGCGCATTGGTTTCGATGCTGCCCATATCATTGATCGCAACAATACTTATTTTTTTATGCAAATCGGATTCATACAACGCACGCAAAATTGTACGTCCGATGCGGCCATAGCCATTAATGGCAACCTTCACTTTCATTCAGTTTTTACCTCTTTATTTACTCAAATTAAGAACATTAGAAAATTATGACAATAAGGATTTAACATGGGTGATCACGTTATCGACCGTGAAGCCATAGACTTCAAATAATTTTTCTGCAGGGGCCGACGCGCCAAAATGGTCTAAGCCAATGACGGCACCTTCATCCCCCACATAGTGCAGCCAACACATTGTGCTCCCCGCTTCAATCGCGAGCCGCGCTTTCACCGCTTTGGGTAATACCTGTTCACGATAGCTTTCTGCTTGTGCAGCAAAAATGTCGACTGAAGGCATTGACACCACACGCACGCCCACACCTTGCTTTGTTAACGCATCCGCGGCATTCATTGCCAACGCCACTTCAGAACCCGTCGCCATGATAATCACTTGAGGCAATGTGTTTGGCGCCCCTTCTGCATCACGTAAAATATATCCCCCGCGCGCAATGTTGGCGATCGTTTCTGAGGTACGTGTTTGATGCGGTAAGCCTTGGCGCGATAAGGCCAAACAGGTTGGGCCGCTGGCTTCAATCGCCGCACGCCAGGCAACGGCCGTTTCCACCGCATCACACGGGCGCCACGTCGTCATATTTGGGATTAAACGCAAGCTGGCTAAATGCTCAATAGGTTGATGGGTAGGACCGTCTTCTCCTAAACCAATCGAGTCGTGAGTATAAACAAACACCACACGCTGCTGCATGAGTGCCGCCATCCGCAGTGCATTACGTGCATAATCAGAAAAGACTAAAAAAGTACCACCATAAGGGATGAACCCTTTATGCAAAGCAATACCGTTCATGATGGCCGACATCGCAAACTCTCGCACACCATAATAGATATAATTTCCATTTGCGTTTTGATGAGAAATAATGCGTGAGGTCGACGCCAGTGTTAGGTTGGAACCACTTAAATCTGCTGAGCCACCCAATAGTTCGGGTAACAGCCCTTTAAATGTTTCCAAACAATTTTGTGAGGCTTTGCGTGTCGCGATATTGGCACCTGCACTGTTCGTCTCTTTAATAAAGGCGGTCATGTCAGACTGCCACGATGCAGGCAACTCCCCTTTTAAACGACGCGTAAACTCTTCTGCCAATTCAGGGTAGGCTTGTGTATAAGCTTGCATGGCTTCTTGCCAAGCATTCTCTCGCTGCTGCCCTTTTTCTTTGGCATCCCACGCATCATAATAATCTTGCGGTATTTCAAAAGGGGCATAAGGCCACGCTAATTTTTCACGCGCAGCAGCCACTTCTTCTTTGCCTAAGGGTGCGCCGTGCACTTTATTCGTACCGGCCATAGAAGGTGAACCATAACCAATCACCGTACGACAGCAAATTAAGCTGGGTTGATCGGTGACGTCACGCGCCATGTTGATGGCGCGACGCACCGCATCGGCGTCATGCCCATCGACATTGGCAACCACATGCCAACCATACGACTCAAAACGCTGTGGTGTGTGATCGGTAAACCAACCTTCGACTTTACCGTCAATTGAAATTTCATTGTCATCCCAAAAAACAATCAGCTTGCCTAAACCCAATGTGCCGGCCAACGAGCTCGCTTCGTGTGACACGCCTTCCATTAAACAACCATCACCGGCAAATACATACGTATAATGATCGACAATATTATGATCCGGCCGATTAAATTGTGCCGCTAATACTTTCTCTGCCAACACCATGCCCACGGCATTGGCCAGCCCTTGACCCAACGGCCCGGTGGTCGTCTCGATGCCTGGGGTATCGTGGTATTCTGGGTGGCCCGGTGTTTTAGAACCAAACTGACGAAACTGCTTGATGTCTTCTATCGACACATCATAGCCCGTCAAATGGAGCAGTGAATAAATCAACATCGACCCATGACCGTTCGACAGAATAAAACGATCACGGTTGGGCCAGTCAGGGTGAGCGGGGTTATGTTGTAGAAAATCATTCCAAAGGACTTCTGCAATATCTGCCATGCCCATCGGCATACCGGGATGGCCAGAATTAGCCTGTTGGACAGCATCCATACTCAAAGCACGGATGGCATTGGCAAGCTCACGACGCGATAACATGCAGACTCCTCTAGAACGAACTCGATTTGAATTTACTGTAGACTGGCTATTGTATCAAAAAAGAGGAGGGGCAGCTAAAAGAAGGTCTCAAGAGGGCGGGTTCATTGTATAACGTTTCATCAAAGTCGCCATGCCGGAGTCGCCCCGACAGAAAATGACTGTTGTAAACGTTATACAATAAACCTAAATATAAATCTATTTAACTAACTTGTTTTTGAGTTTTTTTTAGAAACCAAATAATATCCAACCTCTTTTTTCCAGTCCCTTTCCTTTCTCTTTTGCTAATGCCTTTCACTCATGGTTTTTTGAAAAGTAAAGGTTTCTTGTTTTTGTGCCTTGCAGCATGTTCCTCAAGCGAGCATCACAGGCCGCTTGGGGTTGGCGTCACTCTCAGCGTAGTGCAGCGATGTCTCACCTCCGTTCAGTGCCGCCACCACAAACTCGCAACGGCTGCTCAGCGGCTCTTGGTAAGTCGCCACCGCCGCACTGCGCGGCGCAGACAAAACACCCAGATACTCTTCGCCAGTAGGCGTCAGGTGGTAGTGCACCACACCCTCGGGCTCACCGGCAATGAGCAAATGGTGATCATCACACACCGCCACCTCCATGGTAGCGTTCATGGCCTTGCCTCCCTCGACATCATTCACATCAAAATGACGAAGCACGGTCAGTGCCGTGTTGGTCTGTTCAAGCACAACGATCAACGCACTGCCCGTGGCCACGTAGATCCGGATCTGCTCCTCGACCACCGCCTTGGCCACGCTACGCGCCCCCTCGACCGGCGCTGTCTGCGTCGCAGCCGTTGCGCCGCCACAGCTAGCAAGCGGAAAGGACACGACTCTGTCGCCTGACATATCCGCCGCCAACAAGTGAGGCACATTGAGGTGCAGATCTTCAATAAAGAAAAGGCGATGCACGTTGTTCATGTTCAAAAAGGTTTGGAGATCGGTCCACGCTTGCGTGCCAACGTCAAACATCATGAGCTTAATTTCCTGCTGCGTCCAATCCGCAAACGCCCACATGGTGCAGCGCCCCGGGATCGCCAATGCAGCAACAGCCCGCGTGTCACGCTGCGTATCAAACTCAGCAAAGAGTTCATACCCTGGCAACAGCAGACGCTCGCAGTAGATCCTCACCGGATGGTTAGGATCAACCGTCGCCACACCGATACAATGCGCAGGAAACGACCCGCCGATTTCCATGTCGGCCACCGCGCAGCCCGCCGCCGGCTCAGAGGACGGCTCCAGAGGTGTCGACTCGCCCGTGTCCACATGCCAGACCGCGGCACTGCCATTGAAGGAGGAAAGCGCCATCTCCAGCGCCTCACCCGGCACACGGGGCGGGATCGTACACGCTTGCGAAACATGATCAAAAAAGACCTTTTCGCCAACCAACTCGAAAGTGCTGTCGTGCGTCACATCTTCATGAAGAGAAAGCGGATCAAGCGGCACCGCCGCCACCTGGCACCAAACGGTCACCATAACCAGCAACAGAAAACTAACATGTCCAAACGCCATGATGAAAAAATCTTTTGTTCTTGTTTTTTGGGAAAAAATGACAACCAATCTCTTGCTTTTTATATTGAGTGTCTACTCATATAGCGTAACATCGGGGTGTATGTTATAGTGTAAAAAAAAGTTACAACACGGTATGTTTTTACACACGCACTTATTTACTTCTGAATCTGTCTCTGAAGGGCACCCCGATAAAATTGCCGATCAGATCTCCGATGCCATTCTCGATGCTATCCTCACGCAAGATCCGAGCGCACGCGTGGCGTGCGAAACCTTAGTCAAAACCGGCATGGTCTTAGTGGCAGGGGAAGTGACCACCTCTGCGTGGGTCGATATCGAAAAACTCACTCGCGAAACCATTCGCAGCATTGGCTACGATAACCCCGCGCTTGGTTTTGACTGGGAATCGTGTGCGGTCCTGACCGCCATCGGGAAGCAATCACTCGATATTGCCCGCGGGGTTGATAAAAACAGTGACTTAGGCGCCGGTGACCAAGGCATGATGTTTGGTTATGCAACAGACGAAACCGACGTGCTGATGCCCGCCCCCATCACTTACGCGCACCGCTTGATGCAGCGCCAAGCCGAGCTGCGCAAAACCCATATTTTGCCCTGGTTGCGTCCTGATGCCAAAACGCAGCTCACCTTCCGTTACGAAGCAGGCAAGCCCGTGGCTGTCGACAGCATTGTTTTTTCCACGCAACACGACCCTGACATTGAGCAGCACGCGATTGTGGAAGCGGTGATGCAAGAAATTATCAAGCCGGTCATGCCCGCCGAATGGCTGGATAAACACACCCGCTACTTTATCAACCCCACGGGCCGATTTGTGATCGGCGGGCCTTTAGGCGATTGTGGTTTAACCGGGCGTAAAATTATAGTAGACACGTATGGCGGCATGGCACGCCATGGCGGCGGCGCTTTTTCGGGTAAAGATCCGAGCAAAGTGGATCGCTCCGGCGCTTACGCGGCGCGCCACGCCGCAAAAAATATTGTGGCCGCAGGCTTAGCGGCACGCTGCGAGGTACAACTGGCTTATGCCATCGGTGTACCTGATCCCACCACGGTTGCGGTGAATACGTTTGGCACGGGCAAAATACCCGATGAAGACATCGCGACCCTGCTCGACAATCATTTTGATTTTCACCCCCGTGCTATCATTGAATCATTAAATTTGCTTGACCCAATCTATCAACAAACTGCCGCCTACGGGCATTTTGGCCGCGAACTCAATCACTTTACGTGGGAACGCACCGATAAAGCAGAAGCACTGAAACAAGCGATTACTTAACATTCTATTCCATTCATAATTTTTAATATTAAAAGAGTGACGTAACTATGTTGTGGCATCCTTGCACCCAAATGAAAGATCATGAACGCTACCCACCGATCCACATTCGGCGTGGTGAAGGCGTTTGGTTAGAAGATGAAAAAGGCAAACGTTATTTTGACGCCATCAGTTCCTGGTGGGTCAATTTGTTTGGGCATTGTAATCCGCGCATTAACGCGGCAGTGAACGATCAGCTAGACACACTCGAACATGTATTACTCGCCGGCTTCACGCACGAGACGGTACTCGATTTATCCAAACGCTTAGTCGAGATCACCCCGCCCGGTTTAGATTACTGTTTTTACGCGGATAACGGCTCGTCTGCCGTCGAAGTCGCGTTAAAAATGAGTTACCACTATTGGCATAATCAAGGGAAAAAGGAAAAAACAAAATTTATCACCTTAGAAAACAGCTACCACGGCGATACACTCGGTGCCCTGGCTGTCGGGAGTGTATCGCTTTACAAAGACACCTATGCGCCTTTACTCATGGAAACCATCGCGGTGCCTTCACCCGATTGTTACCATCGTGAACCGGGTGAAAGTTGGGAAGCATACTCCACACGCAAATTTGCAGACATGGAAGCGGCACTGGCACAACATCACGAGCAAGTGTGTGCCGTGATTGTCGAGCCACTGGTGCAATGTGCGGGCAACATGCGTATGTATCACCCTTGTTACCTCACGTTATTACGTGAAGCCTGCGATCGCTACGGCGTGCATTTGATCGCCGATGAAGTGGCGGTGGGCTTTGGCCGCACCGGCACCTTGTTTGCCTGCGAACAAGCCAATATCACGCCTGACTTTATGTGTTTATCAAAAGGCCTCACGGGAGGATACTTACCTTTATCGGTGGTACTCACCCACACCTATGTTTACGATGCCTTTTATGATGAGTACAGCACACTCAAAGCCTTTTTACACTCCCATAGCTACACGGGTAACCCGCTCGCCTGCCGCGCGGCACTGGCCACACTTGATATTTTTGCACAAGACAATGTGATTGCACGCAATCAAGATTTAAGCCAGCACCTACGTGATGCCACTGGGCCGCTAGCCGATCACCCGCATGTCGGCGACGTGCGGCAGCACGGCATGATTGTGGCCATTGAGATGGTGCAAGATAAGCACACAAAAACCCCCTACCCCTGGCAAGCACGCCGTGGCTTGCAGGTCTATCACCGCGCGTTAGCACAAGGCGCATTGCTGCGCCCCATCGGCAATGTGATTTACCTCATGCCGCCCTATGTCACCACGCCTGAGCAGATAAAATGGCTGGGAGACGTGATTGCAGAATGCATAGGTTAGATGACTAGCTTAATTTATGTGTTTTTTTTTACGTCAATTCACTTCTGCGCGGTAGTGACTACTGATCTCTGAAGTCCTGCTCTCATGACAAAAAATATCTGCGTGTGCTGACCGATGTGTTGAATATCACATTGCACCTTGGTCCTCCTCACTCTTTCCGCAATTCCTGACAAGATGGTTCAACACCGCGAATACCGCTGCGGACTCGTGCTTAAACGTGAAGTAGCGAAGGAGCCCAAGCACGATAAAAACCAAGGATGAAAACACGAATGCAGGCAATGCACGCTCATCCGTCTCAAACAACGCGTGCCAGAAAACACCCGAAGCAATCAAGAAGACAAGCACGAGAGCAAGTATCATCGCATCATTCATCACCGTCCAGTGGAGCCTGCCATAGGAATAAGGTATAGGACCGCGCGGCCGCTTTTTCTCCAACCCAAACCAGGCAATGTAAGAGACAACAACTATGAAAAACGTGACAATCGCCGTCCAATCGTCTGGGAAAAGATCTTCTATGAATTCTTGTTTCGACGTGTCTTCTTCGATCGGGGGCACCAGGGTGGCAACAATCGTTTTGTTTTCCTCAAGCCGCAAAAAGTAATTAGGTTCCAAATGAAACCCCCACACTTGCTCTGTTTCATCCGTCGCATTTTTCGCGATCAAACTGACATCAAATGACGGCGGCACACTCTCAAACACCGGGACCCGCGTTTGATTGAAAGGCACCCGCGCTGTCTCATTGTAGGGCTCAGGCAAGCTCATCGTCACCGTCACCCACAGCTCAGCGCCTTCAAAAGGCGGCGCCGGGATGGCACGCGTATCGAAGGCAAGTGTCACGGGTTCACCTACCAGCGGCGGGCTCTCACTCTGGCTGTGGCTGTGGCTGCTGCTTTGGCTCGGCGTCGGGCTTTGGCTGTCACTTTGGCTTCCAGTAGGACTTTGGCTTTGACTGGTACTCCCACTCTGCGTCGGCGACGGACTCTGCGTCGGCGTCGGGCTTTTGGAGGGGCTTAGCGTCGGCGGCAGGCTCTGGCTCGGCGTCGGGCTTTTAGAGGGGCTTAGCGTCGGCGGCCGAGACTGGTCAGCCGAAGCCGTGCGCTCAGGACTGTTGCTTGGCGTGTTCGGGGGCGACTGCGTGGCCGTGTGCGGTTGCGTCGGCCCAGCAGGGCTGTGCGTCGGCAGCGGTGAACGTGATGCCGATGCAGACTGCGATGGCGAGGCCGAATGCGACGGCGAGCGAACAAGCTCTTCGTAAAGCAGTGACACGCCAAGGTTAACATCCGCCAGGAGGATCCGGCAATTACCCTCAGGGCCAATGTCAGCGCTGATCCCAGCCGCCACCGGGGAAGGCAGGTCAAGCTCCGGTATCAACACCCCGCCCGGCAGCACACTGTACACCACGGCACCACCGGGGTTGCCACTCGTCACCGCATACTTATCACCGCAAAGCGTAAAGCCCCAGGTATCCGCCTTGCCATCCACTTCTGTGGTGCGAAGGTGTTCGAAATCCGGCAGACTGAAGGCATCGATCTGAGGCTGACCGTGGTTGTTCACAAACAGTACGCCATCACCTTCCACCAGACCGCGCGCGCCAGGGAGGGGGATCTTGTTGTATTCCACCACGGATGCCATCGCAGGAGGTTCCGTGAAAAGTCCCTGGCTTTGCATGGCAATGCGCTTATCATGGATGGCCACCAGAGAATCTCTGTCAACGACCAGCACGTGCAGCCCGCCTGTTGTGTTCTGAAAGTCTGCCACGATGATCGTCAAGTTGGCGCCGTCTTGCGGATCAGTAATGATCACTTCATGCGGCGAAAGCAGCTCCGGATCCGTGTAGCTACCGACTTCCGTCACCACGTTGCTGCCGTCTTCCTGCAACCACCAACGCACGATATTGGTGTTCCAATCAGTGGTCGCGAACAGCGCAAACCCTTCGGGGTCGAGATGAAAGAGCGCGATGGCACGCGCATTGGTACCGCAAGGCCAGTGCAGCGTCCGATCCAAAGGTGCGCCGCCCACGCTGTACACTTCGCATCCATTCTCCGACGTCGCAAAAGCAACACTTTCAACCACTGAAGCAGCACCCGGGGGCACAAATAGGCCTGAGGCACAGTTGGTGGTGTCGCCGGTACGCGGGTTCAGCGGGAAAGGGCTGCTGCCCGCTTGCCAAAACTCGGCATCGGCTTGCGGGAGTGCCACCACACCGGAAGCGTTCGGAGAAGCCTTGGGGATCGTGCACGCCGCCAATACCGGCGAGAAGGTGTAGTTGTACGTGTTGACAAACTCCAGACGTTCTTTTGCTTCGTGCGCGTGTTGCTGCATGCCTCCAGACACCCTGCCCGCAGTCAAGCGCGGCGCGGCAGGCTGCCGCTCATGGGACACCAGCGGCACAGCAAGCGCCGTTGCGATCAAAATAAGTAAACAGCACAGTATGAATGACTTCATCTCGCTGTTGTTGTCCTAAGTTGTTTTTTTAGTGATGAGAAGATCGAAAGGTGGAAGATTTTGCTGTTTTTCCCAATGGGCCTGTTTTCGCTCTCTTAATATGGTGTAACGTTGGGATGTAAGTTTCTAACTATCTAGCTTTAAAACAAATTATGTTGGGATTATTTGAGGGAATTTTTATAACTTACTCTTATAAAAGAATTTTATGGAGAAGCAGGCTGTTAGTTGGGTGAAATATATTTCTCGCGGCGCACATGGGGCATAGGAAAATCCAATGCCTTGCATTGCGCAAAGGCCGCATCAATCATGGAGGGGTTACCACACAAATAAACGATATCTTGTTCAGGGTTGGGCTCAAGTTTATTAAAGATATCCTGCACATAGCCACAATGCTCAAAGGGCTGGGGATCAACAAGCGGTGCCTGCTCCCGGCTGTAACAGGCATAAAAGGTAAACCCTGGCAGCTCGGCCGCGGCAATAAAGTCTTCTGCGTACAATAAGTCTTGCCGTGTTTTGACCCCTTGCAGCACGATCACTTGCGTACCGTGTGATTTGATACGCGCTGCCAAGAGCGGCAACATGCTTCGGTAAGGTGTCACCCCTGTGCCTGTCGCCATTAAAATATAGCGTTGCGGGATTTCCTCTTCCAAAATCAAACGACCAAATGGCCCCGTGGCTTGTACCTCGTCGCCTGGTTGAAGATGAAACAACAGCTCTGTGCCAGGCCCGTCTTTGACATAAGACACCGCAATATCGATGGTGGGCTCCACCCCCGCAATAGACGCCACGCTATAACTGCGGCGCAGCATTTTACCGTCTATCTCAAAGTGAATTGTGATGAATTGCCCGGGGATAAATGAAACAGCCTGCCCATCGCTGCGCGCAAAAGCAAGATGACGCGTACTGGGGCTGGCCATCCTTGCAGATTGTAGCGTGAGCGTGTACATCGCTTGGCTCATAACGGCATTAGACCTATTACTCTTAATTCATATCAATGCAAAACGCGCATTGTAGCCGCAAAGCACTTCAATAGATAGAGGCGTTAGGTTATGATAAGCAGATGTCTTTGATTCACCCTTTTACTGGCTTACGGGTCGCCACACAGTTCGCTGACAAAGTGCTCGCCCCGCCTTACGACGTGCTCAATCGTGAAGAAGCACATGCCTTGGCCAAAAATAATCCGTTTAGTTTTCTGCATGTCAGCAAGCCTGAAATTGATTTGCCGGCAGATGTCAGCCCTTACGACGCCCAAGTATACGCAGCGGGTGGGGCACAATTAACACATTTAGAAAAAGAGCACGTGTTGCAGCGTGATAAAACCCCTTGTTTTTACCTTTATCAATTACAACAAGGCGAGCACACACAAACGGGGCTCGTTGCAGCCGTTTCCGCACCGGCGTATGCGGATAATCAAATCCGCAAGCATGAGCTCACGCGACCAGATAAAGAAAACGATCGCATGCGTCACATTGAGGTGGTCAAAGCACATGACAGCCCGGTCTTATTAACGTACCAACACGACGCAACCGTCGACCAGCTGATTGCCTCGCTCACACAAACAGCGCCTGAGTTTGACGTCACGGGCGAACACGATGTGCAGCACCGCTTTTGGGTGATCGATGATGAGAAAAATCGTCAAGCACTCGCGCAAGCCTGCGCCAATCTTGACACACTTTATATTGCAGATGGCCATCATCGCAGTGCCGCCGCCGCGCGCGTGGCCGCCGCGCACCCCGACGAACCCGCGTATCAATATTTTTTAGGTGTGCTCTTTCCAGATAATCAATTACAAGTATTGCCTTACCACCGTGTGATTAAAGATCTGCACGGCGATCAACCTGATGCGTTTTTAGAAAAGCTGCAGAAAAATTTTGTTGTTTCAAAAAAAGAGGCGCCTTTCCAGCCAACACACGTTGCTGAATGGGGCATGTATTTAGACGGCCAATGGTATGGCTTAACACTCAAACACATGCCTGCCGGGCTTGATAGCATTGCGTCGATGGACGTGAGCTTGTTAAATAGCCTCTTAATCACACCGATTTTAGGCATTGAAGACGTACGACGCGACCAACGTATCGATTTCGTCGGCGGCATTCGCGGCTTAGATGCATTAGAAAGACGCGTTGACAGCGGCGACATGGCCGTGGCGTTTTCGCTTTACCCCACACAAGTGGAACAGATTATCGACGTGGCAGATGACAACGAAATCATGCCACCCAAATCCACCTGGTTTGAGCCCAAACTCGCCGATGGCTTGATTATTTATCCCTTTGAGCAATGAGAACCTCTACACTTTTATTCCCCACCTCAAAAGAAACCCCCGGCGACGCGGAGCTTATCAGCCACCAACTGATGCTACGTGCGGGGATGATCCGTAAATTAGGATCAGGCTTGTATACCTGGTTACCGTTAGGCTTGCGCGTACTCAAAAAAGTGGAAGCCATCGTGCGGGAAGAAATGGATCGTGCTGGCGCGCAAGAAATACTCATGCCCGCGATTCAACCTGCCGAGCTGTGGCAAGAAACTGGTCGCTGGGAAAAAATGGGCCCCACCATGCTCACGATGCAAGACCGCCATGGGCGCGATTTTTGTTTTGGGCCTACCCACGAAGAAGTTGTGGCAGACATCGCACGTCAAACCTTGCATAGCTATAAACAGTTGCCCACCACCCTCTATCAAATTCAAACGAAATTCCGAGATGAAATTCGTCCCCGCTTTGGCGTGATGCGTGCACGTGAATTTTTAATGAAAGACGCGTATTCCTTTCATATTACAAATGAAGATTTAGAAAAAACCTATCAAGTCCTTTTTGATACTTACAGCCAGATTTTTACGCGCTTACAACTTAATTTTCGCGCGGTGCTCGCGGCAACCGGTGATATCGGCGGCAGTCTGTCACATGAATTCCATGTGCTTGCTGACAGTGGCGAAGATCAAATTGTTTACAGTGACGGCAGTGATTACGCCGCCAACGTTGAATTAGCCAACGCAGGTGAAGGTGACCCTAGCCCGGATGGCAAAGGCACATTACACATCACACGCGGCATTGAAGTCGGGCATATTTTTCAGCTCGGCACGACCTATAGCCAAGCCTTAAACGCCAATGTACTTGGCCCAGATGGCAAGCAACACCCTTTGATCATGGGCTGTTACGGTATCGGTGTATCACGTATTGTGGCGGCGGCTATTGAACAAAATCACGACAACAACGGCATCATCTGGCCAACGCCTATCGCCCCCTATGACGTTGCACTCGTGCCCATTGGGCTGCAAAAATCAACGCGCGTGCAAGCAGCTTGTGAAGCGCTGTATCATAAACTGCAAGAAGCAGGGTTTGATGTGCTCTTTGATGATCGCAGTGAACGACCCGGCGTGCTTTTTGCGGACATGGATTTGCTTGGGATCCCACATCGCTTAGTCATCGGCGACCGCGGGTTAGATCAAGGCATGATTGAATACAAAGGCCGGCGGGATAGTGAGGCGCAGATGGTCAAGCAAGATCAATTATTGGACTTCATCCGAAACTCTATCTGTGGTGGCTAATTGCTTCGTTGATGCGGTGCTCGAATCCTCATGGACTACGTTGTCCATTGCGGTTCTGTGCTCCTCTCGCCTCGCACTTCACTCACCACAGCGAGTTTCGAAAGAAGTCCATATCATTTTTAACTTTATCGGTGGTGGCTAGCGCTTGGATTTTATCAATAACATGCAAATTAGTCAGCATCGCTATAGCGAATAGCAAAAGGCACATCCAACTTTACACCCTGCACTTCACTTTCAGCCAAGGTCATCTCTTCCGCCACCACGTTCGTCACGTTTGCGCCTGACGGGCCTATCCATAACCATTTGGTAAATCGCTCCATGTTGGCAGCCGTGCCGCAGGCAAGCGCTTCTACTTCACCTGTCAGGGTATTACGCACCCAACCGTGTAAATCAAGCGCGCGTGCTTTTTCTTTTGTGGACGCACGAAACCACACCCCCTGCACGCGGCCGCTTATCACATAACGCCGGCATTGCAGGTCACTTGCGCTCATGACACTAAGGTCACGCCCATGAAGTCTGCCAATTCTTTATCTGTTTGCGGTCCCAATAACGGCCCACGCAGATAGCCTTCTGGATCAATAAAATACGTGGTCGGTAAACCCGCAATCGGCTCAACCTCTAGCATGGCAAACTGCTCGGCAGGTAGTAATGGGTAGCTGACCAACAAATCACGCGCAAAGGCATTGAGCTTGTCGTCATCCCAATTATCAAAGTTTAAGCCTAGCACGGTCACATCACGGTAGTTGCGATGCAGGGCTTCTAACTCTGGCATTTCAACAATACAGGGCTGGCACCAGGCGGCCCAATAGTTCAATACCACCCACTGACCACGCAAATCAGCCAGTTGAATGGTCTGCCCTTGGCTATCCGTCAAGTGTAAATCAGGCGCCTCATACACCTCTGCGCCTGAACAAGCCAGGAGGCCAGCACAGAGCACCATCATCATTACATAACGTGTTTTCATGCTCACGATAATATAACCCCATCCAGTCAAATACAACCGTTCCCACCCCGCCCTTTCTTCATGCTATTTCTATCATGTATAATGCCTGCTTATGGATATTACACTCTACCACAACCCTCGCTGCTCTAAATCACGTCAAACCCTGCAATTGTTGCAAGATCGCGGCATTGAACCCAAAGTGATTGAGTATTTACACACACCGCCGAACAAAGCCACGCTGACCAAACTGCTCTCGATGTTATCGATGGATGACCCACGTGAGCTCATGCGCAAAAACGAAGCGCCTTATAAAGAACAACATCTTGCTGATCCGGCGCTCAGCAAAGCTGCCCTCATTCAGGCGATGGTGGATAGCCCCATCCTGATCCAACGCCCCATTGTCGTGGCAGGTGATAAAGCCGCGATTGGCCGCCCCCCTGAAGATGTACTGGCGATCCTATAATGCCAGGTACCCCTTATATTTTAGTGCTTTACTACAGTCGTTACGGTGCCGTGGCTAAAATGGCTGAGCTTGTTGCTTTAGGCATTGAAACCGTAAACGGTATCGAAGCACGCGTGCGCACCGTACCCGCGGTCTCTCCCACCAGTGAAGCGGTTGATCCCGCTATCCCTGAAAGCGGCCCGCCTTACGCGACCCTGGATGATTTAAAAAACTGTGCCGGCCTGGCGCTTGGCAGCCCAACACGCTTTGGCAATATGGCCGCCGCACTGAAACATTTTATTGATGGTTTAGGAGGCGTCTGGGTAGGCGGCGATCTGATTGATAAACCCGTCTCAGTCTTTACCTCAACCAGCAGTATGCACGGCGGTCAAGAAACCACGCTACTGAGCATGGCACTGCCGCTTATTCACCAAGGCATGGTATTCGTTGGTTTGCCGTATAGCCTGCCTGAGCTGAACAGTACCCGCACCGGCGGCACGCCTTATGGCCCTTCGCATCTCGCGGGCGTGAAAAATGATTTACCGATCAGCGACGAAGAAGCAGTGCTCTGCAAAGCCATGGGCAAACGCCTGGCTGAAACCGCCCTCAAACTACAAACATCACTATAACGGAACACTCTCTCGCATGGCCCAATTCAGCTACCGTGTCGCACTATTGGCCTACTTCAGTTTGATCGTGTTGATGACCTTATGGACGCTCGTTTTCCTGCCTGACACTTTCACCGCGCGCGGCGGCCTGTGGCTCATACAAGTCATTCCTTTATGCTTACCACTGTATGGCTTGCTTCGCCGCAGTACCCGCGCGTTTTTACTCGCTAGCCTGCTCGTTTTACTCTATTTTGCTTATGCAGTGACGGTGGTTATGCAAACACCCCCTGGCGAAGCCATATATGCTGTCGCCTGGAGCGTTATCCTGTGTGCCACTGCTTTTTTTAGTTTTTCAATGGCTTACCTACGGATCACTGCACGAGCCTGAGCCCCTTATCCACAGCCCTTTACCTTCTCAATATGTGTTCTCTGTCTGTGTAGAAACACAGCGCCGTGCAGTTTGAAGTGCCGCTCGCCTCTCTTGCACAGGCACGGCACGCCGTGCCCCTACATCCATTTTTCAGGCAGTTTTCACAACAAAAAGCCCCATGAACGCTTACAACATACCTCAAAATACAAAAAATAATAATATGTAACATCAAAAAACATGCATACTTAAAAAAATAGCAAAAAATGCTGGAAAAACTATACAGCAATAACTCATTGTTTTAAAATAATTAAAATATCTTTACCCTTTAAATTTATAAAAAATATTGTTAGTTAGTTAATTTACATGCGGATGTTACGCCATATATAGAGATACATAGACTTTGCCTTGTATCGACCTTTTGCGCTTGCGCTTTTTTACGTGACTATTTTCTTTTTGACGTGATCCCTTTCGCAAACAACAAACAACGCAACCACTACCATGGCAACTACCGACTTTGAAATGATGACTCTCAGTGGGGGCGCTTCGGCGCCTTCCTTCGAAGACATGCAGGCCAAGGCGAAGGGGCTGCAGGCTCAGATCTTCTCCCCTCCCGAGGGGATGACGCCGGCCGAGAGCCTCCACCGCTACCTCGACTACCTCGAGGCGGCGTTCGAGGGACGCGCCGACGAGATGCAGGACACGCTCTTCGAAGAGCTCCCTGAGCCCCAGCAAGCGGCCTACAACGTCCTGCTCCAGCGTCTGGGTGCCACCTTCTCTCCCGCCGTCGACCGTGACGACAAGGAGGAGGATGACAAGCTGGACGAGCCCACTCGTCGCATCCAGGCGATCGGACAGCAGATCCCTGCTGGTCCTCAGGGAAACTCGACTCGCGAGAAGTTGAGTGCTCTGCGTTGCCGCAACGCGCGCAGCCTCTTCCTCGCGCACCAGATCCAGCAGCTGGAACTGGGTGCCCAGGCGGCAACGCTCGACCTCGAGCAACAGCTCGCGGCCACCGACGGTGAAGGAGAGACCGACGCCACCCGCCAGGCGCATTACCGTCGCCTGGACGAGAATGCCCCCAGGATCCAGGCGTTGCAGAACGAGCTCCGGGGACTGGACAGCAAGCTCATGCAGGACATCCGGTCTCTTGAGATCGCGCTGCGTGCCGCCACCGCCTTGCACGCCGCCGAGGACTGCCTCGAGGATGGCGGCACCCAGAAGCGCCCCGAAGTCCTCGATGAGGCCAAGGCGAAGGCCAAGCTGACCCGCTCCCCCCACCTTCTCGAAGGGCTTAAGGAGCTCAAGGTCCAGCGCGACCTCATCCAGAAGCGCTTCATGCGCACGATCCAGGAAGTACGGGAGATGCTGCAGGCCCTGCAGGCCAACACGCTCGGCCTCTTGCGCCATGACGAGCTCAAGACCAAGGCCGAAGCGCTCATGCAGGACATCCAGATCCTCAGTCAGTTCAACTGGCTGATGAAGTGGTCCGAAGAGGAGCTGGCCGCGCGGCACCGCCGCCAGGAACTGGAGAACGCCCCCCCGAGCACTGGCCACAAGACGGCCGCCTCCAAGCTGTTTGGGACCGCCCTCCTCGCCGCGGCGGGTCCTGCTACGCATGTCCCTCATGAGATGGCGCACGAGCGTCAGGTCATGGCCCCGCTTGTCCGCCAGGCCATGCAGAAGAAGGGCGCCCTCACGCTGTTCGGCAAGCAAGTCTTCGACAGCAACACCCACGTCGCTCAGGAGTACATTGACGAGCGCCGGGTCATGGGCCCGCTAGTCCAACAGGCCAAGCAGAAGAAGGGCGCCCGCAAGCGGTTCGGCAAGCAAGTCTTCGACGGCAACAACCACGTCGCTCAGGAGTACGCTGACGAGCGTCGGGTCATGGCCCCGCTTGTCCGCAAGGCCATGCAGAAGAAGGGCGCCCGCAAGCGGTTCGGCAAGCAGGACTTCAACGGCAGCAACCACGTCACGCGTGAGCAGGTCTCTGAGGCCGCGGTCACCAACAAGTACAAGGCGGAGATGGCGTCCCACAAGACCCTGACCATGACCCAGCTGAAGAAGATGCCGACTCTGGAGCTCCTGGCCACGGTCCTGATGCTGCACGGCACCTACCAGACGGAGGAGGACATCACTCGCAAGGCTCGGCTTAGCTGGGCCAACGAAGAGGTCCGCGACCGCCAGCAGCTGGCGGAGCAGCAAAACGCTTGATGTCAGATCAAGCCCTGGGTTCTGGCTGCCCATCAAGCCGCATTTAAAAAAACCAAAAAACAAAGTTTCTACTTTATTCTTTATTTACATTTTTTTTTCGCATTTTTTCCTTTTTGCGTTAAAAAAAGCGCAACCCAAAAAAACCAAGTACTTACTTTTTTCTTCTCCGCATTTTTATTTTTGATGCGTTTAAAAAAAATCTCAACATTGGTGTCAGGCCTTGTCAAACGCTCTTGTTAACAAAATGGACGTTTTTCAAGTATACTAGCCCTCTTTGTTCAAACGCGCTTCAAACGAGACACAACATGATACGTAACTTTCTAGACAAACAGCCCAACCTCCACCCTACCGCTTTTGTTGACCCCAGCGCGGTTGTCATCGGCGACGTGCACCTGGCCAAAGACAGCTCTCTGTGGCCCACGGTCGTCGCGCGCGGTGACATTCACGGGATCCACATCGGGGAGGCCAGCAATATTCAAGACGGCACGGTGATCCACGTGACACACGAAAGCCAGTACAGCCAAGAAGGAGGGTACCCGACTATCATTGAAGATCATGTGACCGTCGGCCACCAAGTGATTTTGCATGCCTGTCATGTGAAAAGTTATAGCTTAATTGGCATGGGCGCGGTGTTGTTAGATGGCGCCGTGGTGGAGTCTAATGTGGTGGTTGCCGCTGGCAGTGTCGTGCCCCCGGGGAAAACGCTCACGTCAGGTTATTTATGGTTAGGCAATCCCGTGCAACAAAAACGGCCATTGACTCAAAAAGAAATGGATTATTTTGCTTACAGCGCGCAATATTATCTTGATCTAAAAAATCAGCATCTGAAGTCGTTATCAGATAAGTAATACACGAATAACCCCTCACCCCTTGCTGTGCTACGCTGTCCCTGCTGCGCTGGCAAGCCAGCCCTGGGCTCTCCCTGCCCAGGGCGCGCTCGCAATATATTTCTCGCCCCTCTCCCCTTCAAGGGGAGAGGGAGCAATTCTTTAGGGTCTCCAACACCTCCACTTGCAGGCATGCCCCTTGCCTCCTCCAGAGAAAAGAAAATTATTTTTCAAAATTGGAGACGTAAGCACACAGGAACTAGCATAATAATAATTTAACTCAAACTGGAGTGAGTCCTTAAAAACGTAGATTCAATCTTTACGGAGTGTACGTATCACCGCTTGCGTATCAAGTACAATCGACTGGCCATGCCAAATTTTAAATGATTCAGCGGCTTGCTCCACCAGCATGCCCAAGCCATCAAACACTAGGCAACAGCCATTGTCTGTTGCGACACGCTGAAACCACGTTGGCGCAACACCGTAAGATAAATCATACGCTGCTCGCGCTTTTTCAAACAAAGCGCGCGGCAAATCGGGCACCGCATCCGCCGCCACATTCACCGGCAAGGCATTGATGATTAAATCGACCTCATCATCGCTCTCTGCCAACGCGGCAAAATCACTTGCCACCAATTGGCCCGGCTTGTTAACACGCGCGGCAAAAGCATGACACAGGCTTTCTACTTTTTCTATTGCACGCCCGACCACCTTCACTTGTTGAGGCAAGGCGGCGAGCACCGGATCTAACAGACCGCGCACCGCACCGCCTGCGCCTAAAATAAGCACTCGACTGCCATGCAGAGGGATCTGTAAATTGTGCTGTATATCGCGCACCAAACCCACGCCGTCGGTGTTATCCCCTGCCCAACCTGTCGATAAACGCGTGAGCGTGTTCACCGCACCGGCAATCTGCGCGCGCGCGGTGCAAGACACCGCTGCGGCATACGCTTGTTGTTTAAAGGGCAGGGTAATATTCAGACCACGCAAGCCACGTTGGTGGCAATCTGCCAACACCGTTAAAAAGTCGGTTGCCGATGCCAAGCGTCGCGTGTAATCGACTGTCGCACCCCATTGCTGCGCAAAGGCCTGATGCACTTGTGGAGATAAACTATGCTCGACGGGGCAGCCTATGACAGCAAAACTTCCTAAGTAGTTGTTTTTCAAAATCGAACCCAGCCTAGTCCCGATGCGGAAACTCCGTTATACTGTTTTGTATGTACCCAAGATAGTGATTTTCCTAGAAAATGCAAGATATCATTAACTTACCACTTGAAGAGCAGCAGCAGCTTTTTATTGAAACAGCCAAACAAGGCGGCTTTATTTCCCCCATTTTCATCGAGCGGGATTTTTGGGCGTGCTGGATACTCCAGCAAATTTTTAGCGAAGCCGTCACCGCAAAAAGCCCAACGCTATTTTTAAAAGGCAGCTTTCCTTCTGTCAAAGCATACCACGCTATCGAACGCATCTACGCGGATCTCGATTTAATGATCAACCGAGACGATTTAGGGTTTGATGAAGATATTTTTGAGCTCGTAAAAGAAGACAGCGAAACGATCAGCCACTATAAAAAGAAAATTTTTTCAGCCAAAGCCGATTATATTCATCATATTTTGTACCCCTTTTTACTCGAGCGCTGTGCAGAAAAAATTCCGGGCGCATGGTGTATCAAAATAAATCGTCCTTTTGACCCTTATCTTTCTTTCGACCCCCCTCGCTCGTTACCTGGCTTACTGTATTCCACAGACAAAATTCAACCTTGGGTCAAAATTGATTTTGATATCAGTGCCAGCCACTATGAAACAAAAAACATAGAGTCACGTGACATAAAACCCTATGTTGCTGAGCACCCTTTATGTCAGGGTAAAAATCTCACGCACACTATGCCCGTGCATAACTTAATTGAAACCTTTTGGGATAAAGTCTGTGGCTTGCATTTTACCGCCAACTTATCAAAAGAAGAGGTGCATCATCAGTTACGCTTTAACTGGTTACGGGTGTCTGACTATTATGACCTGGCCATGCTGTATCGCGCCGGGATGCTTGAAGAAGCGCTGAAACATGATCATTTATTGCAATATATTAATTTGCGTAAAGAAGTATTTTACATGCACAGCAAACAAGCGGCAGATACCTTTAAAAGAGGCAGCCTGCGCTTAATTCCGTCAGAAGACGTGCTCTCTGATATTGCAAAGCTGTACGAAAAACAAGTGACGTTCCTCCACGGTGACACTCTCTCCTTTGATGACGTTATTGATGACCTGAGACAATTAGAACCCCTGCTCAACTAGGCAATGGGTAGCAAGGCGTGCAAGCGCCGCGGACAAATAAGCTATTTAAATAACTTTATTTTTTATGTTTTTTTATCCTCGCAGTTTCTCTTTTCTGCTTACCGCGACTAAAGCTGCCCGGGCAGCCACAGAGGCTGCCCCTACAAATAATACCTTCTACGTGCGACAAGGGATCATCTCCCCCCTGTGAGCACTTACTATTAATCTAATGATGCTCTTCAGCAGCGTTTACTCTCTCTATCATCCTTTCAAATAAAAGGGGTTGATTAAGCGAAAGGGTTTTTTGGTGTTTCCCCCGTCGGGCTCGTTAGCAACGCTGCCGGCAGACAGGCCTCAGGAGAGCCAAAGAGGGCAGCATACGAAGGCGGCGGCTTAACCCATGCCCCGCCGCCAGCAATCTTGGAGGGCATAGTAACCGCTGTCTGCTTCAAGCCTGCTGCCCGGCGCCCAGCAGGACGCCAAGGCTCGGTGCCTGAAGGGCTGCTTCGCAATGCCGCAAATGGCTGAGCAGGCGCCTCCTGGTCGGCGATAACGCCCTGCAGCGCATCACACCACTTTCTTGACAAGAACACGCGGCCTTTTTTGCGCGGGCAGTTAGGATTAATCAGCAGCTCAGGCACTTGATGCGCCTTGGTAGACCGCTGTTTAAATGAGGTCACATTAATGGGCGCCTGTATTTCTCCGTGTTGATCAAACCGCAGTTGATATTCTAAACCAAATAGATCGGCCACTGGCATAGCCGATGAACTCACTTCAACGGCCCCCCCGATCAAAAATTGGAACACGCGTTGGCACTCTCCTTCACGAAGCAGTATCACAGCGGTCACATGCCCACCTGAATTTTGAGTAGGGGACGCGAGGATCTTAAAAGAAAGATCCCAAAGCACCATGTGATCAAACGCAACGGTTTCGCCACCCACTATCAGCGTACTGTTGATGCGCCGCTCCCCGTATGACATCAATCGCTTGACCTGAGATTGCACACCTGCCAAAGTCAATGCAAACGTGCTCCATGTCCATCCAGAAGCATGCAACATTTTCAAAAAGGAAACAAATCCGCCATCAAAAAGATTGTTGGCATAAATTTTTGCCAGCGCAATGGTGAGCACGTATTGGAACACCGCGACATAAGCCTGATTAACACGCGGAAAAGGCAGCTGGCCTGGCGCATCACCACAGTAACCTGGTTTGCACCACTGGGCAGGGCCCGGGAAGCGTTTTTTGGAAAAAGGCTTTTGCTTATTTTCCGGGGAAGCCAGCGCGTCAGATAGCACAGCAACAACAACGCCAATCGCTTTGTCGATCAAGTGATTGCTCGCAAATGCCGGTGCGGCTGTTCGCGTACGCCAATATTTCATGCATACAGCAAAAAAATCCAAATAGGCATTGTCTTCCTCTTCTAAAGCCCGTTCAGTCCATCGTTTCATAAAAGGGCCATCAATAACGCTCTGGCATGCACGAAGCGGGTCCAACGCTACCCCTTCCAACCAAAGTTCTTTGTTCTTCGGCACAACACTGTCGGGGGGTAATGTCTCGTGAAGCACTTTCGACATGCTCACCACAACATTCCCCCCGCCCTCAATCAGAGAAACTGACGTGACGTTGTCTCGGCTCATTCTTGTCAGGCCCTTTGTTGGCGTGAACAACTTGTCATATCTGGCAGACGGGGAAAGCTTGTAATGCACTTGTATCGCAGACAAGTTTTCATTCTCCCAGACTGCCGTGACACTCATGTAAATTGAATCTCTCGCCCAATAGGTCAGCAAGAAGACCTTCTTACCAGTCGTGTCTGTGTGCACTTGATGAGAGAAGGTCAGTTTCTTGCTTCTTTCAGCTTGATCAAAGAAAAGCAGGATGCTGAGTACTTGTAGGCCATAACCACTGTTTAGCAGACAGTGGCAAAGATCGGCGCAAACGGTTTCGCCGTCTTTGTATTGCCATCGTTTTATTCGGTGGCAAAGCGCAACAATCACTTTGATGGTCAAGGAAACTGCTTGCTGACGTCTCAACGCAATGGTGCTTTCAGTGAGACAGGATGAATGAGGGGCGGCCGCCCACTCCCCCGGCAAGGGCAAACGTGCATCACGTAGTGAAGCAGAGCTGCTTGGAAGCAAGCCCTCTACTGTTTGCACGGCGAGAAAAAGATTTGAGTCCTCTGGCAAAGGCACTTCTGATTGCTGTTGCCATTCCTGCGCAAAGCAGTCTTGCAAAGCCGCCGCTACCTTTTGTTCCCGTTGAGGCATCGGCAATGCGGGCAAACCGCAAAAAGCAGGATCCAACAACGCAGCGCCTAACAGCACAACACGAGATTCTGAGTTCGAAGCATCCATGTTGATGTTCAAACTGTTATTTAGCAAGTAGGCTAAACTCTATGAACGTAGACTCGGTGTCTATTATAGTGGGGTAACATCAACATGTAAGTTTTTGGGTAAGCGTTCACGTACCCCCTATTTTAAAGGTATTCCGCTACGCCTCTGGCTCAACGGGCACCGCGTACTTACATTCTTTTTGCGGGCAGACCTTCTCTGTGCCGCGGCGCTTCGTGGTTTTAATGGTTAAAATCGGCCACTTACAGTCAGGGCACGGCTCGGCGACCGGTTCATTCCACACCGCATATTTACAATCTGGGTATCGCGAGCAGGAATAAAATATTTTTCCGTAACGTGACTTACGTTTTAGTAAGGTGCCTTCGTTACATTCGGCACAGGCTACACCTGTATCGGCAGGCTTTTCAAGCGGCTCCATATGCTTGCATTTTGGATAGGCACTGCAACCGATAAATTTACCGTAACGACCATGACGGATGATGAGATCAGACTCACACTCGGGGCATTTTCTGTCTTTCACCACCTCTTGCTCGGCGGCTTGCTCTTCTTCGTTTTCGTCAATGTTACGGGTATAACTGCAATCCGGGTAACCTGAACAACCAATAAAGTTGCCGCGGCGGCCAAGACGCTTGGTTAAGGGTTTGCCGCATTCAGGACAATTTTCGCCAATGGCTTCCTGCGTCACGTCTTTGCGCTCCACGGTTTCATCGATTTTATCGACTAATGATTTAAAGGGCGACCAAAATTCTTTGAGCAACGGTATCCACATTTTTTCGTCGCGCGCCACGGCGTCTAATTCATCTTCTAGCTTTGCCGTAAAATCGTAGTCAACGTATTGTGGAAAATAATTGGTTAAAAATTGGTTCACGACACGCCCCACATCGGTGGGGTAAAAACGTTTTTGATCGACCGTGACATATTCACGGTTTTTCAATGTTGAAATAATCGACGCGTAGGTAGACGGTCGGCCAATGCCGAATTCTTCAAGTGCTTTGACGAGGCTCGCCTCACTGAAACGCGGGGGCGGCTCAGTAAAATGTTGCTCGCTGCGGATCTGTTTCAGCGTTAATTCATCGCCCTCTTTCATCGGTGGTAACAAGCGACCATCACCGTCATCGGCTTTGGTATCGTCAACTCCTTCCTGATAGACCGCCAAGAAACCGGGTTTAGCCACCGTAGAGCCGGTCACACGGAAGCGGTTACCCGCGCCACAACTTAAATCGATCGCCACCATATTAATGGTCGCATGAATCATTTGGCTGGCAATCGTACGCTTCCAAATTAAATCGTAAAGTTTAAATTGATCGCTACTGAGTGAAGCCTTAATAGTATCCGGTGTTTTATCTACCATCGTCGGGCGAATGGCTTCATGCGCCTCTTGCGCATTTTTTGATTTGGTACGGTAGACACGCGGCTCATCCGGCACATTTTCTTTACCGTAGCGTGTTGCGATCAACTCACGCACGGCCGTGATGGCTTCGGGCGCCAAATTCACTGAGTCGGTACGCATATAGGTAATTAAACCTTCTGCTTCCCCATCACCCGTATCAATACCTTCATAAAGTTGCTGTGCGGTGCGCATCGTGCGATCGGTGGTAAAACCCAGCTTACGTGCCGCTTCTTGTTGTAGCGTGGAGGTAATAAACGGTGCCGTGGGGTTACGTTTACGTTGTTTCTTTTCGACCTTGCTGACGATCAGCTTACCATCGGCGGCTTTAACCAAGGCTTTTTCAACCGATTTGGCTTGCTTGCCTTCTGTGATCGTAAACTGTTCAATTTTTTCGTTTTTATACTCGACGAGTTTTGCCGTGATCTCTTGTTTATCGAATAGCGTATCGGCTTCAATGGTCCAATATTCTTTGGGCACAAATTTTTCAATCAACGCTTCACGTTCTGCAATCAAACGTAAGGCCGGGCTTTGCACACGACCGGCGGATAAACCGCGGCGTACTTTTTTCCAAAGTAACGGCGATAAATTAAAGCCCACTAAATAATCTAATGCACGACGCGCTTGTTGTGCATTGACCAACGGTGTCGCCACCTCTCGGGGTTCTTTCATCGCATTTAAGATGGCCGTTTTGGTCAATTGGTTAAAGACCACACGAAAAACAGGTTTGTCTTTGGTTTCTTTGCGCTCTTTTAATAATTCATAGAGGTGCCATGAGATGGCTTCCCCTTCGCGATCAGGATCAGTCGCGAGATAGAGGTCATCGGCTCGCTTTAACGCTTTAGCAATCGCATCAACATGCTTGGCATTTTTTTCAATGATTTGATACTTCATCGCAAAATCATGCTCGGGATCGACTGCGCCGGTTTTGGGCACTAAATCACGTACATGACCATACGAGGCCAAGACTTCATAGCCTTTGCCTAAATATTTTTTTAGAGTCTTACACTTAGCAGGTGACTCCACAATAACAAGGTGTTTCATATAGTTAGTCTTTGATAAGCGCCGGCAGCAGCTTTCACTCGACCGGCCAATTCCAAGCGCAATAGGATGGAGGAAACTTGGCTCGGCGTCAATCCACTGCGCTCAACTAAACGGTCGACACTGCAAAATTCGTAATCCATTGATTTTAATAGCTTTAAACTATTCGTATCGAGTGAGTTCGCAATCGTACTATTCTCGGTTTGAGCGCTTTTTTGTGGTGAACGCTTATCGAGCAAGCCAACTAACGCACTTAATTCTTCCACAATATCGTCTGTCGTCTCGACAAGCTTTGCCCCCTGACGAATTAACGCATGACAGCCGCGCGTCAGCGGGTTGTGTACTGAGCCCGGCAACGCAAATACCTCGCGCCCTTGCTCGGTGGCCAGCCGCGCCGTGATCAGCGAACCGCTGCGTAGCGCCGCCTCCACCACCAATACCCCCAAGCTTAAGCCACTGATGATGCGGTTACGTTGAGGGAAATGCGGTGCACGCGCCGCTGTGCCCAAGGGCAATTCCGATACGATTGCACCGCCACTCTCGATGATGTCTTCCGCCAAACGGCCGTGCCGGTGTGGGTAAATGCTGTCCACCCCCGTACCCAGCACGGCTATCGTGCGCCCTGTTGCCACCAGGGCGCCGCGGTGGCTTGCAGCATCAATGCCCAATGCCAAACCACTGGTAACCGTAAAACCGCCTTGGCAAAGCTGTGAGGCGAAATCATGTGCCCACTCTGCGCCGGTGGGCGTCGGGTTACGCGAGCCCACCATCGCAAGCTGCGGCAAGTGCAGCACGTCAGGGTCGCCCCGCACAAAAAGCAAAGGCGGTGCATTACCGATTTCTTTGAGTAACGGCGGATAAGCCGGATCCGTGTCACGCACAATATAGTGGCCTGGCTGTTCGCCCCATGCTAAGTCGTGCTCCACCGCCGCCCAATCGGGCGCTTGCAAATACGCTTGCCCTTCTGCCGGCAATTTGGAAAACGCTGGCACGCTCGTCGGCTGCACAAACAGCTCTGATAAATCGGGTACCGCTTCTAGTAATTTCGCAAAACGCCGCGCGCCCATCCCCGGCATGCGCCACAATGCTAAGCAATGCATAAGCTCTGTCGCCATGATGACTCTCTTGATAATGTGTAAAGGAAACGCCGATGACTACGGGGGAGGGACAATGACTATAGCGAATTTTTTACTGCAAAAGTAGCCTGTTTTTAAACTATTCTGTCATATGTGTTCGTTCCAAAAATTGACTATTCTGAATCAGAATTCAGAATACTCATGATTTTTTTGAAAAACGATTCAAAATAGTCAATCTGCAAAAACCACCTGTTATTTGAGCTCGGCATGAGTTAAAATATATTATTAAGAGATATATTAAAAAATACGATTATGTCACTACTCCACGTACTTCAATATCCCGATCCGCGGCTGCGCAATAAAGCCAAGCCCGTTGAACAAGTCGATGAGGCGATACGCAAAATCGTGGCGGATATGTTTGAAACGATGTATGAAGCCAATGGCGTGGGCTTGGCCGCCACGCAAGTGGATATCGCTAAGCGTATTTTAGTAATGGATACCTCCGAAGAGCGCAACCACCCTATTTGCCTGATCAACCCTGACATCATCGCACGCGAAGGCAAACAAAAAAGCACAGAAGGCTGCATCTCGTTTCCCGGTGTCTGGGAAAAAGTCGATCGCGCCAGCAAAGTTACCGTGCGCGCACTGAACGAACAAGCTGAAGTCGTCACGCATGAATTTGATGATCTTTTACTCGCGGCATGCACACAACATGAAAACGATCATCTTGACGGCAAATTATTTATCGATCACCTTTCACCGCTGC
>JAJFJF010000035.1 GCA_021774255.1 Gammaproteobacteria bacterium
TGAGGGGCATCCTTTTCTTTTATTTTTAGTCGAGTGAACGTTAAAGCTGTTCATCATGCTCATACATTATATATAAGTTATAAAAATAACTCAAAAAATACCCTTTTATTTTTAGAACTTTTTGTCCAAAGTCCAAAAAAACAAACAAAAACAAGTTAGCTTTATAGCAAAATATATTTTTAATTCCTTTTCCTTGTATCTACAACGCGTACAGAGATCAAGCGCCGCCGTGAATGTTTATCTTTTATCTCATACAACGATGCACTCAAACAAAAAAACATACACCCCGAAGTTACACCATCTCTGTAGACAGAAACACACACAAAAAACACTCAAAAACAAAACATAACAAACAATGGCAGCGCCCCCTCCCGAGAACATTGATCCTGCAGCGCTGGACGAGCAGCGCAGCTCCCTGGACCAGGAAACAGACGATCTGGCAGCGGAACTCAAAGCCCTGATGGCAAGCAACACTGCCCTGGACCAGAAAACGGGCAAGCTGAGCGAGAAACTCGGCTCCCTCGACGGCCGCAACAACGCCCTGCAGAAGCAGGTGGACGCACTGCAGGAGACTGTGGAGGAGAGGGCGAAAAAGCTCGTGGTTCTGCAGCACCGCCATGACCGTCAGCAGCAGGCAGCCCGTAGGCTGAAGGAAAAGGCGGGGGAGATCACCCAGACAACGCACCAGCAGAACCAGCTGCTCGCGGCCCTGGCGAAATAATGCTAAACAAGCAGGAAAAGGAACTTACAGAGGCACACTTTGGCTGGGGGCCAAGAGTCGAAATCTCCTCGTGCCAAGCCGTACTACTTTGACAAAGATGGTCTTGCAATTGGAAATTGAATTAATTTGCTTAAATTGGATTGAAGATCAAAAAAAACAAATAAAAATAAGTTAGCTTTATAGCAAAATATTTTTTAATCCCTTTCCCTAAAATAACCAAACTGATCATAAGCTTTGAAATTTCGACAGCGTCACCTAGAATGGCCGCATGGCACACTTAAACAGTCAAATTAACACTCAAAGCGAAGCATTCATTGCGAACAAAAAAGCGATGCTTGCCTTGGTCAATGACCTCAACGAAAAATTACAGCAGATCGAGCAAGGCGGCGGCGAAAAAGCGCAAGCCCGTCACGTGCAGCGCGGCAAACTGCTGCCACGCGAACGCATTAATCAACTGCTTGATTTAGGTTCACCCTTTTTAGAAGTGGCCCCACTCGCTGCTCATGAGCTTTACGGCGGCGATGTCCCGGCAGCCGGCGTGATTGCTGGCATTGGGCAAGTCAAAGGGCAAGAGTGCATGATTATTGCTAACGACGCGACGGTCAAAGGCGGCACGTATTTTCCCATGACGGTGAAAAAACATTTGCGCGCGCAAGCCATTGCCGAAGCTAACCGTTTGCCCTGTATTTATTTGGTGGATTCCGGCGGCGCGAATTTACCGCACCAAGACGAAGTGTTTCCCGATCGGGAGCACTTTGGTCGCATCTTTTTTAACCAGTCACGCATGTCTGCAAAAGGCATTCCACAAATCGCGGTGGTCATGGGCTCTTGCACGGCCGGCGGCGCGTATGTGCCCGCCATGGCCGATGAAAGCATCATGGTCAAAGAGCAAGCCACGATTTTCTTGGCCGGCCCGCCGCTCGTCAAAGCGGCCACGGGTGAAGAAGTGACGGCGGAAGAATTAGGCGGTGCCGATGTGCATTGCCGTATTTCAGGCGTGTCGGATCATTACGCTGAAAACGATGAACATGCGCTGCAAATTGCCCGCCGCGCGGTGGCGAATTTACATTGCCACAAACCGGTTGCTGTTCCCGTGCGTGAACCCCTGCCACCACGTTTTGATCCAGAAGAACTTTACGGCATCGTGCCCACCGACACACGCAAACCCTTTGACGTGCGCGATGTGGTAGCCCGCCTGGTTGACGACTCGGCCTTTCAAGAATTTAAAGCGTTGTACGGCGAAACGTTAGTCTGTGGCTTTGCGCATATTCACGGTTACCCCGTCGGGATCCTCGGCAACAACGGGATTTTATTTGCAGAAGCCGCCGTCAAAGGCACGCACTTTATTGAGCTGTGCTGCCAACGCAAAATTCCGCTGATTTTTTTACAAAACATCGCCGGCTTTATGGTCGGCAAACAATACGAAGCCGGTGGCATTGCCAAACACGGCGCTAAAATGGTCACGGCCGTGAGCTGCGCGGCCGTGCCGAAATTCACCGTCGTGATTGGCGGCAGTTTTGGTGCCGGTAATTATGGCATGTGTGGTCGCGCCTACGACCCACGTTTTTTATGGATGTGGCCTAACGCGCGTATCTCTGTGATGGGCGGCGAACAAGCCGCACAAGTGATGGCGCAAGTCACGCGTGACAAAATGAAAAAAGCCGGCAAAGACTGGTCGGATGAAGACGAAGCTAAACTCGTTGCCAACATTCGTGAGCAATACGAAACGCAAGGCCATCCCTATTATTCTAGCGCACGTTTATGGGATGATGGCGTGATTGACCCGGCGAAAACACGTGATGTATTGGGTCTAGCGATTTCTGCTTCACTCAATGCCCCTATTCCTGATACCACTTTTGGTATTTTCCGAATGTAGATAACATAAATTCATGAGCAACACTTTCTTAATCGAACACTCTCAAGACACGCTGACACTCACGCTTAACCGCCCTGAGCAACACAATGCATTTGATGATACGCTCATTGCAGAGTTGATCGACGCCCTGCAAAAAATTGAACAAGATAACAGCGTGCGCACACTCATCTTAACCGGTGCGGGGCGCAGTTTTTCCGCCGGCGCCGATCTCAATTGGATGAAACGCATGGCAGCGTATTCTAGCGAAGAAAATCGTGAAGATGCCTTGCAACTTGCGAAACTCATGCAAGTGTTAAATGATTTTGCCAAACCCACCCTTGCCATGGTGCAAGGCGCGGCTTTTGGCGGCGGCGTGGGCTTGGCCGCATGTTGCGACATTGTGTTGGCAAGCGACAACGCCAGCTTTTGTTTGTCTGAAGTAAAATTAGGCTTAATCCCCGCCGTGATCGCCCCTTATGTGATTGCCAAAATTGGCCAAAGCCACGCGCGCCGTTATTTTTTAACAGCCGAACGCTTTGATGCACAGACGGCACAATCCTTTGGTTTAGTACACGAAGTTGTCGCAGCCGATCAACTGCAAGCACGGGCGCATGCGTTTTGTGAACTGCTCCACCAAAACGGCCCGCAAGCGATGACGGCGAGCAAAGCATTAATCCGGCATGTGGCTGCGCATCCATTGGATCAAACCTTACGCACCCACACAGCAACGAACATTGCTGAAATCCGCACGAGCCCTGAAGGCAAAGCTGGCATACAAGCCTTTTTAAATAAAACACCCCCTCCCTGGCAATCATGAATTGAAAGGCACTTTTTAAGCTTGTTAACGCGCCTATGCGTACCTTCAAGAAAGTTAGAGGTGCCTGACCCCAAACAGGGGGTTTTTAAAAAAAGAAAGTAAAAAAATAGGTCTTCTTTTCTTCCCCCTTCTCCTGTGAGCAAAACCGAAAAGTGTTTGCCTGCGTGACTTCACTAGAAGTCATCGCCGCTACTGTCAGCACCCGTACTGGACCCCGTGATGCTGTCTTCATCGCTGTCTTCAAGCCACTGTTCAACCTCGGGCCCCCCATGATAATACCACGGCCGCCCACAGGCTTCGCAAAGCGGGCCTTCGCCTTGGATGTAGCGACAGCGTTCCTCCTGCCCACCAGACGCTTGCTCACTGCTTGCAAAGCATGGTGAGTCGGGAACAACAAACTCGTCTTGGGACATGTCTCCCTCAGTGCTTCCCGTACTGCTGGCAGGAGGAGTCCACTCGGGAACAACATGATCCTCACAGACGCAGATCTCGCAGGACTCGCCACAAGCCGGACAATGAAACACATATCGCTCAACATCTTCCTCGTCGCACTCACACATGTCCTCCGCGTAGCCGCAATCCGGACAGATAACGTTGGAAGCGACATCGGTGGGTGGCGGGCAAGGCATCTCCGGATGCAGGGGCCCACCGCAGCGCGGACAAATGGGCTCAGAATCTTCGTGCTGCCTCATCGTCTCGCCCACAAGGGCAGCACATCTCCCCGGCTCGTGAACCTTCCCACACACCTGGCAAACAGGCTCTGAATCAACAGGCATAGACGTAGCAGACATCTTGTTTTCGTAAAAAAATAACCGTTTTACACACACCCTCTCTCTATATGGTGTAACATCCATGGGTATGTTGTTAGTGAAATAACTATTTTTTGGAGGCAGCATATAAAAAGCATGTTAAGCGCACGCCAACCACCCCAACAATCAGCTTCACTTAATCTTGCATCTTCCCACCCTCCCGGTAGACTAAGCGCTACTGCCTAGCGCCAAGATAAGATTGGCTATTTAATGAGGAAGTCAGAAAAAGGATGTTTAACAAGATCTTAATTGCTAACCGCGGCGAAATTGCCTGCCGCATCATCCGCACCGCTAAACAACTCGGCGTGCGCTGCGTTGCCATTTACTCAGAAGTCGATAACCGCGCGTTACACGTCAAACTCGCTGATGAGGCTTATCGGGTGGGCCCTGCCCCCAGCCGTGAAAGCTATCTTAAAGGCGATGCGATTATCGAAATCGCCAAAAAAGCCGGCTGCGATGCCATTCACCCGGGTTATGGTTTTTTATCTGATAATGCCGGCTTCGCGCAGGCCTGCGAAAAAGCAGGCATTGTATTTATTGGGCCGCCTGTTGGCGCCATCCGTAGCATGGGCTCAAAAAGCGCAGCAAAAGAAATCATGACCGACGCCAATGTGCCACTGGTGCCCGGTTATCACGGTGACGATCAAACCGCCAAGGCACTCAAAAGTGCGGCCAATGACATTGGTTACCCGGTGCTGCTGAAAGCCTCTGCCGGCGGCGGTGGCAAAGGCATGCGTATTGTGCGTAAAGCCGGTGAGTTTAGCGAAGCGCTCACCTCTGCCAAACGCGAAGCCAAAGCCAGTTTTGGTGATGATCACATGCTGGTTGAAAAATATTTAGAAAAGCCTCGTCATATCGAATTCCAAGTATTTGCCGACATGCACGGCAATGTGCTGCATTTATTTGAACGCGATTGCTCTATTCAGCGCCGCTATCAAAAAATTATTGAAGAAGCCCCGGCCCCCGGCATGACGCCCCTGCTGCGCGAAAAAATGGGGCAAGCGGCCGTGAAAGCTGCGCGTGCGATTAATTACGTTGGCGCGGGCACCGTTGAATTTTTGCTGGCAGACAACGACCAATTTTATTTCATGGAAATGAATACGCGTTTGCAGGTTGAGCACCCGGTGACGGAAATGATCACCGGTCAAGATCTGGTCGCCTGGCAACTAAAAATTGCCAGTGGTGAAGAGTTGCCGTGCGATCAGTCTGGGCTTGCCATTCATGGCCATGCCATTGAAACACGTTTATATGCAGAAGATCCGCAACAGGGCTTTTTGCCGGCCATTGGCAAGATAAGTTATTTACGTTTACCAGAATCAAGCAAGCATGTCCGCATCGATACCGGCGTGCAGCAAGGCGACGCTATCAGTATCCATTACGACCCGATGATTGCCAAGCTCATCGTGTGGGATACCGATCGCCACAAAGCCGTGCGTCGTTTACAGCAAGCCTTATCGGCATACCATATTGGCGGGCTGGTCACCAACCGCAGCTTTTTATTAAACCTTGCTAAATTCGCGCCATTTAATGAGCCGCCGACGCACACACATTTTTTAGAAGAACACGAAGCTGCATTGATCCCTGCACCTGCCACACCGCCTGATTTTATTTTTGCTTTGGCCGCGCTGTATCATATCTTGAGCCGTCAGCAACAAAACCTGCAGCAAGCCGAAACGCACACCGATCCTTATTCGCCTTGGCACGCCACCAGCGGCTGGCGACTGGGAGCAAGTCATGAAACCACCTTGCGCTTTTTGCCGACAAAACAGGTGCCTGACGAAGAAGAAACTGCATTAACCGTGGGCTTTGAAAAGAAAGGTTTTTCCATTGCCCTCCCGCAGGCCCGTTTTGAAGCACAGGCTACGCTGAAAAGCAGCGATATCGTTACTGCTTTTCTAAATGGCCAGTCTTATGAAGCCACGGTGATTTGCGATCGCAATCAGTTTGCGGTGTTTTATCATGGCCAGCAATATGAGTTGACGCTACACGACCCCGCTTTGGAAACGCAAGGCGCTGTCGCCACTGAAGCGGGCCTCACGGCCCCCATGCCCGGCACCATTATTAAACATTTGGTGACACTGAATGAAAAAGTAGAGGCCGGCGCACCGCTCATGGTCATGGAAGCGATGAAAATGGAACATACCTTGTATGCGCCAAGCAATGGCCAAGTCAGTGCTTGGCATTATCAAGAAGGCGATCAAGTCACACAAGGTGTGCCATTGCTTGACTTTAGCAGTGAAGACAGCGAGGCAGACGAATGAATAAGCACTTACCGACACGCGTTAAAATCGTAGAAGTCGGCCCGCGCGACGGCCTACAAAATGAATCACAACCTATCGACACCCAAACAAAAATAAAATTTATTGACCGCCTAAGCGACACGGGCTTGTCGGTGATTGAAGCCACGAGTTTTGTGTCTCCCAAATGGATCCCGCAGTTAAGCGATCACACCGACGTCTTGCAAGGTATCCATAAAAAACCGGGCGTACACTACCCAGTGCTTGTCCCCAATATGCAAGGTTTTGAAGAAGCACTCAAAGCCGGCGCACAAGAAATTGCTATTTTTACGGCGGCCTCCAATACGTTTACGCAAAAAAATATTAATTGCACCCTTGCAGAAAGTATCGAGCGCTTTCAACCGGTTTGCGCGGCGGCAGAACAACATAAGATTAAAGTACGCGGTTATATTTCTTGTACACTGGGCTGCCCTTACGAAGGCGATATCGCGCCTCAAGCGGTACTGGATGTGGCCACCGCCTTAGTTGACTTAGGCTGCTATGAAATTTCACTGGGTGATACGATTGGCGTGGGCACACCTAATACGGCACAAGCCTTAATTGAAACGGTTGGCAAACATATTCCGATCACTCGCCTTGCCGCGCACTTTCACGACACCTACGGCCAAGCACTGGCCAACCTCTATGCCGTACTACAATTAGGCGTGAGTGTGATCGATACGGCTATTGGCGGCCTGGGCGGTTGCCCGTATGCTAAAGGTGCTTCTGGCAATGTCGCGACGGAAGATGTTGTGTATATGCTAAACGGCTTAGGCATTGAAACCGGCGTGGATCTCGACAAACTGATCGCCACCAGCCAATTTATCTCAAAACAGCTGAAACGGGCGCCGCGCTCAAAAACTGCTATCGCAATGATGAAATAGACACTCAATGAGTATGGGCTTATAATAGTATTTAATGAATAAGCTCACGCTCACCCAACCTGACGACTGGCATTTGCATCTGCGTGATGGCGATGCACTTTCTACCGTTGTCCCCCACACGGCACAATATTTTGCACGCGCGATTGTGATGCCAAATTTACAACCGCCCGTTACCACGGTTTCACAAGCACAGGCCTATCGCGAACGTATTTTGCAACATGTGCCGGCAGACCATCATTTTGAACCGCTGATGACGCTGTATCTCACCGACAACACCTCTGCCGATGAACTACGTGCTGCGAAAAACAGTGACTTTGTGCACGCCGTCAAATACTACCCAGCGGGTGCCACAACGAATTCAGAAGCAGGCGTCACAGCATTAGAAAAAGTGTACCCCTTGCTTGACGTCATGAGCGAAATTGACTTGCCGCTTTTGATCCACGGCGAAGTGACCGATAAAAACGTCGATATTTTTGA
>JAJFJF010000036.1 GCA_021774255.1 Gammaproteobacteria bacterium
GGCGTGCGCGCAAAACGGATATTCGTTATGTCCATGTAAATGGCACCGTCACGGGTGGTAAAAAAATCGGTGGTGTCGTGGGGCACTTAAAACGCAGTCAGCTTCGGCAAACATGCGCTTCTGCGAACGTGAATGGCGAAGTAAACGTGGGGGCGCTGGTAGGTCAGGCCGTCAACAGCGAGCTGGACAATACCTGCGCCTTAGGGGGCAGTGTGTCTGGCAAAAAATTTGTTGCTGGTCTGGTGGGTGCGTTGATGAGAGACTCTATTCTGGCTCATAGCTATGCAGCCACACCGATTACTTCACAAAAAAAAGCAAAAGCAAGTGGCCTCACGGCCAAGGTTGCTTCCACGAGCTTGACGAACAATAGCTACTGGGATGCTGATGTCTCTGGCCAGCTTACCAGTGCCAGTGGCGAAGAGAAATCAACGGCAGAGATGTTTTTGCAGGCAACTTATATTGATTGGCGCTTTTCTGATATTTGGTCTATCGACAATGGTACTGATTATCCGTTTCTGCAAACGGTGGAGATCACTTTCGAGGAAAGCCAAATTAAAAAAGGTGACGGTGCGGCCGGTGTCACAACAGTGCTACTCATTACTGTAGGCGTAACGGCATTTGTACTGTTTACTACATTTGCAGTTTTGCACTGGCATAAGCGCCGGCATTCGAATGCAGCGGGTGCCACTGCGCGGGCAATGACAACCTTTAACCCTGTCACCGCGGTTTGGGAAGTAACGGGCTGGGATCTTGATAGCCTGCCAGGGCAGCTTCCTAACCCGCCCTCATTGTTTAGCCCTGGTGATTTTTACCCCCAGGATGTGCAGGAATAGAAATTAAGGCATTTGAGAAAGTTGGCGTTGAATTCAAGTTTTTAAAAAACTCTGTTTTTATTTAATTAACTAGCTGATTAAATAAAACTTACCTCCCGATGTTACGCTATAGACTTAGAAAGCCTTTCCACAGTTTGCAGAGGTTTTCTTGTTTTTTAAGAGATTCAATTTGACTGATTGTTTGGCAAGCCAACGCGTGCGTAACGACTACTTAATCATGACGGCTAGACCTCTGCAGGGTCTCTTCCTGCTGGCGTTGCTGCTGCTCTCTACTTTCGTTGAGATTAACGCAACGTTTTCTCACAAGCCGATTAGGCGTAGCTATGGGTACCTCACCGATGAAAACGGTGAAAACCATCGTATCGATTACGAAATTCACGGCGACCATGCTGTGATTGAAGGCGATATCATCATCGCCACCGAAGAGGAAATGCAGGCTAGCCGCCTGCGGGTAGAAGAAGGGCATGGGCCATTGGCGAGATCGTTGGTTTTGGCGGAAAGCAAGCAAGCTGTAGCCTCGTGGCCTAACGGTATTGTTCCTTTCACAATTGAAGCTGGTTTCAGCGATAAGGCATTGGCAGAGATTGAATGTGCGTTGCTAGAAATGGCTAAGTTGGAAGACGAGTCAAAGATCAATGTTCAAATCGTGGAACGAGGCCCCCACAATGCTGCCAGCTATCCTCTGTATGTTAAATTCGTCCCTAGGTCAGGTGGGTGTTCCACTCATGTAGGTCGATATTCTGAAAACCCAATCTACCTTGATCCTGATGGGAAGTGCACTTGTAAAAGCGTCCTTCATGAGATTGGCCATAAAATAGGCCTATATCATGAGCAGCAACGCTGCGACCGAGGCGCTTTTATCGATATCCATTGTGAAAACATTAAGCCTGGCAAAGAGTCTCAGTTTAACCAAAACCCCGGGTACAGCTCATCACTTCCTGATGAATATGGTAGCTATGATGATGACTCGCTGATGCACTATACGAGTGACGCGTTTTCTAAATACCAGGCGCTATGGAAAGGACGGCTAGAAGAAGGGAAGCCACTGGCCTCTTCTGCTTCTGAGCTCACAAAACAATTGACAATCACTAAGAAAGATAAGCAAGGAAAAGATGCTTGGATTAATGCTAAAAAAGCCTTTAGCCAAGGGGATATCGACGCTATCAATTCACTGTATCCTTGTACGGGAGATAGACGTCGTGGTGGTGTATGTGAAATTCCTGCCAGTCAAACGCCTTTTTTTGATCCAAACATCTATTGGATTTGGAACTGTGAGGACTTGCAGGCGATTGGTTCAACTCCTTCCTTAATGCAGCCAGGCATCAAAATTGCACTAGCACAGAATATTGACTGCTCCGCATCAGTTGGATGGAATGCTGGTAAAGGCTTTAAGCCAATAGGAACCATCAATAATCACTTTGAAGCTGAATTCGATGGTAAGGATTACGAAATTACTGCGCTTCACATTAACCGTCCCAGTGAAAATTATGTTGGGCTTTTTGGTTATACTTCAGACAATGCACGGATTTTGAATTTAGTATTAGCTCCCAGCGCTACGCCAGTTATCGGCCATTCTTATGTGGGGGGATTGGTTGGACGCAATAGAGGAGAGATTAATAATGTTCGTTCAAGCCTTGGTGTGAGGGGTACATCATACCATGCCGGAGGCCTTGTGGGCTATAACGAGGTCGGACTCATCCGTGAGAGTATAGTTGATGCTTTAGGTACAAATGCTAAGGTAGAAGGGGGCACTGGGGTTGGTGGTTTGGCTGGGACGAACGACCATGCTCCTATAAAATTTTGTCACACCAACATGCCGGTTATGGGGTCGTTATCCGTTGGTGGGTTAGTGGGCCTGAATAGTGAGCTGGATATGTGGCTCGCCTGGGAAGGTGCCTTAGGGCCTCTGCACAAAATTGTCGGATCTACTGCCAGTGGTGATGTTTTTGGTGGCCAAGAGGTTGGCGGGCTGGTCGGAGGATTATTCGCTTCTGCAACTCAAGATTCTTGTGCGTATGGTGCTGTTTCAGGAAATAGCTGCATAGGAGGTCTCGTTGGCCGAGTTTATGGTCTATGCGGAGATGAGTTTGACGTTTGCGCTTATATTACTTGTAGTGATTGTGTGCTGAGTAACAATGTGGTTGGTTGTATTAACCAAGGTGCTAGCATTAGTGGTTGTGGCACGAACAGAGCAGGTATCCATCCTAAAAAAGAAAGCTCAGACCAATCTGCAGTGCCAAAGCAACTAGCAGGCAATCTTCAGGCGAACCAAGCGCACTCAACAAACGACAGCGTTCCATTTGAATCAGGAAAGCTTCTTTCTACTCCAGAACGCCGAGCTGCTCCTTTCACGCCTAATTCTCTTGAAGAACTTGAAAATCAATGCGCGCCAGGAATAATAGAAGTTCCCTATATTCCAACGAAGCTCACTGAAGATCGCATGTGTGAAAATGCTCAGGAAACCGTCTATTGCTGCAATAAATCAAAAATAGCTTCTGAGGAGAGCATAGAGAACATTTTTGATTTCTCTTCTCTAGAGAGTATTCAGACAGGTTCGCATGTGCGTTTGACCCAAAATATTGACCTTGCACAAGCTCGTCGTCGAGGCTTCGACTTTAAACCCCTAGGAAATAAGACACACCCTTTTGTGGGCAGCTTTGATGGTGCTGGTTTTGAAATTATCGGATTCACCTTGGAGGGGACTGAAGAAGGCCTTGGCTTTTTTGGCGTCACTGAGAATGCTTTTATCCAGAATGTTATTCTCAGAGAGGTGAACATTCAAGGCCAAGATGCTGTTGCAGGGTTGATTGGTGAAATGCGCAATGGCACGGTGATGAACTGTGTTGTGACAGGTCATATCAACGGTCAACATGCTGTTGGTGGCTTAATCGGGAAAGCTTCCGGCAATATTTATGTGGCAAACAATGATGTCAATGTGACAGTGGCGGGCCTTAATGAAGTTGGCGGGCTTGTTGGTCGTTTGGAGTTTTATCCTAGTAGCATCATCACTTACAGTAGTGCAGCAGGAGAAGTGATAGGCGAAGACGCGGTGGGTGGCCTCATCGGTGTGCAAGCGGCGCTAGTAGGTGCGTGCTATGCTGATGTCAATGTAACCGGTGTCAGCAATGTGGGCGGTTTGATTGGTAGGCTCAATGAAACAGGTTTGCTGGGAAATGCATACGCACTCAGTACTGTGGCAGGTGAAACAGCAGTGGGCAGCTTGGTAGGGCTTGTTGCTGGTCGGCTCTTTGATACGTATGCAGAAGGCTTTGTACAAAGCACGTCCGCGGGTGGTCTCGTTGGTATTGTGCTTGGTAACGGTACGGCCAATAGTAGCTATTGGAACATTAATAGCACAGGGCAAGTTTTCAGTGCACTAGGTGAAGGGTTAACGAATGCGCAAATGGCAAATGTAACAAGCTACCTAGGCTGGGACTTTGAAGATATCTGGTATTTTAATGGAGGTTATCAGCGTCCCAAACTGAGAGGCGACTTCACTGAGGATACCCTTGGTGCACCTGATCCGCTTTCTTCCCCCACTTTTTCTGAAAGCAAAAGCGAGAGTGAAAGTGAAGGTCTAGCGTCACCCACTCTATCGCTTAGCTTGTCCGAAACGGAGAGCCTAACTCAACAATCAGGAGAAAGTGCATTGCCAACGCCTTCTCAAAGTGAAAGCGAAAGCCAAACTAATTCGCTCTCTAACGGAATTACCTTTTCGCAGACAGAAAGTGAAAGCCAGAGTGATTCGCGCTCCAATGGAATTACTTTTTCGCAAACTCAAAGCAGCACTCAAAGTGATTCGCGTTCACCGGGGATTTCATTTTCAAAGACACAGAGTAATAGCCAAACAGTGTCGCATTCTTTTGATGCTTCGTTTTCAGAGAGTAGCACGCATACTCAAAGTGGAAGCCAAAGTGATTCACTCAGCCTTTCACAAGCTTCCTCTGAAGTCTTTTCAGGTGAGCGCTCAAGTTCACAAAGCGATTCTGAAGCAACGAGCCTATCTCGCTCCGCGAGTGAGAGCCACTCACATAGTCAATCAGAATTTGTATCTGAATCGCAG
>JAJFJF010000037.1 GCA_021774255.1 Gammaproteobacteria bacterium
GAAAGCGTAAGACGTATGTTGACGGGATCTTAAGCGGGAGTAAATTATGGCAAGAGTAAAACGTGGCGTCACCGCACGCGCTAAACATAAAAAAGTATTGGCGGAAGCCAAAGGTTATCGCGGTGCGCGCAGTCGCATTTACCGCGTAGCGAAACAAGCGGTTATTAAGGCGGCGCAATATGCCTACCGTGATCGTCGTCAGAAAAAACGTCAATTTAGAGCGCTTTGGATTGTGCGTATCAACGCTGCCGCGCGTGAGTGTGGTTTATCGTATAGCCGTTTAATGAATGGCTTAAAACATGCGGCTGTTGATATTGATCGTAAAGTACTCGCTGATTTAGCCGTGCACGATAAAGCGGCTTTTGCTGCGGTTGCCGAGCAAGCACGTGCAGCGATTGAGGCCAAATGACCGAAGAGTGCGCTGAAGCCTCTCGTCCTTTGGTGATGGATAACCTCGACACCCTTGCAAAACAAGCCCAAGAAGCGATTGCCGCCTGCGCCGATTTAACGGCGCTGGATGAGCTTCGCGTTCATTATTTAGGGCGCAAAGGGGTACTCACCGAACGTTTAAAAGCCCTTGGCAAGCTGCCGCCTGAGCAGCGTTCACAAGAAGGCCAAGCGGTCAATGTGGCCAAACAAGCCGTTCATCAAGCGATCACTGCCCGCAAAACAGCTTTGGAAGCCGACGCGCTACAAAAAAGCTTAGCCAGCGACACCCTCGACGTGACCTTACCAGCCTGCGGCCAGCAGCCCGGCAGTTTACACCCCGTTACCCAAACACAAGCGCGCGTAGAAGCCTTTTTTAGCAGCTTGGGGTTTGCGGTGGTTGAAGGCCCCGAAGTCGAAGACGACTACCATAACTTTGAGGCCCTGAATATTCCCGCGCACCATCCTGCGCGTGCGATGCACGATACCTTTTATTTCCCCGATGGCCGTTTATTGCGCACCCATACCTCACCGGTGCAAATTCGTTATATGCAAGAAACCAAGCCGCCGTTGCGCGCCATTGCGTCGGGGCGTGTGTATCGCTGTGATTCTGATTTAACGCACACACCGATGTTCCATCAAATGGAAGGTTTGTTGGTGGATGAAAGCGTGAGTTTTGCGCAGCTGAAAGGCGTGCTACAAGACTTTTTGCATGATTTCTTTGAGCAGAATATGCCGGTGCGTTTTCGCCCCTCGTATTTTCCGTTCACCGAGCCTTCGGCTGAAGTGGATATTGAATGCGTCATGTGTTTTGGTAAAGGGTGTCGTGTGTGCAGTCAAAGCGGCTGGCTGGAAATATTAGGGTGCGGCATGGTGCATCCCAATGTGTTAAACGCCGTGAAGATCGACAGCGAAAAATACACGGGCTTTGCCTTTGGTTTGGGCTTAGATCGCTTAGCGATGCTGCGCTACGGCATTGACGATCTGCGACTCTTTTTTGAAAACGATCTGCGATTTTTAAAGCAGTTTTAGCCGAAAGGGAAGGGCAATGCGATTCAGTGAACAATGGTTACGTACCTGGGTAAACCCCGCACTCGCCACCGAGGCGCTCACCGCTGAGCTCACATTAGCGGGTTTAGAAGTTGATGGCACTGAAAAAGTGGCCGGTGATTTTACGGGCGTGGTCGTGGGTGAAATTATAAGTGCCGAGCAACACCCCAATGCCGATCGCTTGCAAGTCTGTCGCGTCAATGTGGGCGATGATGCGCCACTCGAAATTGTCTGCGGCGCCAAAAACGCACGCGCAAAAATTAAAGTGGCGGTGGCCAAAGTCGGCGCCGTGCTCTCACCGGATTTTAAAATCAAACCGGTCAAACTACGCGGCGTGCCATCCAGTGGCATGATTTGCTCGGCTTCTGAATTAGGCCTAGTCGAAGCATCCGAAGGTATCATGGAATTAGCCAATGATGCGCCGGTTGGTGAAGATGTGCGTGATTATTTGCAGCTCGATGATGTCAGTATCGAGTTAGATTTAACCCCCAATCGTGGCGACTGTTTGAGTGTACGGGGTGTGGCACGTGAGTTGGCGGCGATTGCCAATCAAACACTCACTCCCCTTGAAATTGTGACAGTCAAGAGTGACGCGACAACAGCGCGTGCGGTGAAACTTGATGCCCCTGCAGACTGCCCGCGTTATGTCGGCCGGGTGTTAAGCGATATTAACCTCAATGCCCAAACACCGCTTTGGATGCAAGAACGTTTGCGCCGCAGTGGCCTGCGCAGCATTGCACCGGTGGTGGACGTCACCAATTACGTGATGCTTGAGTTAGGGCAACCCATGCATGCGTTTGATTTAGATAAGCTGCAAGGTGATCTCACTGTGCGACGCTCACAACCGGGCGAAAAACTGACGTTGCTCGATAACACTGAAGCCACATTAGATGATCAAACCTTGCTCATCACCGACGCCAGCGGCCCCCTTGCCATTGCCGGTGTCATGGGCGGCATGGACTCAGCAGTGTGTGACAACACGCAACATATTTTATTGGAAAGCGCGTTTTTCACACCGGAAGTGGTCGCCGGGCGCGCGCGCCATTATGGCGTGGCCTCTGAATCGGCTCGCCGCTTTGAGCGGGGGGTTGATCCCAACGGCCAGCACGAAGCCATTGAACGTGCCACAGCCTTATTATTAGATATTGTGGGCGGCAAAGCCGGCCCCGTCTTTCAAGCCAGCAGTGAGTCGTATTTACCAAAGTCAATGACGGTGACCTTACGGCCCGCCCGCATTGAGCGTGTGTTAGGCGTGTCCGTGCCCAATGATGAAGTGGTGCGTTTGCTAAACGGGCAGGGCATGGCGGTGGATACCCGCGCGCAAGACGCTTGGCAAATTGATGTGCCCAGTCATCGCTTTGATATTCGCCTGGAAGAAGATCTGATTGAAGAGGTCGCGCGTCTTTACGGCTATCACCGTTTGCCCGCGCAACCATTGTCTTGCACGCAGCCTGCTAGACGCACAGCCAATATTGTCCCCACGCTTAAAAACAGCTTGGTGCAACGCGGTTATCATGAGTCTATCAGTTACACTTTTGTGGACCCCACTTTGCAGTCATTGCTTGCGCCGAATGAGACTGCCCTTGCGCTGCAAAATCCCTTGTCGGCTGAACTGTCTGTGATGCGCACCACGATTTGGGCGGGGCTTTTAAAAGCCTTGCAGCACAATCAACATCGTCAGCAACCGCGTTTACGCTTATTTGAAACGGGCTTGTGTTTTGTGGAAGCAAATGGGCAATTAGACCAGCGCCCAACATTAAGTGGCGCCGTGTGTGGCGATCGCTTGCCTGAAAACTGGCAGGGCAATAACAAAGTTGATTTTTATGCAGTTAAAAGTGATATCGAAAGTTTGTTGGCGAGCATCGGTATCAGTGTAGACATTACATTTGAAGCCAGCCAGCACCCGGCATTACACCCCGGCAAAACAGCGCGCATCACACAAAAGGGCACACAGATTGGTTTGTTGGGTGAGCTCACCCCACAGGTAGCCAAACAGCTTGATTTGCAAGGTCCGGTGTTTTTATTTGAAGTAGATTTAAAGGCTATTACGTTGCCAGTGGTGCCGCGATTTGCGTCGCTTTCTAAATTCCCCAGCATTCGTCGCGATATTGCACTCATGGTGCCAGAGTCAGTGCTTGCGGCACAATTGCATGATGTGATTAAAGGGTCGGCAGGTGCGTTATTACAAGACGTGACGGTATTTGATGTATACCAAGGCAAAGGTATTCCAGAAGGGCAAAAAAGTATTGCGTTGGGCCTGACACTGCAGCACCCAGAGCGTACTTTGGTGGATGACGAAGTTGCGAAAGTGATGGAGCAGGTGGTGGGTGCCTTGCAGAAAGAGTGTGGGGCAGTTTTAAGGAAATAGCCTCTCAAGGGCGGCCACAGGGGGCCGCCCCTACAAAGCATGCTGCTTGCTTCCCGTAGGGGCGACCGGCGGTCGCCCTTTAAGACGAGAGAACATCCGCAGGGAGCTAACCCTACAGGGAATTCTTGGTATCTATCTCCTTGACCTGCTAACAACTCTCTTGTTACATTTAATCCATGCAAGCAAAAGACTCCTCTTCACGTTACGGTATACTTTCGATGCTCTTCCATTGGAGCATTGCCACACTGTTTTTAGTACAGTTTTACTTGATTAAACGCCGGCCTTACCTGCCAGAAGATGCCCCTGAACGCGGTCTCTATATGCTGCTGCATAAATCAATCGGTGTGACTTTGCTGCCGATTGCCTTGGCGTTTTTAATTTGGCGGCTGAAAAATCTACGTCCGCGCTTGCCTGGCCATATTAAGCCGCATGAAATATTTTTGGCGCGCACGTCCCATACCTTGCTCTATGCCATTATGTTGATCATGCCAATCAGCGGTTATTTAATGTCGACCTTTTTTGGTGGCACGACTAGCTTTTTTGGGCTCTTTAATTTGCCGATGTTAGTAGGGCAAAATGAAGCGGCGTCTGCCTTCTTCTCAAGTATGCACACCATCGGGGCAAACTGCTTTATTGGCTTGGCTATTTTCCATATTGCTGCGGCGCTTAAGCATCATTTTGTGGGTAAGAATGATATTTTAAGGCGGATGTTGCCTGCATATAACCCCTCACCCCTTGAAGGGGAGAAGGAGTAATTCTCCAGGTGGGGCTTGTTTTGCCTCCGGTAGGGGGCGTCCCCCTACAGACCCATGAGAGCACGACGTAGGGGCACGGCGTGCCGTGCCTCTCCACAGGCAGGAGATAATCTTCCAGATGGGCACAGCAGCAGTATGAGAGAGCAGTGTAGGGAAATTCTCAAAAAAGTCGATTAACTAACTTTCTTGTTGTCGTTTTTTGAAACATTTCGCATGTGCCTTTATCTGGCCCGAGTACAAAAAATGCATTTCTGATTGCAAATAAAAGCATGCCGATTATTGACTCGTTTTAGTAGGCCCATGTGCTGTAAGTTGCTGCATCATGTCCTGTGCTATCTCCCTGATTTATCGTCTTGACCTGTGTATTTGAATTGAACCGCACACGCCTTTCAGGCTTTGAAGCGGACCTCGCATGACGGTTTTCAGGGTTTGCTTTCCATATTTTCAAGGCACGGTAAGTACTGTAAAGCAACGTTAGCCCGCAGAAGGCGGTGGCGAGCCAAAACCACAGCTTGCCTTTCCAGGGCTCACTGTTCCAGAAAAAGTTTGTGCAGTAGTTGAGGTAACCAAAGAGCACCCAAGGCCGCGCAAAGGGTGAGAAAAACTTAAACGCAAACTCAACTCCCTTAAACAAGAAACGAGATATGAAGGTGTATTTTCCAAACTCCCTATAGAGTTCCATGCAAATGGGGTCAATGGCGCTCAAGCCCGCTATCAAGCAGCTGACGATGGCAATGGCAAAGGAAGTTTTGTTGGTCATGAACTGTGCTGAGGTATTCGCATGGGCTACGCCTCCCCACGTACAGTGTTGGCACACGACGTAAACAAATGCCGCATTATTCAGTGCCCTGTACGCAAGGTTATCTTGAATGGTATAGGTAACGTAAGCTATGCCTATACAAGCCAAGGCCCAGAAAACATAGGTGCTCATATTGTCAAGATAGTGCCCGTCAGCAATGTCTTCAAGGGTAGGGGATACCAGCCACCATCGCGCAAAGTCAAAAGCGACAAAGCTGATGAAGAGCGGTTTGAAGGCTTGTGTGAGTTTTTTTCTCCAACTGAACCCAGGAACGCCTGCCCCTTCGCTTTCGCCTCTTTGTAGGCTGTCATGGAGGCTGTCAGTTGCATTGATCCTCTCCCTAAGCTCATTGGCGTGTCGCTCATACTGTTCATTATGATCTTCTTCAACAGGAGAAGGAGACGTTGTGCTCATCATAATGGGGCTGTCTTCAAGCGGTGCATTAACTTTTGAATAATTTTCCCAAAACTGCACAATGCCACCGAGAATGCCAATGGCATTGGCTAGACAAAAGGAGATTTCATCTTCCCACAGTGATGTTTCAAATGCTTCCTCCAGTGTGATGACAAGCGCCACCGCACCTGCCAAAGGTGTGAGGCAACTCAGTAGCTCTTCAAACCAACCGAGTAGGTAGCTTGGGTGATAAAGATCTGCTTTTCGCAGAGCAGTTAATCCCATGAGCAGACTCAGCACCACCACCACAAAAAGAGGGTGCGGCCGATGCATAAAGGCTTGGGTGCCATCATTGTCATCAGCGAGCCTTAGCAGCCAATCGAAGTCTTTTGCCACTAGATAGAAAGTTGTTGCACGTGCGAGCCCAATAAACCACCAGGGAGTCAGCTTGTCAAAAAAGTAGGCGCGGCCGCCACCGATCACAAAAGCAAGCACGATCCAGGCAGCAGCCTGAGTCGCTGTTAAGCTTTCATTTTCTGAACTCTCATGGATTGAGCGAGATTGTTGAATATAATGGAGCAAGACGGTGACAATGATAACGCCTTGAGTGTAGTCAATGCCTTTGGGCCACCAAAAGGGGCTCGCTATCTTTCGAAAAATCGCAGGGGAGGCAGGTCGATGGTCTGGTGGCCTTACTTTTTTGTAATGTGCAACCTTTTCAAGCCTATTGCTGTTATCAACATGGTGGTAGAGGTAGATGGCTGCGGTGCTACATAGGGTGACTATTAACCAACCTATCCAGCGAGGATCCGCTTCTTTGTTATGCCACACCTTCCCAGGGATGATCACAAAATCAAAGATCCCCATGATGAGTGAGAAAACTTCAATGGCCGGAAGCGTGTATGTCAGCATGAAAAAAAGAAAACCGCTGCCGTCACTCAATGAAATAAGCACCGTGGCAAACGCAAGCACCATTAGCACAGAAAAAGATTCTGGGTCATCTAGGAACAGTGCATCTTCCCAGTTCCAGGTATCCACTATCCATTCAGCATAATACCCAAAGAGGAAAAAGCTTGTTGCTAACGCAAGGTGTCGATACCAGTCTGTTTTTGTTTTTTCATATTGGTGGAACCAATAAGCCATTAAACAACCACAAGTCAGCATGATAAAAAAGCACGTGATGCGGAGGGGGACACTGAGTGACTTGTCTGCTGCATCCGTGCCCAGCGTGTGGACTTGCTGGCTAATTTTTAACGCAGCAAAGCTGAGCATGATGCCGCCTGCAAAATTCCAGGAACCATCCCGCAGCAAGATAAGCCAGTCGTGCGCAGTCATGCCGTCTTGCCAAGCACTGTCTTTGCCAAAAGGTAAACACAGCCACCAGAAAAGCAAGGTATGAGGGCGCCGATAGGCCCTATGGATGACATATATGTGCCAGGCAGTCCCCAGACCGACGAAAAGGATCCCGACAGCAGTGACAAAAATTGCGAAATAAGGTATCGGTTGCTTGTTCTCATCCACCGGCAACATGACGACGGTCACCAGTTGGTTCTCTTCAAGGGGCGCAAACTCAGCAGGGTCCAAAATGAACACATGGGCGCGGCCTTTTGTGTCAGTGATATTTTTCCAAGTGAACTGGGCATGGCGTGAGATGGAGACGTCTTTAAACGCCGGGAAAGCCTCGTTATCCCAAGGGATGGTACGGGTTTGGTTGTAGCCCTTTTGCGTGGTGAGCGTGACATTGAGCTGGGCCTCGGGAAAAGGCGCATGCAGGCCGCTCGTGTTAAAGCAAATCGTGACCTCTCTGTCGGGCAAAGGCAGGCTTTGGCTTGGGCTTTCGCTCCTGCTGGTGCTCTGCGATGCTGAGAGAGGTTGGCTGCTTGATTGAGAAGGGGTACGTACAGGGCTTCTTGACGGGCTGCTCGTCGGCGGGGGCGTGTACAGGGGTGCAGAGGGCGAGTGCGTGCGCGCGGGACTGGTACTTTGGCTCGATGATGCAGAGGCGGTATTTGTTCGCTCGGGCGAGCGTGTCATGCTAGGCGGCTCACTTCTGCTGTGGCTCTTTGAAGGTGTTTCAGGCGCGGAATGCGTGGCTGAAGGTGAGTGCGATTGCGTCATGGCTAACGATGGGCTTGCTTTGTTTGAGTGAGACGGCGATGCCGATGGCGATGCCGATGACGAGGTCGAAGCTGATCCCGCTGCTACTTGTTGATAAAAGGGGGAAGGATCGTTACCGCCTGCCAGCGAAGCAAACAGAAAACGACAAAGATCCTCGTCATCCACATCCACACTGATCCCAGGGGCCAGCGGGGCAGGCAGCGCCATTTCAAACGCGAGTGTGCCGCTGATGGGGTTCACACGGTAAATAGCGGCGTTTCCTCCAGGGTTGCCGCTGATGGCGGCGAGCGTGTCGCGACCATCGCACAGCGCAAACCCCCAGGTATCGGTGACGTTTGAAATCACCGTGGTATGCAGATACACCATGTTGGGCAAACGAAACACACTGATGTGTGGTTGGTCGTGATTGTTCACAAACAGCAGCTCGCCCAACACGGCCAGGCCGCGTGCGCCGGGGAGTGGGGTGTTGTGAATGCTGAGCACCGCGCCTTTCGGGACGGGGGGCGGTGGCAGGCCTGCGCGCTGCATCGCGGCACGCTTGTTCAAGTGGGCGAGATCCAGGGTGATTTGAACAACGCCACCGGTTTCCTCATGCAAATCGGCGACGAGGATTGTCGGTGCCCACCCATCTTGCGGGTCGAGAATAGCAACGCGATGCGGCAGGGCAACATCATCGTAACTGCCGATTTCAACAAGCGCATCGTCTCCATCTTGCTGTTGCCACCAACGGATGATGCCGCCTTCTTGCCGCCACTGCGCCGTCACAAACAAGGTGTAACCCGGAAGATGCAAAAACGCGATGGCGCGCACATCCTCGCCACACGCCCACTGCAACGTTTGCGTGAGCGGCGGGGGGAAGGGCGAAGCAGGCTGAAAGCTATATACAACACACGGCCCGCCGTTCTGCGGTGCAAATGCGACGCTTTCACGTGGCAACGTCCCGCCTGGTGGTACAAACCTGTTGGTGGCGCAGTCGGTAGTGAGCCCTGTCCCTGGGGTGAGGAGAATGGGCTCATTATTGCCGCTGACTTCCCAGAAGGTGCCGTTGGCTTGTGGTTGGGCAAGCACGCCCGAAGCGATCTCATTGCCTTTGGGGATAGGGCAGGCTTCAAGCACCGGGCTGCCGACGAGGAAGCGAGCCAGCTCGATGAAGTGGATCTGCCTGGCCTGCGGTAAGGGTGCGAGGTGCGGCGTGTTTGCGGTGAATGGGCCGGAGCGCCCGTGGATAGTGGTACTGGTAGTACTGTGTATTAACAAGAGCAAACAGCAGAGTAAACGCCCTATTGAAAAGGGTGATTTGCAAAGCATGGTTTTTGTTTTTTGAAAATGTTCGAGACGAGTTTTTGTAAAAAAGGCTTAAAAACAAATGGGTTTGTTTTTGTGCTCTAGAAATATGGTGTAACATCAGGAGGTAAGTTGGGGGCGGGTAAACCGTTCACGATAGTAACCATTTACCCTCTGGCGCTGCGCAATCCCTGCTACGCTGGCAAGCCTGCCTTGGGCTTTCCCTGCCCAAGGCACTCGAAATATATTTCTCGCCCTCTTAGAGGGGAGAGGGAGGAATGCGTTTAAAATCGGGGGTAGGTGATCGGTATAAGTCAGATGTATAGCTTAATAAGAATCGTTTTTTTTAATCTTTTCTGGGTAGTAGAAAACACACTCTTTTCGTTGAACACAAAAGTGTTCTTCTTATTACTAATCGAAATGGATAGATAAAATCGTTTCTACTCTTTTCCTGCTCGTTTCAGATCTCTCTCAAAATAAAAATTTTTTTGGCACTTAGGCGTCAGAGTGCTTTTGGGCCAGAGGCAGTGATTGACTACTGGCTGCCTCTCTGCTTCCCGCCCTTCTTCTTCTTCTTCCCCTCCGACCTGGGAGGGGGAGTGGGAGTCGTCGTAGACGTCGTAGAAGACGCCGCAGCCGTCGCCTCTTGCTGGTCGTAGAAGGCATCGACAAGCGCTTCGTTCATTTTGAGCCACCACTCTGTAAACTTCTCCTCCTTCTGGTGCCAACGCTGCTGGCGCGCCGTCTCTGCTTCCTGGTCTGCAGGAGAGGTGTCGCTTCTCTGAAGGAATGCGTTGCGGCGTCCCTTTTCCTTTTTCCAATCATCAGCGCGCCTCACTTGTTCCTGGGTCCAGGGGAGGAACTTCTCGAGGTTGGGATTAGCTGCGGCTTGCTCTTTTTGGAACACTTCCAGGTCGGCAACGTCTTCATCCGGAACAGCAGGGCCAGGGCGAGGCATCGCAGTAAACGGGGACGCAGCCGGGGGTGCAGCTTGGTTTTTCTTCTTATCACCTCCAAAAAGCTTGCTCAAGAAGCCGCCACCGCTCTCAGGCGCAGGGGGCGGCGCAGCAGCGGAAGCGCTTGCGAAAGTGCCACCACCACCGCCACCGCGGCTGCCGCCTATAGGCTGCATGGGAGAGGCAGCACCACCGCTGCCGCCGCCCAAGAGGGTGGTGGTAGCAGCAGAGTCACCGTCATCGTCTTCGTCATAAGCCGCGACGCCTCCAGGCCCAGCGCCAGCAGCGGCAGCAGTAGGCACCCAGTAGCCGGAGTTAACAGATGCGTCAATACCGACCGGGTTGTAGAACTCCCTGGGGCCACCAGCAGTAGGATGCCAGAAGCCGCTTTCGCCAAGCGGCGGGCCGGTTCCGTAGGCAACACCACCCGGAGGCGGGCCTCCCACGGCGGTAGTTGTCGCAGTCGAAGAAGAGCCATACGTCGTAGAAGACGCTTCCCCCCGAAGGAGAGCAGCAGAGTCATCAGCACCTTGTTGGTCATCGTCTTCATCATCACTATCCTGGACATCGCGCAGCTTGCGTACATAATCTCTGTCGGTACGACGAGAGGCAGCGGTACGACGACGGCGGCCAGCAGCGCCAGCACCAAGACCACCACTAGCAGGGCCAGCACCACGCCTCTTATTCCAAAGCTGCAGAATGCACACAATGATCATGCAGAGAAGCGGCACCCCAAGGCTCAGGCCCAGCAGAACGTAAAAAGCTGTCTTGCTGTCCAGGATCCAGTCCGGTTTGAGGATGTTGTCAACGAGAAAACCCATGGCAAACGGCGTGACGAGAAACATGCCAAGGGTAAACAGGTTCTGCAGGCCTATGGCGAGGGCCGACGCCCCCTTGGTCACCGTTGTCTTCCAATCCCTTCCATCACAGAAGATGAGGTAGGTAGCGTGGTCGCCCCAGGTAACAGGGGCATCTGCTGTCAACGCCGCCAGTGCGCAGGCAATCAAGACAAGCGAGAAGTGCTGCTTGTCGTTCATAAAGGCTGACCCTTCCTGGAAAAGCGTGAAGCCCCAATCAACGGCGCGGAGTGCAACGTAGGTCACGGCGGCGTTGCTGAAGAAGTCGTGAGACGCGCCCTGGGTGATGAAGGTAAGCCCCATCGCCAACAGGCAGGCCACGGCCCAGCAGATCTTTGTTGCGAAGTCGAGCGTAAAGTCGTCATCGTTGTCGAGGCCCGCTGACGCACTGTCAGAGGCGTCGTCGCTGCTCCCAGAAGAGGTGGCGTTCATGCTAAAAGCCGTGATGACGCTGTCACTCGGCTCGGCGCTGTTGCTGCTCGACATGTCAGAAGCGGTCGCACTGGATGATGCGATGTCGCTCACGCTCGGTACGGTACGCAGGGCCAGGCGGTGCGTCGTGGCATCAAGTGCCGCGTAGACGATGAACAAGATCAAGAGGCTCTCGAGGATGCGCGTCCCCCAATGCTTATTAGGGGCTTGTTCCCCCCTCTTGGCACGCGGGCGCGGATCGTCAGCAGCGGCTTCACCGTAGCGCAAACACCACTGGAAGAGGGCCGCCAGGAAACCCACGGCGTTGGTCATCGCGCACCACCACTCGCTGTCCCAGGTGTCGCACAGCCCGAGGTAGTCCAGCAGTACCGGCGGCACCCAGATCACGGCCCAAGGAGTCAGGCAGTCTACGGTGTACTCGGCGAAGCTAAGCACAATGCTGTAGTTGGTCGGCTGGCGTCTGCGCAGTGCGGTCATGCCCATCAACAAGCAGAAGAAGGTGGCCAGGGCGAACGACTGGGGGTCGTCCATGAACATTTTCTGCTTCCAGAGGAAGCTGAGCACCCACTCACTGTTCCACGCCGCGGCGTAAGTGACCGCGGCACGGGCAAGCGCAGTGTACCACCAGGAGGGAGCGCCATAGGGCCAAAACCAGGCCCGCAGGCCACCGATCAGGTAGAGCATGCCCCAGGCGATCTGGGTGTCCAAAGAGAGCGCATCACTGTCGTCGTCCTCACCGCCGATGCTGCTGGACATGCTGCTGGCGCTGCTTGACGCACTGCCAGAGACGTCGCTGCTGACGCTGTTCATGCTGCTCGTCGCGTTGCCCATGTCAGGCATGCCAATGAGCTTTTGCGAGTGGTTTGCGTAGTGCACGGCTGCAAACATGATCGCGCCCCCGCCCAGGAAGGCATAGGTAGCATACAGCAGGGTGTTCAGGGGCGGGTAGGCCTTGACGGTGTTCACCCACCCAAAAGCGTGGAACTGGCCAGCGCGTGTGATCTTGTCTTGGTCGATGAAGTAGAGGTTCGCCTCTTGCGTGAGCTTCTGCACAGTCAGCGGCACCAGGTACTTTGTTTGGACAAAGTGGTGCACGAGGCTCGCGATGGCACACACAACGGTGGTGAGCACAAACCCCCATTCCCAGTCCCAAATATCACCTGGCACGAAGAGGTAGTCGATCGCAACAAGAGCAAAGACCCACACTTCAGCAGCAGGCGCGAGTTTGGTCAACGCTAGCTGCAGGTACTTGAGGCAGACGTTGCTCTGCGTGTGCTCGCTGGAGAACGGCAGGCAAGCCACCGCAAAGCAGGCCAGCACCACAAAGGCAAACAGCTGGGGGTCGTCCATGAAGCTCATGCGGTTCCAGTAGCTGTCTGTGAACCACTGCGCATGCCACAGGCAGGCGTAGAACACGGCGCCGTTTGCAGCGGCTTGGAGCCAGCGCGGCAGGGTCGGCGGGGTAAATTCCCACGCGCCTTGGATCTCTGTACTCTGCCGCACGCTGACTGGGCCGGTGAGATGGTAGGCCGCGAGGCAGCCGTTGATGATCATGAGCAGGATCCACAGAGTGCGGTTGCTCCAGTCCAGGTTGTCGTCCGCCGCGTAGGTGCCTGCGATTTGGTATTTCCAAGCGACATGCAAACCCGCAAAGGTGATTGCCACGCCGCCCAAGAAGTTCCAACTCCCAAACCACCAGGTCAGTCGACGCATTGCATAGTCATCTTGCTCGGGCAAGTGCTCAGCCTTGACCCCGAGCAGTGTCAGCAGGGGCGTACACCACCAGAAGGGGTCGATCCAGTCCGAGATGGCGAGGCAGACGAGCATCAAAAAGACACCAATGACCCCCGCAATGCCATGAACAAGCAGCACGGGTAGCGAGGTGCTACTGCTCCCATCTTCCGACGGCGCGTCCGACGAGGAGTCGTCGACGGGCGGGTGCACGGTGGCTGTCACAAAAGCATCTTCGTCAAGTCGCGGGATCCGCGGCGGGTCATAGACCATGGGCCACTGCTTGCCATCAGCATCAATGAGCGGTTCTTCGGCGTAAACGACATCGAAGGTGGCAGAGATGTTGACAAACAGCGGGTAGTCGACCGCGCCCCAGGGGGCCAGCTGCCACCCGTAGTCACCGTCCCGGGTGCTCAGGCTGATGTTCAGCACGGCACCGGGGAAGGGCTCCTCGGAGGTGTTGAAGAAGAGCGTGAACGCCTCCCCAATCGGCAGCGGCTCGCTTTGGCTCTGGCTTTGGCTCTTGGTCGGCGAGTCGCTAGGCGTCGGCGATTGGCTCTTGCTTTGGGTGGCCGTTTGCGGCGCACTCGCGGTGGGCGGCTCGGTCGGCGGCAGCGTCTGCGCGGGGGCAGACGGTGAGGCCGAGTGCGGCTCCGTTTGCGGGGGGGCAGACGGCGAGGCCGTTCGCGGCGGCAGCGGCGTGTTCGACTCCGTCACCGGCGGGATCACTTGCTGGTACACAGGAGACGACTGGCCGGTGTTCACCGCACTGAAGGTGAACTGACAGAGGTTGTTGCCATCCGTTGTCGCTGCAATGCCAGCCGAGATCGGGGCACTGAGCTCCGCACGGAGCGTCAAGCTGCCGTCAGCAGGGTCAACGCTCATCACCAGCGCACGCGCGTCGGGGTTACCGTGGACGGCAGCGAGGTTGTCGCCGCCGCCGCAGTAGGTCAGCCCCCAGGTGTCGGCTTTGCCATCAACGGTGGACGTGCTCAGGAACGCCAAATCCAGGTCGAGGGCGGTGACGGTCGGGGCGTTGTCGTTACCTACCAGCAGCTGGCCGTTTCCGGAAGTGGAAGCCACTTCCACGCTACGGGCGCCAGGCAGGTCGTAGTGGTGGTTGAACACCAACGCTAGGTTCATTTGCAGGTCAATGCTGAGGTGCACGACGCTGCCGGTGTCGGGATCCATGTCGGCGGCGTAAATGTCCAGGGTCTGGCCATTGTCGCGGTCAACGATGGTCACGCGATGCGGGAGAGTCACGTCGTCGTAACTGCCAATCTCCACCACGGTGTTGGTGCCATCATCTTGCCGCCACCAACGGATAGTATTGGTGTTCCAATCCGCGGTGACGAAGAGGGTGTAGCCCTCAGCAGGCAGATGGTGCATGGCAACGGCGCGCACGTTTTGGCCACAGTTCCATTCCAGGGTCATCTCCGGAGGGAGGTCGCCTGGGCGGGTGCTGTAGACTTGGCACGTGGCGGTCGAGGGTCCGGTCACAAAGCTCTCGCGGGGCTGCGTCTCACCAGGCGGCACAAACTCGCCGCTTGCGCAGGCAGTGGTTTCGCCGGTGTTGGGGAGCGAGGTGGTGGCGCCGGTCGCAAGGTTCACGACCTGGACGGTTCTTTGGGGGTGAGCCATGACAACGTAGTCGCCGCTCAGAGGACAAGCTTGGAGCACGGGGCTACCAAGATTCAGGTTGTTGACGAGTTCAAAATCAACGTGGTTCGTAAGCGCGCTTCCCCGGCGGGTGTGCGGGGGAATGGCGATGCCGTGGACGGCATAGGTTGTCACCCAAAAGGTGACGAGACAACAAAGCAAAAAGCGCCCGGGGGGCTCTCGCTTTATCGTCATCGTGTTTCGCTTTTTTTGGGGGGTGTTTTTTTATGTAAGTTTTTGAGTAAATGATAGTAAAAGTATACTTCCGGCCAACGCACTTCTCTTCTTCAATCTCTAAGAATATAGAGTAACATCGAGAGGTAAGTTTTTGTTTTCGGAAAATTAGTTATTGATTAGCTTGTTTTTTTCTTTTAAAAAACATTATAAGTTTGATTTTTAAATACATTTTTTCTCCTCCCGTGAAGAAAAGTATTTTTAAATTTTTTTTAATTTTTATTTCTAAATGTAGGCGCGCGCGCGACCTCGATCTGCGGTCGCCCACCGTGCGTAGAATTTGATTTGTGGGCAACCGCAGATAGCCCCTGCGGACGGGTACCCAGTATAGAGAAGGGATAGAAGGTATTGCGCTGTTTTTATTGTAGAAATCTCACAATTTCTTCAAATATGTACTACAATAAGAAAGACAACTGATAACTTGCCTATTTTGCTCGCCACGAGAGCTTGAGTTGGGCAATTATTCATAGGTATTTGATTTTTATCAAGGTAATGAGATAAGATAAAGCAATAACTGCATTTTCTACTGGGAGCTCCCATTATGGCATTAACAAAAGCCGATATGGCTGAAAAATTATTTGAAGAATTTGGCATTAACAAACGCGAAGCCAAAGAACTTGTTGAACAGTTTTTTGAAGAAATTCGAACGGCGTTGGTGTCAGGCCAGCAGGTTAAATTGTCAGGTTTTGGTAACTTTGATTTGCGCGATAAACGCGCGCGCCCAGGTCGTAACCCTAAAACAGGTGAAGAGATCCCCATTGAGGCGCGTCGTGTGGTAACATTCCACGCTGGACAGAAACTTAAAGCACGGGTAGAAACTTATGGTGGAGAACAACCTACTCAAGAGCAGCCAGCAGGATCCGGTAGCAGTGCAGCCCAAACACAGCACCCGCTTTCCGACGATACCGAATAAACGCTACTTTACAATCAGTGAAGCGAGCGACTTGTGTGGCGTAAAATCACATGTGTTGCGCTATTGGGAGCAAGAATTTCCTATGCTTGCCCCCATGAAACGTCGCGGTAACCGCCGTTATTACCAGCCAGACGATATTAAACTCATCCGAAAGATTTATTACCTACTTTACGAACAGGGGTATACCATTAATGGTGCTCGCCGTGAGTTAGGGGCGCCTCAACAGCAGGCAAATCATTCGCTTTTACATCAAGAAATTACAGAAGAAATATCTGAAATAGCGGCAATCTTGTCATAAGCTTGAGTTGCGCTGTCTGGAAGAGTAGTATCTTCCCTCTTGAACGGGGCGTGGCGCAGCCTGGTAGCGCACTTGCATGGGGTGCAAGGGGTCAGAGGTTCAAATCCTCTCGTCCCGACCAATTCAAGGGCACGGCTCACCGTGCCCCTACAAATTCCAAATTATCATCTCAGCATCGAAACCGGTGTGGTCGCCCGTTACCCCAACCACGCTTCCTTTTGAGCTGACTGCAAAACGCGTTCGACTGCGCGATTAAAATTATCCAACGCCTCTTTTAACGACTCGCGGGTTTCATCCGTTTTTAAGGTTTTTTCAAGGTGCTGCGTGGCCTTGCGCAACTCAACGGTACCGCAATAACACGTGGCGCCGTGCAGCTTGTGCACATACGCTTCCATGTCTTCAAAGCGTTTATCTGCATAAGCGCGATTAATCTGCACTTGCTCGCCCGGTAAATCTTCTAGCAACATGGAGAGCATTTCGCGTGCAAGTTTTGGTTTGCCTCCCGCGAGGCGAATGGCGAGGTTCCAGTCAAGCGTGGGAGCCTCGGTAGCAGGTGGGGTCGCGGCAGCCGCCGCGGGGCTATCAGGGGTAGCAGTAGGTGCAGGTGCTGGCGTCGCCCATTTTTTAATGAGTTTGCTGAGTTGCTCTTCGGTCACGGGTTTGGTCATGTGATCGTTAATGCCGGCGGTTTCCAGTTTCTGTTGGTCTTCAGGGAGAATGTGCGCACTTAACGCCACGATAGGCGGCGGTGACTCGACGAGTTTATGAATTTGTTGTGCGGCATCCATCCCATCCATGCCAGGCATTTGAATATCCATTAAAATGAGATCAAAAGGTTGATTAATGGCGAGCTTGACCGCTTCGGGGCCGCTGTTTGCGCCAGTGGCTTGCAGATCCATTTCTTCAAGTAGGGTTAAAATTAATTTTAGATTAGCGGCGTTATCATCGACTGCCAATACCCGTGGTGAGACGCGAGGCTGTGCAGAAGCGTTTCCCGGTGAGGCATTAGAGGAGGGGGTGTCATCATACATATGTTGGCTCTCAGCAGTAATTTCTTTTGGGATGAGTAATTCAGCAATGGTTTGATGTAAGCGTTTAAGGTGGACCGGTTTAGGTAAAAAGGTAATGCGTTTTTGCCCAGTGTATTCTTTGGCCAATTCATTGACAGGCGAATTGACTAACACTAAGAGTGCGGTGCCGTTATCCGGTTTAATATAGCGTGCGACAGAATGAAAGGTGCTTTCATCAAACGCATTCATGCCTAAGCAGATAAGCTGATAATCAAAACCAGATTGCTTGGCATTAATTAAAGCAGAGGTGAGTGCCTCTGGGCTGTTAACATGCGTTAAGTCCATTTGCCATTCCATTAAATTTTGAGAAATCAAATGGCTGGTGGTGGGGTGTTCTTCAAACAACAATACTTTGAAACCTTTTAATTCAGAAGACAGGGGTAACTGCTTTCTTGAAACCGGCATATCACTGCGGAAAGTGAAGCGGAAGGTAGCCCCTTCGCCTGGGGTGCTTTCCAAGCTAATATCGCCATGCATCATCTCGACCAATTTTTTCGAGATAACTAAGCCAAGACCGGTGCCGCCAAATTTTCGAGTGGAGGTAGTGTCGCCTTGGCTAAAGGCTTTGAATAAGCCTTTTTGATCGGCTTGTGATAAACCAATGCCGGTGTCGGTGACGCTGACTTGAATAATGCTGTGGTCACTTAAATCTTTATTCAATTTAACCCGGATAACGACGTCGCCTTGCTCGGTAAACTTAATCGCATTTGAAACAAAATTGCTAATGACTTGTTTCACGCGGATAGGATCGCCCATTAACGTGGTGGGCACATCGGGGCCAGCGAGGGCAATCAGTTCTAATTTCTTTTTGTGTGCTTTGGGCGCTAATGCGATTAAGACTTCATCAATTAGATCGCGAATATTAAAGGTGGCGTTATCAAGCGTTAATTTACCGGCTTCCAGCTTAGAAAAATCTAAAATATCATTAATAATAGAAAGGAGGTGGTTGGCCGATTTTTGAATAGTAGAAAGGTACTCGGTTTGCCGCGGGGTGACCTTTGTTTTGAGCAAGAGATCGGTAAAGCCAATGATGCCATTCATGGGGGTGCGTACTTCATGACTGATGTTGGCGAGGAACTCTGATTTCACGCGATTAGCGGCCACCGCTTGTTTACGTGCAATATCTAATTCAATATTTTGGATTTCGATGGTTTCGAGGGTTTGGCGAAGTTCAGCGGTTGCTTGCTCGACGTTTTGTTGTAAATCATTTTGTGCTGGCTGTAATGACGTCGACATGGTGGCCGCATTGGGTTCGAGAATGTGTAGCTCTCCGGGGGTGCTACTATTGATTTGCGTCTGTCGGGGTTGCTTTTTAGTGTTAAATAGTCTTTTTGAGTATAGTGCGCTGGCTATCAGCGCTAGCAAGACAATAATGCTGGCAATCACCGTGGTGAGATAGTGCTGCAAAAAACCACGGTGGTGAGGTAGTGTCACATTTACCCAACCTAAGATATTGTCTGCAAAGGCATTTCGGAAGTAAGCGTCGACAGCCATTTGCAGGTCGGGTGACTTGTCTAATGTGGTGCGCTGCAAAAAAACGGGCGCGGTAAATGTCAGCGACCCTCGATGTTCTTTCACGAAAAGATCGTTGGGCAGTCTCGGTAAGTGTTCGGGCAAGGGGGCGGCTTTACTGCGGTTGTTTGCGGCTGTGCCACTGGCAAGGAGTTGGCGTTGATGATTATAAATTTGGATCTGTGACACATCCATGCGAGTAACCGCTTGGTTCACAATATGATTGAGCACGCCACTGTCGTTGGCAAATACCCCGATCTCAGTCGCGAGTGCTAATTGTTGTGCGATCACTGAACCACGATCATGTAATGATTGCTGCATGTCACGCAGGCGTAGGCTATGCGTATAGCCAAGCAAGAGCATTGCGATGATAAGTGTGGGGAGCAGAACGAGTAGCACGGTGCGTGCTTTCATTCCCCAATTAGTCATGTTCCTCCTCCATGGAAGTCAATGAGAAAGGTATTAGCATACGGTTATTTGTACAGCCTGAATAGAGAGATAATATACTGCTATTCGCGCACAAAATGAATAGAGAGAATAATTCCTTTCTTATTATAAGTACCTCTCTAGGCGGCGCGTAGGATATCAGCCTTGCTGACTAGACGCAACCTGTGCAATATTTCTTGTGAACGAGTGCTCGATTAGTGCGCTTTTGTGTATAGATATACAGGTGTTCATATTATAATTGGTGGGAAATGGCACGTAAAAAACTACCTCAAGGTCAGTATCTTGCTGACGTCACGGCACTTGACCATCAAGGGCGCGGTATTGCGCAACTCGAGGGTAAGGTTCACTTTCTTTCCCCTGCCTTACCAAATGAAAAGGTGGAATTTGTTTACACGCAAAATCGTCGCCGCTATGCAGAAGGTCGTGTGGTTGAGGTGATCACGCCTGCGTCTGCACGCGTGGAACCAGGCTGCCCCCACTTTGAGGTCTGTGGTGGCTGCAGCTTGCAGCACATGGATCCTGACGGCCAAATTAACCTTAAACAGCACGTTTTATTGGAACAGCTTAATAATATTGGTCAGATAACGCCAAATGAGATTTTGCCAGCATTGCGAGGGCCGGTTTGGGGATATCGCCGTAAGGCGCGCCTGGGGGTAAAGTATGTTGAGAAGAAAAACACAGTAGTTGTTGGTTTTAGAGAAAAAAATAGCAATCTTCTAGCGCAACTTGAAGTATGCAAGGTGCTTGCGCCTCCCGTCGGCGAGTTGATCAGGCCGTTACGTGATCTGATTTTTGGATTGGAGGCAAAACAATCAATACCGCAGATTGAAGTGGCTAGCGGTGACGCTGAAACTGCATTAGTTTTCAGGTGGTTATGTGATTTATCTGAAGCAGACAGTTATGAGCTGGTGAGGTTTGGGCAAGCGCATGATTTGCAAATCTATATTCAGCCAAGCAACGCCGCTTCAATTTATCGTTTGTGGCCAGCAAGCCAGCGAAAAGAAGAATTGTTACACTATCGTTTGGAAGCATATGGTTTGACCTTGTTTTTTCATCCCAGCGACTTCACCCAAGTCAATGCCGCGCTCAACGAGAAGATGATTGAGCAGGCAGTTGAGCAACTTGATTTAAAGAAAGAAGATCGTGTGTTGGATTTATTTTGCGGCTTGGGAAACTTTAGTTTGCCGATTGCACGCCAAGCAGCGGAAGTCATCGGCATAGAAGGGAGTGACAGGATGGTCGAGCGTGCGACGCAAAATGCACAATACAATCATATTGAGAATGCCGCGTTTTATTGTGCTGATCTCGCTGCAGAGGTGCCGGGGGGCTTGCTGGGTCAACATCCCACAACAGGACCGATTGATAAAATTTTGCTGGATCCGCCACGCTCAGGCGCAGCAGCATTGATACCCCAATTGGCCCCGCTACAGGCAAAACGTATCGTATACGTTTCCTGTCATCCCGCCACGCTCGCGCGTGATGCTGCACTGCTGGCTGAGCAGGGCTACCGATTAGTGAATGCAGGTGTCATGGACATGTTCCCACACACCACGCATGTTGAAGCAATGGCCGTATTTACAAAATGACACGTCAAGAAGAAGCGCAAACGCCCTTAGATTTTGATAGCTGGTGCCAGTTAAGCACCCAAGGGCGCCTGACAGAAAAAGGCAGCGCTTTGTTGCGTGCCGCCTGGGAGATGAGCAGTCGTCAAGAAAATGAGGCGATTGCAGGGCGAGCGATCGCCAACATATTGGCTGCGCTGCACGCTGATGCGGAAGCCTTGAGCGCAGGCATGCTCTACCCGAGTTTGCAATCTGGGGAATACTCGCTTAGCGATGTGGAAGCCCAAGTGGGTGCCGGGGTCGCCGCCTTGTTGGCAGGCGCTCAGAAAATGGATAGCGTCAACAAGCTACAAAGTAATACACGTGCGCAGGCTGATAAATTGCGCGGCATGTTATTGGCCATGGCCAAAGATGTGCGTGTGGTACTGATTAAGCTCGCGGAACGTGTTTATGTCTTGAGAAATAGCAAAACGCTTGAGCCGGGTGCCGCAAAGGCCATTGCAAAAGACAGCATGGATATTTACGCGCCGCTGGCCAATCGCTTGGGGATCGCTTATATCAAGTGGGAGCTGGAAGATCTGGCTTTTCGTATTTTACAACCCAAAGCGTATGCTGAGATTGCCGCCTCACTGGATGTGCGGCGAGATGATCGTGAAAAATTTATTCAAAAAATGATTGCTGCGCTACAAACCGCGCTACGTGAGGCTAACGTTGAGGGGGATATTTCGGGGCGAGCCAAACATATTTTCAGCATTTGGCGGAAAATGCAGCGAAAAAACTTACCGTACAGTGAAATTTTTGATGTGCATGCCTTGCGGATATTAGTCAAAGATGTAACAAGCTGCTATGCCGCCTTGGGGTGCGTGCACACCTTATGGCAGCATATTCCAAAAGAATTTGATGACTATATTGCTACGCCAAAAGAAAATGGCTATCGCTCTTTGCACACGGCGGTGGTTGGGCCAGAATCTGGGGCAGTGGAAATACAAATCCGCACACATGAGATGCATGAAGAATCTGAGCTCGGTGTAGCGGCACATTGGCAATACAAAGAGGGCGGTGCGAAGCAGAGCGGTGAAACGGGTCAAAAACAAAAAGTACAATGGTTGCGTCATTTACTCGATTGGCAAAAAAACCTGACCGAAGAAGATGACGTCGAGGCACTGAAAGAATTACAGTCACAAGCATTTGATGACTATATCTACGCCTTAACGCCTAAAGGTGAGATCATTGATTTGCCGCAAGGCGCCACCCCTATTGATTTTGCTTATCACATTCACAGTGATGTGGGGAACCGTTGCCGAGGCGCGAAAGTAAAAGGCAGCATTGTGCCCTTGACGTATGCGCTTCAAACAGGCGATAAAGTTGACATCATGACCACCAAAGAAGGGGGCCCCAGTCGTGATTGGTTAAGCCCACATTTAGGGTACATTAAAACGGCACGCGCGCGCGCTAAAATACACCAGTGGTTTAGAAAGCAAGATTACAAGAAAAATATAATCGAAGGGCGCGAAATTGTGGAGCGAGAACTCTCTCGCTTGGCATTGCCTGCCTTGGATTTTGAAAAACTCGCGCCTAAGATGAATGTGAAAACAGGCAATGATGTGTTAGCTGGGCTGGGGCGAGGTGACATTCGTTTTGGTCACGTCTTAACAGCCGCAAATGTATTATTGCCTGAAGCCAAACCGCCACTGCAACGCCCTAAAGCACCGCGTCACCCAGGCAAACGCACAGATATTGTGATCCAAGGTGTGGGCAATTTACTGACCCATATTGCAGATTGTTGTAAACCGGTGCCGGGAGATACCATCATTGGTTATGTGACACAAGGTAAGGGCGTCTCGATCCACCAAAAAGCGTGCCCGAATCTCTTGCATTTAATGGCGCATCATGATGAGCGTATATTGGAAGTGGCGTGGCAAGCCAGCACGGCGCAAACTTACCCATTAGATATTGTGGTGTATGCCTATGATCGCCAGGGGTTACTCAACGACATTACGCGCGTGCTGGCGAATGAAAAAGTCAATGTAACAGGCGCAAATACCCAAAACCAAGCAGACGGTATTGCTAAAATGATATTGACGCTAGAAGTCAATAGCCTTGCCGCATTAGAACGCGTGTTAGGCGGTGTGCTGCAGTTGCCTAATATTTTTGAGGCCAAACGTTATATATCCGGCCAGGAGAATCAAAAACATGGGTGAGAAATCGATCAATGATTTATTAACGGTGATCCATCGCTTGCGGGATCTGGATGCAGGTTGCCCGTGGGTGAAGCGACAAGACTTCCGCTCAATTGCACACTACACCCTTGAAGAAGCTTACGAAGTGGCCGATGCGATTGAAGAAGGCAATTTAGATGACTTAAAAGAAGAGCTGGGTGATTTGTTATTTCATATCGTCTTTTATGCCAGGGTGGCGGAAGAGAGGGAGGCGTTTAATTTCTCAGATGTGACGCAAAGCGCCGTGGAAAAATTAATCAGACGCAACCCTCATATTTTCTCGCAAGACGCGTCTGCTGATGCTTCTATTGAGACAGTGATTGAAAATTGGGAAAGCATTAAACAACAAGAGCGTGAAGACAAGGCGAAACAGAGAGAGAAAACGGCCAGCGTATTAGACAATCTGCCGCGCAGTTTGCCGGCCTTGCCGCGTGCGGAGAAAATACAAAAACGTGCGGCGACACTGGGGTTTGACTGGCCAGATTATCAGGGCGCGCGCGCGAAAATAACAGAAGAACTAGCGGAGCTTGATGAGGCAGTGAGTGCGGGTGCCGACAAAGAGAAAGTGACGCATGAATTGGGCGATGTGCTGTTTAGCTGTGTTAATTTGGCACGCCATCTTGCGATCCCCCCCGAGGCGGCGTTGCGCGCAAGCAATGCGCGCTTCATAAAACGTTTTCAGGCAGTAGAAGACCTGTCACGCCAGCAAAACAAAGACTTGCGGCACATGACGCTGGATGAGTTGGATGCGCTTTGGGAGCAAGCAAAGCAGCAGACCTCATGACCAAATATGGCAGACCTCAGCTGATAGGCTTGGCTGCTTTGCTGCTCAGTTTTTCGCTCATGGGGCAGGAAGAAGAGGAAGACGCGCCGACCATGCTGAATATCACAAAAGGATTTGTTGAGTCGGTGCTCAATGATTACCAATATTATTACTCTGCAAAACGTCTTTGGGAGCTGAGCTTGCTCGTGGCGGGCACAGGTGTGCTGGCCAATACCGAGCTGGACAAAGAAATATATGACCTTTGGGAAGATAATATTCGTCACTCTTCTACGAATGAAGTAGCCGATGTGATTAATTTTTTTGGGTGCCGTGATAATTTTCTTTACCTGATCCCTGGCTACATCGGTCTGACCTTATGGGGAGGGTATGCACCCGACAATAGCCGCCGTGCCACATGGGGGACGTGGAGTGAGCGTGTCTTGCGAGGGTACGTGCTGGCTATCCCACAACAAGCTATACTGACTAATGCTATTGGTGCAAGCCGCCCTATACTCGGTGACTCGCATTGGCGCCCTTATAGCGGCAAATCGCGCGCCGTCAGCGGGCATGTGGTGGCACTGTCTATGCCGTTTGTCACGGCGGCAAAAATGATGGATACTTGGCAGAGCAAAGCGGGGTTTTATTTTTTATCTACTTTGCCGATGTTTGCCCGCATCAATACGGAGAGCCACTATCCTTCACAAGTGATACTGGCTTGGTCGTTAGTTTATTTGGCGGCAAGCAGTATTGATGTCCTTGAGAGAGAGAAAGAGCATACATTGAAAATTGTGCCTTTTGCCGTACCCGATGGCATAGGCTTAGGGATACAGCGATCGTTTTAGGAAGAAGCGTCATGCCAAAAAAATTAGCCACCACTATCGTATCGTTCTTTAAAACACTGTTTGTCACATTTGATAATTTGTGTTTGATGACAAAAGCCTCGGCACTCACCTATACCACCTTACTTTCTCTTGTGCCCTTAATGGCCGTGAGTTTGGCCATGTTGTCAGCTTTTCCTGTTTTTGATGTTATCCAAAATAAAATACAAAATTTTATTTTTGATAATTTTGTGCCTGCCTCGGGAGAGGTGGTGCAGACTTACCTGAAAAAATTTGCTGACCAAGCCGCTTCGCTTTCAGTTTTTAGTATCTTGTTTTTACTGACGACGGTGATTCTGCTCTTTTACAGTGTTAAAACCACTTTTAATGATATTTGGGGCGTAAGCATTCGGCATCGCAGTATCTGGGCAATTGTGAGCTACTGGCTGATTATTAGTTTAATACCCATTATAGTGAGTTTTAGCTTGTTGCTGCTCTCTTATACCGTCTCACTGCCTATTGTGGCCAAACTTGCACACAATGCAGGGATCTCACTGGTGTTTATAAAAATGGCACCGTTTTTATTGGGCGCGGCTGCGTTTACTTTTTTGTACATTGTGATCCCCAGTTGTAAAGTGCCTTTCCGCATTGGTTTGGTGAGCGGCCTGCTGGCAGCCACTTTATTTGAATTTGCTAAAAAAGGATTTGCGTTATACGTTTCGTTTATTCCTACCTATGATCTTATTTACGGTACCATGGCGGCGATCCCTTTGTTTCTAATTTGGCTTTATGTGTGCTGGGTGCTGACCTTATTTTGCTCACTGTTTGGTAGAGTGCTTTTTGAATTCAGCCCCCCGCGACGATGGTCACTTAAGAAGTAGCCTTGAAATACGCGTCATTGCCCCCATATTATGATTAAGCGGGCATATTAGGAGAGTGCAACCATGCGAATGGATAAATTAACCAATAAATTTCAACAAGCGTTAGCGGATGCGCAGTCATTGGCTGTCGGTCGTGATCATGCTTATATTGAGCCTATTCATGTGATGAAGGCGCTATTAGAACAAGCTGGCAGCACCCCTGCGCAGTTGTTAGCCCAAACAGACGTGGAGGTTTCCAACCTAGAAGGGCAGCTCGATGAGGCCTTATCTCGCTTACCCACCGTTGAAGGGCAAGCTGGAGAAGTGAATATTTCCAGTGACTTAAATAGATTATTGAATGTAACAGATAAGCTCGCGCAGCAGCGTAACGATCAATATATTTCCAGTGAGCTTTTCTTGTTGGCCGCGCTGGAAGATCGCGGGCAACTGGGCAGTTTGTTAAAACAAGCCGGTGCAGATAAAGCGATATTGACACAAGCAGTCGACGCGTTACGGGGTGGCGAGCGTGTCCAAGAGCAAGGGGCTGAAGAGCAACGTCAAGCGTTAGAACGCTACACGATCGATATGACGGCGCAGGCTATTGCGGGCAAATTAGACCCGGTGATTGGGCGGGATGACGAGATCCGCCGCACTGTTCAAGTGCTGCAGCGTCGCACTAAAAATAATCCAGTGCTGATTGGCGCGCCGGGTGTCGGTAAAACAGCTATTGTCGAAGGGCTGGCACAACGTATCGTCAATGGCGAAGTGCCAGAGGGTATTAAAAACAAGAAAGTGCTTGCTTTAGATATGGCGGCTTTAATTGCCGGTGCGAAATATCGCGGTGAGTTTGAAGAGCGCTTAAAAGCCGTTTTAAAAGACTTGGCCAAGCAAGAAGGCCAGATTATTCTGTTTATCGATGAATTGCACACCATGGTGGGGGCCGGTAAAGCAGAAGGCGCGATGGATGCCGGGAATATGCTCAAACCTGCGCTGGCACGGGGGGAGCTGCATTGCGTGGGCGCCACCACATTAGATGAGTATCGTCAGTATGTTGAAAAAGACGCGGCGCTGGAACGCCGTTTCCAAAAGGTCTTAGTGGATGAACCCAGCGTCGAAGATACCATTGCTATTTTGCGTGGTCTAAAAGAGCGCTATGAAGTGCATCATGGTGTGAATATTACCGATCCGGCTATCGTCGCCGCAGCGACCTTATCACATCGGTACATTAGCGATCGTCAGTTACCTGATAAGGCCATTGATTTAATCGATGAAGCCGCCAGCCAAATTCGCATGGAAATTGATTCCAAACCCGAGCCCATGGATCGCTTAGAACGCCGTTTGATCCAACTCAAAATTGAAGGTGAGGCCCTGAAAAAAGAAACGGATGAGGCGTCGAAAAAACGACTCAATACCCTGAAAGAGGAAGTAAGTACCCTTGAAAAAGAATATGCTGACATGGAAGAGATTTGGAAGTCTGAAAAAGCAGCATTACAAGGTGCACAAACGATCAAAGAAGCCTTGGAGCAAGCTCGCCTTGAGCTGGAGACGGCACGCCGTGCAGGTGATTTAACGCGTATGTCAGAATTGCAATATGGGCAGATCCCCGAGCTTGAGAAAAAGTTAACGGCTGCTGAAACCCAAGAAGAAGAAGCGAAAACCGGTAAAAAAACAGATAAAGCCGCGGGCAAAATGGGGCAGTTATTGCGCAATAAAGTCACTGAAGATGAGGTGGCGCAGATTGTCGCAAAATGGACGGGGATCCCCGTCTCTAAAATGCTGGAAGGCGAGCGCGATAAGCTATTACGCATGGAAGTAGAACTCCATGAGCAAGTGGTCGGGCAAAATGAAGCCGTTGATGCCGTGGCCAATGCCATTCGGCGTTCGCGGGCCGGGCTTGCGCCTGAAAACCGTCCGGTGGGCTCGTTCCTGTTTTTAGGACCAACCGGCGTGGGTAAAACGGAGCTTTGTAAAGCCTTAGCCAACTTCTTATTTGATACCGAAGAAGCAATGGTGCGCATTGATATGTCTGAGTTTATGGAAAAACACTCTGTCGCGCGTTTAATTGGTGCGCCCCCGGGTTATGTGGGGTATGAAGCCGGTGGCTATCTGACCGAAGCGATCCGACGTAAACCGTATTCGGTGATTTTGTTGGATGAAATCGAAAAAGCCCATCAAGATGTGTTTAATATCTTGTTGCAAGTGCTCGATGATGGCCGTTTGACTGATGGCCAAGGGCGGACCGTCGATTTTCGCAATACGGTGATCGTCATGACGTCAAATTTAGGGTCAGAAGTGATCCAAGAAATGGCCGGTGAAAACCAGTATGACAAGATGAAAGGCGCGGTGCTAGAGATAGTGGGACACCATTTTCGACCAGAGTTTATTAACCGTGTGGATGAAACTGTGGTCTTTCATCCTTTATCATCTGATCAGATCCAGGCGATTGCTAAACTGCAGGTTGCGGCTTTAGCGCAGCGGCTGCTGCAGCGCGATATTACCCTGAAGGTTGAAGGTCCCGCTTTACAGTATTTGGGCGAAGCAGGTTTTGACCCTGTATACGGCGCACGTCCCTTAAAGCGTGCGATTGCCCAGCACCTTGAAAACCCATTGGCCCAGGCTATCTTGAAAGGGGAATTCAAGTCGGGTGATGTCATTGATGTTAAAGCTAAAAACGGCGACTTGACGTTTACGGCTTAGCACATTGCATCCTCCCATAAGCTAAGCTGAATGAAGGCCTAAGAATACAGCGTTTTTTTTCTGCTTTAAATTGTAGTTTAATTTGTAAATTAATTGTAATAATCTCATTGCGCATGTTGATTGCGCATGTTATAATTGCTTAGAATTTTATATTGGCATCTTTTAAAAGAAGATGAAATTAAGTAATTTGAATGACTTGTGAGTACTGTGTTGGCATCAATTTCCTATCACGAAAGAAAAAATACGCTATTAGGTTTAGTGGGTGGTTTTGTGCGTAAGCTGGCTACCGATGCGCCAAAGCAAGCTTATCAAGAACCGAGCCCAGCAGAGCTCCGTAGCACGCGCACATTGCACTGGGGGCAGCGTAAGTTGCTCATGGCCGAAATAGAGTTTCTCACAGCGCATGGTGGGCTTTCTAATACAGTCGTCTACGCCGGGGCTTATCCAGGGGATCACATTGTTTATTTATCAACCTTATTTCCTGAGCATACCTTTATTTTATATGATCCCATCAAGTTAGTCCTACCCACCACGCCAAAAATTATCTTAAAACAAGGGTGCTTTACGGAAGAAACGGCAAAAGCATACCAAGGTAAAGCCGTATTGTTTATTTCGGATATCCGTTCGGTTTCAGAATCGCTATCACGAAATGAATTTGAGGAAAGGGTGCTGGTAGATATGAAACTGCAGCAACGTTGTCATGATATTATGCAGCCAGCCAAAAGTCTCCTCAAGTTTAGGTTCCCTTTTACCGTAAAAGAAATGGCGTACCTAGAGGGTGATATTTATTTGCCTGTCTGGGGCAAGCGCGGGACGTCAGAAGCACGTTTAGTGCCGCACGGTCATGCACGCAAATTATACCGCGTTGAGGATTACTGTGATCAAATGCATTATTTTAATAACGTGACGCGAGTGGCTAGCTATGCGCATTCAGTTGATGTGGCGGCGAGTGACGGGCTGGCTCATTGTTACGATAGTACCGCAGAGATCGTTATTTTGGCTGCTTATTTGCGTCAGCAAAGAAAGGTGCCTGAGGCAGCATTGCCTGCTGAAATCATTCATTTATCAAAACACATTTCTCAAAAAATAATGCTTTCAGGTTCTCCCGATACGCTCCTCAAGAAAAGAGAGAAATACCGAGAAGCTCTAGAGCAGCAAGCCTCAAAAATGGAAGGAAAAATACCAGGATCTGCTTAAAGCGCCAAGCGGGAAGAAACGGCGCCTTTTATTTTTGAGAAACCCAGTAGGGCGTTCTGACGCTGCGCTACTCAGCGCTATCAAATCGTTGTTCTCGATCCGATCGCTATGCGGTGATCTGTATGACAGATTGAGTAGGCCTCTTTTTATCTCGGCAAAACTAAGGTGGCCACGACGCGATCGTCTTCTAATTTCAAACTCAGCTCACCTCCGTGTGCGTGAGCAATATTTTGTGCAATGCTTAAGCCTAAACCACTGCCTTCGGGGCGTTGCTGGGTTGATTCTTTAAGTCGGTAAAAGGGGGCGAATGCTTTTTTTAATTCGGTGCTGTCAATCTGTTGAGTAGGCAGATTGCTAATGTTAATCACGAGTTGGTCTGGGGTATCGTTTAGCATGACCTTTACATCGCGGCCATAATAGACGGCATTTTCAAGTAAATTAGAGAGGCAGCGTTTTAATGAAATAAACTTGCCAAGATAAGCCGAATTGGTTTTGCCAATAATAATAAAATCGTATTTTGATTCTTTTAGCTCTTCCTTTAAGGTCTCGAGCAATGACATCATGTCAATATGTTGGGTTTTTTCTGTGTCTTCTTGGCCTCGCAATAACTCTAATGTAGAGAGGGTCATGCTCTGTAGGGCATGCAGTTCTTTGACAAATTTTTCTTTTATTTGCATTTCTTCTTTTGTCGTTGGCTTTATTTGATCGACATAAAGTTGAAGGCGAGTCAGCGGTGTTTTCAGGTCATGTGAAATGGCGGCCAGCATACGAGAGCGATCTTGAACAAAATGCGTCAGTTGTCGCTTCATTTTATTAAAGGCAGTCGTTGTGCGGCGGACTTCAATCGGGCCTGTTACGGGTATTTCAGGGGCATTGATATCTCGCCCGATGGCTTCCGCTGTTTCAGCGAGGTAGTTTAACGGCTTAATCATCCAGCGTGAAATAATGATAGATAATAACAGCAATAAAATAATGACCGAGCTGATCATGGTGATAGCAATGTTTCGAGCTTGTAGCGTTGACAAGCTAGCATAGTGAGAAAATTCAACCCATGCCCCATCCTGCAATTGGAAAGTCGCAAAGAGAAGTCTATATTTGAGTGCTTGAGCGTTGGGGATTTTTGAAAATTTTTCTTGCACATGAAGTGGGATAGTGGAGAGAAAATATTCTTGCTGGGCTCTTTCTCTTTGAACGATTTGGGGCAGTGTAAAATCGTCTATGTAAAAATAGGCTGGATAGTTAACATTGCCTTTTTTAATTATTTCTTTTTCAAGGAAGCGATAGCCTAGTTGTGTTAACTTATTTTGTTCTTCGAGATCAAAACCACTTTCAGGCCAGTATGGAGGTGGGGTATCTGCATCATATAGCTGGACTCTGACGAGAGGATTCTCGACCATATCAATTAAAAATTGACGGTCGGATGCGGGCAATTCATTGAGCTGATTCACGATGGCGATGATGCGCTCAAAGGCTATTTTTGAGCTACTGGTACTGTATATCATCGGCTGGCCCATTTGAAATACAGTAATAGCGATTAATTGTGTGAGCAACGCAAGGCTCACGAGAAGAAGCGTTACTCGCCCAAGTAATGTTTTAGGGAAGTATCTCCGTTTTTTCATATTGAGGGCTCGCCATAGGGGAAGCGGTTTAACGGATACGCTTCACAGGCACATCGAGCATATAGCCTTGTCCATGCATGGTTTTGATTATTTTCCCTTTTGAATCGTTGAGGTGTTGACGTAGGCGGCCGACAGTCACATCAATGCTGCGATCAACAGGTGAAGCGTCGCGCCCATGGGTAAAGTTCATTAATTGGTCGCGGCTTAACAGGCGGTTGGGGTGTGTTAAAAATGCTTCGAGTAGCCTGAATTCAGTAGGGGTTAACGAGACGACTAAATCGTCTTTCGATGTGAGTGCTTGTGAGTCAAGATCTAACACCCAATTCGCAAAGGTGATCTTATTTTTTAACATGGCTTCACGCTCTTCACGGCCGGGGGCATCTGCACGCCGTAATACAGCATTAATCCGAGAAAGGAGTTCGCGAGAGTGGAAAGGCTTGACGATATAATCATCTGCTCCCATCTCGATACCGAGCACACGATCAGTGGGCTCGCCACGCGCGGTGAGCATGATAACAGGGATATCGGATGCAGTGCGCAGTTCCCGGCAAAGTGTTAGGCCGTCTTTACCTGGCAACATGACATCCAAGACAATCAAATCAATCTCAGGGGAGAGCTTGGTTTGCATTTCATCACCATCCGCTGCGGTGGTGACTTCCAGATTATTTTCACGCAGGTAACTTGCTAGTCCTTCGCGGATCTCTTTGTCGTCTTCAACGATTAAAATATGTGTGCTTTTTTTTTCTTGCGCCATTGCTTTGTCTGCCTCAATAAAATTAAATGGGTGACTTCAGAAGCCTCGCTACTGTAAAGTTTATATCAAAGTGCGCATTAATAAAAATGAATTCTAATAAAATCAATGCCCTTAAATCCTGAAGCCGTACTGGCTGGTGACAGGGTCAGGCATTTCTAATAATTGTTTTTATTCGGGGTTTTTCAAAGTAAAGAGCTCTTTTTCATGCTGCCCAAAATAATCAAGCGCATAATGCAGTTCTCCTTCCGTTTCAGCATGCAAAGTCAATATGGGTTGGTGTTTATCCAGCATTTCCCCTAAACGCACATGGTACTCAAGGCCTGCTGAAGGAGCACCAGGTGCGCCGGCTAATTTTGCTAATTTTGCTAAAATACGATTGTTAATCTGCTCAAAGCGACCAGCATGTTTAGCCGTGATTTCATGAGTAAAAGGTGCTTTAGTGAGCTTGCGCATACCGCCTTGGGCGCTACAAATCGCTTGAAATTTTCGCCAAGCGTTGCCATTTTCCAGTGTTTCTGTCGCGAGGGCCATTCCCATTGATTCACTTGCGACACTGCTCATTTCGAGTAGAGTGCCAGCAAAGGTAATAATTTTATCGCGTAATTGGGGCGGGGCAGTTTTGTGGTTTTGTAAGATAGCTAAAATATCTTGCGCCTCCAATACGGGCCCAATACCGCGTCCCATGGGTTGCATGCCGTCGGTCATCATGACTTTAGTGTGAAGGCCAATGGCAGTCCCGACGGTTGTCAGCAGCGCTTCAAGATGCTGTGCCACTTCAAGGCTACGAATTTTGGCGGTGTCACCTACCGGAAAATCAATTAAAACATGTGTGGAGCCAGCCGCTGCTTTTTTGGATAAAATCGATGCAATGAGCTGGCCCTCGTTATCAATATCTAAGGCGCGCTCAACACCGATAATGACATCATCTGCTGGGCTAAGATTGACTGAGTTTCCCCAGACTAAACAGCCCCCTTCTTTTTCAACAACTCGCCGCATTTCAGCCAGGGTAAGCGAAACGGGCGCAAGCGTTTCCATGGTATCGGCCGTACCCGCGGGGGAAGTAATGGCCCGTGATGAGGTTTTGGGAATGGTTAAGCCGCATGCCGCTAAAATGGCAACGACCACAGGGGTGGTGCAGCTGCCAGGTAGGCCGCCGACACTGTGTTTATCCACCACCGGTTGAGTTGGCCAGTGCAGCTGTTCACCGATGCTGACCATGGCTTTAGTCATGTAAGTGATCTCATCAACCGTGAGGCGATTATCCGTACAAGCCGTGACAAAAGCGGCAAGATGAATATCTTGGTAACGTCCACGGCTGATATCTTGAAAGATTTCTGTGAACTGCTCAAGGTTTAAGGCGTTGCCATAGACTTTCGAGCGCACAAAACTCAAAGAAAGAACAGGCAGTGGGTGAGCAAATGTGAGGTTTTCGCCTGAGCGGGCACCCAGTAATCGCCAAGCCGCTTCAGAAAGCCCCGCTTCATCAGGGGTCAGTAGATTGCTTGAAACAGTATTCAATGTTGCCAAAATCTGTTTGTGTTTACTGATGATCTCCACTTGAGAGCGTGCGCGAAAACCTTCTGAACGACAGATGTTGCAGTCTTCACGCATATAAACGATAGGCTCCTCATGAGTATCTATCCCCAAGCGTTTTGCTTTGAGTGTAGGAGGCTTAAATTTCGTCATTTCTTTTACTGTTTAAACTATTTAATCTTCTTATAATGAAGTATAGATTACTATCAAAATATTATTTTTAGGTGATGGCATGTCTCAAACAAAAGCCTCTGAGAAAATATCGCAATGGTACCAGTGCCAGTCGAATCAAGTTTTAGAACATTTTAATACCTCCAAAGAAGGTTTATCGAGCTCTGATTCTTCATTAAGACTAAAAAAATATGGTTTCAATCGCTTACCCCCGCCTAAAAAAATAGGTTTCATAGCGCGTTTATTATTGCAGTTTAATAATGTCTTAATTTACGTGTTACTGGGTGCCGCGGCCATTACAGGGCTGCTGCAACACTGGGTCGATACGGGTGTTATTTTAGGGGTGGTGATCATTAATGCGTTGATTGGCGTGATTCAAGAGGGCAAAGCTGAAAAAGCCTTGGCAGCCATTCGCGCGATGTTGTCGCCCTCTGCGATGGTGAAACGTGATGGTAAACGTCTTACCTTGCCAGCAGAACAATTGGTTCCAGGGGATATTGTATTTTTACAGTCAGGTGACAAGGTGCCCACTGATTTACGTTTGCTGACGGTTAAAAATTTAAAAGTGGACGAATCTGTGCTGACAGGCGAATCTGTACCGGTTGGCAAAACGGTCGATCCCATTGCGACAGAAGTCGCACTTGGCGATCGTGCCTGCATGGCGTATTCCGGCACGCTCGTGACCTATGGGCAGGCGGTGGGTGTGGTGATCGCCACGGGTAAAGACACAGAAATTGGGCGTATCAGTGAACTGCTGGGGCAAGTGAAGCTGCCGGTGACACCGTTGTTGCGTAATATCGCACGTTTTTCACGCTGGTTAACCGCGACGATCATTATGGTGGCAGGTTTGGCATTTATGTATGGTATTGGGTTGCGCGATTACCTGCCGGCAGAGATGTTTTTAGTGACAGTTAGTTTGGCTGTTGCGGCTATCCCAGAAGGGTTGCCAGCTATTATTAGCATTACCCTTGCGCTGGGTGTGCAGCGTATGGCTAAGCGCAATGCCATCATACGCCGCTTACCCGCAGTGGAGACTTTAGGGGCGGTCACGGTAATTTGTTCTGATAAAACGGGTACACTTACCTGTAATGAAATGACAGCGCAGAGCATTGTCATGAGTAATCAATCTATTGAAGTCAGTGGCGTAGGGTATGGTCCTAAAGGCGAATTTACTGATGAGGGCAAGCCAAAAGATGTTGCTGCTGATCCTGCTTTGCGTGAGTTGGTGCAAACGGCGTTACTTTGTAACGACGCAGTATTGGAGCAGCGTGATGATGGATGGCGACTGCATGGTGACCCGACAGAAGGTGCACTCGTTACGCTTGCTATGAAAGCAAAGCTAGACCCCGCTTCTTTGCGTGAAAAATTATCCCGCATTGATGTTATTCCTTTTGAGTCTGAGCATTGCTTTATGGCGACTTTGCATCGTGAGCCTGCTTCGCAAGGAGTGGTGTGTGTGAAAGGCGCGGTGGAGCGCTTATTAACGATGTGTGAGTATCAGCGTCACGGGAATACCGATGTGCCGCTTGACCCAACATATTGGGAGCAGCAGACGCATGCACTAGCACGACGTGGGCAGCGTGTGCTAGGCATTGCGATTAAGCGAGACTTTTCTAAAGATGAACTGTCTCATGAAGACGTCACTTCAGGGCTTGTATTATTGGGTGTGGTGGGCATGAGCGATCCGCCGCGTGCTGAAGCCATTGCGGCCGTGGCAAAGTGCCAATCGGCGGGGATCACAGTCAAAATGATCACGGGTGATCACGCGATAACTGCACAAGCAATCGCTGAACAAATGAAACTGAGCCACACCAGCACGGTGCTCACGGGGCAAGATATTGATGCGGCGAGCGATGATGAATTATGTGACATTGTAATGAATGTCGATGTGTTTGCTCGTACGAGCCCAGAGCATAAATTACGTTTGATCCAGGCACTGCAAGCCAATGGTGCTGTCGTCGCGATGACGGGTGATGGTGTAAACGATACGCCCGCCTTGAAGCGTGCTGATGTGGGTGTGGCCATGGGGGGAAACAAAGGTACGGAGGTGGCCAAGGAAGCGGCTGAAATGGTGTTAACCGATGATAACTTTACCTCGATTGAGCATGCAGTTGAAGAAGGCCGCGCGGTCTATGACAACATTAAAAAATCCATTCTTTTTATCTTGCCAACCAATGGAGGGCAAGCCTTCATTGTTTTGTTGGCCTTATTGTTTGGCTATGTGTTACCGATTACACCAGTGCAGATTTTATGGATTAACATGATCACTGCAGTGACCTTGGCTTTATCATTAGCATTTGAACCGCCTGAGAAAGATGTGATGATGCGCGTGCCGCGCGATCCTGATGAACCCTTGGTCTCACACTTTTTACTGTGGCGTATCATTTTTGTCTCGTTGATTCTTGTTGCAGGTACTTCTAGCTTGTTTTTATGGGGTATGGGACACGGTGATATTGATTATGCGCGTACGGTTGCGGTGAATACCTTGGTGATGTTTGAGGTGTTTTATTTGTTGAGTTCACGTTATATCCATGCGTCGGTTCTTTCAAAAGAAGGTTTGCTAGGCAATAAGTATGTATTATTGGCTATTGTGCTTGTTGTTTTCTTCCAGTTATTATTTACCTATACACCAAAAATGCAATATTTATTTGCGACGAAACCAATTGATTTAATCGCGTGGGTGTGGATTGTCTTGCTGGGCTCAAGTGTGTTTTTCTTGGTTGAATTTGAAAAATATTGCTGGCACTGTTATGAACGATTTAAACTAAAAAAACAGCATGAGAGGCAGGGTGAACTAAATGGCTGATTCAGTTTTAATGCCGGTATTATCTGCGCCTGCGCCTGTGCGTGGTCCAAAATTAAACTTTACGCGTGGCGGTATTGAAATGATACACAGCAGTCGTGGGCGCGCCATTTTGTGCAGCTAAAAACACAATTTGCTGGTCAGCGTATTATGGATTGGTTAACAGGCGAGCCATTACCCAGGATATGTTACGCTAAGCTAAATAGGCGACTTAGGATATATTGTGCAACAGGAAGCAAACCTCACAACGTCATTTTTATCCCACGATGCCCTTAAAACTTTATTAGATAAACTGCTGGATTCCTCGGAGGGGACTTGTGCAGCTTACTATGCTTATGCCGGTATCGCAGCACATTAGATTGTGGACTTATAGGCATTTTCACCTAATTCTTCTATAATATAGAGTGAACGAATGGATGGAAGTCGTTTTTGACTAATAGGAGAGAGTAGGTCATGAGTCTTTACCAACATATTTTACTGGCAGTTGATTTAGCGGAAACGGGCTCTGAGCCCGCTGAAAAGGCGTTGGCTATTGCGCGCACGAGTGATGCGCGTTTGAGTTTGATCCACGTGATCGAACCCACCCCCTCTTATGGCACGCCGGGCGGCTTAATTGACGTGCTGGGGGCGATTAAAGAGCGCGCCATGGCAGAGGTGGATAAGTTCTGTGAAGACACGCACATGCCAGAAGGCGGTGTTCGGCGCGTGGAGATAGGCTCAGTCAAAAGCCAAATATTGTGGACAGCAAAAGAGTTGGAAGTTGACTTAATTGTACTCGGTAGTCACAGCCGCTATGGGCTTGCGCGTTTGTTAGGTTCGACCGCTAGCGCTGTTTTGCATGGTGCCCCCTGTGATGTGCTAACAGTGCGTTGTTCTGAACGGAAAATGTAGTCGCCTTCACCTAGAAAAGGAGACATACAAATGGCCGTTACTCGTGTGTTAGAAATTACCATTCCTAAAACAGAAAAAACGCAACCACGCCGTATTAGTGCAGAAAGCGAAGATTAGCCAAAAACACATTTTGAGTCTATACTTAAGTTAAGTATTTGCGATGAAGCGAGGTGGGGGATTGCCAACTTTGCTTTTTTTAGCAGATCAGTAAAAGTAAGTTAACTGACGGAAGGGTGGCAATGAAATTTCATACTAAAGCATTTGCGTTGACCTGTGGTATTTTTTGGGGCCTCGGGATCTTTCTTTTAACATGGTGGTTGATAGCCGTGGGTAACGCAGAAGGGCCCATGACGATTTTAGAGCGAGGCTATATCGGTTTCACGTTTACGCCCATGGGTAGCTTAATTGGGTTAGCATGGGGGTTTGTGGATGGCTTTATTGGCGGCGCTATTTTTGCTTGGCTGTATAATAAAATATCGGGTTGTTGGCACGGTGCTTGTCAGAAAGAGGGCAAGCAAAAAGCACAGTAACCCTTGACTTTTTACCGTGGGAAAAACCTCGCATACATTAGTATGCGAGGTTTTTTTTATGCCCCTCGCGAGTTAGTATGCCCCGAGATCGCGCAGTGCCTCTTGCGCGGCGCCCCGTAATGCAGAACTTGAGTTGGCTACCAGCTCGTAGTGTGCGATGGCGTCATTGCGTCGGCCTTGTGCGGCAGCGATTTCCCCAAGCATATAATGTGCGGTGGCATTGGGTAAGAGCTCATTACTCTTATCTAAGTCGCGCCGTGCTTTATCGTTCTCGCCAACTTTTTGATAAGCTAAGCCACGTTGTAGATAGAAGTAATAATAGGCGTCATTGCGTTTAATTGCTTCAGTGTAGGCCGCGACGGCTGCCTGGTAGTCTTTTTGTAGATAGCGGGTGTCACCTTGTAGTGCATAAAATTTTCCTTCGCGAGGCTCAATGCTAATCGCTTGCTGCGCAAGTTGATTGGCGCGGCTATAGTTGCGTTGGTTCAGTGAATTATATCCTTGCGTGAGATCTTGATAAGCAGGTTCGTCCGCTTTTACCCCCGCTATTTCTTTTTGGTATTCGCTGGCACCAATATAGCCGCCACGGGGCAAGGTTGTTGCGGTTTCACGATTCGCCGCAATACGTTCTTGTGAGGGAGGATGGGTTGCAAATAAACCTTCTAACCAATTAGATTCTCCTTGATTGGCTAGGCTCAAGAAAATTTCTTGTAAGGCGACGGCTTCTTGTGGGTCATAGCCTGCTTCTGACATCATTTGCATGCCATAATAGTCTGCTTCACGTTCCGCTTCGCGTGTGTAACTTAAATTAAGTAGCTGCAGGCCGACGGCAGAGGAACCGACAATCACATTACCGTAAGTGCCCCCGACGCCGATGTCTAAGAGGCCTAGCCCCGTGCGATATAACAGGCCGCGCTCAACGTTTTTCGCGCCGTGACGGGCGGCCGCATGCACAATTTCATGTGCTAAGACAGCCGCCAGTTGTGCTTCATTATCAAGCGCGATAAGCAAACCACGGTTGATGGCAATTTTACCGCCTGGCAAGGCCCATGCATTGGGCACACTGTTATTAATCACAACAAATTCGTAAGGCAGATCGGGGCGATCGCTGACCTTGGCTAATTTTTTGCCCACGCGACTAACGTAATGTTGCACGCCGGGTTCAACGTTATAAGCGCCGCCTTGTGATTGCTGTGCAGGAAAATAGTTTTCTTTACCGAGTTCGATTTCTTGCTCTTCGGAGACGAGCTGGACTTCTGTCTTGCCGGTGACAGGATTGGTGCCACAGCCAACGAGTAAGCAGACCAGGACCAAGCTTAAGAAGGTATCAGTAAAAAAAGAGTGTGTTTGGGGCATAACCATAAGGGTCTCCTCTATACATATTATAGTACGAAATGATAAAATATGAGTTATGCAATCAATTGATATTCATGCAATAAAAGCTTATCTTCTGGATCTACAAACAGATATTTGCCGCCAACTCGAAGAAGAAGATGGCCTGGCAACTTTTAAAGTAGATAACTGGGCGCGCGCTGAGCTGGGCAGTGGTTGTACGCGCGTGATAAGTGATGGCAACGTATTTGAAAAAGGCGGTGTTAATTTCTCGCATGTGCGAGGGGGATCGCTGCCTGCTGCCGCGTCGGCACGCCATCCTGAATTAGCAGGCCGCCAGTTTCAAGCATTGGGTGTTTCTGTTGTGCTGCATCCGCATAACCCTTATGTACCAACAGCGCATGCTAATGTGCGTTTTTTTGTGGCAGAAAAACCGGGCGAAGCCCCTGTGTGGTGGTTTGGTGGCGGGTTTGATCTCACGCCTTATTATGGCTTTGAAGAAGATTGCATCCACTGGCATCAAACAGCAAAACAAGCCTGTGATCCTTTTGGCGCAGATCGCTATTCGCACTATAAAAAAGGGTGTGATGATTATTTCTTTATTAAACATCGCAACGAGCCGCGCGGCATTGGTGGTTTGTATTTTGATGATTTACAGACAGGTGACTTTGACGATTGCTTTGCTTTTATGCGCAGCGTAGGGGATCACTTTATCAAAGCCTATCGCCCGATAGTGGCACGCCGCAAAGATCATACTTATGGGAAGCCGCAGCGCCGCTTCCAAATGTATCGCCGGGGCCGCTATGTTGAGTTTAATCTGGTTTACGATCGCGGCACTTTGTTTGGCTTGCAGTCGGGTGGGCGAGTGGAGTCCATTTTAATGTCACTGCCCCCAGAAACCGCTTGGCAGTATGATTGGCACCCTGAGCCCGGCAGTGAAGAGGCCCGCCTATACGATGTTTTTCTAAAGCCCAAAGACTGGTTATCTGAACGTAAAGTACCTGCTTAGTTGCTCGAAAAAAAATCTATTTTTTCTTTTTTATCAATAAGTTGGCTTGTTTTTGCTATGTACTTTCTAATAAAAGCCAAGCTACTTACCCTTAAGCGTCATTACATTTTCTTTAATATCGTTATCATTTTGTAACATACACCTCCTTGTTACACTATATGTATAGAAGGTTAGGTGTTTCTGCTTTACAGTTTCTTCTCTTGAGACAGACAATCGACCATGAAGGTGCCGCAGGACGTTGTGTTTTTCTGTGCTACGGTTTTCTTTTTTTTCATTGGTTTTTTACCGGTTTTCTTAACGACCAAAGACCCATTCCACAGCTACTGCCTGGACGAGCTCAAAAGCTTGCTGCGTGACGGTGATACAGATGAAGATCCGCATGACTACTATTGCAAGAGGGTTGCAAATAGTTTGGCGACTTTTTTCGGCCTGGCGCTTTGGATGGTGCTTGTGGGGGGCTATGCTGTCTACTTTGTCTACCAGCAGACAACGTTGTTGGGGCCAGAGAAGTATCGGGCGCTTAGGATCAATGTTTCACTTATCTTAGGCGGCATTGCTGTGCTGCTTATCGTGGTGCCTCTTGTGCATTATGGGGTCTGGCATGCTCTTTACAAGGATTACTACCTCAGTGACTGCCAACCTGGCGATCCTCACAAAGACGAGTTGCCCAAGTACTGTGCCCTGTTGAGTTCTGCTCATGCTAGCATGGTGTCAACAGGGTTTACTATCGGCATGCTGGGTCTGATTCTTCTGTTTTCTTGGTTTATTTTGCGGCGCTTTAAGGTGAAGGCGCCTCCTGTTGAAAGATTCATCGTCAAGCTTGTTGCTTTCCTGATGGTGCTTCTTTTCTCTTCATTTTTCTATTTCTTAATTTGGTTGTGGAGGTACAGTAGTGAAGGAGACGAGTCGCTTGCTACTAATGTAAGCATAGCGGTCATTATACTCGCAACGTTTCTGGGAGTGTGTTGTTGTTGGGAGAAGAAAATGCTCCCGGATTTGCCTGCTGATTTCAAGGAACTGTCTCCCTGGCTTTATTCTGATGAGGACGCTTCGCTGCTTGGCGATGCGCCGCCGCCGACTCCAGAGGAGCGGGAGGAACAGCACGTGTAGGAGAGGCTCAAAAAGTCTGGGAGGCTGGTGTTCCAGACAGGGAGCAGGGGGGAGTTGAAGTGAGAGAAACTGACTTTACTGAAAAAGAGCCCAGAAAAGAGAGAGCTTAAAGCAGCGGCTCAAAAAACACTTAATATTAAGTTATTATTCTAACTTTTTTGTGTTGAGGAGATTTGGGGGGGAAGCATAGATAATTTTCTTTGGGCTCACTGATTAGGGAGCTTAATCGTAAAGCACGTGCCTTTTGGAGAAGACGTGACGCTGATTTCCCCGTCATGCGCTTCAATAATCGATTTAGTAATAGACAATCCTAATCCCATGCCTTTCTTTTTCGTGGTAAACAGTGGGTCAAACACCTTCTTAAGATGCTCGTTTCCAATCCCGGGGCCGCTATCCGAAATGGAAAGGGTTACCATTTCATCGCTTTCAATAGCAAGATTGATTTCTCGTGTTGTGCAGTCATGCGCTGTCATCGCATCAATCGCGTTGTTCAGTAAATTCATAATCACTTGTTCAATTTGAACAGAATCGACAAGCACCGTGACGTTGACGTCTTTAAAATCATCATTAATTTCAATGTTGGATTTTTCGAGATCATCTTTAATGTGCTGAATGGTTTCTGCTAATAAATTGGCTAAACAAACAGGCTGTTTTTCAATACTGCCTTTTTCAAATGAAGAGCGGATATTGCGCATGATATTGCCAGCCCGTTCTGCCTGCACGATAATGTCTTCTACTACGGGCATGATTTTATTGGTTTCAGGTTTGTCTGAGCGCAAGGTCCAGAGGCAACCTCTCGCATAGTTTGCAATGGCAGCAATAGGTTGATTCAGCTCATGTGCAATCGCCGCTGTCATTTCGCCGACAGCAGAAAATTTCTCAATGGCCGCGATTTGATTGCGGTGTTTACGTAACTCTTCTTCGGCTTGTTTGCGCTCGGAAATATCACGCATGATAGTAGAGAAGTACTCTACTTCACCATGAGGAGACTTATGCGCAATGATGACCTGGTGCATAGGTACTTTCCGACCGTCAGAGGTCAAAATTTCAATTTCCCCACTCCACACATTATTTTTGAGTGCGCAGGGGAGGGCTTCTTTCATGATATGTTTAAAGTCTGCTTGCGTATGAAAGTCTGAGATATGCATGTGTGACATATCTTCATCTGCGCCAATGTTGCAAATTTTTCTACCAGCACGATTGGTATAAAGCGAATAGCCATTTTTATCAGTCATGCCGATAAAGTCAGTGGTGGCTTCAATAATTGCCATGAGATGCTTTTGGGTTTCTTCTGCTTGTTTGCGATCAGTGATATCGATGGTCGTGCCAACGATACGGTAAGGTTTGCCTTCCTCGTTATAGATATAGTAACCGAGACTCTTGAGATGGCGTATAGAGCCATCTTTTAAAATAATGCGATACTCTATATTGGTCGGTTCTTCAAAAAGGTTGGCATAGGAGTCTTTTAGGCGTTCGCGATCTTCTGGGTGGATGATCTCCAGCCACGACACGGGGTCGTCATAAAGGCTTTGGCAACTTGCTCCCCATATTTTCTCGTAAGCGGGGCTGACGTAGACAAATTTCCAAGTGTCTTCAACGATCCAAAAAACGTCCGTTAAATTATCAGTGAGTTGATCAAATATTTCTTTGATGTTTTCTAATTCACGTAGCCGTGTTTCGGTACTTTGATGGGGTGTGGGTGTGTCAGTCATGGTGAAAGTAGGGGATAGCTGGCAAATGAATATCTTTAGTATCCTTGCTATTGGCTAATTCGTAAAGTGTCATTATTTGGCGAGTTAGTTATCTCTAAAAGAGTTTGTTTTATAGGTAAAAAAGGAAAATTTTTTGCTTGACTGCTCTCGTTTTGTTCTCTATTCTATCCATCAAGAGAGCAAAAGGAGAGCAAGGTTATGTTGACGGCAAAACAACATCAAACTTATCAATTCATCAAACAATATATTCAAGAGCATGAATACGCGCCAACTGAGGCTGAGATCGCTGAAGGTATCGGCATTAAGTCACGTGGTGTGGTGCATCGCTATGTTAGCGCGTTAGCTGATTCTGGATTTGTTGAATTGATCCCCAATCAGCGTCGTAATATTCGACTGATTGATGAAATAGAGGATGAGAAAAAATGGTATTTGCCATTGGTGGGCAAGATTGCAGCAGGTAGTCCGATTGAAGCCATTGAAGACGATCAGCATATCGATGTCTCAAAGGTTTTACTTGGGCCGAATCGATTTGTCTTGGAAGTAAAAGGCGATTCGATGATTGGCGACAATATTTGTGACGGTGATTATATTATTTGTGAGAGCAACAACAAACTCTCTAGGAATACAATTGCGGTTGTGCTGGTCGATAATCAAGAAACCACTTTGAAGCGTATTTACCCAAACGATGATGGGTCGGTGACGCTGATCCCTTCTAACCCGACCTTATCGCCCACGGTTTACCAACAAGAGCGTATTCAGGTACAAGGGATTTATATTGGTTTATTTCGTTTAAGTTATCTTTAAGTGTATGAGAGGAGTGTGTTATGAAAATGTTAGCGTTGCGTGAAAGTTGGGTAGGGCAGGATTTAGCAGAAGATAATCTGATGATGTCTGTTTTGTTGGGTTTAACCCAAGAAGAGAAAATGGCATCTCGTCACTGCAAGTTAATGCTTAAGCTTAAGCAGCTTATTAGATTTGTTTCAGCAAGATAATTGGTTTTATTAAAGTAATTAATCTTAAAGTAGTTTCTTGAAAATGGGCTGGTGGGTTTGACTTGCTGAAAGCCCCCTTTTAACAAGTAGTCCGCAAGGGGGAGGCGCCGTCATGCGTAAGATTATTCATGTCGATATGGATTGTTTCTTTGCGGCGGTGGAGATCCGAGACAATCCAAGTTTACGCAATAAGCCCATTGCTGTCGGTGGGGGTGCGGGGGAGCGAGGTGTTATTTGCACCTGCAATTATATTGCCAGGCAATATGGCGTGCACTCTGCTATGGCAACCGCACATGCCTTAAAGTTGTGCCCAGATTTGATTGTCATTGCGCCGCGTTTTCATGAATATCGAAAAGTGGCTGACGCCATTCGTGATATTTTTTATCAGTTTACTTCTGAAGTTGAACCTTTATCTTTAGATGAAGCGTTTTTAGATGTGACTGACTGTGAAGCGTATTTCAACAGTGCGACCTTGATAGCCAAAGCCATCCGGCAAAAGATATTTGCCACGCATCAGCTCACCGCGTCTGCCGGGGTGGCGCCTAATAAATTTTTAGCGAAAGTCGGGAGCAATTGGCGCAAGCCCAATGGGCAGTTTGTGATTAGCCCGGAAGCCGTTGATGTGTTTGTGAAAGTATTGCCTGTTAGCAAAATCAGCGGCGTGGGGAAGGTAACAAGCAAAAAATTAGCTGATCTGGGCGTGCAAACTTGCTTACAGTTGCAGCGCTTGTCGATTAAAACCTTAGTGCAGCATTTCGGCTCTTTTGGCATACGCTTGTATGAGCTTTCTAGAGGCATTGATCAGCAGCTCGTTAACACTGATCGCATCAGGAAATCACTGAGCGTAGAAGAGACCTTTATTTCCGATCTCCATACCTTGGCTGACTGCCTTAAAGCAATAGATGAGCTTTATGCTGAGCTTACCAGAAGATTAAAATCAAGGAGATACAATGAAATTAAAAAGCAATTCATTAAGATAAAGTTCAGTGATTTTACGCAGAGTTCAGTAGAGTGTGTTGTGGATTGCCTTCAGGTAGAACGTTTTAAAGCGCTGTGCAGTGAGGGCTTTGCGCGTCGTGATCGCCCCGTGCGCTTGCTGGGGGTCGGTGTGCGTTTTGCTGAGCCTGATAAAGAGGCGTGCGCTCCGCAACTGAAGCTGAGCCTGATATAAAAATGATAGGGCGGCCACACCGGGGCCGCCCCTACAATAAATTAGGCGCAATAGCATTACGCTAACACCAGAATTGACAAAATGTTGTCGTCCCTAATCAAATTCATAGCACCACAGTGACGGTGCTAATTTCTCTGTGGCCGCCCTTTATATTAAGCAAACAGATAATACGCTTTCAATAACTGAGCAGTGAAGCTAGCACGTAGGTAAAAGCCACGAGGAAGGGTTTGGATTTTTTCGCCATCTGGCCCGATTGCCCAGCAGAGCGATTTTGCATTAGCCCCTTTGGGGCGGATCTGCAAATAGCGCCCATGGTGTGCAGTGATAGCCTCAAGCTGTCCTAAACAAATTAACTCGCTTAGCTCTTCCCAGTCTGCTTGTAAGGCCTGCTCTTGTTCTGTTGTGGGGGACCACAGCAAGGGTGTGCCGATTTTGCGCGCGGCAAAGGCAAGTGCGGGATCAGATTGGATAGGTACCCACAGCACCTTGGCAAGTTTTTTATAGACATTGGAGCTGCGCCAAGTCATTTGATGAAGCTCAAGCAGTGGTACCACGCTGATGTAGGTTGATTCTTGCGGAACACCTTTTGCATTCACAGGCAGTGTTTTAAGCTCAATACCCAGCTGAGGGAAGTCTGGCTCGGCCAGTGAGCCAGCAGTGGCGCCTAAGCAATGCTCTAACAATTGTCCAATCCAACCCTTGGCTTTTTTATTGTCGACAGGCAAGGGAAGTCGGTAACGGTCAGCTAATTGCTGCAAACTCTGCCCAGCAAGGCGCTCAGCGCGCTTCAGCAGCGTCGTAGGCGAGCTAGGAGCAGAAGGGGGAGGAAGCATGTGCGCAAATGCGCGGTTTAAGCTTTGCTTTACTACGCTTTTAAACGTACACAGAGCACGTCGCAAGGCGCATGGTGCAAAATCGCATTAGAGGTCGAACCCAACAACAAAGAAATGCCATGGCGACCGTGACTGCCGACCACGATAAGATCGGTGCCAATTTCTTTCGCTTTTTCGATAATCTCATGCTTGGGTGTGCCCACGCAGGCATATTGTTGCTCAGGTGGCACATTGAGTTTTTCGCCAAGTTTTGCTAACTGGGTTTTGGTTTCTTCAAGCAGTTGTTTTTGAATCTCTGCTTCACTCACAACCGCTGCCATATAGCTGTAGCTGTATAAATATTCGGCAACATGAATGAGATTTAATTTGGCGCCTTGCTCTTTAGCCAGCTGAACAGCTCGCTCATTAATAGGGGAAGATTCTTCACCAAAATCAGTAGTTAACAAAATGTTTTTATAGTTTTTCATTAGTTTTTCCTGGGTAATGAAAATAAAGTAATCTATCTAATATATTATAAGTATAGTGATTTTTGCCGCTGACGTCATTGCCTTTTTGGATGTTTTCCTCAGGTTGTTAGCTGGTTAACTACTTCTTGTCTTATTAAGATGAGCTGGGCTTGCATTAGTGCTAAAAAAGATTAGGATTGAGAGCAAGTTTTACCAACGCAAATGATCATTTGCTGTGACGGGTTAACAGTGTCGCTCAATATTTTATTACTTCATCTTTTTAATATCTTTGGCTTTGTGTTAGCCATTGTGCTGATCGTGCGCTTACTGCAAGAGCACCATAATCCGGGCAGCACGTTGGCATGGCTCATGGCGATTGCTTTTATTCCGTATATTGGTGTGCCGCTTTATTTAGTGTTTGGTGGGCGAAAGCTGCGCAAGGTACAAGCTCAGGCAAAACATTTATCAATGGGCGTGCCGCTTCCCCTGCAGCTTAAAACCGATCGCCCTATGGAAAAGATGCTGCTTGCCAGTGGTGCGATGCCCTCATCTTTAGGGAATGAAGTGTCGATGCTGGATAACGGTGAAGCCACCTATCAAGCGATCATGCAGATAATAGCAGAAGCAAAAAAATCTGTTTATGTGACAACGTTTATTCTCACAAAAGACAAGGTCGGTGAAGCCATTGTTGATCTGTTGGCAACCAAAGCAAGGGAAGGCGTGCGTGTTTGCTTATTGCTGGATGCATTAGGATGTTTACGTGCACGGGGGCGCTTTGTCGCGCCCATTCGAAAAGCAGGGGGGCAAGTGGGCATTTTTATGCCTATTTTACCTATCTACCGTAAGTGGTCCGCGAATTTGCGTAATCACCGCAAAATGATTTTGGTTGATGGCGAGCAAGCTATTGTAGGAGGCATGAATTTAGCGTCCGAATACCTTGGGCCGACATACGATCCTAAGCGATGGGTGGATTTTGCTTTATTGCTGAAAGGCCCGGTCTATCAAGATCTGGAAAAAATATTTGCAAGCGATTGGTCTTATGCCACCGGGAAAGAATTGCCCCTGATCTCAAAAGACCGGCTGCCTGATAATCATGCACACTCTGCGAGTGACAGAGGGCAATTACAAGTGGTGAGTGGCGGACCGGATGTCGCGCGCGATGCCATTTATGAAGCACTGATTTTTAGCATCTTGCGTGCTAAACAGCGGATCTGGGTGGTGACGCCGTATTTTGTGCCTGACTTAATGTTGTTTCGTGCTTTGTTGCTGCAAGCCCGCATGGGGCATGATGTGCAACTGGTGGTGCCTGCACGCTCTAATCACCGCGTCACGGATTTGGCGCGTGGCTATTATTTGCGCGAACTTGAGAAAGAGGGCGTTAAAATCCACGCTTATCACCCACGCATGTTGCATTCAAAACTCATGTTGATTGATGATTCGCTGGCAACGGTCGGCTCAGCGAACTTTGATATGCGCAGTCATTATTACAATTATGAAATTTCTGTTTTCATGCATTCACCCCATGAAATTAATGCTATTGAGGCGCATATCAATGTGCTCAAAAAAGATTGCCGGCATTTACCTGTTCCGACCACACGATTCCGCGCATCCTTTAACGCATGGGTTGAAAACCTGACCCGCTTATTTGCACCATTGCTTTAAAGTAAAGGAAAACACTATGCGTGCGGTAAGCATTGCAATATTCGGGATGATTTTATTAGGCTGCGATGGTCAGCCTTGGAATAACCCGTATCCTAGCAAAGAAAGCAACGCGAATATTTATTATGGCGCTTTTGCTGAGCGCCCAAAATATTTAGACCCTGCCAAAGCGTATTCGGTCAACGAAGCGGTATTTATTAGTCAAATTTATGAGCCCCCCCTGCAATACCATTATTTCGAGCGCCCTTATACGTTAGAGCCTTTAACGGCCGCACACATGCCTACCGTGCAGTATTTTGATAAAGAGGGTGAGTGGTTGCCGGCAAACGCTTCGCCTCATGATATTGCGATGAGCGTTTATGAAATAAGCATTAAGCCAGGTATTTTGTATCAACCGCATCCTGCTTTTGCGAAGTTGCCTGATGGCCGATATCGTTATCACAATCTTACCGAAAAGCAGGTGCGTCACTATGCCTCATTAAGTGCGTTTAAAGAAACGGGGACACGTGAGTTAACGGCCGAAGACTATGTTTATCAAATTAAGCGTTTAGCCAGACCGGATCTAAATTCTCCGATATCTGGTTTAATGAGCAAGCATATTGTGGGCTTGCGAGACTATTCTCAAGTTTTACGTGAAGTAGAAGGCGAGGAATGGATTGATTTGAGGCAGTACCCATTATCAGGTGTCACCGTATTAGATCGTTATCGTTATCAAATAAAAATCAATGGGGATTATCCGCAATTCCGGTATTGGCTAGCGATGAACTTTTTTGCGCCCATGCCCTGGGAAGCAGAATATTTCCACAGTCAACCCGGCATGAAGCAGCAAAATTTAGTACTAGATTGGTACCCCGTTGGCACGGGGCCTTATCAACTCACGGTTAATAATCCAAATCGCAAAATGGTCTTGCAGCGAAATCCTAATTATCGGCATGATGATTTTTATCCAGACGATGGCACAAGCGATAACCCCAAAATAGGGCAGCCCATGCCGTTTATTGATCAAGCGGTTTACAGTCTTGAACGCGAAGCCATTCCGCGTTGGAATAAGTTTTTACAAGGCTATTATGATACGTCCACCTTAACCTCCGATAGTTATAGTGAGGCGGTGAACATGTCGCCACAAGGCAGTATTGATTTAACGCCCGACATGCAGGAAAAAGGGATCACATTGCAAACAGCAGTAGCCTTAGCCAACTACTCTTTAGGCTTTAACATGCTCGATGATGTGGTGGGCGGCGACAGTGAGCGTGCGCAACTGCTGCGCCGTGCGATTTCCATTGTCGTAGATTATGAAGAGTTTATTGCCATTTTTGCTAATGGCCGGGGCGTGGCGGCGCAAGGGCCGGTGCCGCCGGGTATTTTTGGCTTTAAATATAATGATTTTAATCCGTATGTCTATACGGACACCTCTCAAGGGGTTGAACGAAAAACACTAGAGGAGGCACGCGACTTGCTGGCGCAAGCAGGCTATCCGAATGGGCGTGACCGCTTGACAGGCAAGCCCTTGGTTTTACATTATGATACGGTGGCCAGCAGTGGTCCCGATGCCAAAGCACAGTTGGCATGGATGCGAAAACAGTTTGAAAAATTGGATATTCAATTACAGATCCTGACAACGCAATACAACCGTTTTCAAGAGAAAATGCGAGATGGCAATTTTCAGCTGTTTTCTTGGGGCTGGTATGCGGATTATCCTGATCCAGAAAACTTCTTGTTTTTATTTTATAGCCCCAATAGCCGCTCGCTCTATGATGGCATGAATGCGGCTAACTATAGTAATCCTGAATACGATGCTTTATTTGAAGAGATGTTTGATATGCCTGATTCATTAGAGCGTCAGGAAATTATTGATAAAATGGTAGCGATCTTGCGACAAGATGCGCCACTGGCATGGGGGTATCACCCCAAAGATTTTATGCTGAGTCATGTCTGGATGAGTCATGAGCCCCTTAATCAAATAGCCAATAACAATTTAAAATATTTAAGTATTGATCCTGCTTTAAGGCAGCAGTATCGCCAAGCGTGGAATCAGCCTATTATTTGGCCATTGCTATTATTATTGGGGCTTTTGATTTTATTTGCTCTTCTGATAATGCGACACTACCGTAAAAAAGTGCATCAACTTAACCCGCAAGTGGAAAAACACTGATGCTCAGATACATTCTTCAACGTGTACTCTATGCTATCCCCATTTTGCTGGGTGTGAATATTATTACTTTTTTGCTGTTTTTTACGATTAACAGCCCCGATGATATGGCACGCGCGCATCTGGGTGATCGCCATATTCAGCAGGCTGAAGTGGATAATTGGAAAGCCAGCCACGGCTATGATAAGCCGCTTTTTATTAATTACGATGCGCAAGGCGTCAAAAAAATAAGCCAAACGCTATTGTTTGAAAAATCACTTCGATTATTTATGTTTGATTTTGGTTATTCTTATGGTGATCGTGATATTAAAGCAGATGTAAAAGAACGCATGTGGCCGAGCCTTGCGATTGCTGTGCCTGCGTTATTAATAGGCTTGCTTGTTAATATTACCTTTGCCATGTTGATGGCGTTTTTTCGCGCTAGCCACATTGATACACTGGGTGTAGTGATTTGCTTAGCCATGATGTCGATATCCACGTTGTTTTACATTATTGCGGGGCAATATTTGATCAGCAAGATGCTGCATTGGGTGCCGATCTCGGGTTATAGCGATGGCTTGGGCGCGTGGAAGTTTATTATCTTGCCTGTGATAGTAGGCATAATCAGTGGCTTGGGAGCCGGTGCACGCTGGTATCGCACACTTTATTTAGAAGAAATGGGCAAAGATTATGTGCGCACAGCACGCGCAAAAGGTTTGTCTGATGGGGTGGTGTTATTTAAGCACGTCTTTAAAAATGCATTGATCCCTATTTTAACCGGCGTGGTGGTGCTGATCCCACTGCTACTGATTGGCAGCTTATTGCTTGAGTCGTTTTTTGCTATTCCAGGCTTAGGCACCTACATGATTGACGCGATTGCGCAGCAGGATTTCCCGATTGTGCGTGCCATGGTCTTTTTAGGTGCACTGCTTTACATCGCGGGTTTGATTTTAACGGATATTTCTTATACCTGGGTTGACCCTCGTGTGCGTATTCGGTAGGGAGATAAGGATAGTCGATGACCTTTAAATTTGTATTATTGTGGACGGATCTACTGGTTTTTATACTGGTTGCGCTTCTGCTTGCGTTTTCTATTTGGGCGAAAAGGCAAGATAGCTGGCGCAGACCTTTACGAAAAGTGTTTCGTCGTAAGATCAGCGTTGTCTCCGCTGTTATATTGTCTACTTATGTGCTGATTGGTTTATTAGATTCGGTGCATTATCAACCCGCGTTGCCTCAAGAAAATGCAACGGATCAAATTCATTATGACGTTGAAGTAAAAAGCGTGTTAGACAAGCTGCTTTCGCCTCTCGATGAACAATTTGAAACGTCTTATTCTGCGCCTTTTGCACATCAATTGCATGTGCAAGATGCCGTGAAGCAAGCTGATGGCTCGATAGTCTATCAGCATCAACGATTGCAGTATGCCGCTACACATTTGAGTAACCCGGAAGCAGAAAAACGTCACGATATTCTTGTTCGCTCATTAAAAGGTGTAGCATGGGGTTTACTAATATTGTTGCTTGTTACGATCTTATTAGTTCTGTATTTATCCCATCAAAAAAAACAAAATGTACTTGCCACGAGCAAGCAGCTTGTTGCGGGCAAGATGGATTACCCCTATCTGACCATGTTGCTCACATTGGGTATTGTTATTTTATTGGCCAGCGTGAGTGCTTGCCTTGCAACGCACTATCATATTTTTGGCACAGATAAAGTGGGTGAAGATGTCTTTTATCAGGCACTCAAAAGCATCCGCACCGGCTTGGTGATAGGCACCGTGAGTACGTTGGTGATGTTGCCGTTTGCCATTATTTTAGGGGTCATGGCAGGCTATTTTCGTGGCCGGATCGATGATGGCATTCAATATCTTTATACCACCTTAAGTTCTATCCCGGGTGTATTATTAATCGCAGCAGCGATTTTGATGTTGCAAGTCTTCATGAGCACGCACCCTGATCTATTTGCTTCGAATGCCCAGCGTGCCGATCTACGCTTATTAATACTCTGTGTGATTTTGGGTGTCACGAGTTGGACGAGTCTTTGTCGATTACTGCGTGGTGAAAGCTTTAAATTGCGTGAAATGGACTATGTGCAAGCGGCGAATAATTTAGGCGTCTCGCATGTTACGATCTTAAAAAAACACATTGTGCCGAACGTGATGCACATCGTGCTGATCACGTTAGTGCTCGATTTTAGCGGCTTGGTACTGGCCGAAGCGGTGCTTTCGTATGTGGGGGTAGGGGTTGACCCCACTATGTTCAGTTGGGGCAATATGATCAACAGTGCGCGTTTGGAAATGGCGCGGGAGCCCGTCGTCTGGTGGTCATTGTGTGCTGCCTTTATTTTTATGTTCACGCTAGTCTTGTTTGCTAATTTCTTTGCAGACAGTGTGCGGGATGCTTTTGACCCCAGGTTGCAGGATGCATAACATGACGCAACCACTACTGCGCGTTCAAGACTTAACAACACGCTTGGCCACCCCGCGGGGCATGTTGCAGCTTGTGAATAATATTAGTTTTGAAGTGGCGCGAGGTGAAACACTTGCCTTGGTGGGGGAGTCAGGCTCGGGTAAATCACTCACGGCCTTATCTGTCATGGGCTTGTTGCCTGCTCATGCCCGTCATCCTCTGACGAGCAAAATCATGTTAGACGATATTAATTTGCTAACATTATCAGAAGCGCAGCGCCAGCAGATCCGTGGCAAAAAAATCGGCATGATTTTTCAAGAACCAATGACCTCGCTGAATCCCGTGCTCACGATTGGCGATCAGATTGGGGAAGTACTATACCGACATCAAGGCTTGCGTGGGCAAGCCTTGAAAAAACGTGTTATTGCGCTATTAGAAGCGGTTCATATTCCTTTGGCCGCTCAGCGTGCAAATGATTACCCACATCAATTATCAGGCGGCATGAAACAGCGAGTCATGATTGCCATGGCCATTGCGTGTGAGCCTGATTTGCTTATCGCAGACGAGCCAACTACGGCGTTGGATGTCACGATTCAAGCTGAGATCTTAAAATTGCTAACGGAACTTCAGCGACAGTCAGGCATGGGGCTTCTATTAATTACGCATGATTTGGCGGTGGTTGCTCAGGTTGCCGACACGGTCGCCGTGATGACGCAGGGCAAGCTGGTTGAGCAAAATACAACAGCCGCCTTTTTTGCGGGGCCGACTCACCCTTATAGTCAGAAATTATTGGCAGCCTTGCCTGCCTTTGCCCGTGAGAGCACGTCCTTAGTTTCAAAATATCCTGATCTGAAAGCAGAAAAATCGCCAGCGGCTGACGCTGACAAGCCTCTTTTAGACGTTAGAAATTTGCAAGTTTATTTTCCTATTAAAACAGGTTTTTTAAGACGCGCTAAAAGCCACCTAAAAGCAGTGGATGATGTTAGCTTGCACATTGAAGCAGGCAAAACATTAGCGTTGGTGGGGGAATCAGGTTCGGGTAAAACAACATTGGGGCGCAGTATTTCGCAATTGATCCCGGCCACAAGTGGTGAAGTGTATTTTAATGGCGCGGCAATTCACCGGTTGAAGTCCAAAGCCTTGCGAGAGTATCGCCGTGATATACAATTTATTTTTCAAGATCCTTTTTCAGCGATGAACCCACGCATGATGATTCAAGATCTGCTGGAAGAGGGCATGCTGGCACTGCATATTGAGCCCGAACAACGGAAACGGCGCGCACGTTTATACGCATTATTAGAATACATCAGTTTGCCGCGTAATAGTTTGTCGCGCTACCCGCATGAGTTTTCAGGGGGGGAGCGTCAGCGCTTGTGTATTGCGCGTGCCTTGGCGGTTAATCCTAAACTCATTATTTGTGATGAGCCAACCAGTGCGTTAGATGTGACGATTCAAGCGCAGATTTTGGATTTGCTGAAAGATCTACAAAATGAATTAAACCTCACGTATCTGTTTATCACACATAATCTTTCTATTGTGCCCGCGCTTGCACATGAGGTCGCCGTGATGCATTTGGGTAAAATAGTTGAGCAGGGCGCAACACAACAAATTTTTGAGCAACCGCAAGCCGCTTATACAAAGAGTCTACTTGCCGCTGCGCCAAAGCTTGTTTAAACACTTCTTAAATACTTTTTGTTTTCAACTATCAAGAAAGAGGGTGCCTAAATGGCACAATCTTGACTGTACAGTCCTGTAAGTAATTTCTCACGTAAAGACCAGAAATCAGGCCCTATTTAGCGCCCCTGTTTTACCGTAGACTTTCTCTTGTTCGAGGTTTCATCCTCCTCGAACATGTTGAGGAAGTGACGGTTGCCTGTGGTTAAGTTTTTGGTGATGCCGACCTACGGGGGGGGAAGCGAACTAATGACTTAAGGCAACCTTCCTTTTGATGGATTTTGATAGCCGTAGGAGGGTAATCATGTTAGTACTCAGTAGACGACCAGGCGAATCACTCGTGATTGGTGAGTCACCCGATATTGTGGTGACCATGTTAGAAATCAATGGTAAGCAGGCTAAAATAGGTGTCGATGCGCCTCGTGCACTCGGCGTGCATCGTCATGAGGTGTATGAAAAAATTTATCAAAAAATTGTGAAGAAAGCTGAGCGATCTGCGTGCAATACTTCTGCTGCGCCATCAAAAACAGTTTGTCATTACTGTTCGCAATCACTTTAATTGCAGGTTGTGTTTCCGGCGGAGGGGTTGCTGACAAGCAGCAAGGCGCCCAAATCTATCTTGAGCTTGGTTTAACGTATTTGTCGCAAGATGATTTCTCACGTGCTCGCTTTAATCTAAATAAAGCACTGGCGTTGCAGCCACGTTTGCCAGGGGCACATAGCAGTCTTGCCTATTTTTTAGAGCAAGTGGGTGAGGTGGGGTTGGCGAGAAAGCATCATCGGCGTGCTGTTCGCTTAGCAGACGGGCAGGGGGAGTATCTCAATAACTACGGTGCTTTTTTATGCCGTGTGGGGGAATACCAACGAGCCGAGAAATATTTTTTAAAGGCAGTATTAGATCCTTATTACCTGGGTATTGCACAGGCCTATGAGAATGCCGCGATCTGCGCAGGCTCGATACCCGATCAGGAAAAGGCAGCTTATTATTTTGAGAAAGCGGTGCAGCATGCTCCTCTTTTAAAACGTACTTTACCTTGAGGAAACTAGAGCGTGAGAAAACTTATAAGGGTTCAATTAATTGTAATGTTATTTGGCTGACAAAACCATAAACATACACCTACTTGTTACCCCATGTAATCAGAAAACAAGTAGAAACATATCAATACACGTTTTCTTTTTTTCTTTCTGAGTTACCAATCCACTTTCTAGCGTTGAACGATTTGAAAAAATAAAGAGTAAGCAAGGATGGGCCTTAAACTCTCGGCGGCTTTTTTGCTTTTGCTGCTCGCTGCTTGTGCTTCAGCGCAGACAATGATTACTAATTGCCTTGAACTCCAGGATATGAATTTGGATTTGGCGGGGAACTACGCTCTTGCTAATGACATCAACTGCTCGGAGACATTGTATTGGAATGGAGGAGCGGGATTTGACCCGGTGGGGAATAATCTAATCCCTTTTAGTGGGAGGTTTGATGGTCAAGGTTATCAAATTACTGCTTTAACTATTTATCGTCCTACTGAGGATTATCTGGGATTGTTTGGTGCAACGAGTTCTCCTGCAACAGTGATTTCTGTAGGCGTTTTGGATTGTAATGTTTTAGGAAAATACTATGTTGGAGGCTTGCTGGGTTTTAACAATGGTACCCTCAGCAACTGCTATGCGACAGGCAGCGTGAGAGGCTTAAGCAACAATGTAGGGGGGCTGTCAGGCCTTAATGCGGGCACCCTCACTAATAGCTATGCGATGGGTAGCGTGAGAGGGGGAGGCTACTACGTCGGTGGTTTAGTGGGATACAGTAATGGTACTCTTAGCAACTGCTATGCAGCAGGCACTTCAGATGGGAGAGGTTTGGTCTATAGTGTTGGCATTCTCTCTAATGGTTATTGGGATAGTCAGCTTTCAGAGGAAAGCCGGAGTCCAGATGGTGGTGCAACAAGTAAAACCACTGCTGAAATGTATCAACAAGCTACCTTTGCGGGCTGGGACTTTGATTGCACTTGGATGATTAACGAGGGTAATGATTATCCTAGATTAACACAGGCTGATTGCAGCAGTCGTGTTGTAATAGCCAGCACTTGTGATGAACTTCAAATAGCGGTGACTGCCACTGATGCCAGCATCTCGCTGGCACAAGATATTGATTGTTCTGCGACGGCAAGTTGGAATGATGGCACTGGTTTTCTACCGGGTACTGGATTAAGTCTAGCTGGCTCCTTCAATGGTAATGGTTATAGTATCAGTGATCTTAGAATTCATCGGCCTACAACTAGTGGCGTTGGTTTATTTGCCATGATGGGCCCTGCCGCTGAGATTAATTTTGCAGTATTGTTAGGCGGCAGCATTTTGGGGAGATACTATGTCGGTGCCTTGGTGGGCAGAAATGCTTACGGGACTATCAATCAAAGCAACACTACACTTGACGTCACAGGTGAAATTGATGTTGGTGGCCTAGTGGGTTCCAACAGCGGCACGATCAGCAATAGCCATGCCACCGGCGTTGTTGCCATCCCAGAAGATAAACTAAGCAATATAAATGAAAATAGCGCCCTAGGTGGTATGGGTGGACTAGTTGGTTATAATGCAGGCACGATCACCAGCAGCTCTGCTGTAGGCAGTGTGATCTGCTTAGGTCAATTCTCCTCTGGTAACAATTATTTCTCGTTCTTCAGTGGTGGTCTAGTCGGCATTAATTATGGCAGCATCAGTAGCAGTCATGCCATAGGCAGTGTGACGATTGGCGATCCCCTAATTTATGGCAAAGCAACTGGCCGCTATGCGGGTGGCTTGGTGGGTAGACATAGCCAAGGTGCAATTAGTAACAGCTACGCAACAGGCAATGTATCAGGATACACCTGTATTGGTGGCTTGGTGGGTGTAACTCGAAGTGCTGACATCCAGCAATGCTATGCCTCTGGCAATATTTTAGGCAAAGGTTCAGGCACAGGTGTAGGCTCAAGCAGAGCTGGTGGTTTGGTGGGCTGTGCTGCCTATGGCACGATAAGCAATTCTTACGCTATCGGAGCAGTATCGGGTGCTTACGATATCGGTGGTCTGGTGGGTTCTCACACCGAGGTGCTTCTTACTCATTGCTATGCTGCTGGTTGTGTGTACGCTAAATCGGTAACACTAGAAAGTGGTGGGCTTGTTGGCTCACGCCTAGACTCTCAATATATTAATCAATGCTACTGGGATACTGCAACCACCCAGCAAAAGAAAGCGGGAGGAAGAACCTCTAATTTTCATTTGCGAAAATATGGGAAAGCCACAGCAATTCTTTATCAACAAGCGACCTATGCCGATTGGGATTTTGAAAATATTTGGGATATTCAAGAAGGCAATAGCTACCCATTTTTACGCAATACTAACGGCAAAACGCCAATTGCACCGACAGGCCATTGCCCAACGCCATCGACTATTACTGAAGAAATCATTATTTGGTTCTCTGTTGGAATAGCTTCTCTGGCTGCTTTGATAATGATTTTTGCGTTAGGAAAACATTACGCCACTTTCAATGCGTCGAATAAAATATGGATGCCGCTTGTTGCTTATTTATTTGAAATTGCGGATAAGATATTTGATTTATTTCTAGTTAATACATTAATAAACAATAATCAGTTTGGTGATTTGGGGCGAATTTCTGCTGCTGCTTTGGGAAGCTCCTATTTTGTGGCGCTCCTCGGCTTATGTTTAATTTCCCCCAACATAAAGTGGTGTTGTTTGCTTCCTGTGCTGAGCCCCGAGTTAAACAGTTTGTTAGGCAAGCAAAGTATTGTGACAAGCAAATTTGGTTATCTTAAATTAGCCAATTTTATAGTTGAGGATCTTGTTCAGTTCAGTGTTTGTCTTGTCTTTATTTCGCGCAAAGGAGTGAATGCGATTGTCGTTATGAAATTGATAGTCGGACTTCTGGTGTCGATTTTCTTGTTAATAAAATTCTTTTGCTACGATCTTCCCAGGTCAAAAAGAAGCAAAGGTATTCAAGTAATATAAATATTAGGCTCTCAGATGTCGCTGCAATTTCTTACTGCCTTGCTAAGCCTATTTTTACTTTCTCGAGATCCTGACTCTTAAAATAAAACGGCAATATGTTTGTTATCTGACTAGCTATATTGTTTCGCTTAAAACTTACCTTATGATGTTACGCTACACCTTAAGACAGGTAGAGTTAAAAATTCACACAGCTTGCCCTGTTTTTTTCAATTTAAGCGACACCAATTGGCGATTAGTGATTTGAAAGCCTAATAACGTAATTAAGCACTAGATTAGGATGGCTGCAAAGTCTATGCAGGGGTTCTTTCTAGTGCTCTTCTTGCTCTCTTCAACTCCTCTTGAGATTAACGCAAAATTTTCTCACAAACCTATTAAATATAACTATGGTTACATCACCGATGAAAATGGTGAGAATCATCGTATTGACTATGAAATTCACGGCGATCAGGCTGTGATTGAAGGCGACATTATCATTGCCACTGAAGCAGAAATGGAAGCCAGCCGCTTGCGGGTAGAAGAAGGGCATGGGCCACTGAAACGCTCCTTAGTGTTGCCAAACAATGTTGGTCAAGATCTTTGGTGCATTGGTGATATAGCTTACGAAATCAGCGCTAGCTTTAGCAGTGATGCGGAAGCAGACATTAAGAGTGCTATAAAAACTTTTAATCAGTTGCCTATTGCACTTCGACTTGTTGAGCGAACCCCAGAAAATGCAGAGAATTACCCTGACTACATCCACTTTGTTGTTGAGCCTAAGGGTAAGTGTTATACATACGTTGGTCGAGCAACAGGAGAAAATAAAATTTTCCTGCCAGGTACTAAAATTGGCTGCCGTATTCTTCATGAGGTTGGCCACAAAATAGGCTTATACCACGAACATACTCGCTGTGATCGTGGTGGGTATATTAATATTGATTGTGACAACATCGTGCCTGGAAAAGAATCTTCGTTTAATCAAAAGGTAATTGCCCTAGATACTGCAGGCAAAGAATACTATCCATTGGAGCCTGCAGGCCAAGGTTATGATTTAAATTCGATCATGCACTATGCCAGTACTCAGGGGGCGAAATCTTCTGCCGTGAATAATGGAAAGTATAGCCTGACGACAAAAGATGGAGATAAAATTCCCTATAATAAAAACCAACCGTTCAGTGCTGGAGATATCGCTGCAATTAATTACCTCTATCCTGTTACAGGCGCCAGACGCGCGGGAGGTTTTTGTCCTATTCCTAATAGTCAAAGTCCTAGTCAAAGTCTTCTCCCGCCTCCTAGTGATCCAACCCTTATTTCAGATTGTGGAGCCTTATACAATATTGGCTTAACACCAGAGCTCATGCAAGAAGGTGTCGTCATCAGACTCACCCAAGATATTAGCTGTTCTCAGATACAGGATCCCAAAGGCTTTAGACCCATTGGAACTGATTCTCAGCGTTTTAGAGGTACATTCGATGGAATGAATCACCATATTTCTGGCGTTAAAATTAATCGCCCTGAAGAGGATTTTATTGGAATATTTGGCCTTGTCGAGGCGACTGGACAAATTTTGAATCTTAAAATATCAGGCAGCAGCATTACTGGCTATAGGTATGTGGGCGGCCTAGTGGGACATAGTAGGGGCTATATAGGGTTTAGTAGCACTGATATCAGGGTTGCTGGCAAATGGCTGGTTGGAGGCTTGGTGGGAGTGCAACGTGATATTTCTACCATCGAAGCTTGTACAAGCTTTGGTTCAGTAAAAGCGATTTTTGAGGCTACTGACGATCCTGTGGCTACGACCACCATAGGCGGCTTAGTGGGGAGTCTAGAAGGCGCACGCATTATTAGCTCTAGCGCATTCGGATCCGTCATAACGAACATCTATAAAGGCGAAGTCGGCGGTTTGGTGGGGTGGAGTCGTCCTGGAGGACTAGTGCGGAAAATTGACATCATAGATTGTTGTGCGCATGGGAGTGTGTCAGGGGGTGATTTCACTGGCGGCTTAATTGGCCGCGACAGCGCGACGGCAGAATCCATTATTACGTGCAGCTGCTTACTCAACAACCAAATCTCTGGTTTCGGGCAGGTTTCTCAAATAGTGGGCAGTTCTGTGGCCAACGGAATACCACCATCTGCTGCTTGTGGTCCTAATACAGCGTTCGAGCCTGATCCCATCCCTTTGTCAAAACGAGCAAATGGTAGAAATCCTAATATTCTTCCTTCAGCTATAAACCAAACCATTATTAATAAAGATCTTATTAATAAGCAGCCCATTCAGCCTCAAGTAACAAAGCAGATGGCAACGTCTACTGCTGCACAGTCTGTCCCTGAATTGGTTCGCAGAAGAGAGCAGTATCAGCCGGATTCAATTGAGGAACTAGAACAGACTTGCGATGCTAACATAGGCAATAATTTTGCATCGAGCACTATATTTTATAATCCAAAAAAATTAACTTCTGATGGTTCTTGTGAGAACGCCCAATTGACACAGTATTGTTGCAACAAATCAAAAAGTACCGCAGCCCCTCAAACCACTGTCAGCAATCCTACTGCGCTGCTAGACATCCACCCAAATGCTAACCTGATATTAGTTCAAGACATTGATTTGAACCAAGCGCGCCGCCGAGGTGATCATTTTATTCCCTTAGGCAATAAGACACATCCCTTTACTGGTAGCTTTGATGGTGCTGGCTATAAAATTATTGGCTTTTCCCTGGACAAGGCTGAAGATAGCGTTGGGTTCTTTGGCGTTACTCAAGGCGCTTTTATCCAAAACGTGATTTTGTCAGATGTAAACGTTCAAGGTCAAAATGCCATCGGCGCTTTAATTGGTGAGATGCATAATGGCACTGTCATGAATTGCATTATCACCGGTCAGATCACTGGTCATAATGCCGTGGGTGGTTTAATCGGCAAGTTATCTGGAAACGCTTATATCGCTAACAACGATGTCAATGTCACTGTCACCGGCATGGATGACGTCGGCGCTCTAGTAGGCCGCTTTGAGGCAGACCTCAATAGCATCATTACCTACAGTAGCGCTATAGGTAAAGTCAAAGGTCGGCACTGTGTGGGAGGCTTAGTGGGTAATCAAGCAGCATCACTAGGTGGTTGCTACGCCAACGTAAATGTCACGGGTATCAGTAACGTGGGCGGCTTGATTGGCAAGCTCAACGACACGGCCCTTCTAGCCAATAGCTATACCCGTAGCTCGGTGCAAGGTGAAAGGCCAGTAGGAGGCTTGGTTGGCTTAGCGGCTGGGGAAATCGTTGATACCTACGCAGATGCTTTTGTTCAAGGCAGCCAATTGGGTGGTTTAGTTGGTGTCGCTATCGGCAATAGCACAGCCAGCAACAGCTACTGGAATATAAATACTGCTGAGCAAACGGCCAGCGCACTGGGTTTAGGGCGAACAGCTGAGCAAATGGCAAACCAAACTACTTATGAAGAGTGGGACTTTGATACGATTTGGTATTTCGATGACTTTTGTGAGTGCCCACAATTGCGTGAGCAGATTTCTGAAGATTTGCTTGGCGAGCCTCCCATTCTGGTTTTTTCTGAAAGCGAAATCGAAAGCGAAAGCGAAAGTGTAGCGTCGTTGAGCCTATCGCTTAGCTTATCCGAGACGGAGAGCCTGACTCAACAACCCGGGCAAAGTGCGTTGCCAACGTCTTCTCACAGCGAAAGCCAAAGCCAAACTAATTCGCTTTCTAACGGAATTACCTTTTCGCAGACACAAAGTGACAGCCAGGGTGATTCCCGCTCCAATGGCATTACCTTTTCGCAAACCCAAAGCAGTAACCAAAGTGATTCGCGTTCACCAGGGATTTCATTTTCAAAGACACAAAGCAATACCCAAATGGTTTCGCAGTCTTCTGAAGCTTCGTTTTCAGAGAGTAGCACGCATACTCAAAGTGGAAGCCAAAATAATTCGCTCAGCCTTTCACAAGCTTCCTCTGAAGTCTTTTCAGGTGAGCGCTCAAGTTCACAAAGCGATTCTGAAGCAACGAGCCTATCTCGCTCCGCGAGTGAGAGCCACTCACATAGTCAATCAGAATTTGTATCTGAATCGCAG
>JAJFJF010000038.1 GCA_021774255.1 Gammaproteobacteria bacterium
AAAAACACTTCGCTTTTTCAGGTAAAATAGATGTCATAAAGCTAACTCAAAAGTGGCTCTTTTTTTGAGCGGTGATCCCAACCTTGTATAATGCTTCACACTAACCCTTCGGTGTTGCACTTCAAGGTTGAGACCACCAAAAACCTCGAGCAGCTCCCTAAACCTCAAACCTCTTTCACAGACATCATCGACAGAGACGACGCACAAACAAGCATCACAGCAACTAGGCATGGAATTTCAACCTCCGGAGAGAGCTGCGGATAAGCATGGCGAGCAAGCTGCACTAAGCGGACAAGCCAAGGCGGTGACTGGCTGGCAATGGCATCAATGGCTTGCTTCCAAGCTGCCTCGTGAGCTTGATTGAACTTGATGCTGAAAGCCTGGAGCACGAACACAAGCACAATTGTAATCAATGTGAAAAACATCCCAACAAAAAAGTGGCTGGCGTTAAACATTTTTTCAGTTTCTTTTCCTCCAGACTCGTGTGCCTGATACGCAAGAAAGAGAAAAGGTAAGAACAAAAGCAGAGGGCAAACTATAAAAAGCACGACGGGCAAGGCAAATCTGTTGATCCTTGAATTTTCCCTGCCTCTTTCCTGAGCATCACGTTCTTCACGCCCTCTCCCCATGATGCTAGTCATCGAAGTGCATGCAAGATACGTGAATGCAGTCAGTTCAATCAAGTTCAAAAGCCTGAACAAAAATCTGGGATGCTTCTGCTGGGGGCGCCATTCAACTGCGTGCATGTCATTCTCAAAGTCCATCTGCAGGGAATGAGCGTCAAGATTGCCCGTGTAGATAAAGGGCATAGCGATGAAGCTCAAGAACAAGGAAACTGCGAACAGAACAGTACCAACTGTCGCCTCAGGCAGAATGAAGCCTCTGACATTGATGAGGTTTTCCTCTTCCTCAGGCCCACCCAAATCTCTGCGGGGTTGAGGCGGGGGAGCTTCTTCCTCTTCTTCCTCTTCTCCCTCTTCGCGCTCAGGTTGGGGTTCCGGCTCAGCAGCGACTCCTCCACCCGCTTCGGGATCAGCGGCAGCGGGGTTGGCATCTTCTTTGCGCACCACTTCCCACTCTTCCTCAACGGCAGCAACAGGAATACCTTTGTCTCCCATCTTGTTTTTGTTTGTTGTTCAACTAAAAAACCACCAAGTAATTCTTCTTTCTAAATATATAGAGTAACATTCCCATGTAAGTTTTAGCGTTAGAGCATACGGGTAAAGAAATAAGTACAATAGCCGCTTTCCACACTTTCTACTTATTCCCGATGGTTATCAACTTATCACCACATGACGCTAATTGGCCCAAAGGGTTAGAGGGCACTCCAAACGTCACCACCAAAAGATTGAACGGTTATATCCCACAAACCCGCTGTTTTGAACTTTATAAAAACATGTTTCAAGACGATGATTTTATTCGTTGCTATGGCGTGACACTTGATGATGAGGCTATTCGGCAAGTACTCGAAAGAGACATCACTTATTGGGATAAATATGGCTTTGGTCCTTATGTGTGGTTTGATAAGGCAAGCCAGGCCTTTGTCGGTGAGGGCGGCTTAAATCACACGGTGGTGGATGGCCATGATGAAATTGAAGTCACCTACTCACTTGTTAAAAATTTCTGGGGTCAGGGCTTGGCGGCGGAAATTGGTCGATTTGCCATCGACCAGGCGTTTAATAAGCTTAAGCTTGATAGTATTGTTTGTTTTACGATGCCGACTAATCACCAGTCTCTGCGCGTGATTGACAAGCTTGGTTTTCAATACGAAAAAGATTTTATTTACAAAACCCTGCCTCATAAACTATTTCGTTTGGAAAACCCTCAAGCCTAGCAACAGTCCTGAGAGTAGCGACTTGACAAACCCATATATATCTATTATTCTAGAAATATGGAAATAAAAACTGCTATCACTGCTTTTGCCGCACTTGCACAAGAAACCCGCTTAGAAGCCATGCGTGCCTTAATTGAGTATGGCGAAGAAGGCGCCCCTGCTGGAATGTTAAGTGAACGCTTAGGTGTACCGCAAAATACCTTGTCGTTTCACTTGCAGCAGCTTTCACAAGCAGGCTTGGTGTCATCAAGGCGCGAGGGAAGGCATATCATTTACCAAGCCACCTTCTCTACCGTCAAGGGTTTAAGTGATTTTCTGCTACAAAACTGCTGTGTCAAAACCAAAAAAAGTTGTACGAAAACTAAATGTTGAGGAGACATTCATGAAAAAATTACATATCCATATGTTTACTGAAGATTTAAACAAAAGCCGTGAATTTTATAGCACGCTATTCGATGAAACGCCAACGGTCGTCAAAGACGACTACATGAAATGGGAGCTGACCGAGCCTGCTTTAAACTTTGCCGTCAGTATGCGCGGCAATGCCCCGGGTGTTGATCATCTTGGCATTCAAGTCAGCGATGATACGCAGTTATCTACTTTTTCAGATAATCTGTCTGAATACCACTCTCACTCCCAACCAGAAACAACCTGCTGCTATGCAAAAAGCAATAAAGCGTGGCTTGTTGATCCACAAGGTGTGAATTGGGAAATTTTTCGTGCATTAGGCAGTGCCGAGCAATTTAGTGATGCTAGTCAGTGTTGTGCTCCCCAACAAAGTGCTTGTTGCTAAACGATAGAGAGACATTTTCACATGGGTTTATTTGAGCGCTATTTATCTCTCTGGGTGGCACTGTGTATTGCCTTAGGCGTGACGTTTGGCAAGCTCTTTCCAGACGTTTTTTCATTGATTGCCGGTTTAGAGTTTGCGCATGTTAACTTGATTGTCGCCGTGTTGATCTGGGTCATGATCTACCCCATGATGTTGCAAGTTGATCTTGATGCTATCAAAAATGTTAGAAAACAACCTCGCGGCCTTGTGCTTACCTTAGTTGTAAACTGGTTGATCAAACCTTTTACCATGGCCGCCCTTGGCTGGGTGTTTTTTAAAGTCTTTTTTGCTCATTGGGTCGACCCACAATCAGCCAATGAATATATCGCTGGCATGATTTTACTGGGTGTTGCACCTTGCACCGCCATGGTATTTATTTGGAGTCATCTCACCAAAGGCGACCCAAACTACACGCTTGTTCAGGTCTCCGTAAACGATATCATCATGGTATTTGCCTTCGCGCCTATTGCCGCACTCTTGCTTGGGGTAGCTGACATTCAGATCCCTTATAAGACGCTGATATTATCCGTGACGTTATATGTCGTATTACCACTCATTGCCGGTCTCATTACGCGAAGCAAACTACAGGCCCATGGCAATACTGAGCGCTTATCTCGATTTATCCATCATCTTAAACCTTGGTCCGTCATCAGCTTACTGGCAACGGTTGTATTGCTATTTGGATTTCAAGCCGGCACCCTGTTAAGCAAACCGCACATTATTTTGCTGATTGCTATTCCATTATTAATACAAACGTACGGTATTTTCGCGCTTACTTATGTTGCAGCAAAGAAATTGAAATTACCGCATAACATCGCCGCCCCGGCTTGCCTGATCAGCACTTCCAATTTTTTTGAGTTAGCCGTTGCAGTTGCCATTTCATTGTTTGGTTTGCATTCTGGTGCAGCACTCGCAACAGTCGTCGGTGTACTGGTAGAGGTGCCTGTCATGCTTTCTTTAGTCGTTATTGTTAACAGAACACGCCATTGGTTTCTTCCGCACGCGCCCCAAGCTAACCCAATAACAGAGAAACACTGATGTCTATTTTATTTGCCATGTTTTTGTTTGCTTTTGTGATGTCCATCTCACCTGGGCCTGTGAATATTGTTATTCTTTCATCGGGCATTAATTATGGGATCCGCAGCACCCTCCCTTATGTATCTGGTGCCACCATCGGCCTGATGTTGCTATTGCTCCTTACCGGGTTTGTCTTTGAGCAATTTATTAAAGACTATCCTCTTTTTTTGACCGCCATTGCGATGGGCGGGTCACTTTATATTATGTATATGGGCTACAAAATAGCCGCTTCACGACCCGACATCGACGTCAATAAACAGAATGTGCCAAAATTTTACGAAGGCTTTTTGATGCAGTGGCTAAACCCTAAAGCATGGCTTGCTTGCGTATCAGGCGTTTCCCTTTTTGTGAGCGCACAGAGTGATGGCGCGCTGCTGACATTTACCAGCATTTACTTCCCTGTTTGTTATGTGTCACTGACTGCCTGGGCTATTTTGGGTGACAAAGTTTCTTTTTTATTGCAAAGCCATTCTCGCTTGCGTTTTTTTAATATTTCAATCGGAGGCTTGCTAATAGTCACCGCTGTTTATTTGCTCTACACGCATCTGACATAATGCCAAAACTGACCAACCTATTCTTCTCGCATAGGTTGGCCAACACTTTTTGATCTGACGTTCACTTAACCATAAAGCTCTATATTCCCCAGCACCGTTTTGACGTGTGATGAAAAGCCATCCTCAAAGGCATAATAGTCACCATACTTCTCAACGAACATTGGCTTGATTTTTTCTATCACTGCATGGGAATATTGTTCATAAGCGCGCACATGGTTATATTGCGGGTCATGGAACGGGCCTGATGAAATATCATTAAGTGCTGTGTTGATTGCACTGCGCAGCTCTGCGATATAATTCAATACAAAATAGATATCCTCTTTTGTGCCAATATTACCGTGCCCTGCATTTAAAAACTGCCAGTCAAGCGCCAGTGCCTCATGCAAATTGCGTTGGTAGGCATTGAAGTCTTGCACGCCTGCAAAATTAAGATACGGCATTTGATCAGGGTTAATCATATCCACGTAGTGCAAAATGCCCTCTTTCGGTAAATAGATCATGGAATTGTCATCACTGTGGCCGTGTGCCGGCGTGTGCATTTCCACTCGCGTATTCTCGAAGGTAAATGACCCAAATGGTTCGGCTATCACTTCTGTCACCTGTTGCACTCTGTCACCATACGTGCGAATGTGATCTGCCGTGGTGCTTGAAGCATAAATTTTCAAGGGCGCTTCCTGTGCCAAAGTGACGCTGGCAAATACAGCCGCATCCTCAATATGGTCAAGATGATAATGTGAATATACCAGGCCTGTGATAGGCAAATCGGTGACTTCACGAATAGCCGCCAGTAAACCTTCACCTGCACCGTGCCCCAATGGGTCAACCACCAGCACACCCTCGTCACCCACATAAAAGAGTGCGTTGTACCCTTGCACACTTACCCAAAAACTCGCCCCAGTTAAGCGCTGCAGGATATAAGGATCATCGATCTGAGAGGGGTAGAGGTTTTCAATACGGCCCCCCGGAGGAAGCGGGTCTATGGAGGATGCAGGTTGATAGTTCGCTGCATATAAAGAGCCATTGAGGCTAATACTCATCAATATTACGACAAACAGTGTTGGATAGATATTTGCTTTCATTTTATCTCCTTTCATAAATAACAATGATTGAATCAGCACTTGTAGAGTAGTGGCTCATTAGGCATAATTCCAATGCATATAAAATATATTGATCATGCATAAAACGAATATCCATGAAAGATAAGACGGTTGATTACAATCTACTGACACCGCTAAAAGCCTTGCTTGAGGAGCGCCATGTCACGCGTGCTGCACAAAAAATAGGATTAAGCCAACCTGCCATGAGCCGTGCTTTAGGACGTTTGCGCCGGCTTTTTGATGATCCCCTGCTTGCAAGAACCTCCCAAGGTTTTGACTTAACCCCGAAAGCAGTGGAGATCAGCCTGGCGCTGGGTGGCATTATTGATAGTATTGACGATTTAATGAGTCCGGCTGCGTTTGACCCCGCAACAGCCACTGCCGAGATCCGCCTGGCAGCCTTAGATTATGAAATGGCAGTCTGCCTACCTGCTTTGCTTAAACAACTGAATCAATCAGCACCGCATATCACCTTGTGTATTGAGCAGCAATGGGGGAAAGATTTTTCAACATTAGACAAAGGCGAGCTGGATTTTATTATTTCAGCCAACCCTTCACCGGGTCCAGGGTTTTATCGACAGACGCTTTATCAAGACAGTTTTGTGTGCGTGTTAAATAAGCGTCACCCATTTACAAAACAAAACAAGCTGACCGTCCGTGAGTATATACAGCTAAAACACTGCTTAGTGAGCCTTGGCGGCTCAGGTGTCACGGCTATCGATAAACAACTTGCTAAAAAAAAATTACAGCGCGATATAAAGGTGCGGGTGCCCAGCTTTCTTGCCGTACCGTCTCTTCTTTGTGCACAAACAGATTTAATGTGCGTTTTGCCCAAACGGCTAGCAGATCAATATTGCAAACAATGGCCACTGCAGCAACTGCCCCTCCCCTTCACTTCAAAAGGATTAACTGTTTTCCTTTATTGGCATGCGCGTACACATAAAGATCCGCTGTCAAAATGGCTAAGAGGAATCACCAGAAATAACGGGTTAATGAAAAAAGAATAAAGAAATCTTGTTTGACCACATGAAGTTAGGTGTAGAACTTGACTCTCTACTGCTCCCCCTGTACACTCTCTTTTAACAAATAATGTAGTCTGGCATGAAAGCATCGACACCAGATACTCAGCTGTTTAAAAATGTGAATAAATTATTGTATCTAGCCTCATAAGGGTAGCAATATGGCAATCACTCAAAAAAATAGCTGTCATTATTTTGGGCCACGTCATGATGGTTCAAAGCCAGCAATCAAGCATGGTATTCATTATACAATGGAAACCTTACGGTACATGACGCCGTACCTCTATTCAAAAAAGATCATCGATCTTATTCTAAAAAGAATCCCCATTAATAAACAGCCATTCGATGTTATTGAAACGTCAGGTGGCATTGGTGGTGACACCTTAACCTTTGCGCAAAGTCCATATTTTAACCGCATTCTTAGTTTTGAGCCAAAACATGACCGTGCAATGATGCTATGTAATAATTTGCGTGAGTATCGCATCCCTTTTGCATTCCAAAAAGAACCCTTTGAGAAAACGAAAGCTAAAGTGACGGTGGTAAGACGCCCTTTTGAAACTGTCGCCCTCAACAGCCAGTCAATTGTTTATATCGACCCGCCGTGGGCTTCGCCTGACAACCCTAAGCCAGGGGCGTATCTTAATAAAACAGATTTTATGACGCAAAATATCAAACTAGGTGATGATACGCTTGAAGATTTGATTGACTCCTCAAAAGCTGCTAGATTGATTGCACTGAAATTGCCTCTTGCTTATAAAATCAAAAAGCGAGCTGGGTTCAATTACGAAAAAGTTTTATTAAGAAACAAAATGAAAATTATTTTTATAATAAAATAAACTGGCGAGATACGATATGAAATTACTCTATTTACTGCTGACAGCCTCTTTCCTAATCACGGCATGTGGCAATAACGCTGACGCAGAAAATAACACCGCATCGCTTGCTTTATCTAAATGGGAAAAGCTGGGCATTGGTGACATCCAAATTACTGACAATGATGACTTCACACTCAGTGTACCAACACTGGAAGACTCTAAAGGTTTAATGTTTGTTTCAGAGCAGATATTACCTGATAGCTACCGACTTTCTTTTGACTTTCAAACAAACAACGACCAGGGTGTTTTGGTCTTACTGCTCGCCTTTGATAAGGTCAATGATACAGGCGTTGTGGTTAATGATGACTATGACGGTAACTGGGCTTACTTTAGAGACGGTGATATGCACCAAGCTTATGCCATTGCGCTTCACACACATGCCCACCAACCTAATACCTTTATTCGGAAAATACCGGGCTTCACACTATTGGCACAAACGCACGATCCTTTCGAAACACGTGGTGCCTCGCAGTGGAATACTTTTATTGTGGAAAAAAGAGGTGGCAACCTCAAACTGATACTGGATGATGAGCAGCTATTAATTGAAACTAATGATTTTATGGATGAACCGTTGGGTAAAGGGCATCTTGCTTTTAGACTGAGCCCTGCAGAAAAAGAACCTTTTGTGGTGCACTACCGCAATCTACAAATAACGCCTTTAACACAGTAAGCGCGCGAGCAGCTAAACCGCCTCATCTTGCGTGAGTATGCTTTCTTTGCCTTCCAAGCTTTCTGGCATAAAATAAACAAATCCGGTCACAAAACACTGACCAATCAAACCCGATTTGTTTTTACAGGAAAATTTCTTTTTTGCGTTATTGAGATAAGATTCAACCGTACGGTTGGATATTTGCAACACCTCGGCTATTTGCTCCATCGTAAATCCTCTCACCAAATAAAATAAGCATTCTGCTTCACGTAATGTGAGTCCAAAAAAATAGCGATGAAGATCAGCTTTACTGATCAAGGTGTATTGCCGCTGTGCATGTACTACATTAGCAAAATCACCTCTAAATTCCAGGGGGTTGATCACCTCGCTGTACCCTATTAATCCAATAATCTGGTTCTTTTCATCCACAAGTGGCATTTTCCGACAATAAGTCGTGGCTACCTGTGAATTAATCAGGAAAGGCTCCATTGTTTTGACAGAGTGCGATGAAAGAACGCGACGATCGTCTTTCTGGTAGATATCTGCAAAGCGAGCCCATGGGAGTTCGTGATCGGTTTTGCCGACAATATCTGTGCCTATTTTGTACCCAGCCGCAATAGCCACATTGTCATTGGCAGCCACAATGGTGAATGAGGTGTCTTTACAAAACGCAAAACCAGGATAACTCGCAAGCAGTTGCTCAACAAGCGAAGCAGAGGCGGTAAACATTGAACTCCTCCATTAGCAATGTGCCCAACTAAACTAGTTTTAGTTGAGATAGAGATTAATACAACTATCCAGTTTAATAATATAGTGATCTAAGACGCAAAGCTACCGTAAATGTTACTTAACATGTCAGTCTCAGCGTATAACGGTTACAGGGTAGCCCCCACGAAACCTTACCTGTTACAAAAATCCCAAAATTTTCTCACTTTGGTTTCTGATTAAAGAATGATGCCCTTCATCTTCAATAATATTGAGCGATACATTTGGCAACAATCTTTCATATATTTTTGCGTGCGATACGGGCACTTGTTTATCCAATACACCATGCCAAATAGTGACAGGGCATGTTATATCGGCCAAATCAAAGCCCCAAGGATGGACAAACAATCTCATTTCTTGTGCAGGACCCGCGAGCCCTTGTTTAAAGGCTTCAAGCGTGTGATGCATGATCGCTTTGAAATCTTTTGGGTCATGAAATATGGCTTGATCCACTTCAGGCAATTGCTTAATCACCCGCGCCATCATTTTATCTGGATGTTTAAGCATCATACGTGTTAATCGCATCATCAAAGACGTTATCCAAGGGAATGCTTTCACTAAACTATTGACTATTCTTTGCCCACGGGCAATACCCTCTTTTGCTTCCGGTCCTTCCAGCGGAGCAAGCCCTGAAACGATTGCCACTTTATTTAACCTGTCTGGGATAGCATAAGCACATGCGGCAACAAAAGGCCCAGCGCCAGAATGCCCGACGATTGAAAATTTTTTTATGTGTAAGCTATCAGCACATTCAGCAACGTCTTTTGCCCATGATAAAATGGTACGATTTTTATCTAGCGACGATAAACCCATACCGGGGCGATCAAGCCCAATCACACGATATCCGTTGGCTTTGGCCGCTGCATCAAAACAACTGGCTTCCAGCCTACTGCTTGGAAAACCATGAAAATAAAAAACAGGCGCACCACTGAGATCGCCATATTCTGCAAAACCGATTAGTCTGCCGTCATGTAATCGAAGCGTTCTGTTTTTATTTTGTTCTTTCTTTTGGATGGGGGTACTAGGGGAACTGTTTGTATGTGGCATGCTGCTCATCATAAGCTGTTTGCACAAATGATCGCAATGGTGCTTTGAATTCTTCGACACGACACAAATATGTCATAAAACCAACTTATAAATACCTCTTTTTTTTGAGAGGTGATTCTAATCTTGCCTAATAACTCACCCCCACTCTTCCGTGTTGCACTTCAAGATTGCGTTCACTGAAGCATCTTTGCCCTATAAACTACTTACGATGTCTCCTCATGTATTGCCGTGCTGGCTGAGGGGCACGATCAGTAAAGTGGCTTTTCCTGATAGTGCGGTGCCGCACCGCCGCAGCGGGCTGCAATCGTCACCTGACAACGGTCTTGCTCATCAAGGTAGGCCGCTATGCCCGTGGTTTGCGGAGCAGGCAGCACGTCCCATGGGAAGCTCATGCCCTGTTGATCTAACAAATAGACATTCACATCACCGCCTGTGCCCCCCACAAAGAGTTGATTCTTACAGATGGCAATGCCTAAGGTGTTAGCTTGCGGGGTATTGATTTGGTTAATTCGGACCAAACGAGCACCGTCAAAGCGATAGACAGCCACAAAGGGCTTAGCATCAAGGCCAAGATAAATCAGCAAACCATCGTAACCTTCCATCAGAATAACATTACGCGCACTGGGCTCCCTCGCGGTAAACATCGCGCCTGTGACACCACCGCAATTCGGCGCCAGCGGCATGATCACCAGGTTGCCAAAACCACCTTGATCACCGTTGATATCTGCGACGACCAAATAAGACTGCTCGAGGAAGGGATACACTTCATGCGACAAAAATGAAACCTCATGCGGCGCTTTCCAGCCAGTAAGTGTCTGAACCGGGGTAAGCGCCTCTTCTCCGTCATACTGGCATAGAAGCTCGATCTCCGGGCCAGATTGGTCAACGACAGCAACTAAAGTAAAGCCCGTAAAATGCTGCATGCCAATGGTCTTCGCGGCATCACCACAAGACCATTCAAAAAATGGCATTGGCGTTTCAAGATAATCGCAATAAATTTTGCAGCTATCATTAGCACTCGGTACAGCAAGCCCGAAGCACAATGAAGGCTGCGACGAGCCTTGCAACTGCATCGTGCTGACAGCACAGCCTACAGCGGCCCCGGAAGGTGCGATGGGTATCGGGGTGAAGCTTCCCAGTTCCCAGTACTCGGCATCTGCATCAGTGAAGGCTGAGACCACTCTTGGCGGATTGCTTTGGTTAGAGACGGGGTTAAAGGCACACAACTCAGAATTTGCATGTAGCCACCAATCAAACTCCCAGGTGAGTTTGTAGTACTCAGGTTCAGCCGCATTGTGCGCAGGGATGGCACTCACTGACAACAGGAGGCAGCAGAGCATGAAACAATACTTGACCATTCTTGCTGCTTTGATCACGCTGACAGTCTTTCTTGTTTAAAGTGATTTAAAAAAATAAAACGACACTCGGTCACAAGATATAGGATAACGTCTGCGTGTAAGTCACCTAATTGATAGAAAATCCCGTTGATGCCGTAAATATTACTGCAAATACAGGCTAAGCAGACATGTCTACCTAATATTTTAAATAATTTTTTATCGCAATATATATTCCATCACTGGATTTAACACCCGATAGCGACCAGATGCTTCTTGGTAAATGTAATCATTGTTTTGCAATCCTTTTAATGCATTAGTGATCCCTGAGGTGGATGCATTTAAACGCTTAATCACTGCAGCGCTGGTAGGCTGTGAAAATGGATCGCGCGCTAACTCAACTAAAATAGTCCGTTGTATTGGCGTAAGCTTATCAAAATCGCTGTTTATCTCATATCGCTTTTCCGACACGAGTTCATTCCATGATTCCATTAGTATTTCTGCGTTAGGGATGGCGTTTAATTGCCATAGCCTCCGGCATAATGCATTAACTATATGAGCATGACGTGCTGTTAATTCAAGTATCAGTTCAACAATCTTTTGAGGCATTGCTTTCCCCCATTGCTGCTGGCTGAGAGTAAGCAAGTGTTCGGTATAATCCTCCGCTGAAATGCGGCCCAGCAACATATGATCACACATATTGTAAAACGGTCGAGATTGATCACTAAATACTTTTTGCAATAAGTGCCGGTTGCTACCAGAAAACACACAGACAACACGCTTAGCTGTTTGCGCAAACGATCGTAAGGATGCCTCAAACTCTTCGATACCCTTAATATCTAAGACATGTTGGTATTCGTCAAAAAATAGAAGTACGTTTTTGTCGAGTTCTTCTGCGCAATTTTCTAAACGTTGTAGCGCCTCAAAAATAATTAAGTGGGGCGCTTTTTCTGAATAAGGTCGAAGCTTAATCGTTAGCTGCCCTAGTTCTATGCTCTCAATGGTATTAAAGGGGAGGAAAACTTTTTTAATCTTCTCTAAGACTCTTTTTTTACCTGAAATGATATTGGCAATACTGCACCCTATCCCATCCAAAATGACATTCTTCATTTTTTCTGCATCAGTGGCCAACATCATGTCAATTTGCACACCTGAAGCTTGCAGTTCCGCGATCACTTTAAAAACTAAGCTTGTTTTGCCATAGCGGCGCGGCGAGGTAATTAATGTGTGGGTATTACTTTCGATATTACCCCGCAACCGCTTGCGCTCAGACTCTCGATCGAAGAAAGCCCCCTCAAAAGCAATGTCTAATGGAAATTGATCTAACATAATCACCTCTTTTTTATACCATCATTATTATAGTATAATAATGATGGCATAAAAACAAATAATTGCCTTATAAAACAATACTATATAAATTAACACCTATAAAAATAGGGTGAATTTGCCCTTGTCTTTTATTTTGCTCTCCTGAAATACACCGTAGAAGCTTTTTTAAAAGCAAGAGATTTTGTAAGCTATTGATTTTATTGGTGCCGAAGAGAGGAGTCGAACCTCCGACCTACTGATTACGAATCAGATTTTATGTAAAACACTACAACACACCACAATAACTAACAACAAATAAATCATAAAGTTACACTAATTTTCTTATCACTCATTGTGACTGCTTATTGCCATTTTTTGCGAGCGAGTGCACCATCAGTGCACCATTACAGATGAAGATACCTCACCAAAAGCAGAGGACTAAGTGATAACAAATATCACCAACCCACACAAAATTTCACTATATTTCAGTCATCAGATCAACTGAATATCAGCTCTTTTTTTGACCCTTGGACTCACTCACAAATTCCACTCTTTCACTCTGAAACTAAACCACCGATCCTCTGCAGGTGAGATCATCTCGTACCCCGAACGCCTTCTGAAACACCATCTATATGCTCGAGGCACAAGAAAATAGCTTCCTGCAAATACTACTGCGCAAACTAGTATGACGATCAAGGCTAAGATGCCGTCACTTAAACCTGAGCTAGAGCTACCTTGGAGTGGCGTACTCACACTCTGACTAAGGCTCTCGGAAGGCTGCATTGAAGACGTAGGGCCTCCCCACCCTGCACTTTGCGTTGGGCTTAGGCTTGGAGATGTACTAGCCGTTCCTGCTCCTGAGCTCAGACTGGATGATTCTGTGTTGCTTTGAACTACCGCAGAGGTTTGTGATGGACTGGGAGTAAGCGATATCTGAGAAGCAGTTGGCATGTCTGAGGCTGAAGAACTACTACTCACCCCACTGGCTCCCAAGACATAAACATCCGACTTAATCTCATAGCTACTGTCATCAAAGTAGTTAGCGATAAACAGATACTGCTGCCCACCGTCTGAAAAACTCTCGAGATGACTTGCCCCTTGTGTTGGGATAGCTTGCACCAGGCGAAATACTCCACCTTGCCCCTCATACACCAGCGACTCCAATTGGTATGTAAGCCCATCATAGTGCCGCCCAATGACTAAATATCCCTGCATAAAGCTCAAAGCAAAGGCGCCTGCTACTGGAATCGATTGAATCACTGTAAACTCTTGCCCATCCCACTGATAAATCACCACGCTGCCTACGTAGTTGATACCATCGAAATAATTGCTAACCGCCAGATAATGCTCGTTTTCCTGTTCAAAGTGAATCCAACTTGTAGCTCCTACTGTTGGAAGCCTCTGCCATTCGATAAAGGCACTGTCACTCCAGAGATAGAGCCCTGAATCAGTATCATATGCCGGTGACTGGACCGTATCATCTACATGGTTAGCAACTACCAGGTAAATATCGCCATCTATCGTAAAAAGCTCTAACTCATGCGCACCTTTCGTCGGGAGCTGCTGAATAGGTATAAAGTCTCCACCAACCCACTGGTAAATCACCGAACTCACTGAATGCGAAGTCTCATCTCGGAAGTTAGCTACGACCAGGTAGCGCTCTCCTTCACTCTCAAAATGCTTTAGGGCTCGCACACCCACCGTTGGCAAATCTTGATGCCAGGCGAATCGAGCACCATCCCAATGATAGACAACCGAGTTAATACGATAAGTCCCAGCATCAAAATGATTGCCGACAACAAGGTAGCCCTCACCTTCTATCTCCAGATATTCAGAACATATCGCGCCCAGAGTGGCAATAGATTGCACCTGAATTAAATTGCCCTGCCCCCAACAATACAACACAGACTCTTGATGGAAGTTTTCCCCATCGTAATACTGCGAAACGAACACATAACTATCCCCTTGCACCTTAAAATGCTTAGCATGCATCGCACCTGTTGTAGCAAGGCTTGAATAATAATTAAAAGGCTCATCCTGGTAACGAGCCGAGCTTAAAGCTTTTTTATCTTGCCTAAGAAAAGCAAGAGCGAACAGCACAACAAACCCCACGAACCACTTCACACCAAGCATCGTGAGAATCAATCAGAGCACAAGAGCATTAACAATCACAAACCAGAAGAAAGGACTCTATTTATAGTCTGTATAATGCAATAACACTCACAGGTAAATTTAATCGAGCATGAAAATATTTTCAAAAAACTTGAAGCTTACGTGCATTCCCTTCGCTTGTTACACCATATAGATGACCAGGCAAAGTCATTTTGATTGCAATCTGCTCCAGCTTGTTCTCAGTTGTTTTAGAGAATGAATAAGTACTGTTTGCTGTTGTGCCTCCTGCTATCAGTGAGCGGCAGCCTTGTAAATGAAGCCCCTAAGCACTATGAACTCACCTGGGAGTTTTATTGGCCACATACCAATTTCAACTTGTGCGCCTTTAATCCAAACAAAAGCATTCATGCGCCGCCAAGAGTAGTTTCAGCATTTATCTATGAAGACACCGAGTACTGGGAAGTGGGTACTAGTACACCGATACCTATAGAGCCCTCCGGGCCCGCTACAAGCTGTTCAGTCAGCACCATGCAGCTGCAAGACCCACAACCATCACTTTGCTTTGGGCTGGCCACACTGAGTGGTAATGACACCTGCAAAATTTACTGCGACCGCGGGGGCCTCCCTATGCGCTTGCTTGAGTGGGACTGCGATGACGATGCCCGTGCAATTGATTTACAGCATTTTACGGGATGCACCCTGATAGGTCTAGCTGATTGGTCAACGTCAAAAGTTCAGCTTCTGCGCCAGTATGATGGACAGGATATCCTTACCCCTTTTCAGAATATCACTGGATGGGTGGCGCCGCATGAAATTACTTTTCTGTCACATGAAGAGTATTCAGTGCTTAAGCAGCCCTATTTGGTAGTGGCAGATTTAGGCGGACATGAGGGTGGCTTTGGTAATCTGGTGATTGTTCCACTGGACCCAAACTGCGGTGGCACTGCAGGTGCTATGTTTACAGCCGATGAACCCAATGCTCGTAATGTGGTTGTTATGGCAGTGGAAGATGCATTGTTGCTTTATGTTGCCACGCATACTAAACCCTATGTCGCTGTTTACCGGTTTGATGGGATTGCTCTCACCCGGGTTGACCAAATTAATACTCTGCAGTCTGAAACCTTAGCTATCGCCATTTGTAAAAAACAACTCTTTGTTGGTGGTACAGGCGGTGATATTACGGTGTTTCGATTGGATGACGTTGGAGGTGGCGTGATGTCCGATATCCTCCCTGCTCCAGAAACTGTGGCCATAACTGCCTATCTTGATGAACAAGAGCGATGCCAGGTGACGGTTGCTGCGCATACTGGTGGTGTGGGGCCGCATTATCAGGAAAAGCTCGATAATTGAATACATAAGCCTAAAACAGTTTCCCCTGTCTATAGGATATTCCCCACCTTAAGACTAGTTTTTCGGCCAATGCGAAGTTAAACGATAGTTTTGAGTGCCAATCTAAAAACGTACACACTGATGTTATTCAATCTATAAAGAAAGATGGAAACTCAAAGTTCAACACAAAAACAGTCTCGCAGTGAGACTGAAAAAGCCATTGAGATCTTAGGACTCTGTGCTTTGTACTTGCTGTTCATTGTCTTAAAGGAGTATTACGCTCAAGCCCTACTGATCAGCTTAATCTCTTGCGCTCTGTACACACTGATTACTTTTTTGAAAGGTAATGATATTGCCTCCTCGACAACAACACCTGCTGAGATCAATCTAGCACGCATCACCAAGGCAACAGGCCCGCTTACCTGCAAGAGACCCCCTAAGGCAGGATGCCTTTACTGTGCTTTGAAGTTTCGATATGGAAGCCGCACTGCTCATGTGAATATGGGGTGCTCTATTGAAGACCCTCCTGCTTCTTTCAAAAAGCTGATAGACACCAACCACTTGCCTCAGGATGCATCCTGGATGACCTTTTAGGGGATTCCTTACCTAGCAACATAGCATTTTTACAAAAAGCAAATTGGTTAACCCCAGAAGATTTTGTCAATGCCACCAAAAAATTTTTAGGTGATCCGCACTCTGACAAGCCTTGCAAATACACTAATGCCCGCACCATTTCTGGGGCATTGCCCGAACCTTACAAAACGAAGTTTACTAGGATACTTCAGCAGTCTGGTTTTGCGGATGCCGAAGCGCTCGTACCTTATGAACTCTGCTTTGTTTCAGACAAGCCTGAAGATCCCAGCAACCCTAATGTTGAAGTAACAAATCTTATACTCAAGCTTGCTTCACCAGCAGAAGCAACTGCATTTCAGCAAGCAAGAGACAATGGGGAACCTAATAAGTCTTTTCGCTCTACAGTGAAAACTTCTTTAGAGGCCAACCTCCATCTAAGTTTCCCTTTGCCAACTGCAACAGCTCGAGCTGCTTCTCTCTAAATTGTAAGTACGCAAGTACTCTACATCCAGAGTGCTAAATATATGAGATCACTAATTGAATCCAAGTTCAAAAAAAGCTCTCTATTTTTGTTAATCAAATAACTATAAAACTTCCCTTCGGATGTTACGCTATCTATTCAGAAAACAGATACAAATATATTGATACCGGTTTTCTTGTTTTTTCTAAACAACTTTTTTAGTGCGGAGTGATTTTAAAGCATATCAAGATGACTCATTTACAAGGGTGGAAAAAGACTTTTGCTTACTTTAGCACTGTTGCGGCAATTCTTTGCTTGATGGGAAGCACAGTCTTGCAAGGCATTGGCAACTCTATAGCAGATGATAAGAAGGGCAAGAAACACAGAGAAACACTCTCCTTCATAGGAACAGTCTGCATTTTTGTGGCTTTTGTGCTTCAAGTTACTGTTGCTCTGATGGAAAAAAATGCTGTTAAAAATATGGCTCAAGTTGAAAAGGATAAGGTTCATAAGCTTATTGTTTGGACAGCCATGGTTTCTGTTATTAACATAGTTTCAATTATACTAGGAGCAATTGTGCTCGCATCTGGACCGGATGAAGATAAAAGCATGGTTTTAGCTTCGGGGATAATGACCACAATTTCTTCAAATGCAAGCACCTACCTTAGGGGGGTTTTTATGGATGATTTAGGCACCTCCATTGCAGCAGCACCTCCCGCTGCCGGCGGTGGCGACAAACCTATGAACCCAACTTAAACAAACATTACTTAAAAGAAGCTGGTTTGCTTAAACTACAAGCAAGCTTGTGAAGCTCTAGCCATTTTTTATCCTCTCAAAAATAGCTTTATCTTTTAAACCTGAAAAAGTGCTTGTTAAGCGAGTGAGGTACTCTGCCTGCTGTAGTCATAGGCAAGGCGAAGAAGGAGGAAAGTATGTGGGAATAAATTAGATACCTTTGCTAGCTGAAATTAACTTTTTTAAAACAGCTTTATTTTTGTCAGCTAACTACCAACGCCGCTAACTAAAGCTGCTAGTAAACTCCAGAACCTTCCTACAATTTTATCTACAAAAGGTGCGAAGAAAATTGCTGCAGCAGCTATATATAATCCCTGGCGTGTTAGTCGCCTATCGGAGTTAGCTTCACGATAATCGCACTCTCTTTTTTCTAGCTCTTCAACAGCAGAGAAAAGCATATTTTGTCGATATTCAGTAAAGAAACAATCGCTTCTATCTTTCTCCGCGATCAGATTATACCGGTTCCCTCTTATCTCTTGGGTAATGTCCTCGTGCCAACATTTCTTATAGCAATTTAAAGACATGCCTTCCAGAAACTCAAAATTACCCTTCTTGATTTTTCCTCTTTCTTCTTTGGATAAGAGGTGAATATCTATTCCATTCTTGCACAAAAAATGACAATCCACACATGTTTTTTTTATTCCAACCGCAGATACCTTTCTCTTGCAGGGGATCTTCTTCAGTGCTTTCGGTGGAGCTCCTTTAAATCTATTTTCAGTTAGCATTTTTCATCCCCAAATAATTAGAACTTCAAGGCAGCGATAATATGACGGCCCTAAGTGTAGAGTCAACCCTCCAGCCATATAGCAACTCATTGAAAATAATAGACATAGTGTCAAAAAAAGTTTACAAATAAGCCAACTAACATAGTTTTAGATTCAGCTCTTATCTCGCCCATCAACCCACCCCACCGATGTCACCCTCATCCTAATTGCATCATTACTTCTTGACGCTTGAAGCCTCACCTCACCCAGCAACTGGTCATCCACTCCCGACTCCACCGGCACACTCATCACCACCTCCGCTCGCTGCTGTACCACATCAGTCCTCAGCAAACTATTCCAATATTCTACTGCCATTTCAGGCGTTGTTACCGGATCACATCGATAATACGTTGTTCCTGCAGGATTACTGTCTTCCGCGGAGAATCTTAAAACTGCCATTGCATCAATCCCTGACGGCACGCCGACCGGCACCACCATCCCACTCGTTCCCGGATTAGGCATTGAATACACTTCCACATAAGGCTGTAGCGTAAAGTAATCACCATCTTGGCTAAAGCCATACATAACTAAATCATCAGATGAGGCAATCACAGATCCCACACGCCGATATACTGTAAACCCTGCTGCGACCACTGCTGGATCCACCATTAAATTCTTCGCATCAGGTGAACTATCTATCCCTGCATCAACATCTCCATTTGGTTTAGCGAGCACAAACGCATGGTAACTTAACGCATCTCTTGCAGCTCCCAATGCTAACCCGCCTGCATGGTTACCCGGTCGCCAGACGCTGTTGATATGTTTGATGAGTTCACTGGCCACCACAATATTTTGCTTATGCAATGCATCACGGCATTCGCCTGTCTCAAATACTAACGTACTCCCCGAACTCTCCTCATCTTGACGTATCTGCAACCCATACAAATGCCCACGCGGCATCGGCGGATTACCTGCCACAATAGGTATCGCTTGCAATAACTGCGTATCATCGCCCTTCTCTAGCGGCAACCCTGCTGCCTCCACGACATTAGCAATCTCAGTCTGCAAGACATTCATATGCTGCGCATCGGCACGGGTCGCAGGTATGCCCCGGGCAGGGTCACCGCCCGTGTAATACTTCTTGTCAGGCCTTGGGCCTGGGTCATCTATCGGCGGTCTTTCTTCAATGGCTGTTTCGGTATCAATGTAATACATTATTCTCTTCTACCTCATAAGAAAATATCACAATCGTATGCGCCGGCTTATATTTTTCAAACACACACTCTAGCCTCTCATTATTAAAGGTCACATACGGCTCACCCATAAAGGAGTGGCCATACTCAAAGTAGCGATAGCTACCCCCTGTTGCATGCACTTGCCAGACAAAGGCCCAGGTATCACCATGCAACGGGTCACCCATCACATTGCGGTTCATGAGAAAGGGAAAGAATTCTGTAATCGTAATTTCATAGCCCAAGCTTCTAGCCAACTCAGTGAAATATTGCTTCGATGCCCCGCCTTGTGCGGTTAAGCGGGCTTTCACGTCCTGACGACGCAAAGCAATGGTATCGGCAAGCTTTACGCATTCATCGGGAAGCCCTACAAGCGTTTCAAATTCAGGTAGCAGCCATAGCGTAGAATCAGGGTAAGACTCTTCAATGAGGTCATGCACTCTGGAATCCACCCGAGCAAAAATTTGCACCAAAGCATTCGTCAAGGCTGAGAGCAAACTACCAGGCTCCCTATTCCACGCAGGCCCTGTGGGTAATAATCGCTTAATAGCTTGTTCGTAATCCTTAGGGCTAAGCTTCATACAAACGCTACCTCACCTAAGATAGCTATCTCATTCATCTCATGCTCAACATTTTCAGTTGGCATATGCAATACATGGTCAAAATGCCCTTGGGCATGACTAATCGCTTCATTAAGATGGCTCAAATAAACAGTCGCACCCGAAGAGCCTTCTCTTCGCAGCAAATCTTTTAATTCCGCAATAACCGCTTGCTGGACTTCCTCAAAAGGAAGGGGGTCAAGTTCATTGTTTAACAATCAAATTCAGTAAAATAAAAATGAATGTTATACAATGAACCTGCCCCCCTTGAATTGATTGAGGACTCTAGGATTCAGTTTTTTGGCAAATCCAAGCAAAAAAAGCCCCTTAACTTTGCTATCTTTCCAACTATGTTTGTTTTTCGCTACTCTGATTATCTCCTGTGCCTCGAGATAACCCTAATGTTGGTATATTATAAGGGTAGCAACAATATCTAAATGACTCGTATTTTTGTAAAATTAATAAAAAATAAACAGGTCTATATCATGCTTAAAAAAACAGCAAAACAAGTGTCTCACCAAGAGATTTATGAAAAAATTTACAGCGAAGCAGAAGTAGATAGCAATTATATTTTATTGCTATTGTTTGCTACTGTCATGGCAACGCTCGGGGCTGCTCAAGACAGCCTCTACGCAATTATTGGTGCTATGCTAATTGCGCCATTATTAGGTCCCAATCTAGCGTTTGCGTTAGGTGTCAGTTCGTGTAACTTTACTTTGTTAATTCGTGCTACTTTAAAAAATGTGGCTGGCATTGTGGTTTGCGTCGTCGTTGCTTTTTCCATTGGCCTATTTATGCATCACTTTCTGCCGCAATATATTCAACCTATCAAAATGCAACTCAATTTCAACAGTATTATTATTGCATTAGCTACGGGCGCTGCGGCTGTTATTTCACTGGTGTCAGGAATATCGGGCACATTAATCGGTATCATGCTTGCCGGGGTTTTATTGATCCCTACCGTTTTGTTCGGTTTTTCGATGGGAATTGGACAATATTTTGTTGGTTTGCAATCACTACTTCTTCTTGTTATTAATATTGTGTGTATTATTCTTTCTGCAAATATAATGTTCCTTGCCAAAGGGTTCACACCATCAATCTTACACAGAAAAGGAAAACGACTTTATTTCTTGGTGGGTGGTTTTTTTGTTATGGCACTTATCGTTATGGTGATCGCGATTCTTTTTATCTTACATTTAAGAAGCTTGTAATGCAGTATGGTCAGATATAACTTCCTTATATTTTTTGTCCGCTTTTTCTGAGGCATAACATTTAGCTTTGATGTGCCTCTGATAATTTTTCGCAGATTAACTTTTCTAACTTGGCCATCGTTTTACAGCGATTAATTTCTTCTGCGGTCAACCAAACGGTCAAACATTCACCTTGTTTGCAAAATACTGCCGGCAGTTCAACATCGTCAATCGCATAGTGTGTCTTTAGCTCATCGCGATGCAAAAATTCAACTGACGCATTGAGGGTTTCAATAAACTGTTTCCATTCTTTCCGCATCCTCACATTGGAATAGGTAAGCGCACAAAGATTACACTGATATGTTTTGGGTGAAAATAGTTTATGCGCCATATCGGATAGCGTATTAAACACACCACTATCGGCGTTATACACAAATACTAAAGAGGGTTTTGCTTCTGCCATGTAAGTTATCGGTTTGAGTATTAAATGGGTGAAAGTAGCCTGGCCAGCATATCATCTGCGAAATCTTCAACCCAATTGATGCTGAGCATTGGTTCGGTAAAGTTAAACGTTAAAAATAATTCATCGTTGAAGGTGGCAGCGCTGATCAAGATCACAAAGTCAGCTGCTTGGCGCGATGTACTACCATAAAGAAATTTAATGCGATGCTTACCGTAAGCAGTTGGCAAGTTAAGTCGGCCAGCATTTGTCACACCAAATCCTAACGTAAAATGATCACGCGGATTCAAGCATAGCTTATCTAATAATTTTCTTAACATGCGTAGAGAAAAGTTTGGAAGGTAAGCGCTGGCATGTGGCAAAGCCGATTTAAGCTGAGCACGATAATCACGTGCAGCATCCCAGAGAGAAGTTTGCTGGGGGTTGCAAGTATGTTGGGTGGTCACCATACTCACATAACAACCAAAATTTTCATTGCTGAGTGTTGGTTGGCAGTAACGACGTAAATTAATAGGTGTTTGCAAGCTGATGTTATTAACATTTCCAAAGCTACCCGCCGTCAGTAATACGGCAGCATTAAGTGCAGCATGCACAGTGATATGTTGCTGTCGGCAAGTTTGTTCAATCAGTTTGTATTGCTTCATGCTCAGGTGACGATAGACATTTTTAGTCTTGCGCTGCCCTAACGGCACTGAGTTTGAATAAGGCCAGGGGCATGAAATGGGTTGTGCTAGTTGTTTAGTGATAAAGGCGTCTTTCGTTTTTTTAGCTTGCTGCACCAGTATATCGATGGGCGGCAGCAATGGTAGTGGTGGCAGATCAATGGCTTCACCTTGTTCAAGCTTGCAATAAACAGTTAATAGTTCATCTAGAAAAGAAGCGACCGACAAACCATCGCAGATAGCATGGCTAAAGAAAAGAATGATTTCAGTATTTCCTTGAGGGGTAGAGGGACATAATAGCGTCGCACCCCATAAATATTGGTCGGTAGGAAAAGGTTGAGCTAATTCCTGTTCGACAATATCTTGCCACGTATTATCATCATGTTTCATTTTTACTTGAAAAGGGATAGAGGAGAATTTGGCATCTAAACGGAAAAAATAACCCTTGCGCTTCAGGGTGTGTGTGGCTTGCAGCAGTGGATGGCGTTGATGGAGTTGCTCCAGTGCCTGACAAATAAGTGTGGGATTTAATTGGCCCGAGAGAGAGACAGTACAGACAATTTTTCCATGGCCATAAGCGAGATCATGGATTAAAGCGTGTATTGATTCCCAACAACCGAGTTTTTGTTCCAAAGGGCGCATAAGAGAGTTACTGAACATTTTTATTAAAAAATCATAGCACAATTATGCTAATAGATAGTGTATTCTAATGGTAATAACGCTACCTCAATCTTAGTCTCAAACACATTATTGCTCGTCTAAGTAAAAAAATCTTTTATAGCATCTTTTTGAGCAATTGCATCCTGATAACCAATATCAATCAGTGTCTTACAATAATCTGACTCAAATAATAAAAAACTTAATAAATCGCCGGATTGCTCTTTAGATCCGAAGGCACCCATTAAATAACGCAACAGAAACGGCAATGAGGTTTCCTTTCCTTGAGTAAGCTCAGCTAAATCAACCGAGGGGTAGATATAAAGCATATCGATAGGTTTCCATGCCAATTCTTTTTGTTTTTCTTGTGAAATAAGGTGCATCGAACAATTTATTTTGGTGAGCAATTCAACATCTCGAACCAAATTATCTGAAAATAAAGCGTGCAAGATACTACCTAGTACTTTTGCAAATGAAATACCATCCGAGCTAGAAGTAGAGGCAGTTGCTTCCAATGAAGCTTTTTCCCTGGTGCCAATCACTAAAATACGATCAGCGCCTAACTTGATTGAAGCTCTTAGCGGTGCTGCAAGATGCGTTCCACCATCACCATAATGCCACGAATCAATTTTTACTGCAGGGAAAAAGAATGGAATTGCTGTGGATGCTAAAATGTGTTTACAACTAATCTCGTTTGCGCAAGCGCTATGCCTTGTTTTTCCCCAATATTGGATGGGCGTTGTGGATTTAAAAAAAGAGGTATTTTGCGATAAATCATAGCATGTGGCTGCAACTTCAAAAGAAGAAAGCAATCCTTTCTCGATGTTAGCATTAATTTTTTTAAAATCTAAATGCGTATCAAGTAGGGTCTTCAATGGCGCAGTATCTAGGAGATAAGCCCCCCCTTTAATTTTGGAATGAAGCACCATGTTTGACAGGTTTCGAACAACCGAAGTGATTAAGGAAAAATTACTTGTTCTAAAAACTTTATCACATGTCAAAGAGGACCATAATTCCACCAATTTTGATACCGAAAATTTAAAATCATTTGCATGCATTGCAAGAAATGAAGCATTTATTGCACCCGCACTGATACTACTGAGGATATCAGCAGGGAGATTTTCTGACTGCGTAATATCAGAGATCGCTTTAAGCACGCCTACTTGATAAGCGCCTCGCGCACCACCTCCCGATAAAAAAATCGCTTTTTTTGACATATAACTTCCTGTAATAGTTTGTTATCGATGTATTGCTCGCGTTACGTCAGAACCAGCTACTCAGCCATGCTCAATAAATTTTTCCAGTAACAGAAGTGGAAAGACATGGGGGTCAGGTTCATTATTTAACAATCAACCTGCCCCCCTTGATTTTCCAAAAATTTTCTCTATTGATAATATGAATCCTGTGCGCCTTTTTCAACTGCGTGCACAATCCATGTATTAAGGCTTTGACCTTCATGTTTGGCTGCAACGTACGCCTTCCGATGTAACTCTGGATCTAATCTCAGGTTTAGCTTTCCTGAGAAAGGTTTATCAGGCGTCTCTCCACGTGAAGCACAAAAGTCCAAGTAGTCCTCGATAGAGTCAATCAATGCTTTTTTTAACTCTTTAACACTCTTGCCCTGAAAAGTGATCACATCACGGGTGTTAATCACCTCACCATGAAAAATTTCAGCGTCATCATCAAATTCAATGTGTCCAATGTAGCCTTTATAACTTAACATAACTTCACCTCCGCTTCGGTTTAAAAGCACCGCATGGAGACGACAGCGCCTTTATCGGTTGCTTTTTTAGGATGAGGTCTATGAAAGGTTGCACGCACACCGTTATAGGCAAGGCGAACACGCGAACCATTTCCTTCACTAATCTCTACGCCAAGAGCCGCTAGCATGCCTTCGATGTCTTTCCAGGAAATACTGGAACGAACTGGACTATCGTAAATTTCCTTGAAAGTTTTTATATGCTTCGACTTCATCATAAAATAGTACTATAAAATGGTACCATATTCAAGTAGAGAGGGTTTGCCTGGATTTAAATATAGAAAACTGAAAATGATCAATAATTATGTTTTATATCAGAAAGTTATAATTTTCATGGGTTGTTCTGCTAGTTTGATTCGAAAACTCCACAAACCGCCTTGGTCGCTATCCTGTAATAACAGTTATCCACAATAAAACGCAACACACCCCGAGATACGCACCTATAATAAGGAAACATAAAAATTAATACTAATGCATTGATTTCAATGTTATATTTTGCCGTAGAGTGCTGTGGTTTGCGGTCAAGTATTGATGCCGAAGAGAGGAGTCGAACCTCCGACCTACTGATTACGAATCAGTTGCTCTACCAACTGAGCTACTTCGGCGCGATGACAATGATCAAGGCGGGCCGGTGATTATAGGAAATCAGCTGGTAAGCTACAAGCGCACAGAGAAATCAGTGTCGCGGGTGTTTTTTTAGGTAAGGTGAGTTTTGTGCCACCCTGCTCAGCTTGCTGCCGAGCAGGTACCCTTCTCTAAGCAGGTGCTGTCTGGGCTCACCACCCAGGTGAGGCGGCCATTCTCGAGAGTAGGCTCTAGTATATAGTTGGCGCCCTCGGCCAAGGTGTCGACTGCGGTGGCGATAATCAGACCCATACTCACATCAAGACTGGCCAGGTTGCCAACAGGCTGGTTAATAGGTGGCTGAATGCCCATGCTGCCCGCGTCGCAGTTATTAAGCGAGCCATTGGTTTGCGCGCAGATCTCAACGTCTGTTTTGTAGGGGCTGGTGGCCAAGATAATTTCAGAAAATTTGGATTTTTCAATATAAGACAGATACGCCGGTAAGCCAATCACTGCTAAAATGCCGATGATCGCAACGACGATCATAATTTCAATAAGTGTAAAGCCCTGTTGGTGCGTTGGCATTGCTTTCCCCTTGCTTGATAATGAAGACAGTCTTAGCTTTATAACAATTTACAATATTTGTTGAAACAGACAATGTCTTAAAATAGATTAAGACATTACTGACTGGATAGCCGTTGTTGTAATTTTGTGAGGCGGCGGCTGGCGCGTTGATTACGCAAGGCCATCGATAAAGCTTTTTTCTGACCGATTAATACAACAAGTTGTTTACCACGCGTGACAGCGGTGTAAAGCAGATTGCGCTCTAACAACATATAATGTTGCGTTGATATTGGGAGCACGACAACCGGATATTCCGAACCTTGGCTTTTGTGAATACTAGTAGCGTATGCCAAATTAATTTCATCAAGCTCGTTCATTTCATAGCGGACTTCACGCCCATCATAATTAATCCACAAGCAATCATCTTCTTGATTGATCTTGCTAATCGACCCAATATCACCGTTAAAAATATCTTTATCGTAGTTGTTGACCATCTGGATGACTTTATCACCCGGCGCAAACGTAATACCGTAACGCACAATTTTAGGGCTGGCGTGAGGGTTTAAACGCTGCTGTAGCTCCACATTCAGTGAGCGCGCACCTAAGCTGCCGCGATTCATGGGGGTGAGCACTTGAATATCACGTATGGGGTTAAGATTAAAGCGCGAAGGAATGCGCTTTGTCACCACGGTGATTAATTTTTCATAAATTTCTTCGGGCGTTTCGGCATAAAGCGTATAAAAGTCGGTGTCTTGTTCGGGTGGCAGTGACTGTGGTAGTTCGCCTTGGTTAATCCGGTGTGCGTTCACAATAATCTGTGATGTCGCTGCTTGGCGGAAAATCTCTGTGAGACGCACAGTCGGAATAGCATGCGACTGGATAATATCCATTAATACCGCACCCGGTCCAACAGAAGGGAGTTGATCCATATCGCCTACAAGCAATAACGCCGTATTATCATCGATGGCACGCAGTACTTGGTTCATTAAGACCACATCCACCATCGAGGTTTCGTCTATGACGATTAAATCTGTGTCAAAAGGGTTCATGGCATCGCGTTTAAAACCATAATTTTTAGGGTCAAACTCTAAAAGTCGATGCAAGGTTTTTGCTTCAATGCCCACTGTTTCAGCTAAGCGTTTCGCCGCACGGCCCGTCGGCGCAGCCAATTGCATGCGCACACGTTTAGCGGCCAGTATACTTAAGATACTATTTAATACCGTGGTTTTACCGACACCCGGCCCACCGGTGATCACCAATACATTGCTCTGCAAAGCAAGTCGCACGGCCTCTTGCTGTGAGGCGGATAATTGCAAGCCGGTTTTGCCCTCTACCCAAGGAATGGCCGCGTTGGCGTCAATGCTCCCCCAAGGACAACGGTGTTTAGCGAGGCGGCGCATATGCTGCGCCACACCGCATTCTGCATGGTGTAGCGGTGCTAAAAACACGCAGTCTTTTTCATCAATTGGCTCTTGAATAAGGCGTTTTTCTGCTATTTCTAGATTCACCGCCTCAACAATAATACTTAAATCAATCTCTAACAAATCACCCGTTTTATTGATCAATTCGTTTTGTTCCGCAGCACAATGCCCTTGTGTCGAATACTCTTGGAGTACATGCCGCACACCGGCCTGCGCACGGATCAGCGCATCACGGGCAATGCCCAACTTCTCCGCCAAGTCATCGGCTGTTTTAAAGCCCACGCCCCGAATATCTAAGGCTAAACGATAGGGATTTTCAGTGACTTTCGCGATAGCGTCATCACCGTAGGTTTTATAGATGCGTACCGCACGTGAGGTGCCTACTCCATGAGAATGTAAAAACACCATGATTTCGCGGATCACTTTTTGCTCTGCCCAGGCCGCCAGCACACCGTCACGCCGTTTTTTGCCAATGCCCGGCAGTTTCAAAAGTCGATCGGGAGCGTTTTCGATGACATCGAAAACTTCATCACCAAAAGCATGCACCAATTTTTTAGCGAAATGCGGGCCGATGCCTTTGATCAAGCCAGAACCCAAATATTTCTGAATACCTTCTAAGGTGCTAGGGGGCTGCGCTTTTAGTTCATCTGTTTTGAATTGCAGGCCATGTTGACGATCGTTTACCCATGCGCCACGACAATCAATATATTCCCCTGCCGCAATGCTGGGCGCAGAACCCACGACGGTCACCAGATCAGCTTTGCCGCGTACTTTCACGCGTAACACACAAAAGCCTGTCTCTTCACTATGGAAAGTAACACGTTCCACTAAGCCGCCTAACGCAGCTTGCTCCTGCATTTGAGATCGTGTAGGTGAAGATAAGACAGCCATAATAGAGAAATCATACACAAAAGCAGCGAAAACACCAACCAAGAAACAGGTTAACCGTCGTTATCAGCATGCTCATCGCAATAAACAGCTCACCCTGTTGATTAAATTAATATTAAGCTGCACAATAGCGACTCCTCCCCCATCATCTTACCCAAAAAGGGGGAGCCATGTCGTCAACATTTACCGCACAACTGCCGCACCTTACTGGCACCCGTTTTGCCAACATCCACCACGATGATGACGCCATTATTCAGGCCATTAATCATTTACTACAGGATGCTATCGCTCAGCAGATCTCCGATATCCATTTTGAACCTTATGAAACCTTTTACCGTGTGCGCTTTCGGCGTGATGGCTTATTGATTGAAATTGGGCGGCCGCCCCTTGACGTGAGTGCGCGCCTCACCGTTAGGTTAAAAGTCATGGCTGAACTCGACATTGCCGAGCGGCGACTCCCACAAGACGGTCGTTTCAAATTTACGAATGATAGCAAAACAGATATCGACATCCGCGTGAGCACCTGCCCCACGCTGTTTGGTGAGAAAATTGTTTTACGATTGCTTGATCCCGCGCAGCTCAATTTGGAGTGGGATCAACTCGGCTATGATCCCAAGCAAAAACAACTTTTTCTCGATGCCATTGCGCGCCCACAAGGCATGGTGTTGGTCACTGGCCCAACGGGTAGTGGCAAAACCGTTTCATTGTACACTGCGCTGAGGCAGCTCAACACAACCGATAAAAATTTACTCACTGTAGAAGACCCTGTTGAAATTTATCTCCCGGGTGTGAATCAAGTGATGGTTAACCGTAAAGCAGGCTTGCATTTCCCACAAGCATTGCGTGCATTTTTACGACAAGATCCGGATATCATGATGGTCGGCGAGATCCGTGACTTAGAAACAGCTGATATTGCGATTAAAGCTGCCCAAACGGGGCATTTAGTGCTTTCCACGCTGCATACCAACAGTGCTGCCGATACGCTAGTGCGTCTTTTCAATATGGGTGTCGCGCCTTTTAATCTTGCGGCATCTGTCTCACTGATTATTTCGCAACGCCTGGCACGCTGTCTTTGTTCACATTGTAAAATACCACACACGCTGCCCGATACAATATTGGAAGAAATGGACATTTTGTATAAGACTGACAAACTGGGCATGACGAGCAATACTTTCCAGGCAAATACAGACGGGTGTCAACACTGCCACCAAGGGTATTCGGGGAGAATCGGTATTTTTGAAGTCATGCCTATCACAACCGCTGTTCGGGAGAAAATACTAACCGGTACCGCCACCGAGATCGCTCAGCAGGCAGAAAAAGAAGGCATGCTGACCTTGCAAGCAACCGGGTTTAAGAAGGTGCTAGCCGGCATGACCAGCTTGAGTGAGCTTAGCCGCACGATCGATTTGCGTGATAACGCGCTTAAAAAGTAACGTTACCATGCCCACTGTATTTCATTGGACAGGTTTAACCTCCCAGAAACAAAAAGCGCAAGGCAGCATTGAGGCTAAAAGTGCAGCATTTGCACGCGCGAAGCTGCGCCGCAATGGCATTGCGCCACTACAGATCCGAAAAACAAGTCATTTTTTAGCCTTTTCTAAAAATAAAAAAATTAAATCGCAAGACATATTGATCTTTACCCGGCAACTTGCGATTTTAATACAAGCCGGCGTACCTTTATTGCAAGCAATCAATATGCTTGCCAAAGGCAATCAGCAAAATAGCATGCGAGAGATGCTGCAATCTATTGGAAAAACCATTGCGTCTGGCCAGCCTTTATCTGCAGCACTCCGCCTTCACCCAAAGCAATTTAGCCGTTTATTTTGTCAACAACTCAACGCCAGTGAACAATCAGGCACCCTAGATGCCACACTCGAGACATTAGCTCAACAACAAGAAAAAATGGCGGTGCTGGCTCGAAAAATAAAAAAAGCATGTTATTACCCCGCCACCGTTGTTGTCGTCGCGCTATTATTAATATTATTATTGCTTATTTGGGTGGTGCCACAGTTTGAATCCTTATTCCAAGGGTTTGGGGCAACACTTCCGCTCTCAACACAGTTTGTGATTACCTTATCACATACCTTACAGCAATATGCCTTGCCATTGGCAGGCACATTCTCTTCCGTCATCTATGCTTTTTGTAAAAGCGTAAAACGCTCAACGGCTTTCCGTCGCAAGCTCGATACGATGTTATTGCGCGCCCCTCTCTTAGGCATGCTCCTACGCAAGGCCGCCATTGCTCGCTATGCCCGTACGCTTGCCACAGGCTTTGCAAGTGGGCTCCCGTTAATCGATGCGCTGAACGCGGCGGCTGAAACCTGCGGGCAACGTGTCTACCAGCAGGGTATTATCACGATCCGTGATGCAGTGCTCCGCGGGCAGGCTATTCACACCGCCATGCAAGCAACCGATCTCTTTCCGCATACCGTCGTACAAATGGTTGCCGTGGGTGAAGCTTCCGGTGATCTCGACACCCTACTTCATAAGGTCGCTGAGCGCTTTGAAGCAGAGGTGGATGATGCATTATCCAATCTGAGTAGCCTTTTGGAGCCTTTTATTATGATTGTGCTTGGCGTATTGCTTGGCGGGTTGATGATTGCGCTGTATTTACCGATCTTCAAGCTAGGTAGCGTGATGTAATTATAGTAAAATAGCGTTATGGTTTTAGCATCTTTAGACAATCCAGCCATTCTACTGAGCATCACTGCTTTGCTGGGCCTGATAATCGGTAGCTTTTTAAATGTCGTGATCCAGCGGCTGCCACGCATGTTGCACCATCAATGGGAACAACAATGCCACATCTTGCTGGCTTCTGGGCCGCTTTCCAGCACGACGCCGCCTACTTATAATCTTGCGCTACCCGCTTCACACTGCCCACACTGCGCGCACACGCTGCGGCTGGTCGATAACATTCCGCTATTGAGTTATTTGTGGCTAAAAGGCAAGTGCCCCCATTGTGGCGCGCCTATTTCATTACGTTATTTTTTGGTAGAGCTTGGCTGCGCTATTTTATCGGTGGCTGTCGTTTGGCAATTTGGTCTGAGTCTGCAGGCTGCGGCTGCATTGATCCTCACCTGGAGCCTATTGTGTTTAACGGTGATCGATATCGAGCAACAACTGCTACCTGATAATATTACCTTGCCCTTGCTTTGGTTAGGCTTACTCGCCAGTTTATTACCACTCACGGTCGCGCCCGTCGACGCCATTCTAGGCGCCAGCCTTGGCTATTTAAGCTTGTGGTTTATTTATTGGCTATTTAAATTGATACGCAAAAAAGAGGCCATGGGACACGGTGATTTTAAATTGCTGGCCATGCTGGGGGCCTGGTTGGGCTGGCAAGCGTTAATTCCCATTTTGCTTTTATCTTCCCTTTTAGGTGTGCTGATTGGCGGCACATTTTTGTTGCTGCACCGTCAAAGCAGCCAAACCCCTATCGCTTTTGGCCCTTACCTTGCCTTTTCAGGATGGCTAATGTTAATGTTTAACCTTCACCATTTCTTTTTCTTGCTATGACAAAAAAAACACAACTCACCATTGGCTTAACCGGCAGCATCGGCAGTGGAAAATCCACCGTTGGCGCACTATTTGCCAAGCTCGGCGCTAATGTCATTGATGCTGATTTTATTGCACGTGAAGTGACAGAAGCAGGCTCGCCTGTACTTAAAACCATTGCAGAACATTTTGGTAGTAATATTATCGATGCCTCTGGCAATCTTAAACGCCGCCACTTACGCGATTTAATTTTCGCCTCCGCAACGAAGCGTGCTTGGCTGGAAAAACTGCTTCACCCCTTGATTCTGGCACGCATGCTTGAGCTGGCACAACAAAGCCAAGCCCCTTATTGTATTTTAATGATCCCTTTGCTCGTGGAAGCAGGTGCGCAAGCGCGCGTTGATCGTGTTTTACTCGTCGACGCCCCGGAAGAAACGTGTATTGCGCGCATCATGGCACGCGACCATGTCCCTCAGCAGCAGGCTGAAGAAATGCTTGCTAGCCAAGCCACCCGCCAAACTCGCGTCAAAGTAGCGGATGACATTATTCACAACACAGGCAGCCAAGAGGATTTAACTGAAAAAGTACTCGCTTTGCATCAGTCTTACTTGGCACTAACCAAGTCATAAACTAAGCTTACTTTAGATTTTATTCTCTACTTTAAACAAGCGCAGTAGTTATGTATTATGTTTGGCTTGTATTAGGTTTAAGCTGTTAATGGATAACGCAACCCCACCACTCACTGCCACCCTCTACGAACACCCTTTAAATGAAGGCGCCCGTACTTTATTACGGCTAGAGCATTTATTTAATCAAGCCACACATCACTTGCAGCAGCCTATTTCTTGGGACGGGCACAATACCGTGGCGGCCATTGATCAGATCCTGAACTTATCCGAACGCATTGATATCAAAAAAGAGCTCTGTAAAGAATTAGAACGGCATAATAATAAATTGCAGCCCTTAAAGATGCTCCCCGATCTGGATCAAGACAAACTGCGCAGCTATCTGGATGAGCTTAAGCAAGCACACCATGCTTTGCAAAATCTAGGGTGCCGTATTGGCGAAAATCTGCGTAATGATGAATTTTTAAATGCGATCCGACAACGCCTGGCCATCCCCGGGGGATGTTGTAGTTTTGATTTGCCAGCTTATCATTATTGGCTATCACAACCGCCAGCTGATCGTGAGGCGCAATTACATCGCTGGTTATCCAATTTTCAGGCCATCTACCAAGCACTCTATTTGTGCTTAAAATTGACGCGTCAAAGCGCAGAACCCAAAGCGGTGATTGCTCGACGTGGCTTTTTACAAACCACTTTTTCTTCACAAACACGATGCCAAATGCTACGCGTATTTTTACCTGCTAACAGTGGGCGTTATCCCGAAATCAGCGGAAACAAGCACCGCATGAGCATTCGCTTTTTTCGCGCCAATGGCACCAAGCGCCCTTTATTGATTGAGCAAGATGTGGCGTTTGAAATGGCATGCTGCATGCTCTAGCGGCTACGGCACGGCCATCACGACTACCGCCAAAATTGAGTGATCCCCGCAATACCCTGTGCCTGATGCTGCCACGCTGTTTCTAAGCTTTCCGGCCCGAGCCCCCCTAAACCATAAACGGGAAAGGGTGCGTGGTAAGCAAGTGTTTCAAACCCAGCCCATGTTAGCGGCAATGCATCAGGGTGACTGCCTGTTGCGTGCACAGGGGAGAGCACGGCAAAATCCACATTGATGTGTGTGGCCTGTGCTAACTCTGCGGCATCATGACACGATGCCGCCACCCATTTTTCTTTGCCCAGTGGCCGAGCGTCTAACGCCAATAAATTTTCAGCAGACAAATGCAGGCCATCGGCTTCTATTTCTGCTGCCCAGTCTACAGGTGCATTTAATAAAAGCCGTGCCTCATATTCACGACACAACGCAATACTTTTTTGAGCAAGTTGTTGATACGCTAACCGGCTTAATGTTTTTGCACGCAATTGCACTAAGCGGATCCCACTTTCTAATGCCGCTTCCAAGCGATTCAAAAATTGCGTTTCATTTGATGGATCCCCAGTAATCAAATAATAAGGGGGTAATTGCAGTGCGGTAATAATCGCTTGATTAGCAGCGGGAAAATCGAGCTGCTGCAATGCGTTTGGGCGCGCCCAAGCAATCGTTTGCCCTTCTTTACCTGCAGGCGTTCCTTGAAAGACGTCAGCATAAAACACATGCAGACAAACGCTTTTGTCGGGATAGTGATAAGGTAAGGTGATCAGCGGGCGAGCTTGTTCAATGTGCAAACCCACTTCTTCATGAATTTCACGCTGTAATGCAGCCAGCGGTGTCTCGCCTGGTTCTAATTTTCCGCCAGGAAACTCCCACAAACCGCCCTGATGTGCATTCGCCGCTCGTTTGGCGATTAAAATCTCGCCTTCCCTATTTTTAATAACAGCAACGGCAACCGCAATATGGTTACTCATTTTGGATCAGGCAGTGACTTTACCATGGCAATGCTTATATTTTTTACCTGAATTGCAAGGACAAGGTTCATTGCGCCCTACTTTACGGCCTTCACGTATATAGGTTTCTTGCTGAGTGGCTGCTTGGCCTTGTGGTCGCGGCTGCCCAGCAGCGCCTCCTACCGCGGCACCTGCACCCGTGCCCGTTAAGCTGTTCATTTCCGTGTGTGAATACTGCATACGTTTTGGTTGCGTGCTGGCCGCTTGCATTTGCGTTTCACCTTCTGGGCGAAGCTGTACGCGCATTAACAAACTGACTACATCGTAGCGAATGCGTTCGAGCATCTCAGAAAATAATTCAAATGACTCGCGCTTATATTCTTGCTTTGGATTTTTTTGTGCGTAGCCTCTTAAATGAATACCTTGCCGCAGATAATCCATTGCTGCCAAGTGCTCTTTCCAGTGTATATCTAAACTGCGCATCATGACAGAACGCTCAAACTGCCGCATGATGTCTTCACCGACCACCGCTTCTTTGGCAGCATAAGCTTCCGTTGCTTTCTCAAGAATACGGGTGCGTAAATTTTCTTCATGCAGATCAGTTTCATCAGCAAGCCACTGCTCAATGGGCAGCTTTAAAACAAAATCTTTTTCGAGTTGTTTTTCAAGTCCAGGCACATCCCATTGTTCTGGCATGCTTTCGGGGGGAATATAATCATTGATAGCACGCTGGATCACTTCTTCACGCAGCGATCGAATGCTTTCACCAATATCTTGTGATTCCAACAATTCACCACGCTGATCATAGACGACTTTACGTTGATCATTGGCCACATCATCATACTCTAATAGTTGCTTACGAATATCAAAGTTATGACCTTCCACTTTACGTTGTGCGTTTTCAATCGCACGGCTTACCCAAGGGTGCTCAATGGCCTCACCCTCTTCCATGCCGAGTTTTTGCATCAATGCACTCACCCGATCGGAGGCAAAAATACGCATTAAATTATCTTTCATCGACAGGTAAAAACGGCTGCTACCTGGATCACCTTGACGACCACTACGGCCTCGCAGCTGATTATCAATACGACGTGACTCATGCCGCTCTGTGCCTAATACGTATAAACCGCCGGCCTCCAACACTTGTTGGTGTCGTTTCTGCCAATCGGCGTTTAATGCAGCAATTTGCTCATCTGTTGGATTTTTGAGCGCGGCCATTTCCACTTCTAAATTACCGCCCAGCACGATATCGGTACCACGACCTGCCATATTGGTGGCAATGGTGACGGCTCCCGGCAAACCGGCTTCAGCAATGATTTGCGCTTCTTTTTCGTGGAATTTTGCATTCAATACTTGGTGCGCGATATTGTCTTTATTTAACAACCGAGAGAGTAGCTCTGACACTTCAATCGACGCCGTGCCCACTAAAATAGGTTGATGCTTTTCCAAACGCGCTTTAATGTCATTCACAATCGCCGTGAATTTTTCTTCTAGTGTTAAATAAATTTGATCTGCGTTATCTTGTCGCACACATGGCTTATTAGAAGGGATCACCACCACGTCTAAACCATAGATCTGATGAAACTCAAACGCTTCTGTCTCAGCCGTACCGGTCATGCCTGATAATTTTTGATACAACCGGAAATAGTTTTGGAACGTAATGGAAGCGAGTGTTTGATTTTCATTCTGGATCTGCACGCCCTCTTTGGCTTCAACGGCTTGGTGCAAGCCATCTGACCAGCGCCGCCCTGGCATACTGCGACCGGTGTGCTCGTCCACAATCACGACTTGATTGTTTTGCACGATATAATCGACATCACGCTGGAACAAGACGTGTGCGCGTAATGCGGCATTGACATGGTGTAATAAGGCAATATTGGCTGGTTCATAGAGGCTCGCCGTTTCGTCTAACAAGCCTTCTTGCTTTAATAACGTTTCGACGTGTTGCTGGCCAGCTTCCGTGAGATACACTTGTTTGGATTTTTCATCCACACTGTAATCGCCCGGGCCTTCTTCTTCGCCTTCTTTAACCGGCGCTTGACGCGTGAGTTTAGGCGCAATACTATCCATGCGCTTATAAAGCTCAGAACTATCTTCTGCGGCACCCGAAATAATCAGCGGCGTACGTGCCTCGTCGATTAAAATGGAGTCGACTTCATCCACGATGCCAAAATTAAGGGGGCGCTGTACGCGATCTTCGGCACGCAATGCCATGTTGTCGCGCAAATAATCAAAACCAAATTCATTATTGGTTCCATAGGTGATATCGGCTGCATAGGCATCTTGGCGTTCCGCGGTTTCGAGATCGGCGACAATGACACCGACAGTTAAACCCAAAAATTTATAAATGGGGCCCATCCATTCCGCATCTCGCTTTGCAAGATAATCATTGACGGTGACAATGTGCACGCCTTTGCTCGTCAGTGCATTTAAATACGCCGGCAAGGTTGCCATTAAGGTTTTACCTTCACCGGTTAACATTTCAGAGATTTTGCCTTGGTGTAATACCATGCCGCCAATCAGCTGCACATCAAAGTGACGCATTTTTAGCGTACGCTTACTGGCTTCACGCACCGTAGCAAAAGCTGCCGGCAGAATTTTGTCTAGCGATTCGCCTTTGGCTAAACGTTCACGGAAACGCTCCGTTTGTTGTTTTAGGTCTTCATCGCTGAGCGCGCTGATTTTGGGTTCCAACGCATTAATTTGCGCAACCACTTTATACATTTGCTTAATAAGGCGCTTATTGCGACTGCCGAAAAATTTACTTAGTATCTTAAACATTAAACCTACTCATAAAGAGCTAAATTAAAAATTGATCGTTTATTTTACCTGTTATGATAAGTAAAACCTATACATGATTAAGTAGTTATTAAGTTAACTCATGTTTGCGCGTTACGATGAGGCCTCAGACAAACGATATGTTAGAATACACTCATTTTAAGGTACCCCCCACATGCACCCTTTATTAACGATTGCCAAAGAAGCTGCCCGTAAAGCCGGGGACATTATTATCCAATCGCTGGATCGTCTAGACAGCATCAAAGTCACGCAAAAAGACCGCCATGATTTTGTCAGCCAAGTAGACCTGTCTGCCGAGCGCGCCATTATTAATATCATCCAAAAAGCCTACCCTGAGCATGGCATTTTGGGCGAAGAAACCGGTGAACAAGCGGGTACCCGCGACAATAGCACTGATAGTGGCCCAGACGAATACACCTGGATTATCGATCCGCTCGACGGCACCACTAACTTTTTACACAACTTACCGCACTATGCTGTTTCGATTGCCGTGAAGCGCCGCGACAAACTTGAATGTGCCATGATATATGATCCCGTGCGGCATGAATTTTTTAGCGCGAGCCGTGGCGGCGGCTGCCATTTGAATGACCGACGCTTGCGCGTATCAGGTCGCCTCAAACTTGACGAAGCCTTAATAGGCACAGGTTTTCCTTTTCGCCAGCGTCAACATGCCCCCCCTTATTTAGCTTCGCTTGCGGCGGTGTTCGAGCAAGTAGGCGATGTACGCCGTGCAGGCGCGGCCGCGCTGGATCTTGCCTATGTGGCAGCAGGTCGCTTAGACGGCTTTTGGGAAGTCGGTTTAAACGTGTGGGACACAGCAGCAGGCATTTTGCTGATTAAAGAAGCTGGCGGTTTGGTGAGCGATTTTAGTGGCGGTGAAACGTATCATGAAACGGGTAATATTGTTGCCGGCAGCCCTAAAATCTTTAAGGGTTTGTTGCCGATTGTGCAGCCGCATTTGAGTAAGGCGGTAGGCTAGCTTTTCAGCATGCCTGTAAGGGCGACCGCAGGTCGCCCCTACAACAATTAAAGGCCTGCCTACAAACATTATCCCGTTTTAGGGCATGTCATCCACTTCGTCGGGCTTGGGTGGAGGCAATAAATCCTCACGCTTTAAGCCCATGGCGACCGCCAGGGAACCGGCGATATAGATAGAAGAGTACGTACCGATAATCACGCCTAATAACAGTGCCAGCGAGAAACCATAGATCAACGGGCCGCCAAAGATAAGCAGCACCACGACCACCAGCAACGTGAGGCCAGACGTCAGTACTGTGCGAGACAGCGTTTGGTTAATCGAAATATTCATGACGTCGATCACCGTGCCGGTACGCAGTTTCCGGAAATTTTCACGCACACGATCGTAAACAACGATCGTATCGTTCAGTGAGTAACCAATCACCGCCAACACCGCGGCCAAGACCGTCAAATTAAATTCAACTTGGAAGAGCGAGAAAATCCCGATCACGATCAAGGGATCATGCGCGAGCGCCACCGCGGCACTGAATGCAAAACGGTATTGGAAACGTAACGCGACATAAATCATCATGGCGATCAACGCCACTAAAATGGCTAAACCACCACGCTCCGCTAACTCTTTACCCACTTGGGGGCCCACAAATTCAATCCGACGCATTTCAACGGACGGATCATCGGCTTGCAACACAGCTAAAATTTGATCGGCCAGTGTTTGCTCATCCACACCTTCACGCGGCGCCAGGCGCACCAAGACATCTTTTGATGTACCAAAATGCTGCACAATGGCATCTGGAAAATCAGACTCTGTTAACACAATGCGCACATGGCTTAATTCTGCGGTTTCGGGGTAATGCACTTCAACCAACGTGCCGCCGGTAAAATCCAAACCAAAATTGAGGCCTTTAACAGCAATGATCACAATGGAGGCAATACACGCAATGATTGACACGATGCCCGTACGCTTGCGCATGCGCATAAAATCAATGTGGGTCGTCTTTTTAAAAATTTCCATAATGTATTTTTATCTTTATCTAGCGGCCAATCGACAATTTTTTAACGCTACGCCCGCCGTAAATTAAATTCACAATCGCGCGCGTGCCCAAGATGGCGGTAAACATTGACGTAATTAAACCGATGCTTAAGGTCACGGCAAACCCTTTTACAGGACCGGTGCCTAGGGCGAATAAAATCAGCGCCACTAATAACGTGGTTAATTGTGCATCCACAATGGTTGAAAAGGCTTTTTCATAACCCGCATGAATACTGGCATGTGGGCTGGAGCCGTTTCGCAGCTCTTCGCGGATACGCTCAAAGATCAAGACATTGGCATCCACCGCCATACCGACGGTTAATACGATACCGGCAATACCCGGTAAGGTTAATGTCGCACCGGGGATGAGTGACATCACCGCAAATAAAATCACCAGGTTCATGATCAACGCTGCGTCAGCAATTAAACCAAACGTGCGGTAATACAATGCCATCGCGATCATGGTCAGCAGTAACGCAAACTGCACCGCCAAAATACCAATACGGATATTTTCTTGCCCTAAACTTGGCCCGACCGTACGTTCTTCGACAATTTCGATACTGGCAGGCAATGCCCCCGCACGCAGCAGCAACGCTAAATCACGCGCTTGCTCCATGCCACCAATGCCGGTGATACGGAAATTATTGCCTAAAGCAGATTGAATGGTGGCAAGACTAATCACCTCTTCACTGACGTCACGTGTGCGCACCGGTTCACCATTGACCATCTCTGTGGCTGTTTTGGTTTCGATATACACCACTGCCATTTGTCGGCCAACATTTTCGCGCGTAATCCGGCTAAACAAACGTGAGCCTGCGCCCGAGGTACGAATAGCCACGGCTGGCAGACCATTTTCGTCATACTCTGCGGATGCCCCCACAATGGAGTCACCGGTTAATAATATTCGTCGTTTAAGCAAGACTGGGCTGCCGTCTCGCTCGTAGTATACTTTTGAGCCCGTCGGCACCGGGCCGCCCGCTAATACCGTGCGTACATCGTTATCATGATCGCGCAATAAAAATTCCAGCGTTGCCGTGCCCCCCAAAATATCTTTGGCGCGCGCGGTATCTTGTATACCCGGTAATTGGACCACCACGCGATCATAACCCTGCCCTTGCACCACGGCTTCGGCCACACCAAGCTCGTTTACACGATTCCGCAAGGTGGTAATGGTTTGTGACATGGTATATTCACGGGCTTCGTTCATCGCTGCTTCATTTAATTCAGCAATGATAATATAGTTGCCTGCGCGGGTTTCTTGTTGAAGGTCAAGCGAGGGAAAAGTGCGACGCATAAAACGATAAGCTTCATCGCTTAAGGCTTGATCACGAAAATCTAACACAATGCCGCCGCCACGCTGTCGCTCAATGCGATTGACACGAATACGTTCATCACGCAATTCGTTTCGAATGTCATTAATAAAGGCTTCTTCGCGTCTGGAGATCGCTTGTTCAAGATCGACTTGTAGTAAGAAGTGCACACCGCCGCGTAAATCCAACCCTAACTTCATGGGTTCGGCGCCAACTGATCGTAACCAGTCTGGCGTGGCCGGGGCTAAGTTTAACGCGACCGTGTAATCATCACCCAGTGTTGCCTTGACAACTTCTTGCGCGGCTAATTGGTTATCTGTATCAAACAACCGCACCAAAAAGTCTTGGCCTTGCCATTCAAACCCTTTTGCTGGAATGTCGGCCCGCGCCAAGGCTTCAGTGACCGCATCTTCTTGCAGTGCACCCACCACGACATCGCGTGTACCCGAAATTTGCAGCGCCGGATCTTCGCCGTAAAAATTAGGGGCAGCATAAACAAGCCCCAACACAACGACAACGATTAAAACAATGTATTTCCAAACAGGATAGCGGTTGATCATACTGCGGGTGTCCTTACCTTAATGCTTTTATACTGATTTTCCTGAATCGGACGATGAATCTGATCCTGAAGAGGCACCCGCGCCCGGCGTGGCTTTTGTTGTGCCTTTTGGCACGACTGTCGCAACGGCGTGCTTTTGCACTTTAATGTTCACATTGTTTGCGATGGTTAAGACAATAAATTCATTGTCCACTTCAGAAATTTTACCGAGGATGCCGCCGTTGGTGATCACTTCATCGCCTTTGTTCAGCGCGGTGACCATGGCACGGTGTTCTTTCGCGCGCTTGCTTTGTGGGCGCCATAACAAGAAATAGAAGATTAAAATAAAGACAACTAATAATAAGATTGACCCCATGCCGCTGCCGGGCGTAGCACCATTATCGGCATAAGCATTACTGATAAAAAATGATAATAAAAAGTCCATCGTGCTCTCCAAAATAAATAGCCAGTGGTTAACTCATTTTGCGTAAATATGTCAACGACATACACGCTTTACCCAGCTCTTCAATTTACCTTGTTCTTAACG
>JAJFJF010000039.1 GCA_021774255.1 Gammaproteobacteria bacterium
TCGTTACCTGTTAAATTCAAAAATTACCCCTAAAAAACATCCCCATCCCCCGGGGGGGGGTTGTGGTTTCGGGTGGGGGGTTAACTGACTCTTGTCGCAAACTTAAAATAAAGTCGAAAAGCATAGAACCCCTCATCCCAGCCCCTTGCTGGCGCTGCGCAATCCCTGCTACGCCAGGCAAGCCTGCCTTGGGCTTTCCCTGCCCAAGGCGCTCGAAATATATTTCTCGCCCCCTTAGAGGAGAGAGGGAGGAATACGTTTAAAATCGGGGGTAGGTGAACGGGTGAACGGTTACGTAAAAACTTACCTCTTGATGTTACCCTACATACTAAGACATATAAGGTGAATTTTTTTGAGCGAGTCGTAGTCCAATTTTGTAATAGCGTAGTCCAATTTTGTAATAATGAGTGAGCGCAAGCCTTGTCCTTCCCTTGCTTTGCTGCCGCCTCCGCCTTCAGACGATTCGAGTGATGATGACGATGCTTGTGCGGATGATGCTGTTGACCTGCGGGCTGACAGCCCCCCGCCCGAGCCTGTTCGTTCCCCGCCACCCAGCAAGGGAACGCCTCAGGGCAATATTCAGTTTCTCCTGCAAGGCGGGGGGGCCACCTTTGAGATGGTCATGGTCATGCCTTTCCATGAAGTGTTGCAAGCATTGGGGCTTCCCCTTGCGCCAAAGGGCAAGCTCAAAAAAGAGTTGCCGCTGAAGCCCTGTGCTGCCATGTTTGCCCGCTTGATCGCACGTGATTTGCCGCTTTCTGATGCAAATGATGCCGCGGCGGGCACGTTGACAGAGAACGCCATTGCCGGGATGCTGCTCAAGCGTGCCTCTGAGCTGTTTTTCCTGTTTGGTGAGCAGGAGACGACACCAGACGATTTGATGGCTGACTATGCGCGTGCCTACCAAAAAGCGCCCTACGTCACGAAGCGTTGCGCCGCCATGTTGGTGCACCTTGCTCCCTACATGTTTCAGGTGCAGTACAATAGCGCCATCGTCTTCCAATACATCGCGGGAAGAGAGTGGACCACTGGGTTGGCCGCGCAGCAGGACTGCAGCAATGTCTTGGCTAGCCTGGTGCTCTACTTGGTGCTTGCCTACTCTGGGAACAATGCTGCGTTTAGCGCAAGCCAAGCAGATATCTACCTGAAGCAGGCGCTCGAAGCACCAGAGGTTTTGATCGAGAATGTTTTGGCGGCAATGCTTGAGAAGGGGCCTCTTCCGGTGGGGGAGCACCTCCTGCATTTCTACTCCCAGACGCGACTGATGCCAGAGAAAATGGGCGTCTTGGTCATCCAGCTCATCTTTGCGTTTGGCGCGACGCTGCTGAGCAGCCCAGGCTCGCATGAATGGAATAAAAGGCGCATCGCTTTGCGTGTGCCCAGCGTCAGCGGCTACGACAATATGTTTCTTGTGTCAGGGCTGCTTCATTTCTGCCAGCACGCTGCCAGTGGCGTCCCGCTCAGTGTGTTTTTGAAGCAGAAAGACTCATCTACACCAAAGAAATTTTTGGATGCGGTGGTGTTCTGCAAGGTCAAAAAGTAAGTCGCCCAAAGCACTACAAACACGTTGAAATGCGCTTAGGCAAAGGCCTAAAAGCATGAGACAAAAAGATGAGATGCCTTTCATTCCCCATTAGTAAAGTGCAGCACAATGCAGGAAACGGTAGTTTCCTGTGGTAGCGTAGGCGTAAGCCTGAAGAAATGCTGAATACACGAGAAAGGAGATCTGCCGTCAAAAATTAAATTGAGGGATAAAAAAAGCCTCTTTATTTTGCCAGTTAACTGGCCTAAAAAAGATTGCAGGGACACGACGTGCCGCACCCTGCAAAAGGCTTTTAATAAGAATCATTATCATTTACAATAGGCTTATCTTGCTTTAGTTTTCTTTAAACATCTCACAGAACGGTATCTCTATCATGTTGAAAAAAATAACGTTATTTGTTTTATCTGCCGTAATTGTAAGCACTCACTTACATGCGGATTCGTTGGTGGTGTATAGCGGCCGCGGTGAAGCGTTGGTCGGGGAACTATTGGATCAATTTGAAGCCGATACGGGTATTAAGGTGAGCGTGCGTTATAACTCGACCGCGGCACTGGCCACCCAATTATTGAGTGAAGGTGCTGAGTCGGCTGCTGATGTGATTTTCTTACAAGATCCAGGTTATTTAGGGGTCTTGGCCAAAGCAGGCGTGTTGCAGCCGTTGGCTGAGAACGTGTTAGATCCGGTTGACCCACGTTTTCGAGATGACGCGGGGTATTGGGTCGGCACCAGCGCGCGTGCAAGGGTGTTAGTGTATAACCCGGATGCGGTGGCAGGCGATGAGTTGCCAAACAGCCTACGTGATCTAGCCGATCCCAAATGGGCAGGCCGCATGGGCTGGGCACCGAGTAACGCCAGCGCACAAGCGCATATGACGGCATTGCGTCATTTGTGGGGAGAAGCAGACACCGAAAAATGGTTGGCTGCAGTGAAGGCCAACAAACCGATTAGCTATCAAAAAAATGCACCGCAAGTCACGGCGGCCGGCAATGGCGAAATTGATATTGCCTGGACCAATCATTACTACTATTACCGTTTAAAAGAGCAAAATCCTAAGTTAAATGTGGCCATCCACCACTTTCCTGCAGAGCAAGACGCCGGTAACTTATTAATGGTGGCTGGCGTGGGTATTCGCACCGGTGCCAATAATCAAGTCGCTGCAGAAGCCTTAATTGCCTATTTAATTGGCGAAGATGCGCAAACTTATTTTGCACAACACGGTTTTGAATACCCCACCCGTACGGGCATTGCCACCGCGCAGGGCATGACGCCGATCGCTGAATTAAATCTGGCTGACACGCAGCAGCAAATGCTCGCGGATGTCACAAAGACTTTATCGTTACTGCGTGCATTAGGGCTGCAGTGACCACGATTACCTGGCACAGTAAAACAGGCAGGGGCGTACTGGTAACAGGCGCCCTGTTTGTTGTTGCCTTAATATTATTACCCCTCTTTGGTTTATTAGCCGCGTTATTTAACCCGCCGCTCAATCCGTTTATTGAAGCGCCGCCCACCTTGGCTGAGATTTTTGGGCAAAGCAATGTGCCGAGCTTGTTATGGAGTACGGTGAGTCTTGCCTTAGTCGTTTCCGTGTTGGCGGGTAGCCTCGGCACATGGCTGGCCTGGGTGGAACAGCGCGCAAACTATCGCGGTGTGCGTTTTTTAAGTTTACTGTGTTTGTTGCCACTTGCCATGCCAAGCTATATTTTGGCCGCCACCTTGCGTGAATCACTTGGCCCGGGTGGCAGCGTGGGGCAATTGTTTAATTTTCCTATGTTTACAGGTTTTATGCCGACGGTGTTGGTGCTGACATTGATCACGGTGCCGTATGTACAACTGCTCGTCAGCGCCGTGCTCACGCGATTGTCGGTGAGCGAAGAAGAAGCCGCACGTTCATTGGGCGCGTCAAACTGGCAAGTCTTCCAAAAAATTATTTTACCGCGTTTGCGACCCTCACTTGCGTTTGCCATTTTAATTGTGCAGTTGTATGTGATCAGTGATTTTGGTGCGGTCGCCGTGCTGGATTATCCTGCGTTAACCTGGCGTTTATATCAGGCAATTGATCATCAGCAACTTGCGCACGCCACGCTACTCGGCACAGCTGTTTTATCTGTCACAGTATTATTGCTGTTAATCGCGCGGATGGTGCATGGCCGCGTGCAGGCAGATCAACAAATCAGTCAACCGCGTTTGCCACAGCGCAGGTGCTTATCAAAACGTATGCTTTATGCCACCTACGCGGTGCAAGCGTTTGTGATTGGGGGCGGGGTGCTCTTGCCTGTTTTCACTTTGTCGCAGTGGGTGTTGGGGGGCGTATTAAATGATTTACGTTTTGCATCTTTGTGGGTGCCCTTGCGCGACACGGCGTGGGCAGCCTCTATGAGTGGCGTGGTCATTGTGGTGCTGGCCGCATGGCCAGCGTGGATTGCGGCGCGCGGGTCCAAAAGAATTGCCTGGATGGTTGAGCAAGGCACGTATCTCACCAGTGCGTTGCCCGGCGTGTTGCTTGCGTTTGGTTTGATGTTAGCCGCCCTTTTCTTATCGCGCGGATTAGGGCAGGGCGGGCAACTGTATCAATTATTACTAGGCAGCGGTGTATTGTTAATTGTGGGTTACACCATGCGCTTTTTAGCCGAAGCCTATGCCGGTTTAAAAACCGCCATCTTACTACTTGACCCGCGTTTGCAAGATTCTGCACGTTTATTAGGCGCGAGCCGCTGGCGTTGGTTTAGCAAAGTGACCTTGCCGGCGCTGGCACCCGGCATTGCCGCGGCCTTTGTATTAATTGTATTGTCAGTGGTCAAAGAACTGCCCGTGACGTTACTGCTCGGTAGTGCAATGGGGCTACGCACATTAAGTTTTCGGGTATTTGATCGTTATCAAGAAGCCTTTTTACACGACGCCGGCTTAGCCGGTTTGGTATTATTGCTCATTGCCTTTATGATGGTGTGCTTAACGTTGCGTTGGAGACGGCATGTATAACGCGGATAATCAAGGTGAATTGCCTTTAACCATATCAGGTTTAAGCCATACGTATGGCGAACAAACTGTTTTTGAAGCCATTAATTTAAAGGTGCGCCCGGGTGAATTCATGGCCGTGCTGGGTGCGTCGGGTTGTGGTAAATCCACTTTATTACGTGCCATTGCTGGCTTGGTCACGCCCCAAAAAGGCACTATTCGTTTGGCGGGCAAAACCGTTGTGCGTGACGGGCGTGAGTGTGTGCCGGTGGAGCAGCGCGGCGTGGGTTTAGTGTTTCAAGATTATGCCTTATTTCCCTATCAAACCGTGCGTGAAAACATTGGTTTTGGCTTATCGGGCTCAGCGCAACAGAAAAAGCAGCGTGTGGATGAGTTGCTGACGCTTATCGGCATGGTTGATCTGGCCGATCGCCGGCCAGCACAATTATCAGGTGGCCAGCAGCAACGCGTGGCCTTGGCACGTGCCCTGGCGCCGAAGCCAAAATTATTATTACTCGACGAGCCTTTTGCCAACGTCGATGCCACGTTACGCCAAACATTAGGCGAAGAATTACAAATGTTGGTGCGTAGCCAACACGCGAGCGTGCTGCTGGTGACGCACGACCGCGCTGAAGCCTTGGCGCTGGCCGATCGCGTGGCTATTTTTGACCCCTGCAGCCACAGCGCACGCATTACCCAATGTGATACGCCTAAACAGATTTATCAGCAGCCCACGAGCCGTTGCGTGGCCGAATTAGCCGGCCCAGCTTTTCTATTACCTGCCAACGCGCAAGGCAGCACGGCACAAACAGCGTTTGGTGAAGTGGCATTATTGAAACCCGCGCAGGGTGACGTGACGTTAGTGATCCGCCCTGAAATGACCGCCTTTGAAGCGGATCCGAATGGCGAAATGAAAATCATGGCGCGCTGTTTTCAAGGCCGCTGTTATCGTTTGTTATGTCACACACCGCAAGGCAATATTTTTGCCGAAGCGCATCATGATCAAACCCCGCCCGAAATCGGCACGCGTGGCCGCGTGGTCATTAAAAAACCTTGTTGGGTATTACCTTCAAACACGGAAGCAAGCTCTCATGCAACACACACTCAAGCTGATTTTACTGAGCAGCGTGTGGCTGTTTAGCCAGTCGTTATTTGCCACGCCGCAAATTGTCGCCAGCATTGCGCCGGTGAATGCCTTGGTGGCGGCCGTCACAGCAGGCGTGACCACGCCGACGCTGCTCATTAGCCCAACCGCCTCGCCACATCACTACCAATTAAAGCCTTCTGAAGTACATGCACTTTCTGAAGCCGATGTGATTGTGTGGGTCGGGCCAGACATGGAAACCTTTTTACCCAAGGTGCTACAAAACGTTTCGCCTCATGCCGCCATTGTCACGTTGCTTACCGAGCCTGATGTAATCACCTTGCAGACGAATCATCATGTTGACCCGCATATTTGGTTATTGCCCGATAACGCCAAAGTGATTGTCCGCGCCGTGGCTGAAAGCTTGTGCATCCATGATGCTAAAAATTGTGATATTTATACCAAGAATGCAGAGGAAGCGATTGCACGTATTGATGTATTAGATGATAGCGTGCGAGAAAAACTGGCGCCTGTCAAAAGTGTGCCTTATTTGGTGTTTCATGATGCGTATCGGTATTTTGAGGCGCACTACGGTTTAAGTAATCAGGGCACAATTACATTAAGCCCCGAGCGACAAGTGAGTGCAAAACATTTGGTCGCGCTGCAAGAAAAAATTGCAGAAGACAATATCGTGTGTGTGTTTAATGAACCACAGCTACAAGCAAGCGTGGTTGAAATGCTGATTAAAACAACCGATGTGCAAGAGGGCGAGCTCGATCCGGTGGGCATCAATATTACCCCTGACTTAAAAGGCTATGAGCAATTGCTCACAGGTCTTGCCAATGGCTTTGTGAATTGTTTGCGTCTCGGTAAGTAGAGGCGGGCCCCTGAGTGGCTGCCGTCTCACTAAGCGCGGCAACGAAAAGACTGCCCCGACAGACAATTCATCAATGTATCGAAATGAGTGGGTACCTTGTGAGTGGTGACGTGCCCGTATCTGCGTGGGTGTTGCGATATTACTTCTTTAGCGAGAAGCATTATGTTAAATTCAAGGTCTTTTTTTTTAGACTTTTCTGTTACTAAAGTAGCGGTGACAGAGAGTGCCTAATTAGGCTGTATTTCACTAGGCGGTGCTTCATTAATTGTTTGATAGCTGTATCCCTGTGATTGCGTGACAAGTGCAGGCGCCGTGAGGCCACTGGTTGTTGTCAATGTTGGGTCGACGCGACCCTCGGCCAGTAGCCACTCGATTGTTTCCCGGTTGTATGGGTTGCTCTCTTCATCAAGCGCTGCATGCAAAAGCGTGCGACCCGTGACGTCAGGGTGAAGGGTGCCCCAAAACCGCTCTTTGTAATCTTCACGCTTCGGGCAAAGTTGCTTCAATACAGCCAGCAAGCCCATTCTGGCGGCCAGGTAGCGGGGCGTGAAGCCGCGCGCGTCGGGCATACCCGGGTCAACGCCCCGCTTGAGCAGCCAAGTAATCATTTCTTTCCTGGTTTCCGGATCTGCGCTGAAAAGTGCTGCATGCAGCAGTGTGCGTTGGTGCCAGTTGGGGTTGTTAGGCTTGTCAATACGTGCGGCAACGCACGATGCTTGATCCGGGCAAAGCTTTTTAAGCATGTCGAGATGACCTGCTCTGACAGCTTCATAGGCCGGCGTGCGTCCTGCCGCATTGGGAACAGTCCGATCAATTTTCTTGTCCAATGCCCATTTCACCGCTGCAAGTTCCCCACTGGCAACCGCCGCGTGCAACAGTGTGCCGCCATGCAGCTCCGGGAAGGTCGGGGCCTCAATGCGGTAGTTTTGAAGCGCGGTATTGGGTAGAGCAAAGGCTGAGCTTAAGTCGGTACGCCCCAACAGCACAGCAAGGGTGATGGCGCTGATCCCTGCCGCATTGGTTGCCTGTGGGTCGACGCCTTGCTTGATGAGAAAGCGAACACAGGCTTCAGAGGCCCCAATGACCGCGGCATGGAGTAGGGTTTGTTTGTCTAACTCAGGATCACCAGGTTGATGAAGGCGGTCGTCTTGGTAAGGTGTTCTGGGCTTTTGCTGAAGGGACGCTAACACCTTATCACTGCCTTCCAATGCGGCGACATAGGCCATGGAACAGCCATGTTTTTCTTTTGCTTGTTGAAGGGCATCAGGATGTTCACACAGCAAGTGGGTCGCCACCGCTTTGTTGTCTCCCTTGGCCGTTCGGTAAAGCAAGTCAGCGACATCGGGGAGTGCTTCACCCTGCTGCACAGCGGTTTCCCACAAGAGTTGAAACATCTCAAGTGAGCCGAATTCTGCTGCGATGTGAAGGGCAGTGTCTCCTGCTGTGTTGCATGCAGTGATATCCAGCGCTTGCTGAATGAGCCAGTGCACAAGCTCTAGTATTTGAGGCTGGTCGATGCGAGAGATCCCCGCGGCGACATGGAGCAGTGTGCAATTATCCAAGCGTTTGGTAGTAGGGTAAACGGTGCGTTCTGTTTGGCACTGCGCCGGTGTTGGGCACAACAATTGTACAACAGACAGATACGCACCTGCGACAGCGCAACAAACGGCGGTGTACCCTCTTGCGTTACGGGCCTTGGGGTCAACACCGTTTGCCAATAACCACTGCACAACGAGGGTGGGGTCGGCGCCAGAAACGGTTGCGCTGCAGGCGGTGTGCAGAAGCGTGCGTTGGTGGTAGTCAGGTTTTTTGGGGCAGTGAAGGCGTCTTTGAAAATCTGCAGGCTGTGTGCAAAGTTGCTGTAAGGCTGTCAAATTGAGCATGAAGGCTGCGCAGTCTACAATAGTGAAGCCATTTTCGTTGACGGCATCCTGAGGCACTTTCAATGTGTCTCGCAGCCAACCAAAAACAAACAGTGTTTTGTGGGCCATTGCAAAGTGTGACAGCGTGTCGCCGCGAGGGTTTCGTTTGCTATATTCATTGTAATGGTCAAGGTTCAGGCAAAGCACTTGAAACAGCGCAAGCTTATCTTGTGCGGCGGCAAGATGGGCGGGTGTGTGATCAAGCGCGTTTGTGGCAAAGCGATCAACGCCTTGCTTCAAAAGTTGCTTGGCGGCCTCGACCTGATTGTTTCTGACGGTTGCATGCAGTAGTGTTTGATTGTGCAGCATCGGTACACCAGGCGCGATGACGCAATCAGCACGTAAAGCGGCTGGGCTGGGGCGCAGTAGGCTGATAGTTTTTATGTGGCCACCCAGCGCCGCCAAGTAAGCACCTGAGAAACCTTGTTTGTCACGCAGATTTGTCGGCCATCCTCTGCTCATCAACCAACGCAACATGTTATTGTGGCCACCAGCGGCCGCCATCAAAAAGACTTGTTTGTCGTCATCCGTTGCTTTCTTGGGATCATATCGATAGTTTTTGTGGTAAAAGCACTGCAGGGCATCAAACTGCCCATTGATAGCCGCAGACACCGGGGCAGAGCAACCATCTTTGTTTCGAACGGCGGGGTCGACACCACGTTCTAGCAAATGGTGAATGAGCAGTACGCGGCCATTGATTGCGGCAGGGTGCAAAAGTGTTTGCCCGTCCAGCTCAGGCCTGCTTGGGTGAGTGCTGCGTGCGCTTTTGAGTTTTTCGCTGCTTAAGTTCAGCGCAAGCAACGCATCCAGGCAGCCAAATGCGGTTGCGATATACACAGGCGGTACGCCCATGTCATTATGCTTGTGTTGGTCAACACCGACTACATCAATCAGCCACCTGATCATAGCGAGATTGCCAAGTCTCGCGCAAGCCGTGTGCAGCAGCGTGCCCCCTTGCCAGAAATACTTCGCTTCTTCAGGCGTTGAGGGGAAAAGCACTTTCAGAAAGAGAGGTTTACTCTTGTCGTTATAGAGAGTCTTCAGCACTTGAAGATGTCCATTGTATGCTTCTAAAACAAGGGTTTCTTCTGGGTATTCGTCAAAGAGTTTATCGACACTGCTTGCCCGGGAAATCAGATCTTCCCAGGTGGAGGGAAACCCGTGGGGCAATCTATACATTTTTTCCAGAAACGCAACCGCTGCTTGCTCGGTGCCATCTGCTTTTCCAGCCATCTTAAGCGTGTTTCGTTATGTTCTCCTCTCTTTAAGTAGCGTCACAGTGGCGTGTATGTTGGTTTCATAAAGTATGCCTCAGGACAGGAGGCGCCAAGAAATTGATTTTTAAAAAGAAAATTTTAAATTTTTTTAGGCGTGTTCAAAAAAATAACCGATTTTTTGATGAAACCTGATATCATTTGCGTTATCCAAACAAACAATTATTAAGGTCGATTTATGTCATCTTCTACGCCGAAACCCATGTTATTGCTGATCCTCGACGGGTGGGGCTATAGCGAAACCCGTGAATATAATGCGATTTCTGTGGCCAACACTCCAGTGTGGGATGCCTTATGGGAAAAATACACGCACACGCTGATCGATGCTTCGGGTGAGGCCGTGGGCTTGCCCGGTATGCAAATGGGCAACTCCGAAGTGGGGCATATGAATATCGGGGCCGGGCGCGTGGTACATCAAGACTTGGCGCGCATTAACAACGCCATTGCAAGTGGCGATTTTGACATGAACCCAACGCTGGTTGCTGCGCTCGATAAAGCCGCACAAACGGGCAAGGCCGTGCATGTATTGGGTTTGTTGTCGCCGGGCGGTGTACACAGTCAAGAATCACATTTGCATGCCTTGATTTCATTGGCGGCCAAGCGCGGTGGTTGCCCCTTGTACTTACATGCGTTTTTAGATGGGCGCGATACGCCGCCACAAAGTGCAAAAGCGTCGATCGAAGCCGTTGACAAAGTATTTGAAGAAAAAGGTTGTGGCCGCATTGCCTCCTTGACAGGGCGTTATTACGCCATGGACAGAGATAATCGTTGGGAGCGAGTACAAAAAGCGTATCAACTCGTGACCGAAGGAGTGGCAGAGTTTACCGCAGAACAAGCAGGGGATGCTTTAGAAGAAGCCTATGCGCGCGGTGAAACAGATGAGTTTGTGCAAGCAAC
>JAJFJF010000040.1 GCA_021774255.1 Gammaproteobacteria bacterium
AAAAACACTTCGCTTTTTCAGGTAAAATAGATGTCATAAAGCTAACTCAAAAGTGGCTCTTTTTTTGAGCGGTGATCCCAACCTTGTATAATGCTTCACACTAACCCTTCGGTGTTGCACTTCAAGGTTGAGACCACCAAATACTGGGCTTTCCCAATGTACTTAAATAAAAGCTATGGCTCGCTACCCTGGCTTATATACTTGAGTATAGGTGAACCTTAATTGCCAGCATGATTTTCATCATCCTCACCGCCAATGCCAATAAGGGGCTCTTCGTCATCTGCGTGAGGATCACCCGCTCCGCCGGTATTTGTTTCCCGCAAACTGCGGCTTCTTGCTTGGGGTGACTTATGGTGCATCGAAAAGTACAGAGCACAACCAATGCCGATGCTCACAAAAGAGGCTGTCCAAATAGGCAAAACAGCCATCTGGTGTCGCATTATATTCTCCTCTTGGCAGTTTGGATTTTTTTCTGGGTACCAAGCAGCTTCGTAACTACTACACCAATGTGAGGATGCGCCAAGCAGGATCCCTAGCAATAACACCCACCATCCCATCAAAATCAGTGCGCCATCGCGCAGGGAACGCGCGGCTGCCATGTGTTCTTTTTTGGCCCACAGTATTTCCCACACTGAAACAAGTGCAATCATATAGAGCTGTGGATACAGCATCACATGCAATGCATGCTCTGCGGGTGTCTGCGGGGGACTTTCCCCCCGCCTGCTGAGATCGCCTGTTTGATTTGTGCTCTTCATATTGAAATCGCTAGCACGATGTGCGTCCTCAATAACAGGCGCCAGTATTAGAGGCACTACCAAAAAGAAGTGCGCAAGCGCGGCCATGGCAGGAGAAGGCTTTTGCCAATAGAGGCATGAAACGAAGCATGCTGGGAAATGTGCGAATTTTTCGGCTGCATGCATGAACGTTTCCATTGCCCATGGGGAAGGCGGGCTTTCAGTCACCGCCCGACCTCCTTGATTCATCAAGAAAGCTATCGTGAAAATAACCGTGATGACACCTAGAATAGCAGCCGCTCTTTTTGAAAAAGGTGGTTGCCCTACTTCATGGAAGTTGACCGAATGGCGCATTGACATCATGCCCAGTGCCAAAAAGGAGAAGCCCAGCACCAAACCTGGCCCGAGATGCCCATCGACCCGGGTGCCGATATACCAAATCATCACGCCCGTCATAATGATAGCAAGCAAAACCAGCAAGGCTTGATATAGACGCTTCAGTGCGCGAAAACGCAACCAAAGCGCATTGAAAGTCATCGCTAAAAAACAAGAGGATGGGCGTTATTATTTTCCCGGCAAACAAATCTCCAAAAGAATTATTTTCTTCAAATTGAATCTTATTGTTTGAGATTTTTTATTCTAAGTTCTATTGTTATGGAATAACATGTACAGGTAAGTCTGTATTTTTATAGAAAACCCTATAAAAAATCTAAAAACACTTTATCCCTGCTCAGTAACTTGAACGCAAAAAACCATTCCATATATACGCTATATAGGGTCATAAAATATTTGAAGCATATCTAAAGGATAACTCGTAAGTTTACGAGTTAAAGCGCAGCCACCCATTTCTGCAAGGTAGCTTCATCGACAACGGTGACGCCCAGGTTCTGGGCTTTGGTGAGCTTTGAGCCAGCGGACTCGCCGGCGATAACAAAATCTGTTTTTTTGGAAACGCTGCCGCTGACTTTTGCCCCTAACGCGAGCAAGTGGGCTTTGGCGTCTTCACGCGAAAAATGGGTGAATGTACCGGTGAGCACCACGGTTTTGCCGGCCAAGGGCAAATCTTCAGCGGCCTTGACTTCAATGGCAGGCCAATGCACCCCTGCGTGCTGCAAGCGTTCAATTACTTTGCGATTACTGGCTTGCTGGAAAAAATGTAACACATATTCAGCCACAATGGGGCCGACATCATTCACCGCCAGCAACGCCTCTTCATCAGCAGCCATGAGCTTGTCCAAGCGACCAAAGGCATGGGCCAACGTGCGGGCAATGGTTTCCCCTACTTCACGAATGCCCAAGGCATAAATAAAACGTGGCAAGGTCGTTGTTTTGCTTTTCTCTAAAGCGGCAATCACATTGTCAGCTGATTTTTCCGCCATGCGTTCTAAGCCGGCTAATTGATCGGCTTTCAACGTATATAAATCCGCTGCATCATGGATCAAATCATGGTCGACTAATTGCTCGACAAGCTTATCGCCTAACCCTTCAATATCCATCGCGCGACGCGCTGCAAAATGTTTAATGGATTCTTTGCGTTGTGCGGAGCAAGTTAAGCCACCCATGCAGCGTGCTACTGCTTCACCTGGCACATGCATCACCTCACTACCACAAATTGGGCATTCACTTGGCAGTGTAATTTCTTGGGTTTGCTTTGGCCGCTTTTCTTTGATGACTGACACCACCATGGGGATCACATCCCCTGCGCGACGCACCACGACCGTATCGCCTACCCTGACATCTTTACGCGCAATTTCATCCATGTTGTGCAGGGTTGCATTGCTGACAGTGGCCCCGCCAACAAACACGGGCTTTAATCGTGCCACAGGCGTAAGTGCCCCGGTGCGGCCGACTTGAAAATCCACGGCCTCGATTTGTGTATTTTCTTCTTCTGCGGGAAATTTATAGGCCACAGCCCAACGTGGTGCACGTGATACGGTGCCAAGTGTTTTTTGCAAGGCGAGATCATCTACTTTAAACACCACACCATCAATATCGTAATCAAGCCCTGCCCGCTGGCTCGCCATCTTCTGGTAATACGTTGCACATTGTTTTAACCCTTTGACCACCGCTGCTGCAGTGTTCACGCGCAAGCCCCAGCGTTTTAGCGCTTGTAAACTTTCGCTGTGGCTTTTAAATTCAGCGCCTTCTACCACTCCTACTCCATAACAAAACATGGTGAGTGGTCGGCTCGCCGTGATCTGCGGATCTAATTGACGTAAGCTCCCTGCCGCAGCATTGCGTGGGTTCACAAAAACTTTTTCACCGGTTTTTTCAGCGCGTGCGTTGAGCTCAGCAAACCCTTTTTTTGAGATAAAGACTTCGCCACGCACTTCTAGCACGGGTGGAAATTTGTCACGCAAATGCAGCGGGATGCTTTTAATGGTGCGAATATTTTGCGTGATATCTTCGCCAGCATAGCCATCCCCTCTCGTCGCCGCACTGACAAGCTTGCCTGCCTCATAACGCAGGCTCACGGCCAAGCCATCGAGTTTGGGCTCGCAGCTATAGGTAATGGGTGCTTCAATATCGCGTTTTAAACGGTCATGGACACGCCTGTCAAAATCCGCTAATTCATCTTCGTCAAATGCATTGGCCAGCGACAGCATGGGCACGGTGTGTTTAATTTCTTCAAAACCGGCCAGCGGTTTGGCACCAATACGCTGCGTGGGAGAGTCAGGGGTGATGAGCTCAGGATGTTGTGCTTCTAGTTCTTGGAGCTTGCGAAATAATTTATCGAATTGTGCATCAGAGATGACGGGGGCATCCAACACATAATACCGGTAATTATGGTCATTAATTTCTGCTCGAAGTTTGGTTGCTTCTTGTGGTGGTGTTTGTTTTGCTGTCATGGTTGTTAATCCGCTTTCTAGAAGGGCGGCCACAGAGGGGGCCGCCCCTACAGAAAAAATGGGCGGACACAGCATGCCGTTAATACTGTAGAGGCAAGGTCCTACAACACCCGGCTGCATGGTGGTATTGCAAATATTGTAGGGGCAGCCCCGGCGTGCCTGCCCTTTATAAGGGGACTACACAATAATAATTAGAACAAAAATTTTCTGACATCAAGCAACTGCATGCTGCCTATCAGCAATATGCTCACGCAGTTGGCGGATCAGCTTCTCTGTCAATAATTGATGCTCGCTGTCGCGCAGCTCAATATCAAGCGATCGGCTTAGCTGTCGTGCGGTGGTCAGCATATTTTCAAAGGCTTTCACTTCGTTGGCTGGCCCGGGTATCGTCATAAATAAAATCAAACCAGTGCTGGTAAAGCTTTCCATATTATCAATATCGAAAACACCGGGTTCTGTCAGTGAGGCGAGACTAAATTGTACGGTTTCAGCACCGTTCATTTGGTCGTAGCGATGGAAAATGTTCATCTCACCAAAACGCAATCCGCTGGAGATCAAAGCAGGCAATAAACTGTGGCCTTGGATTGTGCGCCCCATTTTAGCGGTTAGGTGAAAAGCGATAATTTGCTGTGGTGCGGGTGCGCGAGGTTTATCATCTAATGGCGCAGTATCATGATACTTATTCTCATTCTCGAATGCGCGCATTGTTTCTGATGTGTCGGAGGCTGAAAAGCGATCGTTTGATCCATGCGCATGGTGCTCACGCTGTTCTAATCTCATCTCATCTTGCGCTATTTCATCTTTTAAGACGACATCTTCTTCATCCACCCAAAAATCTTCTTCGTCAAATGTTTCATCTGTTACGTCATCGCTTAATTCGCCATGCGGGTCATCATAGTCTTCTTCAAAGCGACTGGCTTGCCTAGCGCGCCGCCCAACAAAACGAGGTTTTAATGCTTGCTGTCGTTTGCGGCGTTGCCACATACTTTGCACAACAAAGCCTAAAATAAAAACAACACCACACAGTACGAGTATTAAACGAAGATCATCCATTATTGTTTCCTCAGCCTGCCATTGCCACAGCTTCTTGCACATCCACTGCCACTAAGCGCGACACACCGGCCTCATGCATCGTCACACCAATCAAGTGATCAGCCATTTCAATCGCTAATTTATTATGACTAATAAAAATAAACTGTACGGTTTTAGACATTTCAGTGACCAGACTACAGAAACGGCCCACATTAGCATCATCCAGCGGCGCATCCACCTCGTCTAAAATACAGAAGGGTGCGGGATTGAGCTGGAAGATAGAAAATACCAATGCCACCGCGGTTAAGGCTTTTTCACCCCCTGATAACAGATGAATGCTGCTATTGCGTTTGCCAGGCGGTTGCGCCATCACCCCAACGCCGGTATCCAGCAAATTATCACCGGTCAATTCAAGATAAGCACGGCCGCCACCGAATAAGCGTGGGAAGAGCTGCTGGAAGTGATCATTGACTTGATCGTACGTTTCTTTAAAGCGCGCACGGGTTTCTTTATCAATTTTGTGGATAGCGTTTTGCAGTGTCTCTAAGGCTTCCACCAAATCGTCATGCTGGCTATCAAGATAGGCTTTGCGTTCTGATTCCGTTTCAAATTCTTCAATCGCCGCTAAATTGATAGGGCCCAATCGCTGTATTTTTTGTGCAATCTCGCTGGCACGTTGATCCCAGGCTTTTTCTTCAGCCTCTTCCGGCATGTCTGCCAGCACGGTTTCGAGCGCATATTCCGTTTCAGCAAGCTGCTCGATAATGGTATCACGGCGCACATGAAATTCTTGCCATTCCATTTTCTTGGCTTGCAGGCGATCACGGCTTGCTTGTGTGTTTTGTTCTAAATCAGCACGCTTGCGTTCAAGTGTGCGTAATTGATGTTCATAATCATCCAGTTGTTTGCGTGCCGTATTAAGCTCTGCTTCGACATCTAAACGCTTGGCTAAGGTTTCATTCAACTCTTGCTGTGATTTATCGATAGACTCTTGCAAACCAGTAGGCTGCTGTCGCATCTGTTCAAATCGTGCGAGCAGTGTTTGGCGCTGCGCTTGTAAACGTGCTAACCCTTCGCGCGTTGCCGTTAATTGCATTTCGCTGGATTGCAACGCCAGTGTTAATTCGTGTGCTTTTTCTTTGGCTTCGCGCGCTTGTTCACGTGCATTCACGAACGCCGCGTGCAAATTCTCACGTTCAGCTTGCCGCTGTTGACGCGATGCTTCTTGCGTCGCCATCGCATCGATAGCCGTTTCTAATAATCCACGTGCCTTGCGGATGGCTTGTTGATCTACTTCCATTTGTGCGGCGGCTTCGGCTGTCTCTTGTTTAATTTGTTCAGCACGTTGCTGCAACTGTTCTAAGCGTGCGTGCTTGGCACTCAGCTGGCTGCGCAGCTCGCTGTGGTGTTTGGTTAACTCAGCAAGCCCCGCTTGCTCTGCTTCATGCGTCGCTTCCAAGGCTTGTAAGTTTTGGCGACCCGCCGCTAATGTCGCGTCAACGGTTTCCACCTGCGCTTTATTACTTTCAATATCGCTTGTTAATTGTTTCAGCTCTTGCTCACGCTGCAACACACCGGCATGATTATCATTGTCGCGCGTGACCCGCAGCCAGGCTGCACCTAACCAAATACCCTCTTGCGTCACGACGGATTCATGCGGCGCTAATTGCGCACGCAGTGCCAGTGCTTCCGGTAAGGTCGCCACTGCATACACGCCGGCCAGCAAGCTATCAACGGGTAAATCTGTTTTGATTTTATCGGCTAACGGCGCGGCCAATTCTCTGTTGGTCGCGTGCGTTGCTTGTGTGTCTAATAATACCAATTGGCCTTGGTTTAAATCAGCTAAGGCATCGGTGACGGAGTCAAAGCCCTCTACGCACACGGCTTCCAAATAACTCCCCAACACCGTTTCAGCGGCTTGATCCCAACCCGCATCTACTTGAATGTTTTGTGCCAAACGCGGTTTGCTGTCAAGTTGCTGGCCTGTTAACCATTCAACGACATGGGTAGACTGCTTGCCCAACGCCGCTTGTTGCAGGGCTTCTAATGAGGCATGACGACCACGTAACGTTTGTAATTGCTGACGCGCACTGTCCAATTGATTGGCATGTTCGTGATTGGCATCACGCTGCGCTTTAATATCGGCCAAGACTTGATGGACCTGCTGGGCATCGATCTTAGCCTGCCATTGGGCAGCTTGTTCGGTCAAGGAAGCAATTTCTGTGTTTAATTGGCTGACATCAATCGTTTCGTATTCGGTATTGAAGCGTGCAATACGATCTTGCAAGCCCTGCAAGCTTTGTTCGAGATGTTGCAAACGTGTTTGCTGCACGTGGGTTTCTTCAGACGTTTCTGCTGCCTGCTGATTAAACGTCTCCCAAGCAGCTTGCCAATCTTGCATGGCTTGCTCAGCGTCTTGCAGAGCGGCTTGTGTAGATTGCGCTTTTTCTTTTGCTTGCTCACTTTCTGGGGTAAGCTGTGCCACACTTTGCGTTAACTCTTCTTGGCGCGCACTGTCCATCTGCATTTGGGCATCCAGCGCTTGCTGCGTTTGTTGCAGGGTCGCTTGTTCTTCCGCGTATTGCGCTTGTTGTGCTTTAGCGTTTTGAAGCGCTTCTTCTAATCGTGCGATATCCGCGCCAATGCCATAATAGCGCCCTTGAATTTCATTATAGACATCGGTTTGATCTGCTTGCGCGTTGCGCAGCTTTTCTTGCTCGGTATTCAAACCTTGCTGCTCAGCTTGCAGGCCTTCTATCTCGACTTCAATGGCTTTAATCGCCTGCTCTTGCGTTTTAGCATGCTCGTCTAACGCGCTCCAACGTAAGGCTTGCAACTGCGCTTTTAATAAACGCTCTTCTTGCTTTAAGGTTTTATAACGCGCGGCCGCATTCGATTGACGCTTTAAGCGCTCAATCTGCTTTTCAAGCTCTTCGCGGATGTCATTAATTCTGTCTAAATTATCTTGCGTGTGCCGCATGCGATTTTCCGTTTCGCGGCGCCGCTCTTTGTATTTTGAAATGCCCGCGGCTTCTTCCAAAAACACGCGCAATTCATCGGGCTTGGCTTCAATCAAATGGGAAATCGTGCCCTGCTCGATGATCGAGTAGCTACGCGGCCCCAAACCGGTGCCTAAGAAAATACCGGTGATATCACGGCGACGGCAGCGGGTGCCATTCAAATAGTAAGTTGATTGCGCTTCGCGATTGACCTCGCGACGAATAGAAATTTCATTGTATTGGGCGTATTCGCCTTTGATGGTGCCATCTTGGTTATCAAACACCAGCTCGATCATCGCCTTACCGACTGGCTGGCGCGCCGATGAGCCGTTGAAAATCACATCAGTCATCGCCTCACCGCGCAAGGTTTTGGCAGAGCTTTCGCCCATGACCCAACGCACCGCATCGATAATATTGGATTTGCCGCAGCCATTGGGACCAACAACAGAGACTAACTGACCAGGCAGTAACACATTTGTTGGCTCAACAAACGACTTAAAGCCGGCCAACTTAATTTTTTTTAAACGCATGCTTGTGGTTCCCTAAACTTGAACCTATAAAGCCCAATATTGTAATGGATTTTGGATAGCCGGTGTAGCGTTAGTTGCTCACTGCCGCCGCCCTACCGGAATATAAAGTTGGATGACTTTATTAGTGTTTTGGCTTCTCTGTGTCTTTGGCAGGAAGGCACGTAATCATTGTGGAAGCCTCTTTTTATCAAAAATTCCTGAAAAATGAATGTAGGGGCCGCCCCTACGTTAATGTATTGAGGATGCCGATACTTCATAAATGGTCACAACAAAACATACACCTATCTGTTACACCATATCCTATGAAGAGTACCAAAATGGGAGGCCAAAGTTCAAAAGAGCGCTTTTCTCAGGCTGTGGAGAGAGACGACGGCGAAGCCATCCGCAGGCTACTCGCGAACAATGCTGATCCGTGGCAGTGGGCTAACAATGGCCCACTGCCCGCATCTCAGGCCGCTTATCTTGGTAAGATGAAGGCACTAGAAGCTTTCGTCGAACAGGGCGGCACCGGATGGTATCCTAAAAACCACCCTAATCCAGCATGCCAATCTTGCTTATTGCACTTCGCCGCAGCTGGCAATCAGGTGGCTGCAACACGTTACCTGCTTGCGCAAGGTGCTAACCAACGCGTGCACAACAAAAAAGGCGACGCTCCCAGCACGATAGCGGTGGAAAAAGGCCACCTCGATGTTCTGAAAGTGCTGCTCACAGAAGATACAAGCAATGAGGCTCCCCGTGACAGGGCACACCAAAACGACGACGGCACGACTGACAGAGTTTTGGACGACTGGGTACACGCTCGCTTGCCACTCTGCGCATTTTGGAATGGCCATCAGCACATCCTTGACTACTTTGCTAGCGAGCACCACGTTGATTTTAGGATTGCAGCGAGATACGTATTCAGTCACTACTCTCCTGGCTGCTCCTCTAACCAGTATCCGCATCAGGCTGCTTTTCCTCAGTCCTTGCTGGAGTGGGTGGCCGAGCACTGCGCAACAGAACAAGCCTTTGGCATCGAGTTACTGGCAATCACTTTGCAGCAGCATAGCTTGCATAAGCCATTGAGCTTCTACCCCAAATACTTAGTCGACTGGGTCATGACCACATTTGGTATGTGGGATTGGTTCAACGACAGTGTCGCTGCTGAAGCGAATCAAGACCAACGGTACACCGTCATTTTCTTGCTAGCCAATGCGCAGGAAATAGATCACCTGCGCACCTTACTGGAGCAGGTGCCATCTGCGCAGAAAGCAACCTATGCCAATCTGATTTTGCGCTGCTTTGTTGAAGCGTTTGCGTTTCAATTTGTGATCACAAACGGGCTCGAACAACAAGGGGAACCTCGTTACGAAGCGCGGGAGATCCATGCAGATGACGGCATCATTCCCAGAGACGCATTTTTGGAAAAGTTCGCTTTCATCCGCGAATTGATGACCTTGATCCCCCCCACTCTCGGGTTCTTGAACAGGGTGAGCATTTCTCTTGTGCCTACGCCAGAGATCTCTTTGGCTTTTCTTGCGATAAGGGTTACCTGTAATAAGCAGCTTATCAAATTCGAACACGCGCAACAGCTGCTTGATGTATTCATCACGTCTAACAATGTCAATGAACCCGGCTCAACTTCTCAACTTTTTGGTGGTGCCGTGGCTCAAGCACAAAGCACCACTTGCCTCCCGCTGGCGTGTGCACTCCGAGCTTATCGCGCTTTGGCGTTTGATGACGCGCATGCATTGGTTCAGTGCTTGCTCAAAAAAGGTGCGAACCCTGATACCCCAGACAGCGATGGGAAAACAACTCTTGATCACGTTGAGCAGATTGTTCCAAATCAATACCAAACAGCAGTGCTTGTTTTGCTTTCTGCTTATGCATCGTGACCGTCCCAAGCACTCCCTGCAGCTTAGCCTGAAGTGCCAAGTGGCGCCTCGCTCAACGAGGGCAAGCAACCAATAACATCTCAAATCTTGTGTTTTTCTATTTGAGGCTCGGATTGGATCCCCGCTTCAAAAAACCCTCAAAATTTAGTTATTTTTATAACTTTTTCTGGGGCGGCTATTCAGAAAATTTACCTTAAAGCTTATCTCCTGCCCTTTAGAAGGCACGGCACGCCGTGGCCAAACAACACGTATAGGGATTACGAGATACTCCGCGAACTACCTCCTACTTACCCCCCGATGTTACTCTACATGACTAGACATCCATCCGTCATTGCCTACCATGACAAAAAAGAGACAACTATTTGTTTTTGCTTTCTTTTCTCTGCTGCTTTTGCAGCACAACACGCTTACCACCGCTGCTGAAGTTGACGACGCCCCGCTCTCCTCTTGGGAAAAAGCAAGCCGCCACGCCATTGATGGGGCTGTTTTCTTTCTGACTCGCGACTCAGAAAGTCCTATCCAGCGTCATTCCCGATCACGCCGATCGAAATCTGAAATAGACTCACTCGATGCGCTTTTCGCTGAAAAAGTGGACTACGTCAAGCAGCATCTTGAAGCCGCCAAAGGCGTCATGCGCCAGAGCGGCTTGAATGCCGGGTTTTCCCTCGAACAAGAAAAAGGATTTGAAGAGTGGATAGCGAATATCACCTACAAAGAAGTAGACGTGTGGCTTGTCTTGCTAACGGGCTGGCAGCACTCCCTTGAGACATGCCGCCAACTCATGGCAAGTCATTTGCCCGATACCGAATACAGCTTCTTCGCTGACAAGCTGATGGGGGCCTGCAGAGTCGATGATCCTTGGATTATCGCTCACCAGGATGTCTTCTACGCTGGTTTTGCTATGCTGAGTGACGAGTACCTCTGCCGCTTTAAGCTTCCCGATGATCCTAACAACAAGGTTGACGTACACGATAGGCGCTACATTCACCCGCTTACCTCTCATCCTGTGATCCAGGAAATCGCTTTCACTCCCCTTCGCGCGCCCCAGGAAGCGCCTGCCGGAGAACAAGCCAAAAGATTCAGGGCGACCAACACCAACAAAGACGAGCTCTGAGCTCACCTTGCTTTCAACAAGCTCAACGTTTTCCATTTTTTACTTTTCTGCTTTTTAGGTACTTTCCTTTTCAATTGACGTGCAATGCAAGCTACTTTTTAAGCCATCATTTTTTACATTGACGTTAAATTTTGGAAAAAAAAGCCAAAATTTTAGTTATTTTTACAACTTTTTTAGAGTAGCCATTCAGGTATTTTTTATGCCACTGATTTAAAAGATAAAAATTTTTTTATCTCGCATTCAAAACGAAAACTTACCTGCGGATGTTACGCCATATATAGAGAGACGAAGACAATTGACGCTATCTTTGTACCCAACACACACTTTCACAAGTCATCCACGCTTTTTGTACTACTTGAGTCTTTTCGAAAAATCTGTTGATCATCATGGCGCTTATGTTGAGAATGCTGACCACTACGTGGCAAAAGAACCTGAAAGAGAAGAAGGGGGATCCCTCTCTCGCGCTTCAGCTCCGACCTGACAGCACTGCCTCTCTGGGCCCGCTCCTGAGTGACGCAAGGCCCTGGTCTGCCGCACTCAGCACGGACGGCGAGACGCAGCTCGAAGCCGCTCCCGCTGAGATCCCGCCTATCGTGCTGGCTGCCTTCGCAGGCAACCTTGACGGGGTGAAGGCGGAGTTGAGGAAGAGAGTCAGCATCGAGATCCCGGGCACCGAAGCGCACATGACCCCGCTCATCGCGGCGGCCAGCAACGCGGAGCACGGCAACCGCAAGGTGGTCACCCACTTGCTGGACCAGGGAGCCAACATCGACGCCACCGCCCGCGACGGCAACACTGCCCTGATGATGGCCGCCTCCAACGGCCGCCTCAAGCTGGTGAAGCTCTTGGTGACGCGTGGGGCGAAGCTTCAGATGCAGAACAACGCCTGTCAGACGGCGCTGAGCCTTGCTCGCGAGGCTGGGCACACGCAGATGGTGGCTTTCCTGGAGGGCGAGATCCGGAAGCAGGAGGAGGCGCAGAAGTAGTGCCGCAAACACTTCTGGGGAAGGTGAGTTAAACAGGTCACAACTTAGTTAGTTAAGAAACATCAAAAAATAGCGCATTTCCTTAGGGATTTTTTTTAAAATGCGCATATAAAAAAAGACATTAATTTAACATAATGCTTATTGGGTCATTCACGCTGCTTTTCCTTCATCCCAAATATTCTTGGTTCAAAATAGGTAGCAGCGCTTCCGGTACCTTAATGCGCCCATCTTCACACTGATAGTTTTCCATGATCGCCACCAAGGTGCGGCCCACGGCCAAGCCCGAACCGTTTATCGTGTGCAGTAATTCAGGTTTTTGTGTATCAGGATGACGGTAACGCGCTTTCATACGGCGCGCTTGGAAATCACCAAAGTGGCTGCAAGATGAAATTTCGCGATAAGCATTTTGACCGGGTAACCACACTTCAAGATCGTATGTTTTTGTAGCCGAAAACCCTAAGTCACCGCCGCAAAGTGACACCACACGGTATGGCAGTTTTAAGCGTTGTAAAATTGCTTCAGCGTGTTGTGTGAGTGCTTCGTGCGCAGCGTCTGAGTCTTCGGGCGGCACAATTTGCACTAACTCCACTTTTTCAAATTGATGCTGGCGGATAAGCCCGCGCGTGTCTTTACCGTAAGAGCCTGCTTCGCGGCGAAAACACGGCGTATGGGCGGTATATTTTAAAGGCAAGCGTTCATGGCTCACAATTTCATCGCGCACTAAATTGGTCACCGGCACTTCAGCGGTTGGGATCAAATAAAACGGATCGGCGTCGCGCGTGGCAAATTGATCTTCTTCAAATTTGGGCAACTGCCCGGTGCCAAATAAGCTATCACGGTTGACTAAATACGGCACATACACTTCTTCGTAACCGTGCTCTTGCGTATGCACGTTCAACATAAATTGAATGAGGGCACGGTGCAGACGTGCTAAGGGGCCTTTTAATACCACAAAGCGACTGCCTGCTAGCTTCGCGGCCACTTCAAAATCCATCCAGCCTAGCTTGCCACCTAAATCAACATGGTCAAGCGGCGTAAAACTAAACTTTGTCGGCTCGCCCACGCGCCGAATTTCTTCGTTATCGTCTTCATCTTGCCCTGCAGGCACAGCACTATCCGGCAAATTGGGAATAGCCAGTAAGCGATCATTTAATTCAGCCAGCAGCGTATTTAGTTCAGCTTCAGCGGCTTTTAAGCGCTCGCCTAAGGTATTCACCTCTTCCAATAAAGGCTCAACCGATTGCCCCGCTGCTTTAGCTTGACCGATTTCTTTAGAACGCACATTACGCTCGTTTTGCAGGGCCTGCGTTTCAGTTTGCAAGGCTTTCCGTTTTTCTTCTAGCGCTTCTAACTCTGCCACATCGAGGGCATAACCCCGAAGAGCTAATCGCTCAGCGGTTTGTTTTAAATCTTGGCGTATCGCTTTACTGTCTAGCATGTCACTTCACCTGTTTTTGCCTGCTCACGCGCAGTTAGCATAATTTCTTTGATTTCGCGCACGGCCTCACTCATCCCCACCAATACCGCGCGTGCCACTATGGCATGGCCAATATTAAGCTCGTCAATATCGGGTATCGCCGCAATCGGTGCCGTGTTGCCGCAGTGCAAACCATGCCCCGCGTTGACGATTAAGCCTAATTTTTTACCTAAAATCACGGCATCGGTAATTTGTGCTAAATAATGTGCAGCCTGCTCAGGTGACGGTGCATCGGCATATTGCCCCGTATGAATTTCAATCGTCGGCGCACCGCAGGCTTTGGCCGCTTCAATTTGTTCGGCAATCGGGTCGATAAATAAGGAGACTTCAATGCCGCGCGCGCCTAAACGCTCACACGCTGCTTTGACAGCAGCTTGTTGGCCCACCACATCTAAGCCGCCCTCTGTTGTGAGCTCCTCGCGCTTTTCCGGCACCAAACAACAGTGCTCAGGTTGTACTTTTTCGGCAAAGGTGACGATATCACTACTGATTGCCATCTCTAAATTCATGCGTGTGGTAAGGCTTTCTTTTAGCCTTAGCACATCACTGTCTTGGATATGACGCCGATCTTCGCGCAGATGAATCGTGATCCCATCGGCGCCGGCCTGCTCGGCCATCGCCGCCGCTTCGACTGGATCAGGGTAAGGGGTCCCACGCGCCTGCCGCAGCGTTGCCACATGATCAATATTCACCCCTAGTAAAATCGGTGTGGTTGCCATTTTATTCCTCGTTCACTCGGATCAACGCGCCACAAGATAGCATTTTTCGTCAAAAAATGCCTTTTATTCATTCAAAAGAACCCGGGGCAGCAAAAAATTATTTAATATATTTAAATCAATATGTTATATTCCCCAGGCTCGAAATAATAAAATTTGTATGTTGTTAACTCGAATATTATCCTTGCTAAAATGACAGTGGGTATCATTTTAGTTTAGTAAGGATAATTTAATAAATGCTTTTAGGGAGAAAAACCATGCCAACCCTGCCTCTGCCTTCTATCTGCCGCGTACTACTCCTCTTTTTTATCACGCTGGGGCTTGCCGCCTGTGGAGAGACTCAAAAAGAAGACTCTTTTAAACTCCAAGTGCTAGGCTCCGGGGGGCATGATGATAATGCTGGACGTGCTTCATCGGGTCACCTGGTTTGGGTAGATGGCGCGCCACGCGTCATGATTGATATCGGGCCTGGTACCGTGTTGCGCTTTGGTGAATCAGGTGCAGAGCCTAAAGATCTCGATCTGCTTGCTGTTACGCATTTACATGTTGACCATGTAAATGATATCTCGGCCATGGCAAAACGTGGTTTCTTTTGGGGCCGTGATGAAAAGCTCCCTGTGCGCGGGCCATCAGCAAATACCAACCTCCCGGGAATAAATGATTTTTTAACCGAGTTAATCTATAACGAGCGAAGTGCCCCGTACCGCTATTTGTCGCTTGATGCCGACGACGATAACTATATTGTTTATGAATACGGCCCTGATACCGACAGCGAGATCCACGTGCCGCTCGATCTTGACGCGTTGGCTGCTGCTGAGCCGGTAATGACTTTTGAAAGTGAAGAGCATGATTATCAAGTGTGGGCGCTGCCCGTGCAGCACGCACATATTCCCTCTCTCGCTTATCGGGTTGACCGCTATGATAATGATGGCAGCTTGCGTTATCGTATCGTTGTGACCAGCGATCAAAACTTGCGTGACCCCAGCAAACCTGAGTGCGCAGACTGCATGAATTTGGCCTATGTGAACTTTATTCAAGACGCCGATATCGTTGTGCAACACTTCCCTATTGAAGAAAGAGGTTATGAGCACCCTGGGCAAACACTTTGGCACGCACAGCCTAGTATGATTGGTAAAGTCGCTGACATGGCCAATGTGAAGATGTTGGTGCTGAGTCATTTGATGCAAGGTGCACTTAAAGAGCTTAATGAAAGTGTCGAAGAAATCCGAAATGCAGGCTATACGGGTAAAATTGAAGTGGCCGAGGATTTGAAGGTTTATAAGGCTAAGGCTAGTTCAGAGTAGGCAGGTAATATTTAACCCCTCACCCCTTAGAGGAGAGAGGGAGAATATTCTTTCACAAATGCCAATGCCAACAGCAACGATAGGATAAGAAGCAACTCGAAGCTTGGTATAGTGGGGCACTAAAATTTTGGGAGGCAAGCCAGAGACCGGCAGAGAATGCTATAGGATTATTCCCTCTCCCTTTCAAGGGGAGAGGGCTAGGGTGAGGGGTTCATTAGCCCTAGCAAAAAATCAAATAAACAATCACAAGCTCTTAAAAAGCAGTCGGCTATTAAGCGGCCGCGGGCCCAAGTGCGGAGCCAATGCACGGCGAATAAGCCGCTTGGCATCACGTAATATGCTATTCTCAATCAACACACCGCGCGCCAGTGCGAGTAAACTTGCACCACGGTAAACATCTTCAGGTAATTCGGTTTTTTGACTAATATTGACTTTCACCGCGCCTTTTTCTGGATCAAAATGATATAAAAATTCAGCCTCGATGGGGTGGCCGGTTTGGCTATCTTGATAAAGCGGCAGCGTGTAGCCCAAACAGTGTAATAAATATTTTTCAAATAAGCGCAGCACTTTTTCTAACGTGTATTGGCGCGTGAGGGCTTTTAACACAAGTTCATAAGCACGAAAAATTTCAGTTTCAGGCGCCATGCGTTTTAATACCCGAATAAGCACCTCATGCAAATACATACCGCTAAACAGTGCTTCTCCTGCCAGCGGCCATACTGCGCTTCTGCTTTCCGCATGCGTGAGTGTCAGCAGATCACCTTTGCCTTGGCAGCTGATCAACAAAGGCACAAAGGGTTGGAGTACCCCTTTAAGGGATGATTTTTCTCGGCGAATGCCTTTGGCAACCACGCTGACGCGGCCATATTCAGGGGTAAACAGATCAAGCAGCGCGCTGGTATCACGGTAAGCACGGTAATGTAATAAATAAGCTGGTTGTAGAGTAATTGTCGTTTTCATATTGGGCGGCCACACCGAGGCCGCTCTTACGGCTATCACAAATTCTGAGCGGTTTGCACAGAAGGTTATTTCAAAAATTTCATCATATTGTGCAGAGGGAGCTTTCGTGCATGCCCTTTCTTTATTTTAGCTCATGCCTAATTCACGCAAAATACGATCGTCATCGGCCCAGCCTTTTTTGACTTTGACCCAGAGCTTTAAAAATACTTTTTCACCAAATAAGCGTTCCATGTCCAGGCGCGCTTTCTCACCCACTTCGCGTAACACTCCCCCACCCTTGCCAATGACAATGGCTTTTTGGCTGGCTTTATCCACCCAAATGACAGCACTGATTTTATACAGCTTATCGGCTTCTTCAAACGCCTCAATGGTCACGGCTAAGGCATACGGTAATTCTTGACCCAGCAAACGCGTGAGTTTTTCACGGATTAATTCGCTGGCTAAAAAACGCTCACTGCAATCGGTGATTTGATCAGCACTGTAAAAATGATCTTGCTCCGGCAAGTCTTGTGCAATACGCTGCTCGAGCGCCGCGACTTGATCACCATTTTTGGCAGAGATGGGAATGATATCTGCAAAATCAGCCTTTTTTGCCAAGATTTTAATATGAGGTAATAGTTCTTTTTTGTCGGATATTTGGTCGACTTTATTGACCGCTAACATCACCGGTACTTTGCTTTGTTTTATCATCGCAAGCAGAGCATCGTCTTCGTCTTTCCACGTCAACTCAGACACCATGAATAAGATCACATCGGCATCGGCTAGCCCTTGCTTGACCGTGCGGTTCATGTAACGATTAATGAGTTGAGGCTGGTCTTGATGATAGCCGGGCGTGTCTAGATAAAGAAATTGTGCGTTATCGGTGGTTTTAATGCCTAAAATACGGCGCCGTGTCGTTTGGGGTTTGCGCGCCGTGATGCTGATTTTTTGGCCTAAAATCTGGTTGAGCAGCGTTGATTTTCCAACATTAGGCCGGCCCACAATGGCGACATAACCGCATACTGACTGTTCATCTGCCTGTTGTTGTTTTTTAGACATCATCGTTATCACTCGACTCTTCAATTTCGTTTAAGGCTTGCTCAGCAGCTTCTTGCTCTGCGCGCCGGCGACTGCTGCCTATACCATAAAAGACTTCCTCTCTTTTCTCGATATGGCAAGCAATGCGGAAGGTTTGGTCATGTGCCTCACCCGAGGTTTCAACCACTTCATACTCAGGCAGTGGTAAACGGTGTGACTGCATGTATTCTTGAAGACGCGTTTTTGGATCTTTTTGATTGGTTTCAGGTGAAGTTTGATCTAAGCGGTCGCCAAACCAGTGCAAGACACGCTCGGTGCAGAGATCCATATTTTTCCCTGAATCTAAATACACAGCGCCGATCACGGCTTCCATCACATCGGCTAAAATAGAGGCACGCTCTGCCCCGCCGCTTTTTAATTCACCAGGTCCTAAACGCAAATAGTTCCCCAGCTCTAAGTCACGCGCCAGTAACGCTAAGGTTTCCCCTTTTACAAAGCTGGCACGCAAGCGGCTTAGCTGCCCTTCTCGTGCCTTAGGAAAGCGCTGATAAAGTTCCAGCGCGACAATAAAGTTAACAATGGAGTCGCCTAAAAATTCTAGCCGCTCATTATTATCTGTGCGTACGCTACGGTGCGTGAGTGCCATCTCAAGCAAGCTTGCATCATTAAAGGTGTAGCCTAAGCGACGATATAGCGTTTCAGTAGCTTGTTTCACTCTATTTTCTTCCCAATGCGATCCCAGCCAATGCCTTGCCAGAATTTTTCATCTTTTGCCACGTGCCAATTCATCCAAATCAAAAACGCCTTACCGATTAAATGATCTTCCGGCACCGGGCCCCACGCACGGCTATCACGGCTGTTATCGCGGTTATCTCCCATGGCAAAGTAATAGCCTTCTGGAATGACCCACTCTTGTGCGGGCGCGGCGCGCGTGGGTTGCAAGAACACATCATGCTCCACACCATCAAGATTTTCTATCGCTGTCATGACGGGGATATCACCCAGCACGGTGTCATCCACACCACGCCCCGTAAATTCAATGGGCACTTCTTCGCCATTAATGGTCAGCACTTTGTTTTCATAACGCACGGTATCACCGGATACGCCAATCACACGCTTAATCATATTAATGTGTGGCGATTCAGGGTTACGAAAGACAAAGACTTCACCTCGCTGTGGATCATTGACTGAAAGAATTTTCGTATTGGTCACCGGCAAGCGAACGCCATATGAAAATTTATTCACCAATACAAAATCACCCACGAGCAAGGTCGGTTTCATGGAACCCGAAGGAATTTTAAAAGGCTCAGCGATAAAGGAACGAATAATCAACACAATGAGCAGGATGGGAAAAAAGGCACGGCAGTATTCCACAACGGTTGGGCCATGCAGTATTTTTTTACGTTCAGCATCACTTAAGGTGCTTTCAGCACCGGCCACTGCTTTACGACGCTTAGGCGCCCATAAAAATTTATCGAATAGCCAGACCACCCCTGTGATAAAAGTAGCAATCACTAAAATTAATGCAAAATCAACATTCATGTTATTTTTTCTCCCGTTGTAATACTGCTAAAAATGCCTCTTGCGGAATAGACACCCGCCCGACCTGCTTCATGCGTTTTTTACCGGCCTTTTGCTTCTCAAGTAATTTGCGCTTACGCGTGATGTCGCCCCCGTAACACTTTGCGGTGACATTTTTACGTAACGCTTTGACCGTCTGCCGACTAATAATATGCGAACCAATACCTGCTTGGATCGCCACATCAAACATTTGGCGAGGGATCAGTTCGCGCAGCCGATCCGTTAACTCCCGCCCACGCGTCTGGCCTTGTGTTTTATGCACAATACAGGCCAGTGCATCCACGCATTCACCATTAATCAATATATCCAATTTTATCAGATCGGCCACCTGAAAGCGCAGAAAACTGTAATCGAGTGACGCAAAGCCGCGACTGGTCGATTTCAACCTGTCAAAAAAGTCGATGATGACTTCGGCCATGGGGATCTCATAGCCCAGTGACACCTGCTGCCCCACATATTGCATCTTGGTTTGCATGCCGCGCTTTTCTGTACAAAGCGTGATCACATTGCCCACATAGGCTTGTGGCACCAAAATATTGACCGTTGCTACTGGCTCGCGCATTTCAGCAATCGCATTGGGCTCAGGCAAATCTGCCGGGTTATCGACGTATAAAATCTCGTCTTTTTTGGTGAGGATCTCATAGACCACCGTGGGCGCCGTGGTGATGAGTGCTAATTGATACTCTCGCTCTAAACGCTCTTGCACAATTTCCATGTGCAACAAGCCCAAAAAGCCGCAGCGAAAGCCAAATCCTAATGCTTGTGAGGTTTCGGGTTCATAAAAAAGTGCGGCATCATTCAAACACAATTTTGACAGCGCATCGCGGAAGGCTTCATAGTCTTCCCCACTGATGGGGAAAAGCCCGGCATATACTTGCGGTTTCACATGTTGAAAACCTGGCAAAGGCTTAGCAGCCGGTTGCGCAGCCAGTGTGAGCGTATCACCGACGGGCGCACCGTTGATTTCTTTAATCCCCGCAATCACAAAACCCACTTCGCCGGCAGACAAAGCTGCTTGCGCTTGCCGTTTCGGTGTAAAAATACCAACTTGGTCGACCAAATGTGTCTTACCCGTCGACATCACCACCATCTTGTCGCCTTTGGATAAACGCCCATTTTTAATCCGCACCAATGAGACCACACCCAAATAACTATCGAACCAAGAGTCAATAATGAGCGCTTGCAGTGGAGTATCAGCATTGCCTGTTGGCGCGGGGATCACTGTAATAATTTGTTCCAATAATTCATCAATGCCTTGACCTGTCTTAGCACTGATCGCAAGCGCCTCTTGGGCATCAATACCAATAATTTCTTCAATTTCGTGCTTGACTCGTTCAGGCTCTGCCTGTGGCAAATCAATTTTATTGAGCACCGGCAACACTTCTAAGCCCTGCTCAATGGCGGTGTAGCAATTCGCCACTGTTTGCGCTTCCACACCCTGCCCTGCATCGACCACCAATAAGGCCCCTTCACAAGCCGCCAGCGAGCGTGAAACCTCATACGAAAAATCAACATGCCCCGGGGTATCAATAAAATTAAGCTGATAATCTTTTCCATCTTTTGCATGGTAATTGAGCGTGACGCTTTGGGCCTTGATGGTGATCCCGCGCTCGCGCTCCAGATCCATGCTATCCAGCACCTGCTCTTTCATTTCGCGGGAAGATAAGCCACCACAACGCTGAATTAAGCGATCGGCCAGCGTGGACTTGCCATGATCGATATGTGCAATGATAGAAAAATTACGAATTTGCTGCATGTTAGACCTACTATGAATAAGCCTCTGATTTTAGCGCATTTACTGCATAGCAGCTATGGGCATTCATTTAAGTTAAATCAATAACTTGAACGGGCGTTTTTAGAGGGGAAACTTATCCTAACCAACTGAATTTAATGTAAAAATAAGCAAGGAGGCGATTCGCCAGCTATTGTATACACTTATAGTATTAGGTCGCAAAGCGAAAAAGATAGGCTATTTACCATGGATAAAAAGTATTGTGTGATTATCGATGCAATTTCAACGGGGCAGTTTATTGCACCTGAGTTGAATCGGCGCGGCTTTCCCTGTCTCCACATACGGAGTACTGCACAAGCACTCATATTTTACGAAAGGCTTGACCTCACCCACTATGCAGCCACTTTTACTTACGAAGACAATCTAGACAGCCTAGTACAACAGCTCTCAGCATATCCTATTGCTTGCGTCATACCAGGTACTGAATTAGGCGTTGAGCTGGCCGATGCACTCAGTGAAGCATTGGGCCTTATTACCAACGGCACTGCCCTAAGTCAAACGCGCCGTGATAAATTTCTCATGGCTGAAGCATTGGATAAAGCTGGCCTGCACACCATCCCACATATTAGAACCAACAATATTGACACCCTTATGCGGTGGGCCAAAGCACATCCTCCCAGCCAAACTCAACCTTTAGTGATTAAACCCCTTAAAAGTGCGGGCACAGACAGTGTCTCTATTTGTAGCAATGAAAAAGCGATCCAAGTCGCTTTTCAGAATATGATTGGCAGTACTTCAGCTGTGGGCACACAAAATGATGAAGTGCTCGCACAAACGTTTATTGATGCGGATGAATACGTGGTAAATACGGTGAGCCTTGATGGAAAACATTATATCAGTGATATTTGGCGTTATCGAAAAAAACGCGTAAACGAGGGCGGGATGGTTTATGACACCATGGCATTATTGCCCTGGGAAAATGAGGCGCGGCAAGCTCTCGCCGAGTATATTTATCCTACACTGGATGCCTTGGGCATCAAACACGGCGCAGCCCATTCTGAAATTTTTGTCACCCATGAAGGCCCGCTGCTTGTGGAAGTCAATGCGCGACTGATGGGTTTTGGGTTAGCGCCTGAACCATTGCGCGAATGCTTAAGCCATATACAAATGGATCTGTTAATTGATGCTTATACTGATCCGGCTGCTTTTGCAAAACACACGGCGCAGCCTTACAACGTCAAAAAAAACATGTTGTATATCGGCTTAATTGCACCTGAATCTGGGCAAATGATAAAGGAAGCCCTGTTTGCAAAAATAGGGGCCCTCGAGTCAATCGTGATGCTTGATCGTTATATCCCCGTCGGCAAGCCAGTGAAAAGAACGATCGACTTACTGACTTTACCCGCTGCTATTTTGCTGGCACATGAAGATCCCGAACAAATTGAGCATGATTACCAAATCATTCGCGCGCTAGAAGCCAGTGGGCTCTATGAATAAGCCTCCTCACCCAGCAGCGCCGGTAGCGGAACAGGCTTCGCCCAGCATATCGCGTTTCTCTAAACTCACCTTACTGCTGGTGATAGCGATCGATACCATTGGGATCAGTATTGTTTACCCCACCATCACGCCTTTGTTTATCGATATTGGAAGCGGTTTTTTTTCGCCTGACTTAGCACTGGGCCATCGCGAAACGCTGCTTGGGTTAACGTTTGCTTGCTACCCTTTTTTTATGTTGCTAGGTGCATTACTTGCTGGCAGTTATTCTGATCAATGGGGACGCAAACAGGTACTGCTTATTTGCTTATCGGGTATTACAGCCGGGTATCTAGTGGCTGCCACTGCCGTCTTGATCAACAGTTTTGGATTATTGCTGTTTAGTCGTGCCTTATCAGGGATCTGCGCAGGTTGCCATGTGCTTGCACAAGCCACCATGGCTGACATCAGCAGCACCACCACTGAGAAAACGAAAAACATGAATGCGGTGATCATTGCCAATAATATCGGCTTTGTGATTGGGCCGGTGTTAGGCGGGGTTTTCTCAAATACATCGCTTCTACCCGCATTTGGCCCGCATCTTCCTTTTTTTATTGCCGCAGGTTTTGGCGTCATCAGCCTTTTATTGACTCAACGTTTTTTCCAAGAAAATTTTGTCAAAAAACTGCAGCCAGCCAACACTTTTACCGATAATCTCAAGGCCATCGCACAGCTTTTAAAAGAGCCGGTAGCGGTAAAGCTCACACTGCTTATTTTTTTATTTGTGGCGGGTTGGAACTTTTACTATCAATTTCTACCCGTTTATCTCGTACAGGTTTATCAATTTGATGCAACTGGCATTGGCATATTAATGGGTTACCTGGCAGCGTGTATGGCCGTCAGTGCCATCTTGTTTGTCAAACCTATCCTTGAAACCATGACGCTCACATCGGCACTTATTTTGGGTTATCTTGTCACAACCGCGAGTGTTGCACTGACTTTACTCATCACACATCCGCTGAGTCTTTGGCTGAGCATTATCCCGCTCACTTTCGCCGGCACGATGCTGTACACCGCGCTCTTTACCCTCTTTTCTAATCGCGCGGCGCAAGCAGCGCAAGGCAAAGCGCTCGGCTTGGCCAACGCCACCAAAAGTGCCGCCTGGGTCATTGCGCCCCTGCTATCGGGTGTGCTCGCAAGTCTCAACATTAATCTGCCTTTTCTCACAGCCATTGCTTGCTTTATATTGGCAATGATTCTCGCTTATCGAATCAAGCAGTCATAAAACTAGCTGTGTATTTACTGTTTTAAAAACGTTAACTTTTTCCTTTATGTTGCGGTTGAATTGTTGCAAGGCTTGGTGTGCATTATTGAAAGTTGAAATCAAAGATAACTGTTTCCTGTAACTTGTTCCTCGACAATTTCTTGTGATGCTCTCTTTGTAGGATCAAGTACAGCACGTGGGTTCGGAGGACCGCTCGCAGAGCCTCCAAAGCCATCTCCTCCTTCAGGGCCACAAAACTTGACAGGAGGCGGTCGGGGGGAGCCATCGTTTGATCCACCCGAACCATCATCTTGTTGGGTACCCGCTGTTGCTGCTGGGGAGCTCGCACCTGACCCACCTCTCGCGCCGCCCCCACCACTCACAGAAGGTCTGGGTGAAGAGAGAGGCGAGCAGGAGGCTGGGCGCCCCCTGAGAACCACCGTGGGAAGACGCCCTCTCATTTCACCCGGGCGGCTCTCTCGACGCTGCTTGGGGTTGGCAGGATGATCAACAACTACTTTATCAATCAGGAATGCAAAAGCAGTATTTGCCTTCATCCGCGCTATCACATGCGCTTCTTCGTACTTAGTTTGTTCCTCAATGCGCCTCTCAAACAGCAGCCTGTTCTGCACCTCCCTGGTGTTGGTACCCTGCGCCATACTGGATGGCGGAAAAGGAAAATCTTCAGGCACAAGCACTTCATATGGGTGCTCGCGCAAGTGCTCTTGACGTACCCTAAGAAGACATAGCAAGACCATCTGTTCGGGATCAGGTTTGTTTTCATCTGTGTATTCTTTCTTCCCGTACTTTTCTAGCCAGGGCTGCATGCAGTGGTCCAAGATGAACTTCTCAACCTCCTTCCTGAACGCTTCCTCTTTCTCCATCCGCTCTTGGATGTGGGCTTCTTCCTTCTTGAGCTGCTCTGCAATACGTTGCTCAAGGCTTACCTCATCAGCCTTGTCGGATACCTGCAAAGGAGGCTCAGGCATTGAAGAAGAGGCGCCCTTGGGGGCCCAGCAAATTTGAGCGGGATGTTCAAGAAGGTGACGCTTGCGAACCTCTATGAGGCCTGGCAAAGCTTGATACAAAGGATCAACAGATCCGTTTCCATGCACCTCTACCCACCTATCAAAACCTGTCTTTGGGTTTTCAGCAGAAGCAGGCGCTTGCCCCGAGCCGGGGCCGGCATCGTCATCAGACATTTTCTAGCTTGTAAATAAAAGAAAAACTCAGAGGGAGGAAGAGAACGTAGTAGAAATGCGTTCGTCTGAGTATATAGTGTAACTTGCGGGTGTAAGTTTTTTGCGATTAGATAAAAGCACAATCACCATACCCAACAAACCACCGAGAATCGCTCCACCTTCCCCGATAGCTTCCAGCGCGAACCATTGTGCTAACCATTGCCCTAGCAGTGCACCCAACAACAAACCCAGCAAAGGATACAAATAGGCCCGCACCGCACTGCGATTTAAGGTTTTGGCAGGCAGTGCCAGCGTCACAGCATCCCCCACTTGCGCTGTCTCACCTTGGGCTTCTTTTCCATCAAGTGCAATCTTGATTTGAATCGCTTTGCGGCTAAACAATTTAACTAAGGTCCCTGCGCCACAGCCCTGGCCTGTTTCACATCTGGCACACCCCAGCTGGCGAGGCAATTCTATCCAAGCATCATCGCTTTCAAGTCGAACCACCTTACCTGTTACGGTCACATCACTGCCCATGTTGATCACACTGTTTTGTCAGTAAATCTACCCGCAACCGCCGAAGTGACTCACACGTGACCGCGCCCGGCAACAATACAACTGCGCGATGACGGCCGCTTGCTAGCTTAAAATTGAGTATCAGCAAATACGTTGCAATATAAGTGTCACCCAACAGCTGCCCGCCCCATTCAGCACCATCAGCACTTCGCAAACACCATTGACCATCCGCGCGCGGCTGCACAGACACAATACGCTGCCATCCTTGCCGTCGTAAAGAATAGAGTAAATTCCCAATAATAAAAATGCAGAGTAGCAGTTTAAGAAAGCTTGCAAGCGGCAGCCACATCAGTATTGCCGCCGCACTCAAATGAGCCAGCACAATAAAACTGACCAAATAATAAGAAAGCTGGATATTAAGAGGCACGTTTCGCATGCGCAGCAATCCGCTCTACGATGTTGATAAGCGCGGCCTCTTCCGGCACGGCTTGTCCGGTGAACCAGGCATATAGCTCTGGATCCGTGGCGTCTAATAAACGCTTAAAGGCACTCTGCTCTTCTGATGTTAATTGCGCATAGACTTCATTCACAAACGGTTCGAGGAACAAATCAAGCTCGAGCATGCCCCGCCGGCAACGCCAGCGTAATCGTGTTATTTCCGTTTTTGATAAACCTGGTGATGTTGATGACATAACAATCGCCTAAAAAACATTATTGACAGCATCATACCCACAAATGCCCTATAAGTCATTTAGTCGCTTTTAAGATAGTAATAGCGCTTAATCACTTAATATATTAAAGGCATTATTATATACTTTAGGTATCAAAAATGTCCCCTATAGATATTATTATGCCTCTAAACACTGATACAACAACTATACTCTGCCCTCTGCCCTACTTAAATACGCTTTCAGTCAGCGGGCCAGATGCAACCACCTTTCTGCAAGGGCAAGTCAGCTGTAATGTAAATGACGCGACTGAAACACACAGTGTATTGGGATGTTGCTGTAATCCTAAAGGCCGTGTGGTGAGCCTTTTTCGATTACTCCAGCAAGACAAACACCATTATTTCCTGCAATTACCCAGCGCTATTCTTGGTAGTACACAATCCCATTTACAAAAGTACGCTATTTTTTCAAAAGTCACGCTGGCAGAAACCAGTAAGCTTCACAGCGTGGGGCTAGCGGGTAAAGATGCCGATACGCTACTAAACGATATAACAGGTGAGATCCCTGAGCAGATCAATGCGGTAACGCATTATCAAGATGTGACTATCGTACGCATCTCTTCATCAGACGCCACCCCACAACCTCGCTTTATGTTGATTGGCTCTGAAGCCAGTTTACTTAAACTCTGCGAAGCCCTGCAGCCACACACTGACACCGGCACGCCAGAAGATTGGCAACTTTTAGATATTTTTGCAGGGTTGCCTTCACTGGCACCTGAAACAGTCGAGCGTTTTCTACCACATGATTTAAATCTGCCCGAGCTTGGCGCAGTCAACTTTCAAAAAGGTTGCTATACCGGCCAAGAAATCGTTGCCCGCATGCATTATCGTGGAAAGCCGAAACGGCATATGGTGCAAATCGGCATTGGCAGCACAGAGAACGTTTGCCCTAACCCAGGCGACCTCGTTGCTCATGACGCACTTGGTGAAAATAACACTGTGGTTGCGGCGGTGAGCGACGCGCCAGAGCACTGCCAAGCATTAGTGGTGACCCAGCGGAATTAACCCCTCACACCCAAAAGCCCCTTGTTGGCGCTACGCAGTCCCTGCTTCGCTGACAAGCCTGCCTTGGGCTGTCCCTGCCCAAGGCGCTCGGAGATATACTCCTCGCCCCCTTAGAGGGGAGAGGGAGTTTGAGCCTCATTCTAAGATAGATTGTAATATACCCCCTACCCTCATATATTCATCGGCCCTAATGCTGCTCGCCCCTCCCCCCATAGGAGGAGAGAGAGTAATGGATAGGGTAAATAGCTATCTCGCCTCTCAATCTACCCTAAGCTGCTCAACATCAATTCCTAAAGCAGCGGCAATTTTAAATAAAGTACGTATTTGTACTTTTGCATCGCGGTGCTCAAGTTGTGCCACAGCGGGCTGTGTAATTTTTAAGTCTTCTGCCAACTGGGCTTGTGTTTTACCTAAATAAATACGCCATGCTTTGATGGGGCTCATCTCGTCCACTGCAATCATCCGCGCAACCATATGGGGAAAAGTCACCTCTTCATCTGCCGTGATTGTGCTAGAGGCGGCTTCAGCGAGTAGCGCTTTAAACTCAAGATAAGGCACGACAGCAAAAGCAGGCTCGCCATTGTCTTTTATAACTTGGTAATTAATAGGTTCTTTCATCTCGTTTTCTCACTTCAGTGATACCAATGATTTGTACTTTTTCTTTCACCACAAAAAATATGCGGTAACGCCCTACTCTTAATCGATAATCTGATCGGTGCGCAAGTCGCTTCACATTCTGGCAGTTCAGCCAAAATACCAAGGCTTCTGTCATCGTAAATATAGTTTCTTTATCTTGACGGTCAATTTTTAAAATCTGCTTCAGTGCCTTACGGCTCCATTGAATACTAAACATTACATATATAATATATTATAAGTTAATATTAGCTTTGTCAACTATAAGAGAGCATACTGAAAAACCAATAAATTATCTTTAAAAACATAATATTATGTTTTTAAAGGCTAGCATCCAATAGCAGATAAACCGCTATTTCAGTACTTTTCGTTGAGGATTAATAAGATATCTTTAGGCCAAAATAAGCCTAACATCAGGGGAGGAACTCAAATAGTAAACTAATAGATTTTAGGGAACAAGGCCTAAGTGGCCGCTATGAAGACCCATAAAGCGGCTTTTTGTATTTCCAGCGGCGGTTTGACCACAGCCAATCGCTGGGGGCGGCTTTGATTTGTGCTTCAAATGCTTCGCTGTATTTTTGGGTAATAGCATACCCGTCTTTTTCGTAAGGCGGCAATGCGAGCTGCGTTAACGACACTGTATAATGGCCGCGCTTGACGCGCTGCATGCCCACAAAAAATACGGGGCATTGTAATAATCTTGCCAATTTTTCCATGCCTACATGGAATGCGGTTTCTTGATTTAAACACTGCGTCCAGTATTTCTCGTATTTTTTAAGTGGCGGCTGATCGGCCACCGCGGTAATAATGCTGAGTTTTCGTTTGTTTTTGAGCAATTCAAAAATAGCATTTTTGACTGACCATAAATGTGCACCAAAGCGTGTGCGGTTGGTCAGCATAAAGAGATCGGCGGCTTTGTTATGCAGGGGTTTATAGAGTGCGTCTAAACGCGTGTCTAGCTGCGCACTGCTGGCCATGAGCAGCCATTCCCAATTACATTGGTGGGCGGCGAGCAATACGAGCGGCTTGCCATCGTTTAAGTATGGCTTGATAGCCTCAAGATTAGTAAAGCGTACGCGCGCTTGCAATGCCTCTGGGCTGATGCATTGCGCTTTCACCGCTTCAACGATGACGTCGCACAGATTTTTATAAAAACCTTTAGCCATTTTTTGAATTTCTTGCTCGCTTTTCTCAGGAAAAGCATTTCGCATGTTTTTGTAAACAATCTCTTTGCGATAGCGCAATAAATAATAGGCAATGAAATAGCATAAATTGGAAAAAAAATAGAGTACAGGAAACGGTAAGCGGGCAAGTAAGCGAAGGAATGTTAGCATGGGCTTTTAAGCCAACACCGCAAGACATACTGCCAGCAAGGCACCGGGGAAGATCCCTAACACCAATACCGCTAAACCGTTCAGTGATATGGCAAATCGTGAACCGCCGCTGACGGTAATAGGTGAAGCATCTTCAGGGGCTTCAAAATACATCACTTTTACGACGCGCAAGTAATAGAAGGCACCGATGATAGCAAAGAAAACCGCAATCAGTGCAAGCACCAAATGATCGACTGCTAATACTGCTTCAATCACAGCCAGTTTTGCATAAAAGCCTACTGTCGGTGGTACACCTGCCAATGAGAACATTAAGAGCAGCATGATAAATGCCAGCCAAGGACTGCGCGCATTGAGACCTTTAAAGTCATCAATATTTTCTGCTTCAAAGCCTTGTTTGCTCAGTAATATCACCATACCAAATGCGCCGAGCGACATAATGGAATACGTCAGCACATAAAAGAGTGCCGCACTGTACCCCGCGGCATTACCGGCAAGCAGACCCAGTAACAAGAAACCCACGTGAGAAATTGTTGAATACGCCAACATGCGTTTAATATTGGCTTGCGCGATGGCGACAACATTACCGATAGCAATAGAAAGCACGGCTAACACGATTAATAAATCTATCCATTGTGGGTGAAGTGCTGGCAAGGCTTGCACCAACAAACGAATAGCCATACCAAAGGCAGCCACTTTGGGGGCGGTGCTGAGAAAAGCCACGACAGACGTTGGGGCGCCTTGATAGACATCAGGGATCCACATATGAAACGGTGCGGCACCTAGTTTAAAGGCGAGCCCCACCACCACAAAGACGAGACCAAAAATTAATACCAATTGATCGGTGATCGGCGTGCTTGCAATCACCTGCGCCATGGTGCTGATATCCAGCGTGCCCGTGATGCCATAAAGCAGTGAGAAACCGTATAGCAACATACCCGAGGCGAGAGCCCCCATCACAAAATATTTCATAGCCGCTTCAGAGGCCATTTGTGAATCGCGCCGCATGGCCACCATGGCATAAAGCGATAACGACAATAACTCTAACCCTAAATACAGTGTTAATATATTTTGAGCAGACACTAACAGCATCATGCCCAGCACAGCAAATAAGGTTAAACAGTAATACTCACCCCATAAAATCTGACGAACACGAATATAAGCATGTGAATAAATCAATACAACAAAGGTGGTGAGATAAATAAATAGTTTTAGTAAATGTGATAAATCATCGCTAATAAAAGCACCGCTTAAAATAATCTCGGTGCCTAAACCAAAAGATTTAAAGGTTAATACTGCCGCAAATAATAGCCCTATCTGTGTTAAACGATACGGCAAATTATGTTGGCGCACGCGCATAAACACGTCGACCATCAACACAAGGCAGGCCGTCGTGAGGATCACGATTTCAGGCATAATAGTACGTAGTTCAAAATCTAGCATAATCGCATCAAAATCCTAATTTACTTGTTACGGCAAATTGCAATAAGTGTTCAATGCTCACCTCCATGACCTCTAATAGAGGTTGAGGCCATAAACCAATGAGTAATACTGGGATCGCCAGCAACACAAGCAGTGCTATTTCACGGCCATTGACATCTTTTAAGGCGGCTACGCGATCGTTGGCTATCTCACCAAACATCACGCGTTTATACATCCACAGGGTATAAGCCGCGCCTAATATTAAGGCGGTGCCCGCCCAGAAACCGTACCAAGGGTTAGCTTGGAAGGCACTTAAAATGACAAATAACTCACCCACAAACCCTGACGTGCCCGGCAACCCCGCATTGGCCAATGCAAATAACATAAAGAAAGCCGCAAAAATGGGCATGCTGTTGGCGACACCGCCGTAGTCACTGATCTGACGCGAATGCATGCGTTCGTACAACACCCCGACTCCCAGGAATAAGGCGCCCGAGATAAAGCCATGCGAAATCATTTGCACCATCGCGCCCTGCACGCCTAATACGGCGGCACTGAAGCGATCGGCACTGACCAACGCAAAGACAACGAAGAAGCCTAAGGTCACAAAACCCATGTGTGCAATCGATGAATAGGCAATCAGTTTCTTAAGATCTTTCTGAATGAGTGCAACAAAGCCAATGTAGACTATCGCAATCAGCGACATGGCAATGAGTAACCAAGCCAAATCACTGCTCGCATCAGGCAAGATAGGCAAACTAAAGCGAATAAAGCCATAGCCACCCATTTTCAACATAATGGCCGCTAGAATAATCGAACCGGCTGTCGGTGCCTCGGTGTGGGCATCAGGTAACCAGGTGTGTACCGGCCACATTGGAATTTTTACTGCAAAGGCCAGCATAAAGCCAACAAAAATCAGTATCTGCGCGGTTAAGCCAATGGGTAAAGTGTAGTAATCGATAATGGCAAAGCTACCTGATTGTGTATACAGGTAGATCAAGCCAACCAGCATCAATACTGAACCCAAGAAGGTATACAAGAAAAACTTAATCGTCGCGTAAATCCGGTTTTCACCCCCCCAAATACCGATGATTAAAAACATCGGAATGAGCATCGCTTCCCAGAAAACATAAAATAAGATGCTATCCATCGCAGCAAACACGCCGTTCATGAGACCCGCCAAAATCAAGAAGGAGGCCATGTATTGCGCCACACGCGTTTGGATCGCCTGCCACCCTGCTGCGACCGCAATTAAATTAATAAACGACGTGAGGATGATCATCGGCATCGAAATGCCATCTACCCCTAAATGGTAATAGATAGAAAAGCTGTCAATCCAGCTAACCTTTTCTTGAAACTGCATCTCGGCCGTATTGATATCAAAACCAAGGTACAACGGCACACAGAATGCCAATGTCAGTAATGAAATTAATAAAGCGTAGACACGTGTGTGCTTAAGGCGCTGCTCATCCCCTGTCATTAAGACAAGCACACCGCCGGCAATCGGCAGCCAAATGAGTAAACTTAATAACGGTAAATCAGCAAACATGACACCCTACCTTAACAGGGTAAACCAAAGTAAAAAGACTAACAGCCCCAATAACATCATCAAGGCATAATGATATAAATAACCCGATTGCAAGCGTCGCAATATGAGCGCACAACGCCCCACAAAGTGTGCCGAACCATTAACGAGCGCGCCATCAATAATTTTCACATCACCAAATTGCCACAATGCGTAGCCTAAGCCGCGGCCACCACGTGCAAACACAGCCTGGTTAAATTCATCGAACCCATATTTATTGATGAGCACGTGATAGATCCATTTCATATGAGATTGTATTTTCGCAGGCACCGCTGGGTATCTCACATAGAAAAGCCAGGTAATGACAATACCGGCCACACCAAACCAAAATGGCAAGCCCGTTAAACCATGAATGGCAAATTCAATCGCGCCATGATAGTGAGGCGCAAGTTGGAAAAGCACATCATTTTTTGGCAGCACAAACAGGGATTGGCCTAAAATGGTGTGGCTATCAAATAACATCGGCCCAATAAAGAAACCACCCACGATAGCAGACGGAATAGCCAACAATATTAACGGCACCCACACGACTGCGCGTGGCTCACGCAAATCTCGACGCAGCTCGTCACGCATGCGTTCTTTGCCATGGAACACCACAAACAATAAACGGAAAGTGTAAAGTGAGGTCACCAACACCCCTAGCAAGACGGTCCAATAGCCAAAAGGCGCTGCCCAGGCGGTGGAAGCATGTGCCGCTTCAATAATCGCATCTTTGGAATAATAACCTGAGAAAAACGGGAAGCCGATCAACGCCAAGGAACCAATCAACATACACACATAGGTAATTGGCATGTATTTGCGCAAATTACCCATGTTGCGGATATCTTGGTCATGATGCATCGCAATAATCACACTGCCTGCCCCCAAGAACAATAAGGCTTTAAAGAAAGCATGTGTGAATAAATGGAAGATACCGGCCGCGTAGGCGGAGATCCCCACCGCCACCATCATGTAACCTAATTGCGATAAAGTAGAATACGCAATGATGCGTTTAATATCATTTTGAACAATACCCACCAAGCCCATAAATAAGGCTGTGACACCACCAATGATAATGACAAAATTCAGCGCCATATCAGAATATTCAAAAATAGGTGACATACGCGCCACCATAAAGACACCGGCGGTCACCATGGTTGCCGCGTGAATTAAGGCTGAGATAGGGGTGGGGCCTTCCATGGAGTCAGGCAGCCACACATGCAACGGCACTTGCGCTGATTTACCCATGGCGCCAATAAACAACAGAATACAGATAACGGTGATGACTGACCACTCGACACCGGCAATTGGTAAGGTCATACCACTGTCTGCCAGCGCGGGCACATTGGCAAACACTTCGCTGTAAGTAAAGCTACCGCAATACGCCAGTATGGCCGCTAACCCTAAAATAAAGCCAAAATCTCCAACGCGATTCACAATGAAGGCTTTTAGGTTTGCAAAAACCGCCGTGTCTTTTTTAAACCAAAACCCGATCAATAAATAGGAAACCACCCCGACCGCCTCCCAGCCAAAAAACAGCTGTAAGAAGTTATTCGACATCACCAACATCAACATCGAAAAGGTAAACAAAGCGATATAACAGAAAAAGCGCTGGTAACCTGGGTCACCTTGCATATAACCCACGGTGTAGATGTGCACCATGAGTGAGACAAAGGTCACCACCATGATCATTAGGGCCGTTAAGGTATCAACCAGAAAACCTACCTGGAAGGTAATGCCTGCTACCTCACCCCAAATATACAGGGGGGCATCATAAATAGGCGCGCCGTCAATGACATGATATTTAAACACCCAGAACGATAAGACACAGGCTAACCCCACACCCAAAATCGCTAGCCAATGGGAGGCCGTGCGGCCAATGATATGGCCTAATAGCCCAATCACAATGGCAGCAATCAGTGGCGCAAGTACAATTGTTAAATAAACACCGGGCATCGAGCTCTATCCTTTCAGTTCATCCATCACTGCGACATCGATGGTGCCACGGTTACGGAATAATAATACTAAGATGGCCAATCCAATAGCCGCTTCAGCCGCAGCCACTGTGAGGATAAAAAATACAAAGATCTGCCCGGCCACATCATCGAGGTAGCGGGAAAACGCAATAAAATTGGTATTTACCGCCAGTAACATTAACTCAACGCACATTAAGAGCACGATAATATTACGACGATTGAGCACAATGCCTGCCACGCCTAAGCTAAATAAGACGGCGCCTAATAATAAAAAATGAGATAAGGGGACCATTTATCCTCTACTCCCTGGAGACATTTTCACTAACCGTATGCGATCACTTGCTTTCACCTTCACTTGATCAGACGGACGCTGACGCTTTGCACGATGCCCGCGATAGGCTAGGCTGATTGCCGCGACCATCGCAACAAGCAATAAGCAACCTGCCGCAATAAAAGCCAGCACATAGTCAGTGTACATCACCATCCCTAAGTGGGCGACATCATTGTAATCTGCACCACGGGCTGCCGGGCTAGGATAGTCCATGATAGTAAATTGTTTAGGGCCAATTACCGTAAAGAGTAAGAAGACCACACCCAAGGCTAACCCCACCCCTAATAGCATACTGGGGCGCAAGTAACGCAGCGGCCCTTTTTGCGTGGCGCCCGTAAAATCAAGCATCATCACCACAAACAAGAACAGCACCATGACGGCACCCACATACACCAAGACCAAAATAATCGCCAAAAACTCGGCTTCCATTAATAGCCACACGCCCGCGGTCGCGACAAAGGCGAGCACTAAAAACAGCACGGCGCGTACCGCATTTTGTACCGTGATCACCATGAGCGCAGAGAAAATAGCCACCGCCGCAAAGGTATAAAAAATAAGAGCCTGTCCTGTCATAATAGTGATATCGCCTTTCGCTTAACGGTAAGGTGCGTCTTGCTTACGATCGGCTGCAATTTGTTTTTCGTAACGATCGCCAATCGCGAGTAATTTTTCTTTGGTCATAATATTTTCGCCACGTTCTTCAAAGTGGTAGTTCGCAATCCCTGTTTCCACAATGGCATCGACGGGGCAAGATTCTTCGCACATGCCACAATAAATACATTTAAATAAGTCAATATCGTAGCGTGTGGTGCGGCGAGAGCCGTCTTCACGCTGATCAGAGTCAATGGTAATTGCTAACGCTGGACAAACTGCTTCACATAACTTACAAGCAATACACCGCTCTTCACCATTTTCATAGCGTCGCAAAGCATGCACACCGCGAAAACGGGCTGACTGCGGCGTGGTTTCATCCGGAAACTGTATCGTCGATTTTTTATCAAACAGTACACGGCCTGTTAAGCGCAGGCCTTTGAGCAGCTCCCACAGCGTAAAGCTTTTAATAAAATGTTTAAGTCGCTTTAAAACCATGGCCCTACTCCTAATCGTACCGCAACCGCCACTAAAATGATCCAGAAAGTGGTGAGCGGAATAAAGACTTTCCAACCTAAACGCATCACTTGATCATAACGGTAACGCGGGAAAGTCGCCCGCAACCATAAATACATAAACATGAAGCACGCTGATTTTAACAATAGCCACGCAATGCCCGGCACCCAAGCGAAAGCTTCCTCTAAAACAGGGATCCCTTGAAAGGGAGAGAGCCAGCCCCCAAAGAAAAGCAATGCCGTCAGCACAGAGATTAAAATCATGTTGGCGTATTCTGCCAAGAAGAACAGTGCAAACGCCCCACCGGCATATTCAACGTGGAAACCCGCCACAATTTCAGATTCGCCTTCTGCTAAGTCAAAAGGCAAACGGTTTGTTTCAGCCACACCGGCTATCCAGTAAACAACAAATAGTGGGAACAATGGCAACCAATACCAACTTAAAAGATTGCCTGATTGGGCCATGACGATTTCTGTTAAATTTAAACTGCCGGCGGCCATCAACACGCCGATTAAGGCGATACCCATGGCAATCTCATAAGAAATAATTTGTGCTGAAGACCGCAACGCACCTAAAAAAGCGTATTTTGAATTAGACGCCCAGCCCGCGATGACAATGCCATATACGCCGAGTGATGTCATGGCTAATAAAAAGAGTAGTCCCGCATTCACATTCGCCAGCACCAATTGCTGATCAAATGGGATCACGGCCCAGGCTGCCAGTGCTGGCGCCAACGCTAAGATAGGGGCAAGCAGGAATAAAAAGCGGTTAGAGGCAGAAGGGACGATAATTTCTTTGAGCAATAATTTAAAAACGTCTGCCCAAGGTTGCAAAAAACCACGCGGCCCCACACGATTAGGCCCGATACGCACTTGCATGTAGCCAATGACTTTACGCTCAAAGAACGTCGTGTACGCAATGACCACAACGAGCGGCAGCAAAATCGCCAGTATTTTGACGAGGATCCAAGCAAGGGTGAAAAGTTGCTCTGTTATCATCTTAGCTCACCTTTCCTTGGGTCAATTCAATCGCGCCAAAGGGCGCACCTAAACCCGCCACACCCGCTGTCCAGACATGATTGCCCGGTAATGCCTCATCAACTTGCCAAGGCAAACTCACAGAATAGTCACCCTGCTGCAATGTCACGGGGTGAGCGGGATCTAATTTATATTGCTCTGCCACTTGGCGTGAAACACGCACACCCGTACGCTGGTTATCGGTTGTTTGCTGCAAGGCAGGTGAACGACGTACAAAAGCATCTGTGCGATACAAGGGTGTTTCGGTGAGGCGCACTAAGCCCTGTTGCGTATTATCACGCGATGCAGAATAGCTTTTTAAACTGCTTGTGTCAGTTTGACCGGCAACCTCATGAGATTGTGCGGCGCTCTCCTCTACTTGTTGCTTTAGCTCATCGCGCACTTCCGTAGAAGCAGTATAATCAAAGCCCTCTACATCATGCAGGTTAGCCAGTACACGCAATATTTTCCACGCAGGGCGTGCTTCACCTTGTGGTACAACAGCACCTTCAAAACTTTGCCAGTGCCCTGCCAAGTTAACATAGGTACCTGACGTTTCCGTAAAAGCAGCTGCGGGTAAAATCACATCGGCATAATCCAGCATGGTGTCACTTTGGAACGTATTGAGCGCTACCACAAATTCAGCTTGTTCTAATGCTTGCAAGGTTTGCGCTGAATACGCGCAATCCCATTCGGGTTCAATCTGGTGTAGTACATAGGCTTTACGCGGTGCATGTGTCATGGCGGCGGCATCTAACCCAGGCGTGGGCAATGCACTTCCAGCTGCGCCAACATGTGGCATAGCGCCTGCTAATCGTGCACCGACGGCATTCGCCCCCTCATGCAAAAAGGCCAACTCCCCGCTAGTTTCTTTCGCAATGCCTTCTGCCAATGCTTTTAATAAACCGGCTTCTGGATGATGTAAGGCAAGGCTACCCAGGAACAACATCACTTTTTCACCCGCTTTTAAGCTATCGGCAACTGCTTGCTGCGCAGGATCAGGGCTCACCTGCCGCAAATAGTCTGGCAAGGTTGAAAATAAAGGTGCATTCGCACTTAACGCTTTTAAAATACCGGCAAGTTGTGTGCTTAATAAACGCACATCACTGATAAGGGCATGTGCCACATCAAAATTAAAATCATAGTCTACTGGGTTAAGCACACTGACTTCAGCACCCAGCATCACCGCCTTGCGCACCCGGTGATTGAGCATGGGGATATCTTTGCGCAAATAAGACCCAATTAATAAAAAGCGATCATAATATTCTACATCAGTAAACTCACAGGGTAGCGCGGCGGATTGCGGTGCTTGTTCTTTTACACGAAAATCCGTTTTACGTAAGCGATGATCAATATTTTGGCATCCTAATGCGCGCAACCATTTTTGCAATAGATAATGTTCTTCCAGTGTCGCGCTGGGTGACGCTAAACAACCAATTTGATCAGCACCGTCATTTTTCGCGATGATATTAAGCTGTTTTGCAACCACTTCTAATGCTTGTGACCAATCCGTTTCTTTCCAGACGCCCTCTTGCTTGACCAGAGGCTTGGTCACACGATCGGCATGATGCAAACTTTCATAGCTATAGCGATCGCGATCAGCAATCCAGGTTTCATTAATCGCTTCTGCTTCACGCGGCACGACCCGCTTGACCTGGTTTCCCATCACATGAAGATACAGATGAGAGCCCACGCCATCATGCGGGGCAATGGTAGGACGTTGCTGCATTTCCCAAGCACGCGCTGAAAAACGAAACGGTTTAGAGGTGAGCGCCCCTACCGGGCACAGGTCAATCACATTGCCTGACAACTCAGAATCAACACTGCCTTCAATGTAGGTCGCAATTTTCATATGCTCGCCACGCTGTACGGCACCGAGTTCTTGTATCCCGGCGACTTCTTCACCAAAGCGTACGCAACGTGTGCAGTGTATGCAACGCGTGAGCTCTGTGGCGATCAGTGGCCCAATATCTTTGTCTTTGACCGTGCGTTTACCTTCTGTGAAGCGAGAAACGCCTTCACCGTAACCCATGGCGACATCTTGTAATTCACATTCGCCACCCTGATCACAAATAGGGCAATCTAGCGGATGGTTAATCAGCAAAAACTCCATCACTGATTTTTGTGCCTCAATCGTTTTTTCAGATTGCGTATAGACTTTCATGCCCTCGCCGACGGGCGTCGCACAGGCAGGCAAAGGTTTAGGGGCGTTTTCAACCTCGACTAAACACATACGGCAATTTGCCGCAATCGATAGTTTTTTATGATAACAAAAGCGGGGAATAGCGATGCCGGCTTTATCAGCGACTTCGATGATCATCTCACCGGGCTCAACGCTTAATTTTTTACCGTCGATTTCAATGTTAATCATAATATCTAACTTCTATTTTCTACCAAACACTTTTTGTGCTCGATATGATAAGCAAATTCTTCGCGAAAATGTTTAATAAAGCTGATAACAGGCATCGCTGCCGCGTCACCTAAGGCACAAATAGTACGCCCCATTATTTTGTTAGAGACGTCGCCTAATAAATCTAAGTATTCTAATTTACCTTCACCGGCTTCAATGCGGTGGATCACGCGAGATAACCACCCCGTGCCTTCACGACAGGGTGTGCACTGCCCGCACGATTCTTCAAAGTAAAAATGTGCAATACGTGCGAGTACTTTCACCATACAAGTGGTTTCATCCATGACGATGACTGAACCGGCACCTAACATGGAACCCGCTTTATCCAGCGAGTCATAATCCATATCGGTTTTTAAAATAATATCGGCTGGCAAAACAGGCACAGACGAACCACCCGGGATCACCGCCTTCAAACGATTACCATCACGCACCCCCCCCGCCATGGCGAGCAGGTCTTTAAAAGGTGTGCCTAAGGGGACTTCGTAATTACCGGGTTTATTGACATGCCCAGATACCGAAAATATTTTCATGCCGCCATTATTAGGCTTGCCTAAATCCAAAAACCACTGCCCGCCTTTTTCTAAAATAATCGGCACGGAGGCGTAGCTTTCTGTGTTATTCACATTGGTGGGGCGGCCGTATAAACCATAATTGGCAGGAAAAGGCGGCTTAAAGCGCGGCATGCCTTTTTTGCCTTCTAGCGACTCCAATAATGCGGTTTCTTCACCACAAATATAAGCACCCGCCCCCAAATGGTTGTGCATATCAAAATCAATGCCCGAACCTAAAATATTGTCACCCAGCAAACCACTTTCACGAGCATCTTTCAAGGCACGCTCACAACTTTCAAACGGTTCGATAAATTCACCACGCATGTAGTTGTAGCCCACCGTGGCGCCCATCACATACCCGGCAATCGCCATTCCCTCGATCATTTGATGCGGGTTATAGCGCATGATATCGCGATCTTTAAAGGTACCCGGCTCGCTTTCGTCTGAGTTACAGACCACATATTTTTGACCGGGTGATGTGCGCGGCACAAAACTCCACTTTAAACCTGTTGGGAAACCGGCCCCGCCGCGACCACGCAGCATCGACAGTTTTAAAACTTCAACAATTTCTTCTGGCGGTGTTTTCTCTTTTAAAATACGGCGCCACACTTGGTAACCCCCCAAGCTTTCATAGGTGGCAAGCGATGAAGGCGCATCATGGCCCAATGTGCGAAAACAAACTTGATTAGTGGGGATTGCTGTCATGGTTTAATCAAATTCCGCTAAAATATCGTCTACCCGCTCACGCGTGAGGTTTTCATGATAGGTTTTGTCAACTTGCATCATGGGCGCCCCTGCGCAAGCCGCTAAGCATTCCACTTCTTTTAAAGTGAACTTACCATCTGCCGTGGTTTCACCAAAACCAATACCCAAGCGCTCTTTTAAGTGCTCAGCAATTTGATCTGAGCCACACAACATGCATGACACGTTGGTGCACAGATAAATTTTATGCTGCCCGACTGGTTTCAAATCATACAATGTGTAAAAGCTAGCCACTTCAAGCACCGCAATCGGTGGCAAATCTAAATATTCTGCCACGGCTTCCATGAGCGCAGGCGTCAACGAACCGCCATGGGCATCTTGCACGGCCGTGAGCGCACCCACCACCGCTGAACGCTTTTTTTCTGCAGGATATTTTGCTATCCATTTATCAATTTCAGCACGCACTTCGCTGCTTAATAAATCAATTTTTGCCATTAGCGATCAATCTCACCAAATACTAAGTCAAGGGTTCCCATCATGGCGACCACATCCGCCAACATATGGCCTTTTACCATTTCTTCCATCGCGGCCAAATGCGCAAAACCCGGCGCACGGATTTTCATGCGATACGGTTTGTTCGCACCATCTGACACTAAATAGATACCAAACTCCCCTTTAGGGTGTTCCACCGCCGCGTAGGCTTCCCCTTCAGGCACGCAATAGCCTTCCGTGAACAATTTGAAGTGGTGGATAAGGGCTTCCATGCTTTGCTTCATCTCAGCACGCTTGGGCGGCACAATTTTATGATCGTTATTGACTACCGGGCCGGGATTATTGCGCAACCATTTCACACATTGTTTAATAATGCGATTAGACTGACGCATTTCTGCCACACGCACTAAATAACGGTCATAACAATCGCCATGACGGCCAATCGGGATATCAAAATCCAAACGGTCATAGACTTCATAAGGTTGTTTTTTACGTAAATCCCACTCTATGCCTGAACCGCGTAGCATGGGGCCCGTGAAGCCCAGTTGGAATGCGCGCTCGGGTGACACCACCCCAATGCCCACTGTGCGCTGCTTCCAAATACGGTTATCGGTCAACAAGGTTTCGTAGGTATCGACACAACCGGGGAAACGGTCTGCAAAATCAGCAATAAAATCGAGCAAGGAACCTTGTCGATTTTCATTTAAACGCGCCACTTCTTTGGCTTTGTGCCATTTTGAAGGTTTGTATTGTGGCATGCTGTCGGGCAAGTCGCGATACACGCCGCCAGGCCGATAATATGTCGCGTGCATGCGTGCACCCGATACGGCTTCGTAGCAATCCATGAGATCTTCACGTTCACGGAAAGCATACAGAAAGACGGTCATGGCGCCGATATCTAAAGCATGCGCCCCTAACCATAATAAGTGATTTAAAATTCGGGTCATTTCATCAAACATCACCCGAATATATTGTGCGCGCAGCGGCGGCTCAAACCCCAGCAATTTTTCAATCGCCATCACATACGCATGTTCGTTACACATCATTGACACGTAATCTAAGCGATCCATGTACCCGATGCTTTGATTAAAGGGTTTGGTTTCAACGAGTTTTTCTGTGGCGCGGTGCAACAAGCCGATATGGGGATCGGCTTTTTGAATGACTTCACCGTCCATCTCTAGCACCAAACGCAATACACCGTGTGCGGCAGGATGCTGTGGACCAAAATTTAATGTGTAGTTATGAAATTCTGTTGTCATGCCCCGCCCTCCGACTGACCGCTGCTCTGCGCGTCTGCCGCATCGCGCGCTTTATTGCCTTGGCTCAATGCTTGTGAGGCATGTTGTGCAGCTTGTTGCTGTGATTGATATTGGTCGTGGCGGATCACACGCGGCACCAACGTGCGGGGTTCAATACTGACGGGTTGGTAAACCACGCGTTTTTGCTCTTCATCGAACAGCACTTCCACGTGCCCAGAAACAGGAAAATCTTTGCGGAAGGGATGACCAATAAAACCGTAGTCTGTCAGAATACGGCGCAAATCAGGGTGGCCTTCAAATAAAATACCAAACATGTCGAAGGCTTCACGCTCATACCAATCGGCCACATTCCAAATGCTCATGACGGAGGTCATCAGTGGTGGCTCACCTTCAGCAAAAGTGCGTAAACGGATCCGCTGATTATGCACAACAGACAGCAAATGATAGACCACTGCAAAACGGGGTTTATCCCAATCTGCTTCGGGGGCAGTGTTTTTATCTACACCGCGACTAAAGCCATCTGTTGTGGCTTGTGTTGTTTCCCATTCCACTTTGCCGTATTGGGAATAGTCCACACCGCACAGATCGATTAATATTTCAAAGCGAAATTCATCGTCATCGCGCAAATGCGCGCACAGCGTTAATAGATGTTCACGAGGCAGTTCAACGGTCAGCTCGCCACGAGCAATGCTAACGGTTAAACCCAGATCAGGAAAACGTGTTTCAATCAGCTCTGCGAGTTTATTCATCAAAACCCTCAAATGCAGATTGTGGAGAATTCGGATTAAATTGGCTTAAAAAACCTCGGCTTTCGAAGGCTTTTAAATCGCTTTTACGACGCGCGATTGTATTGGTGCGTTTGATTTTCTTTTGGAGCTGCATGACACCGTACACCAACGATTGTGCCGTAGGTGGGCAACCGGGCACGTAAATATCGACGGGCACAATACGGTCACAGCCACGCACCACCGAGTAAGAATAATGATAATAGCCACCGCCATTGGCACAAGACCCCATTGAAATCACCCAACGCGGCTCGGCCATTTGGTCATACACTTTACGTAAAGGCCCTGCCATTTTGTTACACAAGGTACCGGAGACAATCATCACATCGGATTGGCGTGGGCTGGGACGAAAAATCACGCCCAAGCGATCCATATCATAGCGTGCGGCACTGGCGTGCATCATTTCCACCGCGCAACAGGCTAAACCAAACGACATGGGCCACAGTGAATTACCGCGCGCCCAGTTAATGAGTTTATCTGCGGTCGTCGTGGCAAAACCTTCTTTTAGAATGCCGTCTATTCCCATTCCAATGCCCCCTTGCGCCATTCATAGATAAAACCAATGGCAAGCAACAAACCAAAAATCACCATGGCCCAAATTCCCAACACAGGAATATCACGCAGCACCACTGCCCAAGGAAAGAGGAAGGCCACTTCTAAGTCAAAAATGATGAATAAAATGGCGACCAAATAAAAGCGTACGTCAAACTTAAAGCGCGCTGCTTCAAACGGTTCAAAACCACATTCATAAGGAGAGATTTTTTCGCTGTCGGGACGGTGCGGTGCAATCACAAAGCCGATAAAAAGAGGGACTAAACCAAATGCGAGGCCGAGCGCAATAAAGACAAGAACCGGTAAATAGTTTTCTAACATGTAAATATCTTATTATTATATGGTGCCGAAGGCCGGAATCGAACCGGCACGGCTTTCGCCACCACCCCCTCAAGATGGCGTGTCTACCAGTTCCACCACTTCGGCATATTTATGCTTAGTCTAATTCAGTATCAGCAACGACCGGGATCCCATCCTCACTCACCTCAACCGCAAAGGCACTCTCTTCACTTAGCTGCCCTGTTTCTTGCGGGATAGAGACCGGCGCAGACGTCGGTATATCAAATACCTGACGGCTTTTTGCTTGCTGCGCACCGGTGTAGGCCAGTGAAATACTGGTCACAAAAAATATTGTCGCCAAGACGCCTGTTGCACGCGTTAAAAAAGAACCGGCTCCGCGGCCACCGAAAAGCGCTTGCGAACCTGCACTGCCAAAACTGGCGCCCATGTCGGCACCTTTGCCATGCTGTATTAATACGAGGCCCACCAAGGCCACCGCAACGAGGACATGAAAAATGAGTAAAAGTTGTTGAATCATGATATTCCTAAATGATTAATGATTAGCGGCATCCGCAATGGCTAAAAAATCACTCGCCTTCAGCGATGCCCCACCGATTAATCCACCATCGATATCTTCTTGTGCAAATAATCCAGCGGCATTATCTGGCTTGACGCTACCGCCATATAAAATCCGCAGCTGGCTCGCAACAGCTTCATCACGCTGCGCCACTTGCTCACGCAAATACGCCTGCACGGCCTGGGCCTGCTCTGGCGTAGCGGTGTGCCCCGTGCCAATGGCCCATACAGGCTCATAAGCCAGCACAAAGTTATCTAATTGAATCGAAGGACGCATTATAACAGCATTTAACTGTTGAGAAACTATATTAAAGGTTTGCTCTGCCTCATACTCAGCCAAGGTCTCACCCACACACACAATTGGCGTTAATCCAGCCACTTGCGCCGCCACGGCCTTGTCGGCTACGGTTTCATTATCTTCACCAAAAAGACTGCGTCGCTCTGAGTGCCCCACGAGCACATATTGGCAACCCAGATCAGTCAGCATGTCACCAGAAATCTCTCCCGTGAAAGCACCGGATTTTTCCCGACTTAGGTTCTGCGCGCCCCAAGCAACACCGGTATTTTTTAACTCGATTTGAGCTTTTTCGAGATAGACAAAAGGCGGCAACACCAGCAGGTCTACTTGCTCTTGCTTCGTGGCGCCCGCCACAATGCCTTGCAGGAGCGCGCGCGCGGTCGCTAAGCTACCGTTCATTTTCCAATTACCCGCCACCATCGGCTTACGCATTGCCATCTTCTACTGACCTCTAAATAAGTGATGCATTGAATGATGCATTGCTCCTGCATTGATCTTGGCAAGCATACCGAAGATGTTAATAAGTGACAAGAATTCTTGAGAAGCCCAAGGGGACCTGCTACCTTTACGCTATGACCGAAGAGCACGAACATTCTGAACTGCAAGATCAGCTCGCGGCCGGCACCACACAAACCTTAAGAGAGCTGTGTGATAACACCCACGCCGCCACGATCGCCGATGCACTCGAACCGCTGCCTACCCATGAGGCGTGGCAGATTTTGGCGCGTATTGATCCGATCAACCGTGCAGAAATCTTCAGTCACTTGGACGATGTCACGCAGGTGCAGATGGCCGAATCGGTTAAGCGCCAAGAAATGGCACAAATCCTTGCGTTTATGTCGCCTGACGAACGCGTGGATTTACTCAAGCATCTGCCTGAAAATAAGCGCGAAGCCCTGCTCCCAGGTCTTGCCCAAGCGGAACGTGAAGACATCCGTCGCTTAGCCGCTCACGAAGAAGGCACGGCCGGTTCCGCGATGACCTCCGACTACGTCACGCTGTCGCCCGATCTGACCGCCAGTGAAGCCATTGCCAAACTGCGCGTCGAAGCGCCTGACAAAGAAACCATCTATTACTGTTACGTGATTGATGGCCAGCGCAAACTGATTGGTTTTGTGTCGTTAAAAGATTTGATTTTAGCCTGGCCAGGCAAACGCATCGATGAGCTGATGCAGACCGAAGTGATTTTTTCGCGTGATACCGATGATCGCGAAACCGCTGCCCGCCAAATTGCGAAATACGATTTAATCGCCCTGCCCGTCGTGAATGAAGCTGACGAGCTTGTCGGTATTATCACCCACGATGACGCGCTCGATATTTTAAGCCAAGAGCAAACCGAAGACATGGAGAAATTCATGGCGATCGGGGGTAGCCATAAAGTCGGGGCCTACCTTCACACCAGTTCTTGGCAACACTTTAAAAATCGCTCGTACTGGATAGCCGGCTTAGCGGTGGTTGGCCTGATCTCAGGGTATATTCTGCACAGCTTTGAAGAAGTATTGACCAGTTTAATACTGTTGGCATTGTATATTCCCATGGTTACCGACAGTGGGGGTAACTCCGGCAGTCAATCTGCCACCGTGGTGATCCGCGCATTAGCCTTGCAAGAGATCTCACTGAAAGACACGCTCAGGGTGCTGTTTAAAGAGTTTAAAATCTCTTTAATGCTAGCGGGCATGTTGGTTATTCTTTCTTTTAGTAAAGTACTATTCTTATCTCACGGCACTGAGATCCCCATCAATCTTTCATTAACGATGATCGCCATCGCCATCTCTTCCGCGCTGGGGATCCAGGTCATCACCTCTGTGTTGGTCGGCACGCTCTTGCCGCTGACGGCTGCCAAGCTGAAATTTGACCCTGCCGTTGTTGCCAGCCCCGCCCTGACCACCCTGGTCGATATCACCGGGCTGATTATCTACTTCATGACTGTGAAGATATTGCTGGGTATTTAGTCGATTTTGTTGAGTACCTCTGACAAGCGTCTTAAAAAACGGAAAAAGCTTAAAATATTTTTATTCATTAAAATCAATTGATTAACAATTAAAATGGAGTTGATTGCTCGAATTGACTTAAAGTTATCTAACTTACATTCGAATGTTACAGCATATATAGAGAGACGTACCCAGAGTCGTCCAGAAACAAAAAACAAATTCGAACGTAATCAAAACAACATGTCGGCGTACTCCGTTGATTGGCACCATCCTGTAGACCGCGACCTGCCTTGGCATAAGCAGCCTGATGGGCTGCGCAAGCTCACCAAAGCCTACAACCAGAAGAAGAGCAAGGGCCACCTCCCTGAGGCCGTGGCGCTGGGCAGCCTGGCCTGCCGCATTGATGAGTTGCATGAAAAGGGCTTTGCTTTCATCCCTTACGATGAGAAGCACTGTTTTCACACCAAGGGCAAGACCTCGAAGGGCGAAGAGAGCCTCCAGCAGGCCGTCGACGCTTTTGTGAAGGGGGTGTGCGCAGGGAAGTTCCTCTTGGAGCTTATCGGCGTGCCAATCATGGTGGGTGTTGGAGAAAGTGGCACCACCGAGGATGGCAACAACTACTGCCTGAAGGGCCAGACCTGCCAGATCACTGTGCAGAATGCGCAGGGGGACTACACGCAGGGTGCCCCCTTCGAGCTCTTCGCTCTTCAGTCACCCTTTTCTTTCGATGAGCAGGACCCCGAAACGGAGGAGGATGACTCGGATTCCGAGGGAGACACTTACTGAGAGCCGCTGTTTTCTGATAAGCAGGCACAGTGCTTTTGCTAAACCAGCAGGCCGTACGTTCTTTTCTTTCTGTTTTTCTCTTTTTGCTTCTATGTTCGAGAAAAAGCGTCAGCACCTAAAAAACAAAAAAATTAAAAAAATAAAAAAAACCAAAAAACACCTAACAAACACCTAAATGGCTTTACATTCTGACGACGGGTTTCTCAAGAGACCTCACACTCAGAAACAGTGCCCTCTTCCTTAGTAAGGAAAGCGCGCACTACACATCAAGCCATTTAGGGATTGCTAGGTGTTTTTACTGACACAGAAGGGGTCAGGCCTTGTAAAACGAAATATCTATGCGTTCGATTTTTTTGATCTTTATTGCTGTTGGAGCTGACACTATTTTATGAAATAGTGTCAATGCAAATGACAACACAGTGTGTTTTTAAAGAAAAAGGATGTCTGGCCAAGCATTAATTGGCTAAACTGGATGATGTTGTACCGCACTTTATGATGAGCAGTAGCAGACGGCTAAACTAAGTTGCTAACACATCCTGCATGCTATAAAGGCCCGGCGGTTGGTTTTGGAGCCAGCTCGCAGCGCGCAGTGCGCCTTTGGCATAGATAATGCGGTCGCTGGCGCGGTGTGTGATTTCAATGCGCTCGCCTTGACCGGCAAAAAGCACGGTGTGATCGCCGACAATCTCTCCGGCGCGGATAGCCGAAAAACCAATGGTTTTACGGCCACGCTCACCCGTTTGACCATGACGACCGTGCACAGAGCAGGTATTGAAATTGCGATCTAATGCCTCGGCAACCACTTCCCCCATGCGCAGTGCCGTGCCGGAAGGCGCATCGACTTTATGGCGATGATGGGCTTCAATGACTTCCACATCGTAATCGTCACCTAAAATTTTGGCCGCCTGTTGAAGCAAATTAAAGCACAGATTCACGCCTACGCTCATATTCGGCGCATGCACAATGGGGATCTGTTTAGCGGCCTCAGCAATTTGTTGGAGTTCATCTTCAGAAAAACCAGTGGTGCCAATCACCATGGCGCGCCCTGCTTTCACGCAGGCTTGCAGATAAGAGAGTGTGGCTTCAGGGCGTGTAAAATCGATCAGCACATCGCTGCTTGCAATGGCCGTATTAATGTCATCTGTGATGGAAACACCTAGAGGCTCAGTGTGGAGTAATTCCCCCACATCGTGGCCTACCTCTGGACTATCAGCCGGCGCCAGTGCTGCGGTTAAGTTAATATGATTACCTTCGCGAGAGGCTTGTAGCAAGGCCAAGCCCATGCGGCCTGTGCAGCCAGTGATAGCAACGTTCGTGGTCATTTGGTTGTTCTCCTTGTCTTCATGACATTTTAATTTTGCTTTTTCTGCTTTGCATTCATGTGCAAAGCAAATAACCCCTCATCCCGGCCCTCTCCCCTTGGAGGGGAGAGGGAGTCATTCTCTAGGAACTTTTGCTGCTTGCCTCCCGAAGCCTTAGCGCAGGGAGGCCCAGGGCATTTCTCTCACCTCGAAAGGGAGAGGCAGCTATTCTTTGAAAGCTTGGCCTTCGCCCTCTAAAGGAGAGAGGAAAACACTCTCTGAAAACCTAACTTTCACCTCCTTAAAGGCGGAAAGGAAGGCGGTTTTAAAAGCCAGGAGAGTACCCAATAGTTAGGTTTTTAATTTCTCAAAAAACTTCTTGATACCTACCAGCCAGTCACTGGCTTTTGGGAAGTGTTTGCCATTATCTTCCTCAACTGCTTTGCCAAACTCACGCAGTAATTCTTTTTGTTTGCTGTTTAAGTTGACCGGTGTTTCCACCATCACACGGCAGAGCAAATCACCCACGCTATGACTGCGCACTGATTTAATGCCTTTGCCTCTCAAACGAAATAGCTTGCCAGACTGTGTCTCGGGTGGAATTTTTAATTTCACGCGACCGGTGAGCGTGGGCACTTCCAGTTCTGAGCCGAGTGCTGCGCTGACAAAATCAATCGGCACTTCGCAATAAAGATGATTTTCTTCACGCGTGAAAATAGGATGGTCGCGCACATGCACTTCGACATACAGATCGCCTGAAGGTGCACCCTGCATGCCCGCTTCCCCTTCGCCAGCTAAGCGAATGCGATCGCCGGTATCGACTCCCGCTGGGATTTTAACCGACAACGTTTTATGTTCCTGTACTCGACCTTCACCGTGGCAGCTAAAGCAAGGATCTTTAATTTCTTTACCGGCACCGCGACAGGTTGGGCAGGTTTGTTGCACTGAGAAGAAACCCTGCTGCATGCGCACTTGACCCGCGCCTCCACAGGTGCCGCAATTAATGGGTTGCGTGCCGGGTTGCGCGCCCGAACCATGACAGGTATCGCAGGCCACCCACGTGGGCACTCTGATCTGCGCGGTGTGCCCAGCAACAGCCTCTTCCAAGTCAAGTTCTAAGCTATAACGTAAATCACTGCCTGCATGCTGCGCGGCACCACCGCCAGCGCGGCGACCGCCAAAAATATCACCGAAAATATCGCCAAACACATCCCCAAAGCCCGCGGCACCCGGGCCGGCGCCCGCACCCGCACCATGCATATTGGGGTCAACGCCCGCATGACCGTAGCGATCATAGGCCGCTCGCTTTTCTTGATTCGAGAGTACTTCGTAGGCTTCTTTGGCTTCTTTAAATTGGCGCTCAGCGTTGGCATTCCCTGGATTACGATCCGGATGATACTTCATTGCCAAGCGGCGATAGGCTTTTTTAATATCGGCGCTTGAAGCATCCTTGCTAACGCCTAAAAGCTCGTAATAATCTTGTTTTGCCACAAATGACTTCTTTTACTTAAAGGTTATGATTTATTTTCGTCTTTTTTATCTTTCTTTTCGTCTTCATCTTCCTTCACTTCTTCGAATTCTGCATCCACTGCACCGTTTTCAGACTCAGCCGCACCCTCACCTGCATCACCTGCTCCTGCTTCCGCATCAGGCGCTTGGCCTGCATACAGTTTTTCGGCAACTTTGGCAGTGGCTTCGCTTAATGCACTGGTTTTGGCTTCAATGGCTTCTTTGTCATCAGTTTTTAAGGTTTCTTTTAACGCTTCACAAGCCGCTTCTACCTCACCTTTTTCAGCAGCATCGAGTTTATCACCTGCATCTTTCAAAGCTTTTTCGGTAGCATGGATCAAACCATCGGCTTGGTTGCGCGCATTCACTAATTCATGGAATTTGCGATCTTCATCTCTGTGCGCTTCAGCATCTTTTACCATTTTTTGAATTTCTTCGTCTGATAAACCCGTGGAGGCTTTAATCACAATAGATTGCTCTTTCCCGGTGGCTTTATCTTTGGCAGACACATTTAAGATACCGTTGGCGTCAATATCAAATGACACTTCAATTTGTGGCATGCCGCGAGGTGCAGGCGGAATATCAGCCAAATTAAATTGCCCTAATGATTTATTCGCTGACGCCATTTCACGTTCACCTTGCAGCACATGCACGGTCACCGCACTTTGATTATCGTCTGCGGTTGAGAACACTTGTGAATTTTTAGTGGGGATCGTGGTGTTTTTCTCAATGAGCTTGCTCATCACGCCACCCATGGTTTCAATCCCTAACGATAACGGTGTCACATCCAGCAATAATACATCGGTCACATCACCGGCCAATACCGCGCCTTGTAGCGCTGCGCCCACCGCAACGGCTTCGTCTGGATTCACATCATGCCGCGCTTCTTTACCAAAAAAGTCTTTCACGGCTTCTTTGACTTTCGGCATACGGGTTTGACCACCGACCAAAATCACGTCATCAATATCAGAGATGCTGAGACCCGCGTCTTTTAACGCTGTTTTACAAGGGGCAATGGTACGCTCCACTAAATCTTCAACGAGTGATTCTAATTTAGCACGTGTCAGTTTCATATTTAAATGCTTAGGCCCACTGGCATCGGCTGTCACGTACGGCAAGTTAATATCGGTTTGTTGTGCTGAAGACAACTCAATCTTCGCTTTTTCAGCGGCTTCTTTTAAACGCTGCAGTGCAAGTGGGTCGTTATGCAAATCAACGCCCTGCTCTTTTTTGAACACACCTACTAAATACTCAATTAAACGAAGGTCAAAGTCTTCACCGCCTAAGAAGGTGTCACCGTTGGTCGCTAACACTTCAAATTGGTGTTCGCCATCCACATCAGCAATCTCAATAATGGAAATATCAAAGGTACCGCCCCCTAAGTCATACACGGCCACTTTGGCATCACCTTTTTTCTTGTCCATACCGTAAGCCAGTGCCGCGGCGGTAGGCTCATTGATAATACGTTTTACATCCAAGCCGGCAATGCGTCCTGCATCTTTGGTGGCTTGGCGTTGTGAATCGTTAAAGTAAGCAGGTACGGTGATCACCGCTTCTTTGACTTCTTCGCCTAAGAAGTCTTCCGCCGTTTTTTTCATTTTCGCTAGAATTTTAGCGGATACTTGCTGTGGCGCTAACTTTTCACCTTTCACTTCTACCCACGCATCACCGTTATCGGCTGCCGCAATTTTGTACGGCACCATTTTCATATCACGCTTGACCACGTCGTCATTAAATTTACGACCGATTAAGCGCTTAATCGCAAATAAGGTGTTTTCTGGATTGGTCACCGCTTGGCGTTTGGCGGGTTGACCCACCAACACTTCGTCATCCGCATAAGCCACCACGGAGGGCGTGGTACGATCGCCTTCAGCGCTCTCAATCACTTTACTCTTGCCCGCTTCAGTGATCGCGACACAAGAATTGGTGGTACCTAAGTCAATACCGATAATCTTAGACATATTTTTCTCCAGTTAAATCAATCTGTTAGTGGTTTCGCCCGATGGGCTCGCCCTCATGCCTATTAATATGGGGACGATTTTAACGATTTCAAGGGATTATGGCTTAACTGCCTCGCGGGCGATGATCACGCGTGCGGGGCGCAATAAGCGATCATTAAGCTGGTAGCCCTTTTGTATTACCTGCAGTACCGTATTAGGCGCCGCATCTGTCGTTTCTTGCATGGAGATCGCTTCATGCAGGTGGGCATCAAAAGGTTCGTTTTGTGGATCAATCAGCTTGATATCAAATTTTTCAAAGGTGTCGACAAACATTTTGAGTGTTAAAGCAATACCATCTTGCAGTGACTGCATGACATCACTATCAATTTCTTTCGCATGCGCAGCGTGGCTGGCTTGCGCATGTTCTAAGCTATCGATCGCCGCTAATAATTCTTTAGCAAATTTTTCCAAGCCATATTGATGCGCTTTACTGACATCGGTTGCCGCGCGACGACGGACATTATCCAGATCAGCTTGCGCGCGCAATAAACGTTCTTCAAGCTCTCCTATTTTGGCATTGGCGACTTCAAGTTCGTCGCTCAATGACTCAATCGTCGGCGCAAGCTCCGTCGATGCTTCTTCTGCTGTTTCTTTGAGCTCTTGCTCAGTAGGTTGCTCTGTGTCTTGTAGGTTATCTGTTTTTTTCTCATTCATAAATTCTTTTCTCCGACATAAGGGACCCTATCTATTATTCCCTCTCCCCTTGAAGGGGAGAGGGAGAAATGGTTAAAGTATGCTTATCATATGGGGACAATTAAGTCTTAATTCAAGGCCGTGCTTAATAATTTTGCCGTCATGTCCACGACGGGGATCACCCGTTCATACGCCATGCGCGTCGGCCCGATGACACCGACCACACCGACAATACGATCGTCTTTCGTATAAGGCGCGGTGATCACACTGCACGCATCCAAAATATCATAGCCAGACTCTTCTCCAATAAAAATTTCTACCCCGTCGGCTTCCAAACAACGATCAAGCAAATGTAGCATGTCACTTTTGTGCGTAAAAGCATTAAGCAATGCACGTAAGCGCTCAATACCGGTTGCAGCAGCCAAATCTAATAAATTAGATTCACCGGTAAACACATAGTCACGGCTGGGCTCGTTATCTTCTGTGACCAATGCTTTACCCGCCACATCAATCACCGTTTGCATCAGGCTGTCTACTGCACGGCGATCGGCTTCCATCGCGGCTAACAAGGCTTTGCGCGCGCTACGCAGCTCTTTCCCTGCATAAAGTTGTGTTAAGTAATTCGCGGCCTGCTGTAATTCACTTGCGGAATAAGCACGATCGGTATGAATAATGCGGTTTTGCACTTCTTGCTCATTCAGCACCAGTATCACTAACACACGATTATCGGATAGCGGTAAAAATTCGACCTGCCGCAAGACCACCTGTTTGTGGCGAGGCAAGGTGACCATCGATGCAAACTGAGTAAATCCAGACAAAAACGATGAAGTCGCGCCCAACAAGCTTTGGGTGTCTGTATGCTGAGGCACCCACTGAAGGCAGTATTCAGCCAATGCTTCGTCGTTTAATTGCTTAGTGGTCAACAAACTATCCACGAAGAGGCGATAACCCTGCGTGGTCGGGATACGGCCTGCCGAAGTATGTGGCGAATGCAAATAGCCATGGTCTTCTAAGTCAGCCAATACATTGCGTATTGTGGCCGCACTTAAGGGGATATCCGTGTTTTCAGAGAGGGTGCGGGAGCCTATTGGCTGGCCTTCGCGGATGTAACGTTCAACCAAAGCCTTGAGTAACAGCTGCGCCCTATCATTAACTGCATGATTTTTCATATAAAAATTTCACTCTGCTTCACGGATTGCAAACACAAATTTTAGCACTCTGCAGGACGGATTGCTAAAATTTTGTACTACTTCCTATCGCCCTAGTACTCTGCTAGCATAAAATAGTCTTTTATCATCAAGCAACACTGTCTATGACTCAGCACTTTAAACACATTGGTCTATTCGGCAAGCACAGCCACCCTGGCGTGAGCGACACACTTCATCAATTGCTACGCTTTTTAAAAGCCCGTGAGTTAGCGGTGACCGTCGAAACGGAAACCGCCAGTGCCATGACACGATGTGATGCGCCCACCTGTTCTCGTGAACATTTAGGCAGCCAGTGTGATGTAATCATTGTCGTCGGCGGGGACGGTAGCTTATTAAATGCCGCGCGCGCTATCACCCATCAGCAGATCCCCGTATTGGGCATTAACCGTGGTCGCCTAGGCTTTCTCACGGATATTCGCCCGAACGAATTAGAAAATAAGGTCGGCGAAGTGCTTGATGGCCACTATTTAGAAGAAAAGCGCTTCTTGCTTGATGGCCAAGTCTTCCGTGATGATAAATTGCTTGCTGAAGGCAATGCCTTAAATGACATTGTGCTTTATCAGGGTGATGTGGCCCGCATGATTGAGTTTGAACTGGCGATTAACGGTGAATTTGTTTATAGCCAGCGTTCAGATGGCCTGATTATCTCTACCCCGACTGGCTCAACAGCCTATTCACTTTCAGGTGGCGGCCCTATTTTGCACCCCGAGCTCGATGCCGTTGTGCTCGTGCCCATGTTTCCGCATACCTTAACCAGCCGCCCCATTGTGATTAACGGCAATGATAAAATTGAAATTATCATTGCGGCAGATAAGGAAACCTATCCGCGTTTAAGTTTTGATGGGCAACAGCACGTCAATCTTGCGCCTAACGATCGTATTGTGATCTCCAAATTCCCCAAACAGTTACGTTTAATTCACCCCAAAGATTATCGTTACTATGAAACCCTGCGCAGTAAACTGCATTGGGGAACAAAACTACTTGCTACCCATACTGAATAGTTTACTGATTAAACCATTATGCTAAGTCAGCTGCATATTCACCATTTTGCTATTATTGAATCGCTTGAGCTGGACTTCCATCAAGGGCTCTCCGTATTCACAGGTGAAACAGGTGCCGGCAAATCGATTATTATCGATGCCCTCGGTTTAGCCTTAGGTGAACGCGGCGAGGCCCGCTTCATTCAACACGGGGCTGATCGCGCGGAGATCACCGCAAGCTTTGCTATCGATCACTTGCCTACCGTGCAACAATGGCTAGCTGAACACGACCTAGCCAGCCCCGAGCAAGATTGCATTTTACGCCGTTTGCTGCATCAAGATGGTCGTACACGTAGTTATATCAACGGCCAACCCTGCCCTTTGCGCCAACTAAAAGCATTGGGAGATTTACTCGTCGACATTCATGGCCAACATGAGCATCAATCTCTATTAAAGCCTGATGTGCAACGCGCCATTATTGATCATTACAGCGGTGATTTATCGATAATACAGCGCGTTAAGCAGCTTTATCAACAATGGCAACATATTAATGACGAATTGACGCAATTGCGTAGCAACAGCAAAAATGAAGCAGAGCAAACGCTATTGCAATATCAAGTAGAAGAACTCGATGCACTGGACTTAAAAACTAACGAGCTTGACACCTTGCACACAGAGCAAAAGCAACTCAACCAAGCTGAAACCGTGCTGCAAGATACCCAGCAAGCCCTTGAGATTTTAGACACACAAGATAATAGCGTCATGCAGCGACTGCATCAGCTTGGGCAATTGATTAACAACGCTGATGATACGCGCGTTAAAAATGCTTATACCATTATCCAAGAAGCCAATATTCAGCTTCAAGAAGCGGTCAGTGAACTGAACGCCTATCAGCAAAACATTACCGTTGACCCTGAGCGCCTCCAAGAAGTTGAGCAACGCTTAAGTTTATTGCATGCGACCGCTCGCAAACATCATGTGAAGCCTGAAAATTTACACGCACACCTGTCACAACTAAAAAAACAGCTCGCTACTTTTGCTAATTATAATGAAAACATTAAGCAGCTGACTGCTAATCAAGATATTTGCGAGCAAGATTACCGAAAAGCGGCTGCGCAGCTGAGTAAACAACGACAAGCGACCGCTAAAACATTAAATAAAAAAATTACCATTGAGATGCAGCGGCTCAATATGGCGGGTGCACAGTTTAAGGCGACCCTTCGCCCCTATTCCGATGGCCGCATGACCACACACGGTGCAGAGCAAGTGCAGTTTGAAGTCAGCAGTAACCCGGGACAGCCTTTTCAAGCACTCAATAAAGTCGCATCGGGTGGCGAGCTATCACGCATCAGCCTTGCCATACAAGTCATCACTGCCCAGCACCTGACCACGCCAACGCTTATTTTTGATGAAGTGGATGTCGGTGTCGGCGGTGCGACGGCTGAAATTGTTGGCAAACTGTTACAGCAGCTTGGCAAGCAAGCACAAGTGCTTTGCGTAACACATTTGCCGCAAGTTGCTGCACAAGGCAATCAGCATTTGAAAGTTGATAAAGCACAAAAAGGCCAAACCACCTCGACCAGTATTCAATACTTAAATAAGCAAGAGAGAGTGGGTGAAGTGGCGCGGATGTTAGGCGGTTTAAAAATCACTAAACAAACGTTAGCACACGCTGAAGAGATGGTGGCCTAAGCTAGCTGTTTACGATAAACAGATAACGTCTCGCTCACCACATGCTCAATTGAGAAATTTGCCTCCACCAGTGCTCTTCCCGTCAAACCCATCTCTTCACATAATTGCCGATCGTTCAGCAAACGTTTGATCGCCTGTGCCAAGGCATGCCAATTCCCTGGCGGGACTAATAAACCATTTTTTTTATGTAAACAAATCTCACGGCAACCAGGAATATCCGTGGTGATGATTGGCCGACCAGAAGCCGCGGCTTCCAAAAGCGCTTTAGGCAAACCTTCCCCATACTTTGAAGGCAAACACACAATATGGGCTTTGGCGTAAGCGGCGGGCATATCATCACAGTGCCCCCACCATTCGACCACTGCTTTCTCTTGCCATGCTTCAAGCTGCTGAAGAGAAACCGTTGCCGGGTTACCCAAATCAGGCTCACCGAGCAAAGCAAAGCGAGCCGTTAGATTGTCACGCTTTATATATTCTACTGCTTTAACAAACTCACCTATCCCTTTTGTTTTCAGCATGCGTGATGGCAAAATAACCAGCATGGGATCGGGGGGTAATTGCGTACAAGAGAATGCGCTTAAATCAACACCCGAGCCACGGATTAATTTTGTTTTTTCAGGCTTAACCACCTTTTTGTCGATCAAGCACTGCCTGTCTTCCGGATTTTGAAAAATAGCGAATGATTTTTGATAACGCAATGCAAAACGATATGCCAGAATCACAACACGGCGCAGCATGCGGTAGCGAAAGGTGTTTTCTGAAAAGACGTGCCCCAAGCCAGGAAAAGCATTAATAACCACTGGAATTTTAATGAAACGTGCAACAACACTGCCATATAAAACGGGCTTAATAGTAAGATGGTGCACGAGATCAGGGCGGAGTGTGGAATATAATGAGAATAAGCTTTTAAGGGTTTTGAGTTCAGAAAAAACGGACCCTACGCTGCGCACCAGTGACAATGCATGCACAGTGAAGCCATGCTGCTCAATTTCAGCCAGCAATTGCCCGGCTTTAGGCACAGCAACATGCACCTCGTAACCTGCTTGTTTTGCCGCAAGGGCCAAAGCAAGACGATGCGACAAAAAGAAAGAGGCCGTATTGCACACATAAAGGAGTATTGGAGTCGACTTGCTCACCGCTTATCCTCGACGGCCATATAAATTTATATTTTTCAACAGGTTACAATTGCCGCCTTGTCCGTTTCCGCTCCATAATATAACTTGACACACCTATTGAGTAAACTAAAATTAAAGGCCAGCTTTTTACCCCCTGATCATGATGCTCACGTCTCGATTTGCCTCACTAACAGATTATTTTCAAACAGAAAAATTTTCAGCAAAGCACATGGTGCTTATAGGTGCTTGCTTATTGGGCTTAATAGTCAGCTGTATCGACAGAAGTAATGCCCTTGGCTGGATAACCATTAGCATTACTTACCTACTGCTATTAGACAGAAAAATCTTCCAGCACACCCCGCTCTTTTTTGCCATTCTAGCGTCACTCACCGCCCACCACCTCATTTCTATTATCAACGCTTATGATGTGCTCACTCTCTTCAAACAGATCGATGCAAATGGGTTCCACCGGGTAGCGTCAAAAATAACCGCAGGAGAATCACATAACCAGTTCAAGCGAATAGGCTCAGGCACCTATCCCACGATTATTTCGTATTTCTACCACTTGCAGCACTCTCTGTTATTTAGCCAATCCATTAATATCATCGCCTTTGTACTTGCCAATATGGTGCTCGTACGCTTTTTAGCATGGTTACGCATTAACATCCAATATTCCTTTTGGATAATTTTGCTTTTTGGTTTTCTGCCCAATCAACTTATTTTAGGTGCTGCACTGCTACGAGAGCCATGGCAACTGTTATTTTTAATGTCAGCCCTCTATTTTGGTATGCAGTGGCATCAAGCTCGCACTATCGTATCAAGCAAACTGCTCTTTTTTTTGATTGCTGCAGTCTGCCTTTCTATCTTACACAAAGTTTTTTTCATTTATCTGGTTGGGTTATTTGGGTTGCTTTGCCTCTATAATCTCGCCAAGCATAAAAATATTTTTCAGTTTCTTGTCAAGAGCTTTATTTCCATTGTTTTCCTATCTTGGCTAGGTATCTTTCTTTTCCAAAATTTTGTTGGTCTTGGCCAACAGCAAGAGTTAGCAAAGATATTTTTAGATCATTTCTTCACAAGCAACAACAACCCACATCAGATAGACTCTTTCTTTGCTGTTATTCAAGACGGTTCTCTCTCATATAGAGGGAGCATTGGCAGACGCGAAGCAAATTCTTCCTATGGTAATTTAGGCCTTGTTGCTTCCTATTTTCACTATCAATTTGGCCCACCGCTAAAAATGATATTTCAAAAAAACATTGAATTCTTTGGCAAGATGCTAATATCCTATGGATATTATTTTATTATAAAAATGCTCTGCCTGTTCGCAATCATTGCTTGCTTTAAGCAACGCAACATCCGTCTAGAATGGGTGACATTATTACTTGCTTACTTAGGCATAAATATATTGTGGTCAATCGGCACTGAAAATTATGGTACTGCTATGCGTCACCTTATGATAAGCGACTGGATAATATTAATGATCGGCGTACCGACTGGGATTTTTTATATGAAACGTTGCACTGATTTTTTTAGGAGGCGTTTTAAAAAAAGCAGTTACGCAGAAAGCGCTTCAACACCCACTTTTGAATAAACATAACAGTGTTTGCCTGACGGTGCAGGCGGGATTTCATCAACTTTAACCCATGAAATTTGGCACTGCTCACCCATCACCTTACGAATTCTTACATTAATCGCATTTGTTCTCTCAGCATAATCAGCCAACGTGCTTTTGTCTTCAGGATGAAACGTGACATAAATGTAAATTTGGTCATAGTCTTCCTGTACAACTTGGAATTTCTTTATCCAAATCTGTTCAGATTCAACGAAGAATAGTTGATTGAAATAGTAGGCATGTACACGATCTCCTTTGGCAGTACTTAATGCGTCGGGAGCACGACCCACAATAGACTGCAACAAAGGCCAGGCACAACCACAATCGCAAGAATTTTCTGCCCACATGCCTAAATCACCTGTACGATATCGTATTAAAGGCATCGCGTAATTGGTCAAACCTGTTACCACAATGTGTCCCATCTCACCCGGAAGCGCCTCTTTACCATCTTCCCTGATCACCTCGACATAATGTGTCGGCATTGAAATATGCAGGCCATTGTGCTGTGTGCACTCACAAGCCATATCACCCATCTCGCGTGAACCATAACGATTAAATACGGGTGCTTGGAAAACACGCTCAATCAGCTCTCGCATATGTGGGTATAACACTTCCGCGGAAGACATAATTGCTTTCGGTGAGTAAATAGTTAATTTTTTTTGATCAATATAACGTGCAAAATCATATAAACAACTAGCATAACCTAAGACTTGAGTGGGTTTTGCCCTGTTAAGACCTCTCACGTAGGAAAGCATCTCTTCTGACTTAAGTTGATAGGCATTGATAATCATCTTATTATATAAATATTGACGAAATTTTTTCAGCAACCCACCCTTAATATCTCTTTCTGCCCCCCATATCACCACTTTTTTGCAGCCAAGTTCATAGCCTGTCCAGCCGTCATAAAACATCTTCGTTGCAGCATTCCATTCTGCATAATTAATATCCTGCATAAAGCGGGCTGGCTCCCCTGTAGAACCACCCGTTGCATTATGCTTCCATGTCTGGCGATCTGAACCATTTGATTTCAGTTGCTCAAAAGATTGGTTAAGCGATGACTTCTCAAGAACAGGAAGTTGTTTAAAGGCATCCATATTAATAAGGCCATCTTTATCCCATAAATTTTTCGAGAAAAGATTTTTATAATACGGAACATGCTCAACTGCATGCAATAATAACTCATTCAAATGCTTCATTTGCAACTGCTTTGAATCTGCCAATGAAAACTGCTCCCATTGTTTAAGTAATTGACCATAAGCCACCAAATTTTTATGCTTATGTTGATAGATAAATTTTAGTAGCGTGCGTCTAAGCATGATGTAATTTTTCCTACTCAATAAAAGTGATTTTTAAGGCGAAACGTCTATTTTTGAATAAACGTAACAATGTTTGCCTGACGGCGCAGAAGGAATCTCATCAACTTTAACCCATGAAACTTGACACTGGCCACCCAACACCTTACGTATCTGCGCATCAATTGCATTTGTTTTTTCAGCATAATCCGTCAATGTGCTTTTATCTTCAGGATGAAAGGTGACATAAATGAAAATTTGGTCATAGTCTTCTTGCACAACTTGAAATTTTTTTATCCAAATTTGATCAAATTCACCAAATAACAGCCGATGAAAAAAATTGGGGTGTACACGATCGCCTTTGGCACTGGTTAAGGTATTGTGCGCACGACCCACAATAGATTGTAATAAAGGCCAAACACAACCACACGCACAAGATTCTGTTGCTCGCATACCCAAATCACCCGTGCGATAGCGTATTAACGGCATGGCGTAATTCGTCAACCCTGTCACCACAATGTGCCCCATCTCTCCGGGCGCGGCCGTCGTGCCATCGTCTTTTATAATCTCAACATAATGCGTTGGCATGGAAATATGCAAGCCATTGTGCTGTGCACACTCACATGCCATGTCGCCCATCTCACGGGAACCATAACGATTAAATACCGGTGCTTGAAAAACACGCTCAATCAATTCTCGCATATGAGGGTGCAGCACTTCGGCAGAAGACATCAATGATTTCGGCGAATACACTTCCAAATTATTTTGACTAATATAACGTGCAAAATCGTATAGAGAATTGGCATAGCCTAAAATTTGAACGGGCTTTGCTTTGTTTATTTTCTCAATATAAGAAAGCATATCTTCTGATTTCAGCTGATAAGCATTGATAATCACGTCATTGCGTAAATAATGGCGGAGTTTTGTCAACAATCCACCAAGCACATCTCTGCGTGCTGCCCAAATCACCACTTTTTTATTGCCCAGCTGATAGCCTGTCCAGTTATCATAAAATATCTTGGCAGCTGCATTCCATGCCTTATAGTCGACATCTTGTATAAAGCGTGTAGGTTCTCCCGTGGAACCACCTGTGGCGTTGTAATGCCATTTACGCTGGTCTAAATCATTCGATTTTAGCGGCTCGGCAAATTGATGCAGTGCTGTTTTTTCAAGAATAGGCAGTTGTTCAAAGGCATCCATATCCAGGTGGCCATCTTTATCCCATAAATTTTTTGGGAAAATATTTTTATAATAAGGAACGTGCTTAACCGCATGCAATAATAACTCATTCAAGTGTTTCATTTGCAGCTGCTGTGACGCTTGCAGCGGAAGTTGTCCCCATTGCTTGAGGCGCTTACTATAAACTGGCAGGCTTCTGTATTTAAGCTGATAAGCAAATTTCAACAAGGTACGTCTAAGCATGGAGTAACTTCTCTCTCTGAGAGTGTCGGCAAAATCGCAATCGGCATAACAGTGTCAAACAGACGAGCGACTTAAAATGTATTAATTTCAATTAGTTGCACTGCGTGGGCGCTTACTCGCTAAGCTTCGCAAGAAACAGCCTTCGCCGTAAGATTAATTTTCCACAATATAACATTGAAGACAATGAACAAAAGCATAAATACTAAAAATAAAAGCGCGTCTGGAATACCTAAGTAGTACCCCAGCAAACCACAAACGCCAATTAATATTGCTGAACCACATAATACAAATGTCACCTGACGCTTACTATAACCTGCCTGAAGTAAAATATGATGCATATGATTTCTGTCTGCAGCAAAAGGGGATTTTTTTGCTCGTACTCGTCTAATCACAACCGATACCATATCAAATAGCGGCACGGCAACAATCCACAGCATAACAACCGGGCTAGCAACTTGTTGGGGTGCTTGCGATAAGCTGATTAAAAACCATGCCAGCACAAAGCCTAACAACATGCTGCCGGCATCCCCTAAAAAGACGGATGCCCTTTTATGAGCGCGTAATGGAAAATTAAAGCATAAAAAAGCAAACACCCCGGCCAGTATCAGCAATAATGATTCCACCGCCATCCATTCACCTGACATGAATGACATAATAAGCAGTAGACATAAGGCAACTAAACTTAAGCCACCTGATAAACCATCAAGACCATCAATCATATTCAAAGCATTTATCATACCTACCACAGCAAATACCGTAAGTGGCACAGATAAATACGTTAATGCAATATTGCCAATCCCTAATAAATTGCCCACGCTAGAGAGTACAACCCCTCCCCAGAACACCATTAATAAGCCAGCCACTATTTGAAATATCAATCTCACCCTTGATGGAATGTCATATAAATCATCCAATACGCCCACAAGCACCAGCAAGCCAGCAATACTGAAGAAGGCATAATGAGAACTTAACTGAAAGGAGATTGCCGCTGTCAAAGCAACACCGAAAAAAATAGCAAGACCACCTACTAATGGCGTAGATTGTGTGTGGTCTTTTCTGCCACCTGGATGATCAACCAGGCCTATTTTATTGGCAGCTGGTTTTAAAAGACAAATTAAAAAAAACACACAAATAAATGCAATTACTGTTCTCAATATCATTGGGATCTACCTAATAATTTGTGATGAGATCTTTATACAAACTACGATACTGCTCTGCAATTTTTTGAATAGTAAAAAATTCAAGTATTCTATTACGCGCCTGCGTGCCTAAGGTTTCACGCTGCTGTTTAGGCTGCGCAATAATTTCCAAACAGGCCTGTGCTAAAGCATCTGGCTGCTTTGGCGGCACGGCAACACCTGTTTCAGCCACAATATAAGCTGAATCACCAACATCGGTCACAACACAAGGCACACCGCAAGCCATCGCCTCACCAATAGAATTTGAAAAACCTTCTTGCCAAGAAGAAGAAACCAATATATCAAGCGCCGCCATCACATGAGGGATATCATCACGCTCGCCTAACAAGCACATGTGTTGCACAAGATCGTTGGCAACAATCTCATCGTATAGCACTTTATTACTTTTATCTATTTGATTGCCTGTTAAGAGAAATTTTACCTTACCAGAATAAGATTGACGTATCTTCGCTGCCGCCTGGATAAAGTTATGATGATCTTTGATTTCATGATAGCGAGCCACCACGCCTATCAGAATAGCATCATCATCAATACCCCATTCAGATCGAATAACCTGACGATTTTCTAATGAGGGAGAAAATGTATCGCACAAAAAACCATTCGGGATAATTTGGGTTTTTGATGCTAAGTAACCCAGTTTTTCATGCTGCTTTGCACTTGTCATTGCATTGTAAATTATTTTATCGGGCAAAAAGGAAAAATGCCGCCCCAACCTAATTAAAAGCCTATATTTATCTTTGCTAAGATAAGACAAGTCAGGCAAAGAATTTCGAATATTCCAAATTAACACGGCCTTTCTTGCCGCAAAAAACCGCGCAAACGTTGACATGATATTGGCGTGATACATCCAGCTTTGAATGAGCGCTGGCTTTAACTGCCTAAACAAGCGGATCAAACGCCAACATCCTATTATATTTAACTTCCTGGCCTGCATATTAATGCAATACACTGGAATACCTAAAGCAGATATTCTCTCACCTATTTCCCCTTTGTCTTTTAACGAAATGACCGCCACACGATAATCAGAATTTTTCATTTCTGCTAGCAGCTTATACAGCATCATTTCTGCCCCGCCCACATCGAGGCCCGTAATGATATGGACTATTTGCTTTTTCTTAGACATATTCACGCAGATGCAATTTTCTCATTAGGAAATAATATATTCAGGTAGCTATTTGCTCCTTCCCGTATACTAAATCTATTCCAAGCTTCATCAGGTACTGCTTGTGGAAGCTGCTGCAACGCAGCTTCCATCGCCTGTGCTAAGCCTGCTGTGTTATTTGGCTCAACTAAGGCGCCATAACGCCCTGCTTGTAAAATCTCACGTGGCCCACAGCCTGGCGTATCCGTTGCAACAATACGGGGCGCCAATGCCAGGGCTTCCGCCACCACATTGGCAATGCCTTCATAACGAGAAGATAAAACAAATAAATCACATGCTTTCAAATAAGGGTAAGGGTTGCTGACAAACCCTGGCAGTTCAACATCGTCTTCTAAGCCTAGCTGGGTGATAAGCGCTTCTAATGCTGACCGTAAATCCCCCTCTCCCAGAATAATTAATTTGACGGGTCTCTTCTCGCGCAAACGCGCCGTGGCGTTAATCAAAGAAACAAAGTCTTTTATAAAGGTCAGCCGGCCTATTGCTACAATAACGGGTACATCATGCCCTGCTCCTAACCAAGGATGCGGGGCTGGATTGTCGGCGGCGGGGAAGCGTGAGGTATCAATGAGTGGGTTATACGATACCAGCACCTTTTTCGCATGCGTTGGGAATAGCTGCTTATAGTCGTCAGCCACACCGTGTGACACCATCACAATGCTATCTGCCAATGGGTAAAGCCAACGGATCAAGAAGCGATCCAGCTGCTTTCTTAAATAACCATGTTGCATTAAGCTTGAAGATAAATGGGTGCGTACGCTGATGACCACACGCATTTTTCTCATGCCCAACAACTTCACCATCGCGGCCACCATGTTAATATGGGTTAACGCGCTCAGTAATACATCTGGCTGTAGTTTGTTTAAACAAGAAAGCAATTTAGGAAGACTAAATAAAATCCTCCCTGCTTTTAGATCGTGCAAAGTGACCTTGGGTGACACGTTATTAAGATAAGCTCCCTCTTTTTTCACCAAGAGCAAGTCAACTTGGTGCCCTCGCCCCGCCAGCTCATTCGCCAAATTGAGCATGGCTTTTTCAGCCCCCCCGCCCCTTAAGGCCGGCAAAAATATTGCAATGCGCTTAGGCATGCTGCACGCCCTGTTTATCTTGAATACCTTGCTCTGGCAGCAACACCTCAAGATAGCGATCCGTTGCTTCTGATAGGGTGAAGCCTCGCCAGGCAGACTCTGGAATGCTTGTAGGGGGGCTGGCCAAAGCCGTCAGCATAGCATCCGCAAGTGCCTCTGCATGACCGGGTTCAACCAATTTGCCGTAACGCCCATTTTGTAGCAGTTCACGAGGGCCGCCCGGACAGTCTGTTGAAACAATACGCGGTGAAAGGCTCAGCGCTTCGGCAATGACATTAGCAATGCCTTCAAAAAGAGATGACAGTACAAACAGATCACAGTTTGCAAGAAAGCAGTAGGGGTTTTTAGCAAAACCGGGCATATCAATATCAGCCGTTAAGCCTTTATCTTGAACAAGCTTAGACAACTCCTCTCGTAATATGCCCTCTCCTAGAATAATTAATTTAGCGTCTCTTTTTTTTCTCACTAAAGAGAATGCCTCGATCAGCGAACGAAAATCTTTTTGAGGAGACAGTCGCCCCACAGACAGAATAACAGGTACTGCACGCTGTGCGTTTAACCAGGGATGTGTTGGCGCTTGCTTGGCCATCTCAAACGTTTTTGCGCTTAACATGGGGTTATAAACCACTTTGATTTTGCTTTTTTTCACCCGAAATAATTTTTCGAAATCATCAGCCACCGTTTGGGCAACACAAATAACCGCGTCAGCCACTGGGAACACGATGCGAGCTAATGAATAGTATATTTTCTTTTTCAGCGATGCTCCATTTGCCCACTCAGAGGACAAATAGTTACGGATACTAATGACTAAATATACCTTATTCCACATAAGCAATTTAGCAATTGAAGCAACAATATTGGTATGATTCAATACACTCAAGAGCACATTTGGCTTTGCTTTTCTTAAATATCTCAACAACGCAGGCACACACAGTAGAATTTTTTTAGCACTTAAATCAATAATATTAATAGCGGGATCCACTTGAGATAAATGTACTCCTTCTTTAGCGACTAAAAGCATATCAACAGCATACCCGCGTTTATTGAGCTCATTTGCCAAATTAAGCATCGCTTTCTCAGCCCCTCCCCCACGTAACGAAGGTAATAAGATGGCAATTCGCTTAGGCACGCTCAACACCCTGCTCTGGTAGCAATACATCAAGATAGCGATCCGTTGCTTCTGATATGATGAACTCTCGCCAGGCAGACTCTGGGATATCTTTAGGGGGGGCGGCCAAAGCAGTCAGCATTGCATCAGCAAGTGCTGCTGGGTTGCTAGGCTCAACTAATGTTCCGTAACGACCACCTTGCAGTAATTCAGGAGGGCCACCCGGGCAGTCTGTTGCAACAATACGGGGTGACAGGCTAAGCGCCTCGGGAAGCACATTACCAAGACCTTCATAAATAGAAGACAATACAAAAAGATCGCAGTTTGCAAAAAAGGAATAAGGGTTTTTAGAAAAACCAGGCATATCTACATCTTCTTCTAAATTTTTCTCTTTTATCAATTTGGATAATTCATCTCTCAAATATCCTTCGCCCAAAATAATTAATTTTGCTTCTCTTTTTTCTCTTAAGATAGAAAATGCTTGAATGAGTGAGTAAAAATCTTTCTGTAGCACAAACCGACCCACCGACAGGATAACAGGCGTCGTCCGTTTTTGACTTAGCCAAGCGTGCTCTGGTGGTAATTTTGCCAATTCAAATGTTTTCTCACTCAACATTGGACTATAAATAACTTTTGCTTTGTTTTCTTGCCCTGGAAATAATTTATTAAAATCATCACGAACAGCTTGTGATATACAAATAACCGCATCCGCCGTAGGGAAAACTAAACGCGCCAGCGTATAATATATTTTCTTCCTAAGGGTTTTTATTTTTACCCAACCAGACGACAAATGATTCCGCACACTGATCACTAAGCTCACTTTACTAAACGAAAATAATTTAGCGAGCGAGGCGGCAACATTGGTATGATTTAACACACTCAGCAAAACATCTGGTTTTGCTTTTCTGATATATTTCACCAAGCCTGGTACACTCAACAGAATTTCTTTGATATTTAAATCAATAATATTAATAGTGGGGCTCACGCTCGCTAAATGTATACCTTCTTTTTTCACCATCAGTAAATCAACCGTGTATCCACGATTATCCAGCTCGTTTGCCAAATTCAGCATGGCTTTTTCAGCACCGCCCCCACGTAGTGATGGCACTAAAATAGCAATTTTCTTTTTGCTCATTATTATTTCTCTATTGTTTTCGAGTCATTTCTTTTTGGGTGCGTACTGTCAGAAATGACCTCTTGAAAACTACCGGACTGTATAATTTGTCCTTTATCTAAACGGTATACTTTATCGCAATGTTCAATCGTCGATAACCGATGCGCAATCACAATGACCGTGTACGTGCCTTTTAAGCTGTCTATCGATTTAATGACTTCTTTTTCGGTTTCATTATCCAGTGCAGAGGTTGCCTCATCCATGATGAGTACATCGCGCCCATAATAAAGGGCACGCGCGATACCCACACGCTGACGTTGACCGCCTGATAGGCGCACACCTTGCTCACCAATAATAGTATTGAGGCCTTCGGGCAACTCTGCCACTAATCGTTCAAGTTGTGCAGCCGCCAGCACTTGCGCGATTTTCACATCATCAATATCTTCGCTTTTCATCCCTAAGGCAATATTGTGCCGTAAGGTATTATCGATTAACGATATATTCTGTGGAATGTAAGCACACCGCTGCCGCCAGTTAACAATATCATCGTGAATGGCTTTTCCATTGCAGTATATTGTGCCGGTTTGTGGTGTTAATAGACCCAAGATAATATCCACCAATGTGGTCTTACCCGCACCCGACTGCCCAACGATAGCAATAGATTGCCCTGCCGAAACGTGAACATTGATATTCGCCACCGCGGGCGTCATGGCGGTAGGATACGTAAAAGCCACTTGCTCTAGTTGCAGTGTTTTAAAAGGTTGCTGCGCTTGATGGCCTTCGCGCAAAGACGCCCTCGCACTCAACTCTGCAGTATATTTGTTCAATAATTTGAAATCGTCTGTGAGATAATCTACATAAAATTTAGACTGACTGATGTTACTCAACGACGTGCCAATTTGGTTTGTTGCAGGTAGCAAGCGTATTGCCGCTGCACCAAAAATACTGAGTGTGGCCAAAATATTTTCGGGCGTGCTGCCCCACAGCAATACAATACCTGAAAAACCAACAACAAATGTGACCAATACCGATTCCAGTAAATAACGTGGCATCACTTCTAGCGCCTTGGCGCTGGCCATGGCTTTAGCATGCACTTTCGCGTTGTGATCCACTTCCTCTAAGAAGTGATCTTCACAGGCAAGCACTTTCACTTCTTTAAAGCCATGCAAACAGTGATTGATTTCTCTGATCCAGTTACCTTTTGCCTCTGCGGCTTCTTTGCCATAGCGGTAGGCGATCCGTTTGATCCCTTTATGGTAGAACAGCAATACTGCGCCCAATATCACTCCAATGGTGACCGTTGCAGCGAAATGTGTCACGGCCAACAAGATCAGTAATGCCGCGACGATGGTCAAATTACTGATTAAGCGCAGCAGAGGAATTAACGATAATTTGGCGAAACTGTCTGTGTGTGTCGAGACCACATTTTGAATATCCGCTGAATTACGCTTTAAGTGAAATTCATAAGGCGCATGCAGATAAATGTCTAAAAACGTTTTGATCAGTCGGCGCTGCGTATTTTGGCTGAATTTAAATATCGCTTTTTCGACGTTGTACGCCACGCACGCTTTAAGGTAAAAAGCCACGAGGATCACGCCACTTAGAAAGAGTAAGCTTTCTGAGCGCTGTTCAATCCCTAAAAAATGTGTGAATGATTGCCAGGCTGCCACATTGTCCAAGCTTTCCGGGTTGGCAATGAGCATGACAAATGGGCCAATGAGGCCGACACCGATGATATCAAGCAGAGAAGAACTCAAAAATAGAAAAAGCAAAAAGGGTAATTTCCTTTTATCTTCTCCTACTAATAGGAATACTTTCTTTAAGAAACTAAGCATGGTGTTTTTGCATAATATTGTTGGTACCAAGCGACAAATGCTTGCACGCCCTGTTCAATGGAGACGTGGGGTTTCACACCGGTTGCGTCCATCAAGTTGCTCACATCCGCATGCGTCGATAGCACATCGCCCGGCTGCATAGGCAAGAAGTTTTTTTGTGCGGTTTTGCCAATATTTTTTTCAAGGATCTTAATAAACTCGAGCAAATTAACCGGGTTTTCATTACCAATATTGTAAACGCGGTACGGTGCATAACTGCTTGCTGGATTAGGAGCATCACTTGACCAGGCCGCTGAGGGGCTAGCAGGCTGTTCAAGCAGCGGCATCATGCTGTCGATAATGTCATCAATATAGGTAAAGTCGCGCCACATCTCGCCTTGGTTATACACATCAATTTGCTCGCCCGCTGCAATGGCCCGTGTGAACTTAAAAATAGCCATGTCCGGCCGGCCCCAGGGGCCGTATACCGTAAAAAAGCGTAAGCCCGTGCAAGGCAGCTGGTATAAGCTCGCATAACTGTGTGCTAACAACTCATTGGCACGTTTGGTTGCGCCGTAGAGTGATACAGGGTGATCGGCATGATGGTGCTCTGCAAAAGGCTGCTGCGAATTCGCGCCATAAACAGAGCTGGATGAAGCAAAAATTAGATTTTTAATTTTAGCGTGCCGGCAACCTTCCAAGATATTGGCAAAACCCACCAAGTTTGAATCGATATACGCTTGTGGATTGTCTAATGAATAGCGCACACCGGCCTGAGCGGCTAAATTCACGACGGCATCAAATTGATTATCGCGGAAGAGTTTCTCCATACCCGCACGATCGGCTAAATCAAGCTGCTCAAATACAAAGCGGCCTGTTGTGATGGCCTGACAGCGCTTGAGGCGTGCTTGCTTTAAGCTCACCTCGTAATAATCATTCAGATTATCGAGGCCAAACACCTCATGGCCTTGTGCTAACAAACGTTGTGTTAACGCCGCACCAATAAAACCGGCGGCACCGGTGACTAAAACCTTCATGTTATGCTTCTCTTAACGTAAGCAACACGCATGTCCTTGTGTTTGCTACGAGGATTGACTGGACTGCCTGACGACAGAACTTAAGCCACCTCAGTCGTGGCTGGCGCTTGTTTTGCTTTCACCGTTTGCGGCATGATGCAGGGTCGGCCAATGCTATCGTAGAAGAACCCTTGCTGTGCTAGGAAATGCGGATCGTATAAATTACGACCATCGATAATCACAGGCGAATGCAAGCTTTGTTTGATCATGCCAAAATCAGGGCTGCGGAACTCATTCCATTCTGTCACGATCACTAACGCATCTGCCTCTTTCAGCGCTTCATTGGCAGTACGACACAATAATAAATCAGCGCGTCGCCCGTAACTTGCCTGAAAATTATCCATGGCAATCGGGTCGTAAGCTTGCACTTTTGCGCCAGCTTCCCACAAGGCTTCAATCAATGTACGGCTAGACGCTTCACGCAGATCGTCGGTATTGGGCTTAAAGGCCAAACCCCACACTGCAATGGTTTTTCCTTCCAATTGATCATTAAAATAACGGCTAAGCTTACTGAATAACACCTGCTTTTGACGTTGATTGACATTGTCTACCGCCGTCAGAATATCACTGGCACAATCTGCTTGTTGTGCTGTACTGATGAGCCCTATCACATCTTTCGGGAAGCATGAGCCCCCATAACCACATCCAGGATAAATAAATTGATGCCCGATACGTTCGTCACTGCCGATCCCGACACGCACTTGTTCGATGTCAGCGCCTAAGGTTTCTGCCACATGGCTGAGCTCATTCATAAAACTGATTTTGGTGGCAAGCAAAGCATTGGCCGCATATTTTGTGAGTTCTGCTGACCGCACATCCATGCAAATCACGCGATCATGGCTACGATTAAAAGGTGCATATAGCGCCTGCATTTGTTCAGCTGCCAATTCATTGTCACTACCAATAATAATGCGATCAGGGCTGCGAAAGTCTTTTAGCGCCGCGCCCTCTTTCAAAAATTCAGGGTTCGACGTCACCGCAAAATCAAACGCGACGCCACGCTCACCCAATACGGTTTGTACCGTTTGCTTAACGAGCGCAGCCGTTCCGACCGGCACGGTCGATTTATTCACAATAATTTTGTAGCCCTCCATATGCTGTGCAATGGTTTTTGCCACCGCCAGCACATGTTGGCGATCGACACTGCCATCTTCTTGTGGTGGGGTGCCTACCGCGATAAATTGCAGTGTGCCATGGGCCACGCCTTCCGCCACATCGGTGGTAAAAACCAGATGACTGCTGGTAATGGTTTTCTGTAAGAGTGCTTCGAGACCCGGTTCATAAATCGGGCAATGCCCTTCTTTCAAGCGTTTCACTTTATCGGCGTCGATGTCGACACACATGACACGATTGCCGACTTCAGCAAAACACGCCGCTGTGACTAATCCAACATAACCCGCACCAAATACTGTGATATTCATAAAAGAACCTTTTACTCAATAAGAAAAATGACACTTGAATCGCGTATTATACCGATGAATAGGTCTGAAATCAGCCCTGAGATCCCGCCTCAAGTGACATAAAAATAATGCATTACATTCAAGAAGATACTACTTTTACCCGGGCAAAACGGCGTTTACCCACTTGATACACATGGCTTGCCCCAACGGCTATCTTTAAGCCTTTGTCTTCAACGCGCTCACCGTCGATACGCACCGCCCCTTGGCCTATCATGCGGATGGCATCGGAGGTACTGGAAGTTAAACCGGCCATTTTAAGCAAGTTAGCGAGAGGCAACTTATCGCCTTCTGTGGCAGATACGCATGCTTCTGGCAAATCCGTTGGAATTTGATGTTGTTGAAAACGCGCCACAAAATCGGCATAGGCTTGCTTGGCGGCCTGCGCATCGTAGAAGCGTTCCACGATTTCCAGCGCTAATTTCACCTTGAAATCACGCGGATTGGCGCCTTCGCCTACCTCGGCTTGCCAAGCATTGATTTCACTCATGTCACGGAAGCTAAGCAACTCAAAATAGCGCCACATTAGCTCATCTGACACCGACATGACCTTACCAAACATCTCTTGCGGTGCATCGGTAATACCAATGTAATTATTCAAGGACTTAGACATTTTCTTCACGCCATCTAGCCCTTCCAGCAGCGGCAGCGTCATGACCACCTGCGGCGGCTGGCCGTGGTGTTTTTGTTGTTCCCGGCCCATTAGGAGGTTAAATTTTTGATCGGTGCCACCCAACTCCACATCGGCCTTCATCATCACAGAGTCATAGCCTTGTATCAGGGGGTAAAGAAACTCGTGGATGGCGATAGACTGATGCTGGCTAAAACGCTTTTCAAAATCATCACGTTCGAGCATCCGCGCCACAGTATGGCTGGCCGCCAAGCGGATTAAATCGCTGGCAGAGAGCTTCCCCATCCAGCTTGAGTTAAACATCACTTGGGTTTTGTCGGGGTCGAGAATTTTAAAGACCTGCTCTTGATAGGTCTTGGCATTTTCCAAGACCTCCTCGCGCGACAAAGGCGGGCGTGTTTCGTTTTTACCGGAAGGATCGCCGATCATGCCGGTAAAATCGCCGATCAAGAAGAGCACTTCATGACCAAGATCTTGAAATTGGCGTAGCTTGTTGATCAAGACAGTGTGACCAAGGTGCAAATCAGGCGCCGTTGGGTCAAACCCTGCTTTGACCCGCAAAGGACGTGATTCTTTTAAACGTGCCTCAAGCTCATCTTGTACTAAAATTTCGTCGGTACCTCGACGCAAGGTGTGTAGGGCTGATTCAATATCCATAGAAAAGGATCGTGACATAACGCTGGAAAAGTGACAATAGAAGATCTTCTTAACAAAAAACTCTATATGAGTGCAAAATAACATCTGCTTCAAGAGCTTACAATTTGAGATACCCTAAAAAACGGCTAGAATACGCAGCATGACGATTGACTATAAGCAACCCAGCACCAAGAAGGTCAAGGCGACTTCCGCTCACCGTACCCGTACGCCAAGCAGCCCACCGCGCTTGCGAGGCAAGTTCCGTATTATCATGCTGGGCGCCTTAGTCGGTCTTGCGGCCGTGTTTACTATCTTGATGCTGAAGAGCACGCCCTCTCACAGTGCAGGCCCTGTGAGTGCCCAGCTGAGCTTGCCGGGCACCTCTGCCGCCCCGCGCACTAAAACAGCCAATTTATCCGCTCAATCTGTTACCGCCGCGCCCTCTGTTTCGACGGCGGCGTCTGTTGCGACGGCCACCGTCGCAGAGGAAGTAACGAGTACGGCAAGCGCCACTTTTTTACCCACGCTCACCACTTTCCCTTGGCAACGCATCACCGTCAAAGACGGCGATAGTCTCTCGCTCATTTTTGAACGCTTAGGGTTAAGCGCTGCACAGTTACATCGCGTGATGAACTTAGAACATTGGAAACACGCTTTTCATCGCTTGCTACCGGGCGAGGAAATTGATGTTATTATTGAATCTGACACGGCGCAACTCCAAGCCCTGCGTTACCAGCCTAATCACACTTCTATTTTACTGGTGACGCATACCCCCGAAGGCTTTAGAAGCAAACTGATCGAAAAAGAAATTGAAACACGGCTCGCCTTTGCAGACGTCACCATCAACCATTCTTTATTTCTTGATGGGCAAGCTGCCGGTTTAAGCGATAGCTTAATTATGCAAACGGCAGATATCTTTGCGTGGGACATTGATTTTGTGCTCGACATTCGTGTGGGCGATCGTTACCGCTTGCTGTACGAAGAGCACTATATTAATGGCGAATATGTTGGATCAGGTGATGTACTGGTCACAGAATTTGATACACGTAACCAACATTATCAAGCCGTGCGTCATATTGACACTAACGGCCGTAAACGCTACTACACACCCGAGGGCGCCAGTTTGCGTAAAGCGTTTATTCGTACCCCTGTCGACTTCACCCGCATCAGTTCACAATTTAATCCGAATCGCAAACACCCTATTTTGCATGATACCGTGCGGCCTCATCGCGGCGTGGATTATGCCGCGCCTACCGGCACGCCTATTCGTGCAGCAGGCGATGGCAAAGTCATTAAAAAAGCTTACACTGATGGCTACGGGCACCATATTATTTTAGAACACGGCCGCAAATACACGACACTGTATGCCCATATGTCACGCTTTGCTGATGGCCTTAAAAAAGGCAGCACCGTGCGCCAAAGCCAAACAATCGGCTATGTGGGCGCCTCTGGTTTAGCCACTGGGCCTCACTTACATTATGAATTTAGAGTCGATGGCGTGCATCACGACCCCTTGACCGTCGCCTTGCCTACGGCCGAGCCCATCCCAGCGGATCAAAAAACAACGTTTGTTGCAACAGCAGACACGCTGCTGCAGCAACTGACTCAATTTCAAAATACCCAGCTAGCACACGCTGAAATAGAAGCAGACACAATAGAACTGGTTGGCCCACCGCCGCCGCCGGCCTCTGCTATCACCACTGCACAAGCGTCTTCATCATGACCACTGAGTATTATATTGGTTTAATGTCCGGCACCAGCGCCGATGGTATTGATGCGGTGCTCGCTGATTTTTCTGCACCAACACCCTCGATTAAAGCCACACACTACCAAGCTTATCCGGTTAAATTACAACAAGCTGTTTTAGCCTTGTGCGAAAATGAAGCCACTCTTTCACTACAGCAATTGGGTGAACTGGATCAAATACTCGGTCAATACTACGCGCACACCGTGCAGGCATTGCTCGCAAAAACAGAGATTGACCCCAAGCAAATTCATGCCATCGGCAATCATGGCCAAACACTGCGCCATCAACCGAATCATGCCACGCCTTTCACAATGCAATGCGGCGATCCGAATGTCATTGCGGCCGACACTGGGATCACCACGGTTGCAGACTTTCGTCGGCGTGATTTAGCATTAGGGGGGCAAGGCGCCCCGCTTGTCCCGCTTTTTCATCATGCTTTATTTTATACGCCAACAGAAGATCGCGTGATAGTGAATATTGGCGGTCAAGCCAATGTCACTTTTTTACCGCAAGATGCAAATAGCACAACAGACACACCACTGCTTGCCTTTGATACCGGCCCCGGTAATGCTTTAATGGATGCTTGGATAGCAGAGCATCTGCAACAACCTTTTGACAAAGGCGGTGCGTGGGCGGCCAGCGGAAAAGTGTATGAAGCGTTATTAGCGGATTTATTAAGCCACCCCTATTTTCAGCAACACTCACCCAAAAGCTGTGGACGCGAGCAATTTAACCTTACCTGGTTACAGCAACATTTAGATGCGCATGCCTCGTTGCCACCTGAAGACGTACAAGCCACGCTGCTGGCGCTGTCTGCCCAAAGTATTGCCCAGCCCATTCTAGACGCTGCGCTTGCTAAGGGGCGTGTGTTGGTCTGTGGTGGCGGTGCTTACAATACCACTCTGCTGGCTGAGCTACAGAAGTTGCTGCCAGATTTTACCGTTGACACCACCGATGCGGTTGGCGTTGCACCTGACACACTTGAGGCGCTGGCCTTTGCGTGGCTGGCGCGCGAGACCCTAAATGGTCGGCCGGGTAGCCACCCAAGTGTGACGGGCGCGAGAAGTCCGGCTATTTTGGGCGGTGTTTATTATGGCGAACCTGACGGTGCCCTTAAGGCGACACCGAAGAATGATGGTCAATAATCTTCCACCCGTTAGGTGTCAGAATATACACAAAGGTAAACCGTGCGGGGATTTCATACAACGCACCCTTTTCGTTATAAGAAAAAGTATAGAGGCCAGAGTTAACGGCCGCCGCTTCACCCACTCGAATATTTTCTGAGTTAAACACGACTTTCAAATCTTCTTTTTTTGTCAGTGCAACAAAGTAAGCACGCAACTCATCTTCAGTATTAATGAGTAGATTAAATGTGGGATATAAGACAAAAATATTGTTATAAAGCGCCAGTATCTTATCGACATCATGGGCATCATGGGCGTTAAGCGCCTCTGCCCAATGGGCAGACATCTCTTGAATTGGAAAATCATTCCCCATCACTTGATACTCACTTTCAAGCAAAGCAAGATCGTCACTGGCATAAGCGATACTCATTCCCAAAAAAATAGGCAGGGTAAATTTAAATAGTGTGTTGTACTTAATCATTTATTTTTCTAACTTTTATCATGTTGAAAATAGCTATCAGCAGGAGAGTTACTCTTAGGGCAAACATTATCTTGATCTACGGCGTTCCCAATTACCCCTGTTTTATTAATTATAAGCAATTCTCCATTTTTCGTGCCTCTCAACAGAGAAGGTATTTTAAATTTATTTAAAATCAATATCTTATGGTTATTCTGTGATTACAATATTTATAAGTCAAATAACTAACTCTATGCTTGAAAAGACGCTCCCTCACAGTTAGAATACTCACTATCAAATCAATTAAGTAATTGATTTACCAATAAGAAGCACACCTGCAAATGGATGGCGGCACATTAGCGGCAATGAGTTAAGCCACTCCAATCAACCCAAATAAAACGATTAGTTATGCAAAAAACGATACCTAAATCGCGACATATTGTATTAGTTAGTTTAGTGGCTTCTATTGGTCTATTTCTGTCATTACTCTTACAAAGCACGCCTATTGAAAGTAGCAGTTTGTCATCGACCAATAGCAACATGATGCAGGAATTTCAGGATGCTTTAGATCCGGCTTTCTTGCCCACCATCGCCGCCCAAACTTGGGAACGCATTACCATCCAAGATGGTGATAGCCTCTCGGGTATTTTCAATCGCTTGGGGTTGAGTTCAGAGCAATTACAACGTGTGATTAATCTGGAAGACTGGAAAAAAATCATTACCCGCCTGCGTCCCGGGCAGCGTATTGATTTAATGATTGACCCCGACAGTCGTCAATTACAAGCCTTACGCTATTGGCTCGACCAAGCATCTTATCTATTAACTGCGTACACCGGTCGCGGTTTTGAAAGCCAAGTGGTTGAGCGCCCTGTCACCACGCGCCTGGCCTTTACTGAAGCGAAAATCAATCACTCGATGTTTCTTGCGGGGCAAGCCGCGGGCTTAAGCGACCGTCTTATCATGCAAATTATCGATCTGTTTGCTTGGGATATTGATTTTGCCATGGATGTCGGCAGAGGCGATTCTTACCGCGTACTTTTTGAGCGCAAATATGTTGATAATGACTTCGTGGGTGTCGGTGACATCGTTGCCGTTGAATTTAATACGCGCACCAAGCAACACCATGCCGTTGCACACACTCACAGCAACGGGCAAAAACAGTTTTACACACCGGAAGGATTAAGCTTGCGTAAACCCTTTATTCGCAATCCCGTCGATTATACGAAAATCAGTTCAGGTTTCAGTGATAGCCGAAACCACCCTGTGCTACACACACAACGCGCACACAAAGGCGTGGATTATGCTGCTCCGACAGGCACCCCCGTGCATGCCGTGGGGGATGGTCGTATCGTCAGAATGCAATATGATGAAAGCGGTTACGGTTATTACATTGAATTACAACATGGTATCCAATACACCACTTTATACGCCCATTTCTCAGCGTTTGCTGATGGGATAAGTGAAGGCACGATGATACGTCAAGGTGATGTGATCGGTTACGTGGGTGAATCTGGCCTCGCCACCGGCCCGCACTTGCATTTTGAATTTCGCGTGAATGGCGAACACAAAGATCCACTCACGGTTGATTTACCCAGCAGCGACCCACTCACTGGCAAAGAAAAAATAATATTCCTGAATAATGCTGCTGCATTACTCAATAAAATGGCTTATCCGCGAGAAATGGCGATTGAAGTAAACGTGGTTTAAACAGAAAAAGAAGAACCGCACCCGCAGGTGGTTTGCGCATTGGGGTTACGGATCACAAATTGCTCGCCGTGGAGATCTTCACGGTAATCAATTTCAGCGCCGCTTAAGTATTGAAAGCTCATTGGGTCAACAAGTAAGGCCACTGGGTGCGCCGCCCCATCATCTTCTACTTCTTTTACGATCACCGTATCGTCGTCTTGCTGCGCTTCTTCAAACGTAAAGCCATACTGAAAACCTGAACACCCGCCACCCGTGATATACACGCGCAGTTTCAGTTGGTCGTTTTCTTCTTCTTTCATTAAGTGCCACACTTTTGTGGCAGCGGCTTCAGTAAAAATAAGGTTTGTCATATTGCTATTATCTTAGATTTTCAAATTGAGGTCAATCAGCATGCAAAATGGGTCTGCCAAGAGTTTGTTTCCCATGATAAAATGTAAGATACGCGTTGGTTGCTTTCGCGAGTTCTTACTCTATTCCCCCTCTCCCCTTAAAGGGGAGAGGGCCGGGGTGAGGGGTTAATATCCTTACGAGCCTATCTTAGCTTGTTGCTAGGGCTAAATACCCCCTCACCCTAACCCTCTCCCCCAAGGGGGAGAGGGGATGTCCAGAACGATCTCAGCAGCCACTTTACCACCCCTGTCAATACTCCCTCTGAGAAAGGAAGGAAACAAACATGCTCTGGGTCAAAGCTTTTCATATTATCGCCATGGTCACCTGGTTTAGTGGGCTCTTTTATTTACCTCGACTCTTTGTTTATCACGCGATGAGCGACGATAGCATCAGCCAAGCGCGCTTTAAAATCATGGAGCGGAAGCTCTATTACGGGATTGCCACACCCGGCGCGGTGATCACAACAATATTAGGGGTATGGCTATTAAAAAGCTATGGCATGGAGGCATATAAACACATGCTCTGGCTAGATATTAAGCTGGGCTTGTTTGTGATTTTGCTCGCCTACCACCTTTACTGCGCGCGCTTTGTGTATTTATTCAAACACGACCGTAACCGTCGCAGTCATGTGTTTTACCGCTGGTTTAACGAATTCCCCGTGCTGCTCTTGATTGCCATGGTGGTGCTCACCGTGGTGAAGCCTTTTTAAGTGCCTTTAGGCATTGCCGCTGAGCAGGCACTTTTAGATTTCAACCATCTCAAAGTCTTCTTTGTTTGCCGCACAATCTGGGCATAACCACGTGTCTGGAATATCTTCCCAACGAGTTCCCGGAGCAATGCCGTCTTCTGGCCAGCCCTGCTCTTCGTCGTAAATCCAACCACAGATCAAACACATATATTTTTTATATTCCATAATCCTATTTTCTTAACCTCAATAAACGATTGTTGCCTATTGTAAAGCTTCAAAAGCGTGGGATAAACCATTATGCTAAATGAATGGCAATACCCCTACTCAGTTTTGGCGGCACCGATCCGACCGGCGGCGCCGGCTTGCAAGCCGATAGCGAAGCCATGCGCTATTTCGGCACACATTGTTGCCCGATTGTCACCGCGGTAACCGCACAAGACACACATGATTTACATACGCTCTACCCGCTGCCTGCTGAATTAGTTGCGGCACAAGCAAAAGCGGTGTTAAGTGATATAGCGATCGCCGCCATTAAAATCAGCTTAGTGCCTAATGCAGAGATTGCTGTTGTGATTGCCGATATTATTCGTGACTATCCCAACCTACCCGTTGTGCTCGACCCGGTGTTAAGCACCGGTGCAGGCAGTGTGCTTGCGGCACAACCTGACGCCATTGCTGAGCATTTGCTGCCGCTGGCAACACTTACCACCCCCAACCAACGTGAAGTGTTTGCGTTAGCTGGGATGTCACCCGGTGAGGCTGCGTTGGATGAATGTGCGCAGGTGCTGTTAGATAAGGGGTCTCAGCATGTGTTAATGACTGGCACAGACAGTGAGACTGAAAAGGCCTCATCTGATCTTGTGACGCACTTCCATTATTATTTGGAAGACGGCGCACTGAAAAAAGAAACTGTTTCGGCCAAGCGTTTACCGCAGCAGTATCACGGTTCGGGTTGCACGTTTGCAGCCAGCCTCACGGCTTTATTGGCACAAGGTCAATCTGTTTCTGAAGGGATTAATATCGCGCAAGAGTATACTTGGGAAACGCTAAGCCAAGCTTACCAATTGGGGAAAGGGCAATGGCTGCCAAACCGTATGATTCAAGAGTAGAGAAAGGAAAAGGGAAACATGAGGGAAATTATACACTGAGCAGTAGTTTCCTACTGCTCAGTTGACTGCTAACTACTTACTTCTTTTTTTTGCCGCCAGGCGTTTTTGCTGGGGCTTTTTTGTCGGCGCTCATTGTCGCTCCTAAAAAGTTAATGAACTTGAACGCAGTCAACAGCACTGTGCTCGATCCGGAATATACGCTTTTTTATGACGCTGTAAACATAAAAATTCAACTACAAAACAATCACTTATTTTATCATTCTTGAGCAAGACCCCTTTCAAGGTTACACTGCCCCTCTCTATTGACTTTACTCGAAACACCATGACAAAAAACTCTGAGCAACTCCTTGAAAAAGCTAAACAATATATCCCCGGCGGCGTCAACTCCCCCGTGCGGGCCTTTCATGGCGTGGGCGGCACACCGGTCTTTTTTGACTCTGCGCAAGGGGCTTATCTGACCGACGTTGCTGGCAAACGTTATATTGATTATGTGGGTTCTTGGGGACCGATGATTTTGGGGCACCAGCACCCTGATGTGGTGGCCGCCGTGCAACACATGGTAGCTAAAGCCATGAGCTTTGGCGCGCCTTGCGAACTCGAAATAGCCGTTGCTGAGCAACTCTGCACACTGTTGCCTTCACTTGAACAAGTGCGCATGGTGAACTCCGGCACAGAAGCCGCGATGAGCGCCATTCGTTTAGCGCGCGGATTTACCCATCGCAATAAAATTATAAAATTTGATGGTTGTTACCATGGCCACGCGGATGCACTGCTGGTTAAAGCAGGTTCCGGCGGTTTAACGTTTGGCGTACCCAGCTCTGCGGGTGTGCCTGCTGATTTTACGCAGCACACTGTCTCGCTGCCTTTTAACGACTTAAACGCTATTGAAGAAGTGTTCACGCAACAGGGTGATGATGTTGCCGCGATCATTGTTGAACCGATTGCCGCCAACATGAACTGCGTGCTTCCGCAGCCAGGCTTTTTGGAAGGTTTACGCGCGTTGTGTGATCAACACGGCGCGGTGCTTATTTTTGATGAAGTGATCACCGGCTTTCGCGTGGCCCTTGATGGCGCGCAAGGTTATTACAACGTTAAACCTGATCTGACCATATTGGGCAAAATTATTGGTGGCGGCATGCCGGTGGGGGCCTTTGGTGGCCGCCGTGATATCATGGCCACGCTTTCACCTGAAGGCCCTGTTTACCAAGCGGGTACCCTCTCGGGCAACCCAGTTGCGATGGCAGCAGGCTTCGCCACGCTCAAAGCCGTGCAAGCACCTGACTTTTACACAGATCTTACACAACAAACTGCACGCTTATGCCAAGGTTTAACACACGCGGCAAATGATGCGGGTGTGGCATTGCACATCCCACACGTCGGCGGTTTATTTGGTTTGTTATTTACCACGCAAACCGACATACGCCGTTATGAGGATATTGCCAAGTGCGATCAAGATGTATTCAAGCGCTTTTACCATGGCATGCTGGAACAAGGCATTTATTTTGCGCCGTCTAATTTTGAAGCGGGTTTTATGTCAGCCGCACATGGGGAAGTTGAGATTGAGGCAACGATCAGCGCAGCGAAGCAAGTGTTTGCCGCCATTGGATCAGCGGCTTATTCGTAATACTGCTCGCGGCGCTTTTCAATATCTTTATCTTCGTACAACAAACGCCAGACCATATTCACGCACGCCTCATAACCACTGTCGAAAGCGTCTTCGGTACGTTGCCCTGCTGATTCGCTGGCGGCACCGACTAATGAACCGGTGATGGTGCCTAACAATGCAACAGGCACGCAACTACGGTGCATACGATCAGCGGGGGTGCCGCCAAGCACGACCCAAAACATATAAATAACCACTAACATAGCGAAAATAAGTGTGATGGGGTTCATGCGCATTAGTTTTGCTCATCCTCTGCGTAAAACAATCGCCATACGGTATAACGGCAACCGTAATGTACGTCTAGCACAGCGTCTTCAACGCGATATGCTGCACTTTCGCTAAACATGGAGGTAATGGACGTCACCACATTGCCCCCCCATAATACGGGCGCGCAGGCTCGATTGATGCGTTCTTCGGGTTCACTGGCAATGATCACCCAGCCAAACAATAAAAAAAGGAGAAGGAGGACAATCATTGCCATCGGCCGCATACGATGCATAACACATTACCTCTTTTTGCCGTGATAGGTGACTAAAAATTCCTTTTTAAAACGTTTCAGTGTATCAAGATCTTGCTCGCGCAAGCGGTTGATGGTTTTGGTCAGCGTGGCAAAATCTCGGCCCAAGGTACGTGCTGTGTTCGTGAGGTTATCGACACCCAGCTCGGTGCTTAACCAACCGATGATGCCACGGGCGCGCGCTAAGCGGCGCGTTTTACCGGGGTAATAAAGCGAGGGGCGATCAATTTCTAATTGCTCACACACATAATCAATCACGTCATCCAAATTAAAATCGGGCTTCTCGATAAACGATTCATGGGGCGGCGTGAGTTGTGTGCGCAACACAAAATGTTCATCACCGGCAATGCCTGAGGAGGCGGTGCCCACTTCAAATTGATGATCTTGCACCAAGCCTTCTTGATCGGCCATGAAGGCACGGTAACCTTTGAGAGCAGCTTGCGGTGAATCACCAAATTGCGATAAGACCCAACGTGTATTCACCCAGGTGTATTTGTCTTTGCCTAAATAGCTTGGATGACTGGTCCACGGGAAATCTTCCAGACGTGGCACGACACCTTGACGCACCGGTGTCATTTCCACATACCGGATAAGCGGCAACCAAAAATCTTTGTTTTTTTGCACCAGCACGGCTTTAAAACGACCTTGAAACAGGTGGCCGGCACGATCGTGGCGTTTATTAAACCAGCGGGTATAGCGAAACGAGAAATTTTGCACCACTTTAGAGAGCGGCACCTCGCTGATTTGAATCGCCAAATTAATTTGATTATTCAGAAAAGAAAAAGCGTGAATTTCGTAGCGGTAACGTGCCACTCCTTCTTTGAGGAGCTGGCAAAACTGCTCACGATCTTCATCATCAATAAAGACCTCTCGGCCGTTGTTACCCGTTAAAATAACGTGGTAACAGGCGCCAGGGACATGTATGCGGGGTTTCCTAGCCATAGCAAAATTGTACCTCAAACCCGTGATATTAGCAAGGTCCGACGCCGTTATTTTTCTCTTTTTGAGTTCATTTTAAAGTGAGTTTGGGAGGGGTTAATTTAACCCATTAGAAATGCCCGACCCTTATTTTTAGCGTTTTTTAAAAGAGAAAGAAAAAAATCCCCTAATAGAAAAAAAAGAAAACATGAATGAAAAAACATCAGTATTTCAATAGATCTTTTTGGTATTTTTGATGTTTTTGGTATTTTTGGTGCACTGAGTGCTTTGGCTGTTTTCGGTGCTGCTTAGACGACACCGCTACTCGTCGCCTTCCTCTTCTTCTTCCTCCTCAGAGGAGCTCTCGGTCTCATAGCCGTCGTCGTCCTCGTCTTGGTCACTTTGGCCGTCGTTTTCGCCTTCGCTAACAGCATCCCAATGCGCCTTCCCGGAAAGGTACGTCGCAGGAGCCTGGGTGGCAGCAGCGGCGAGAAGAGCGGCCTGCTTGTGGCCGTCGTCGTCCTCCTGCGCCTCTTCTTCGTCGTCATGGTCATGCGTGCTCGGCTGCCCGGGATGCTTCTTCTCACGACGCTGTTGCAGAGGCGACGTACCAATAGGGCTTGCTTTGTTGCTCACAGTCATGGGGCCATACCCAGCCCCCTCCTTGACGGGGGGGCTCTCAGGCCTCTGAACCGGCGACCGGCGCTGCAGGTACGTTCCGCCATTGGCGGCGTCCTCGGGAGGGCCCTGGTAATACTGCCCTTGCTGGCACGCTTCTCCGCCGTGGTCCGGCGGGGAGTACTGTTGCGGGTGAGACGGCGGCGAGTAATCTTGCTGGTAGTACTGCGTCGTCTGGTGCTGCCCGTACCCATCTTGCCCAGGGTAGCCAGCAGGCCCAGCCTCGGAATACCCGTTGAACTGCTGCTGATACCACTGCTGGTAGGCCTGCTCCGGATTCAGACCTGAGCAGTTGTAGTACTGAAGCCAGCTCCGGTAGGCCTCCTCCGGATTCGGACCTGAATAGCGGAAGTACTGAAGCCAGTTCTGGTAGGCCTGCTCGTAGGTATGAACTTGCTGTTGCTGGTAGGCCTGCTGCTGCGAGTAGCCGCCGTAGTACTGGGTCTGCTGCTGATGATGCGGCGAGTAGCCAGAGCCGCCGGCGCCCTGCTGGTGCTGCTGCTGGTCCCGACTCTGTCGGTGCGAGTAGCCACCGCGTCCTCCCGGCCGTGACTGCTGAGGCGACGTTTCGGCGACCGGCGCAGGCAGTGCGCGAGGCGTCGAGCCTCTGCGCCCACCACGTCCGCGACTGCCGCCGGCTTCGGGCTTCTTGCCACTGCCACCCTTCAGGTGGCGAGGCGGCGGAACACCCTGGAGGGCACCGGCCTGGACGCCATTAATCGTCGCGTGCATCTCCCCCCCGTCCTGCTGGAGAGTCACTGCAGTAGTCAGCTTCTTACGAGCCTCCTCGCCCATGCCAAGAGCAGCTTGACCAGCACTGATGTGCTGCGTCTTCAGCGTATCCCGCTTGAGCCACTCCACAGCTTCCTCGGGAGTCAGGGGCTTGCCCTCGCCCTGTGCAATCGCTTGCACGCGCGCCAGGAGCTCATCGTCAGAAGCCTGTTGCCACTCATTCTTCTCTGCATCGTAGTACATGCCCAAGGCCTGACGCTCGCTGTCAAGCGCTTCACGCACCTGTGTCGCCTGTTCTCCTGCAAGCGTGCTTGCCTGGAGCGCCTCATCAACCTCCTTCTCAATCTCGTGGCACGCCATGTCGAAGACAAGACGCATGAGCTCGCAAACCCCTTGATAGCACGCGGTCGCGTTCGCGTAGTAGAGACCCGAAAGCTGCTTGGGGAAGCCTTGCTCACCCGGAAAGGCCATCGCCACCGCGCCATTGTAGATTTGCTTGTAAATCGCGATGAAGGTGGGCTGCAAGTGCTCGACCCCCGAGCCATCCTCCAACATCTCGGCAAGCGCATGGCCCTCAAAGGTGCTCCAGAGAGCAGCAAAGTCGCCAACGGTGCGCGCCTTCTTCATGTACCGCTGCCGCTCCTCCAACGGTCTGTTGAGGAGCGCCTGCAAAGCCCCGCGAAAGGCCTTGCGCCTCTCCGGCACAGACTCGTTTTTCATGTAAGCACGGTGGAGAAGGCACGCTGCAGCAAACAGATCCTTGATCTCGCCGATCTGCGGGAACTGGGGGTTGATGTCCTCCTTGGGCAGATTCTCGTTGACTCGGATCAACAGCGCCTCCAGCTTGAACAGCGCGTGGAGGAAGTTCAAGGCATGCCGGAGCGACAGGTTGCCGACGCCCGTCTTGCCAGTCTTGGGGCCAACAGTCTTGCCGGCACCCCTGGTAGCAGCGACAACCTGCTTTTGCTTCCCAAGCGGTACTGACTCGCTCATCTTGTTCGATTTACTTGTTTGGTTTTGGTAGAGAAAGCACGATCTTATTCACGTCAACCAAGAAAACACCTACTCTCACGTTTCTCCTCTGTATATATGGTGTAACATCTGAATGTAAGTTATTTATCGAGTGCAAATTTAATGATTTACCAAAAAGATTTTTTAGAAATGCCCGACCCTAAAAGACAGGTCAGCAGGCGGCAAGCATTTACGAAGGAAGTACACCAGCCTCGGCAGATTCTGACAGCACATTAGGTACAGCTTCATAAGCAGTAGTAACTGAAGTGGCAGCAGGAAAACCATCATTAGCATGGGTACCAGCATCCGTTGGGATACCATCATCGGAACCTGTTGCGGCGGCTGCAGCTGGCCCAGCGGCTACTTATGCTTGGCGCCCCATTTACTATGACCTTGGCCACCACCGTGAACATGGTCACCAGCAGCACCACCTTTAGCACTTGATGAACCTGAACCAGAACCACCTTGGCCGCCAGTACCTTTTGCTGGATTACCGCCTGAGGTACCTCCACCTGCACCCATTTTATTTGAACCTTTATCGTCAACCGTTGAGGCGCTTGAGCTTTCTGAACTACTGTCACCACTTGCCTTCTTCTCTAAACCTCTTAGCGTCTCGCAAGTGCGAGCAACATCATCGCATCCTTTCGCTGAATGGAAAGCGTCTGGGGTGATTTGGTTTGTATGTGCTTTGATGTTTGCTAATGTATGCTTATCTGGTTTACTGAGTCCTGCTCCTTCTAGCTTACCGATTCTTTGAGCAAGATCCTCTTTAATATCATCCGTATTAAACCCTAAATTTGTAGCCACCTGATCTAACCTGCCATGCACATCTGCATGCAAATTATGTGTTTTAATAGCACCTTCGCATTCCGCAATTATACCACGTGCTGGATCGAAGGCAGGATTGCCAGCAACACTATTATCAATTGCGTCTACCACACGATTTAGTGCATCGGCATATTTTTTATCTGGACTAAAATATCTGTCATACAGGCTATCTGTTTTAACAGCCAGATCTTCCACGCTAGCAGCGGTGTTAGCCGTCATGCCTGCTTGCATAATACCATTGAGTTCACGATCATGGCTGTGAATGCCTTGCTCAGCAAAGGCCGCCTTTAACTCGCGTGCCTCGTCTCTAATCTCATAGGCTTCATGTGCATAAGTATCATGTAAAGATGTTTTGAGAGCTTCCATATTTTCAGGAGAGAATCTATCAGGACTTCCTAGATCATTGATGTTATCACGTGCTTCATTCACTTTATCAATATCACCCTGTAGTTTGTCTTGCATTCCTCCAGGCATCAACGCTTCCTGCTTCTCTAAATGTGCGTCAAATGCTTGTGATTCCTGTAAAAGCTGATCATTTTGGGTGGCATGAGAGAGCACATCTGCCATTTTGTTAAGTTCTGTATTGTCTAGATTAGCAGAAGGCTTAGCATCAACGGCGCCATCAATCTTATCAGTGTAGATTTGCTGCAAAGCTGCTTGATCGGCTGCGGAGACATGAAGCTCATCAATATGCGTTCGATCATCCATGATGCCATCGATCTTAGTACAGAATGCTCTCATTGCTACCTGCTCATCATGCTGTGCGGTATGAATAGCAGCTGATTTCTCTTCTGAAAGCGCTTTACCTTGAATCAGATCTTTGCTGGCCGCATCGAAGGCATGGCTGGCTGCTTTGAAAGTTTGATCGTCCAATACACCCGCACGATGTGCCATATCGAGATGGTCAGCTGCCACATTGTAGTCAAGGCGTTGGTGTAGGTTGCCGAGTTTAGCGAAATTATTCAGCTGGGCATTTGAAAAAGAGGTGCCAGCAGGGGCTGCCATATCAGCATGCGCAGTGCGAAGTAATTTTTCATCGGCAGAGGAAATATGCCCTTTGTACTCAGTATCAGGGCGGATTTCACCTTTATCGGTCATGATCGCATCGTGATGACCTTTTGCATTATCCATGGCATGCTGCTGAAGCGGGCCAGCGACAGCGGCAAGATGTGCCGTGGCATCCGCATAAGCGGTTGCATCTACATTTTCACCACGATCATGCGCTTGCACGATTTGAAGATCATCTTTCCACTGGGCAACATCAGCGGCGGTGGCGGCGTGTGTGCCTCCGAGGCCATCAGCGTCTGGTACTTGCACCTTCCCGACCATATCAATCGGAGCGACATCTTGTATAAGCGCGCCTACGGCGGTACCGTCGCGGCCAACATGCTGATGACTTGCACCATTAATAATGTGATCAACTGCTGCGGCATCGCTTTCAAAGCTGTTGCTCGCACCTAAGGTTGAAACCGCCGCCGCGGTCGCGATACCGGCACCTTTTGCACCACCCAATACATCGTAGTTGCCTTTTGCACGGATCGCATCGTGGCCAGTATGGTTTTCAGGTAAACCCTGCCCGACAGGTGCATTAGGATCAAGTTTTTCAAAGCGTGCGCTTTCGTGATCAGAGGTGATGCCTAAGCTGCTGTTGATGGCAGCATTTGATTGCGCCTGCATTTCTTCTTCTGGCTGACGATGTATGGCTGTGATGTCAGCTGGCATCATTCCTGCCTGATTAATGTCATTTTCAGCCTGCAGTCTTAAGTCAGCTTCAGATAAACCTTCATCAAATCCTCTGATTTCATCCATTCTTTCTTGAATTAAACCTTCTCTTGCAGGATCATTTTGGTCAACCATATTAGCCATAATATTCTGAGGAGTACTTTCGGTAGTATGGTTGACAGCCACAAGCCCTGGGCTGCCTCGCAAGCCACTGTCGCCCAGCACTTGGCCTGGTTGTGCAGTATCAACAGAAGCACCATGCATATGTGCAACATCATGCGTTGCTTGCTGCATGACTGCAGGAGAGTGATAGCCTCCTGTTCCCGCTGCATTAGCAGGATCAATCTGATCAGCACGTGCAGCAATTAACGGCACATTATTTGTATCGCGAATTGCATCTGCTTGTGCACGCCAGTTACCATCAGCATAGGTCGGCGCCATACCCATTGGAGCAGGTGCAGCGGCATTGCCTGCTCCTGCAGCAGCGGGTGCTCCTGCATGTGCAGCGGCGGCACCGGCTGCTGCGCCTACTCCCGCACCAACGGCGGCGGCTGCAGCGGCCCCCCCTACGCCGACTCCCGCGCCAACGGGCGCTGCAGCGGCAGGTGCTTGCGTGGTGGCCTCTTGATAGTTTTGTACAAAACCACCGTCTACCATACGTTGTAATTCAAGACTTTCTTCACGTGTGGCATTATTGCCTTTTTCGACCAACTCATTGTATCGGTTAAAATTGCCGCGGGCTGCAATTTGCTCATCATTTAAAGGCACACTTCGATAGCCTTTTGTTTCACCTACAGCAGAAGCGGCTGAATGACTACCATCTGCATTCAGCACTGAGCCTGTATCAACATTACGCTCTGCACCCTGTGTAGCAGATGCGCCCGTCTCACCAAATCGTGGCACATGGTGCGAGAGGCCACCCTGGTTGCCATCAAGGTGACGTGGATTCGCATAGGGCAAGTTGGCAGCGGCGCCTTGCATCGCATTCTGCCTTTCTGATGGGGTTAAATGCCCTTCGCCACGATCAATTTTTGCTTGGTTGGCTGTCACCACGGCTGCTTGCACATGCTGGTTATTGGCTGCCTCACGGCGGCCCATTTCTTTAATTTGTGATAAAGGGCCACCGGGTGCATTCATTTTTGCTTCATGCGATGCGCGAGCGTTTCGGTCATGCATTTCAGAAACAGCTTGATCGCGTGCTCTTGATTCTGCCTCACCATCCATGCCTCCGTGCCAGCGACCTTTTGCATCCGTATGACCTTTTTGCCAATTGCCATAATTGCCTGAAATGGTTTTGCCAATACGATCAGAGGCGCCGCCTCCGCTGCCTGAGCCACCCATGCCATCGAGCGTACGCATCGCTTGTCTGTCTTCGATACCGCTACTACCAATTTTTGCCAACCTTCTATCAGGTAAGCCCATCGAACCAAAGCCGATTTTGCCGTTACCGTGATCCATCATGCTGCGGCCGCCCTGGCCTTTTGTTCTGCCCAATTGACCTGAAGCAATGGCTTGCTGGCCATCACCCGCCGCGTGGCTCATGTTGCCCAGCAAACGACCCAATAGCATGGTCGAACCGGTTAATAAACCAAATGCGAGTACAGGGGCAAGTGTGCCTAACCAGCTGCTGATTGCCATAAATTTAGCGGTTTGCGCGGTCATGGCAAAGCGGTTACCTAGGGTAATATTGCCCGTGCCTTGGGTGGCACTGTAGTCCGGACTTGCGATTGAAACGATCATATCGGTAAACCAATAAAGCATCAGCGAGTTGCAGATAGCCATGGTGATTAAGCAAGCCGGGAACCAAGCCAGCATCAACATATAAGAAGAAAAGACTTTACTGCCTGCGCCTGGAATAAAGAGGGCCAATAAGACAATAGGACCAAGTGCAATAATTAAAATTTGCATGACAGAATAGAAATAACCCGAGGTCGCAAAAGTAGTACGGGCTGCACCGGTTTGTTGAATTTCCATGCCACGCGAGTCACTGTTGTTGGCGAGTTTCATGGCAATCACGCCTGAGCCCGTGATTTGCGCCATTTGGTTTGGCATTTGATAATTGATCAAATTCACCATGGCCGCTTGTCGAATAAAAAGATCGTTATATTCAGGACCTGGGGCGCCAAACGAGTACCGCATGAATTCACTGAAATAGTCTTTCACCTTTGTCATATCGACGCCCAAGGCTGTTGAATTAGCTGATTGCTGCGTACCCATTTTTTTGTCTATAAACGCACGCCATATACCGGAAGCGTACTCGTCATCTAGATCTTTTTGCAGTTGGGCAGCCATGTCTTTACACAGCACTGTCTCCATATTACTGCCCGCTTTGCCAGCGCCACTGCTCCCCCCACTGGTCTGGGCTTTCTTGTTGTAATACTTTGTGAGCATCCCTTCAGCATGCTGAGTCGTTCTTTCGGAGAATAGCGTCCAGAGATCGGAACTGTTTCTCACATCATTGGGATCAATCAGTTGTCTGTAGAGTAAGGGTGACACACAATCAACAATATAACGTGATACGTTATTGGTGAAATCTTGATCACTAAAGCGCATTTCTGCTGCGTCAATAACCATCTGCGCACCTAAGCCGAAGGCAGAACGCTCATTCACTTCCGGGAAATGTTGTGATTTTACAGGCGCCAAATATTGGGTAAACATACGCGCCATATATTGACCGATGGTCGAAAAGATAGAGGCAGGCAATACCAAGATAGCAGGCACACCTCTTACGACAGAAGAATTAGGGGTAACGAAATCTTTGATGGTGACATCTGCTTTAATCGTGAAGGCAGCAGACATAAAAATAAGTAAGATGATATAACGGATAAATTTCCTAAAACCGAAAATGGGATCGCTTAAGAAATGGAACATCACGGCCACAAAACCAAGTAACGCAAACACCGATACCGCAGACATATAGGCTTTGCTGTTCACCATTAACTCAATACCGATAAAGGCTTGACGCAACATGGCCGCATTCCCCACACCATAGACTTCCCATGCGCCACCATCCGGGCCTGGGATCGTCGCCGCCAGGGCTTCTGTGGGGAAGAAGACCATGGCTGCCATCACGCCTGCGAGCAGGAAAGTGATGTGTTTGAGTTTGGTTAAGGTGTGCATTGTTTATCGATCAACTCTATTTTTAGCTGCAGGCGGTTTTTATGGCCGCGCGCAGCAATAGGCAAAGCAATACTAAGGTGCTTTACCTGCTTTATTCGGTTTTTTGGGATTTATTATTATTATGATGGGCGTCTAGGCTGCGACGCGTTGGGTGTGAGGAGAACAAGCTTTATAAGAACGACAAAGCTGTAATACAAAGAACCCCTCACCCCGGCCCTCTCCCCTTAGAGGGGAGAGGGAGGTATCCTTTCAGTTAGGGAGATATCCTTTCAAGTTATGTCCCCCATTAAAAGGGAGATATTCTCTTAATCTATGCTGCTCTTCCCCAAGGGAAGAGCGCTAAGTTCTCTTTGATTAGCCGGCAACGAGCTTGCGTTGCAGCGAATCAACGTAACGTTGGATTTCTAATAAGGTACGGCTACCAGGGCGTGTTTGATTATTCTTCCAACGAGAAATGGTCATACGACTCACGCCTAAGGTTTCGGCAATACTGGCATAGCTGGCACTGCCCAAGCCGAGCTGTGTTGCCCAACGTTCGATAATGTCAGACATTGATTCTTCTTGCGTCCACTCGGTATCAGGCTCATCACCTGACATCTCGTAGCTTAATAACAAGTCACGCGCGGATTTAATAATATGCACGGGTGTTGAGGCACGACCATATTCATATGAGCGCAAACGTTCATAATCAATATGCAACATTTCAGCGAATTCACGCTGGGTTAAGCATAACTTATTACGTATTGTTTTTATTTCTTCGTGATCGTTAGACACAGGCTTCACCGGGATGCTACGACGACGTGCTGCTCGCTTTGTCGTCTTGTTAATGGAATCGTCTTCCTTCAATAAACGGTTAAACTTATTTTTCGCATTCTCCAACAGAGACTGCGAAATAATGCGTCCTGCAAAATTCGTGTCACGTACCATGTAACTGATTTTTTCACCGACGGTGTTCACGCCTAGTCGGTTTTTCATGAAAAAAGCACCGGATTCAAACAGTGCCGTTGAATATAGGTAATTTAAGAATGTGCCTCGGCTGGTGTCGTAGCGATCTAATAACGTGGTAATACACAGTATTTGTAAATACTGGCTAAAATCTTCAATCAGATAACGCTCGCGCGCCCTGCGACGATTGGCAACACTGAGCGCAATTCTATCACAATGTGGCTTCATTTTTCTAGCTAACTTATTGGTGTCTATCTTTTGCTCAAAATAGTCACTGACCGCCATATCAATGGTATTGGTCTCGAGTGCGTCTGCAAACAGCTTATCGCCACCCTTTTCGTTGCTATTGTTATCCATTTCAAGATCATCGTCTAAGTCATGATCAACATAGTCTACCGCACCCGGAACAGCAGAAGACAGGCCATCATCAGTGCTATTGCCTGAATCTAGAATATTGTCATAATTATCAAGTAAATATGTATTCATTTCTATTCTATCTTATGCAGGTATTGTCATACCATGCTCAATCGTTGCCACATAATCACTTGTTAACTGTGGCGCATGTACGGGTATGTTATCACACTTACTAATGAAACTTAAGGCCAAATTGCACAATCGCTGGGCTTCAAAAGGCAGCTCGTGGAATAAGGCATAACGGCTGAGGACCAACGCACTCTTACGGCCGTCAATCTCTTGATTTTTATAAACTTTCTTTTCAGGCGCGTCCACCAGACAGAGCAAGGTGGCTAGACTTAATATCGTTAAATATTCGGTACTCAGCTCATTGCTTGCTTGTTCCAACATACGGCGCGCCACCACAATCGCGGCATCATCGAGCTGTAAGTCTTGGTTACCACAGCGAAAAAGCTTACCTGGCTGGTGCTCGAGTGTATTAAAGAGCGCAGCGATCACCCCCCCTTTGGCGATAGGCACATTCAGGGCCTTTTCAAGGCGACTGGCAGAACGCGCCAATTCTGGGGCAGGAGGAAGCGCGACGACGCGATGTAAGGGGACGCGGCCTAGGGTGCTGCGCTGTAATAAATGCGCTTTAGGGGCCAGCTGCTTCAAATGGCGACGTCGGGAAATTGTGGCATAAATAAAAGGCAAAGCAGCCGCAATGACGCTGACCAGCAGGAGTATTTGGAGTATGCCCCACGCACGCCCTATGCCAGCACCCAACACATCATCACTGAAGAAATACCATAGCGCCATCCCCACCACAAACCAAAAGAGTGCGACGACCACCACGGAGCTGACAATAGGATTACGGATATTCATGGGTATTTTCTCAAGATTCGCTCAGGCTAGCTTAAAAGAAACCGCGCCCTAAAATGTACCAGCGATCCAATTGCTGCGAGATAATGCCTTTATCCGATAAGGTACGTAATGCTTCCGGCGATGCGAACTGCAACAGCTCTTCTGTTTCAATGCTGGGACGTTCCCAAATGGCTTGCACAACTTGCTCACCATGCAGTGGCGCATGAAATTGTGCGGCGCTTTTAATAAAGAAAGGCACGGGGTGCAAAAAGCCTGGCAGCTTTTCATCAAAGCAAGCCATGCGCTCAAAAAATTCCATTTGCACGCGTACACGAATAGCATCTGCACGTGCTTCTAAAATAGAACAGGCTAAATCTAAAGAGATCTCATCTTCCATCGACGCCGCGAAAATCCAGCGCAAGCTGGTTTGCTGATCGTAGGCACGGGAGACTTTGTGATAGCACGCACGCGCGCGATCGCGCACAAGCTTAAAAGCAACACGTTCAGGACCTTCGTCGTAATCTTCTTCAGTGATCCGACCGCTTACTGTGTCCTTTTTCTTTTTTCGGTGAGGCTGGGGTAGATCTCCGAATAAGGTTTGAACAAGTTCTTTATCCAGACTTGATGAGCCCGAATGACCTTTCGGCTCATCCATATCATCCAACTCAAGACCGTCGAAACCAGGAAGTCCATCATCGGAAAAATAACTTTCCCAAAAATCGCCACGAGTACCGATATTATCAGTAGCCTCGTCGGCGTAATCAACAGTAGCAAAGCTACTACTATCGCTATCCAAATTAAATGACTCTCGTTCACCATAATGTAAATCGCTCATGATTAAAAACCCTGTTTTTCAAGAGACTGCTTCTGTTCGTTATCGTAACGTATTGTTACTATCGTCTCTTGTATCGTTATGTTAACGATAGGTCTTCCTTAACGATTATATTATTATTATTGTGATCCCTGAGGTTAAACTAAATTTACTCAGTATTATTATCTATATACTGCTCTGAATTTTCGTACAGACTCATCCCCTTAACAAATTGAGGTGTGACTGGTCGGTTGATGCGAATATGTTCTACATGACATGTATATGACTCATCAAACGATAACATCGGGATACGGATATTATAAATTTCCGAACCACCAAACAACACGATTGCCTCACCTTGTGATAAGGCTTTTAAATCATCCGCTGACACACGGTACAATTCCTGTTCCGATTCCGAAAAATTAATGCCGTAACTACTACCTTGCCCCTGCTCAGGATCAGCGCTCATTGCTTGTGCGCTTGAACTTTCGCCGCTGGAGGTTGACAAACTGCGGGTTACTGCAAATTCTTTACCGATTAATTCTGCACACTCATCGGCCGTGGCTTGCGTACCCACTTTGAAAAAAATCTTAGTCCATGTGTTACCTAATACCATTTCTGACAACTCTTCATTCACGGCTTTTAGGTTGGCTAAGGTTTGTACGGCGGGCAGCATCATCACATGTGCTGAACGTGCTTGCTCAAACATGCGTGACCATGTGCCTGACACATAAGCCCCTGCCTCATCCATAAACGCTAAGGTAGGCGGCCATGGTTTTTTATCGGCGGGTATTTCTTGCAACTCAGCGATGGATGATCGTAAATCACTGACCATCATTTGGCCAAAATTCCCTGCAGCAATGTCCTTGCCCATAGTCGGAAGCATGACATAAACTATCTTCTTTTGCAATAGCGCTTCCGTTAGTTTGATGTCTGGATTATAGCTGCTTGTTATCTCACCAAAATTACCTGAACCAAATGTAAACAGTCTGCCACCGATGCCACCAAAAATTTCTTTCATTTTTTTCGTGTCAATAAAACCTTTGAAATCTCTAAATTGATCGAGGAAAAGTGTGAGATTTATTTTCTCATCGCACTCCGGTAAACGCCCTTCTAGCTCTTCCAATGCTTTCGTGTTCATGAGCAAAATAGAAAGGTCCATGAAGTTATACGCTAAACCTAAGCGTTTAATCGCCGCCACAATCACAATAAGACCTTGGTTCGCTGCTTGCTTATAGTAATCCACTGCTGCATCGTCCACTGTCGAAGGAATAAGCGATAAAATACGTGCAGCCACTTCATCGGGATCACCGTACAAAATTGGATTGTAGGTATTACTTTGTGAGGGCACACCTGGATTGATCACAAGCACATCGGCTTCACGACCAAAGTAACTCGCCATTTGATACACTTTCAACAAATCTGCACTATTTAATTTACCGTCAATTAAAACAGCGCCACCACCGCGCTCGATTTGTTGCATAAACAATAATGAGCCTGCCACGGTTTTACCCACACCCGATTGCCCCACAATGATCGCATGGCGCATTAAGTCATCATACGGCACATAAACGGGCTTGCCGCTATCCACTGTATACCCTAACATCAAGCCTTCTTTTTCGGGCTGACCATGCTTATCCACTTCAACCGGCAAGTGACCTGAGGGGCGCATTTTAGCCATACCCGTTGTTAAATACGGCGCATACAACCAACATTGCGCATAACGGCTGGCAATCCACCATACCGCGGGAAACATAAGCGCTGCTGCGGTTATTTTTTCCAGCAAGGGATAGCCTGTTTTTAGGAACGGACACAATAGTAAAATACTGATGGCCATTGCCGTCAACGCCAAGGCATCTTTGTGGCCTCCCAGACGTAATTCGCGGGTGGCTTGCGCAAAACTAAATTTTCTCATGACGCATTGCTCTCGCTGTTGTTATCGCTATCTCTGGGTGCAAAGCTGGGGGCATCCATGACCTCTAAGACCATTTCAGTGACCTCTGTGCTCACATCCCCTAACCCCGTATACAGTGCATCAGAGGGTGCCTCGTAATAGTTATCAATAAAGGCTTCTGCCACCACTTCACGTTCACCGCGCGCATCGCTTAAGGTAAAGTATGCTTTCACATGCTCATGGCTATTGGGCGCTTCGTGCATAGTGGGCGCAAAATATTTGTGTGAGGTCACGTACACTTCATTACCATTGCTATCAATATCAATGTGATCGCTATTGTGTGGGCTCAGCTCTGTTAAGGCACTGCCATCACCCCAATCGATCACCACGCCGATCACTTCGATCGGATCATCTGTGTCCGATGGCCAGTGGCGTAATAATTCCACATCGACGTTTGGACCGCGCCCTTCAAAGGTATTAAAGTGCATCACCTTAATGCTGTTAGGGCTTTCGGCACGCATGTAGCCTGTTTCCATAAACTCAGGCAAATCTTCTTCAACTGTCTTCGCCACATCTTTTTCAGCGGCTTCCATGACAGCTGCATGGCTGTACATCGCTTCTTCTTCTGGTGAGACCGGTAAATCCATATCATGAATATCGATCGCGGCCAATTGCTGGGCGGTAAAACCCACACAATTTGGCGTGTCATCGACTTGCCATGGGATAGCATGGATGGGTACTGCCTCAATAAATTCATATTCGCATTGCCCACTGATTGATGAACAGCCACCTTTGACTTTCACACCAGTGTAACCATCTAAAATATAGTTATCGCTATCAATTTGGATAGGTAAACGTGTGCTGCCCATGGTGCCATCAGCGGATAAAATATATTCAACCGTGATCAACTCACTGTCGTTTTCTAAACTGCTAAATATCGGGCGAATGCTTAAACCTGAAGAGGTGGTATATAGCCCTTCGCTGCGCATCTCAATCGAGTTGCCCGCCGCATCTTGTGCGGCACTGTAACGTGGCCAGCTTAACACATCACCCATTTCAGTGTGAAAACTGCCCTGCTCGCTGCCCGCTTGTTGCGCTAATTGTTCACGGCCTTGTTCTTGGATCGCAAGCGCGCGTGCTGAAGTAAATACGCAGTATTCTGCTTTACCTTCTGTGCAGTCAGCGTTAGTGCATTCGCCGCGGATCCAACGCGCGCGGTTAGCTTTGAGCGCAGCGACTAAGGCTTGCTCTTCGTCACTGCAATTCATTTCTTCATGCGCTTCTGGTGGCAGGGTTGGATCACAACACCCGTCTTGACAGCGCATGGCTTCACCATCATAAGACACCACGTTGCCTTCCCCTGAAGTGGAAATGCTATCAACCGCTTCTGAGACCGCTAATAACTCAAGCACCGCATCGTCGTGCTCTGCTTGATCCATTTCACCTTCGTCAATTAACGCATCTAATTCTTCACGGTATTCGTCTTCACCGACATTGAGGGTAGCGAGGTCTTCTTGTGTGAGGCCTGCAGCTACCTCCACTGAAGCGTAATCATAGCGGGTCATTGCATCCACAAGCACCTCATCACTTTCTTGCATGCCGGCATATTCAGCGCTATTTTCTGTTGCGGACTCTGCTGTTTCTTCAAATTCATTAACGCTGACACTGACGGTGTTAGTCGTGATAATCGCGCCATCACAGGTGCCGTCTAAACAAGGGCCCGTGACTGAAAAATCGCCCTGTGCGCTTGTGTAGTTATTCGTTGCACCCGCTGTTGCTGGAATAAAAATTTCATAGTAACTATCGTATTCACATATTGTATCGAAACAAACTAATGCTGAGATGCTACCATTATTTTCCTGGCAGAAAATTTGTAAGGTCTCGCTTGCTGTGCGCACTTGCGTGGGCGTATCCAGATTATCATCGTAATCCATGCAGCGTTTTGGCTGTGAGAAAAAGAATTTTCCGGTTTGAGTCGATTGACTGCCCATCTGAGACCACTCTGAATCAAAGGCACCGGTGTAATCAATCTCATACCCCATATTTTCAATTTCTTGCTCGTATACGCTTTCTGAATGCTCTGCTAGGCAAGCTGCTAAATCATCTAGCTCAAGCCCTGCACAAGGATCGGCTTCCTGAGCGTGCACCCACAGGCTTGCGCTTAGCAAAAAGCTAAGGCTTAAAAAGCTGAGTTTATGTGCGAACAAATTCTTTAACATGGTTTTTAATTACTATTTATCTTAATACTTATTTTGTTGTCATCAAAGGATGCGGCGCTTCAACCATTTCGCCTTCATAGGGTCTTTGTACCGAACCCATCGCGTCCCCGCGCTTGGCTAACCAATACATGACTAAATCAACAGGGGCATCGGCTTCTTTCATTTTCTCAAAAGCAAACGCGGTGCTGATGTTGCCACTGATCTTCCAATAAAGTGCTTCCGACAATGGCTTACAGGTAAAATCTTGCACTTCATCGGGGCGCGCGTCAGGCTTAGGCTCTACCAGCAAATCGCACACCTCATCATCGTCTTCTTGCAAACTAAACACGATGGTGGGTACCACCTCCACTTCGTATTTTTCAAAGGCATTTGGATCAATGGTGATCTCTGCCTGCGCACCTTCGTAATTAATTAACGGCAAAATGCGCTGCTGTACAAAATCACCCACATCCATGCCTTTTGTGGCACCGTAAAAAACAACGCGACCGCCTGTCCAAATCGCATCTAAAATGTAGGCTTTAATCAAATCCACCGACATTGAAAACGACACGAAATAATAAAGTTGGTGCGGTGGGCCTTGCGGAATCATTTTACGTGCTTTTTCTTGTTCAGCCCCTAACACGCGCTTAGCTTCTTCCTGCGCGTCGTCAGCGATTTCTTCAATCTTATCCCACTGCGCTTCAGTCAACGTCACGTCTGGGTCAACGGCGGCGTCTGCCGCCAGTAATAATTCATATATTTTGTCGAGCTGCTCACGGCTCAAGCCATAATTTTTTGCAACCTCATCAGGATCGCCTTCTAAAATTTTCGACATGACTGACATCATTTCAATATCAGACAGGCCCGTTTCAGAAAAGATATCCGTGGCGGCCTGATCAACTTGACTCTCAGCCCTCGCCGCATCCAGACTGCTTGCCAATAAAGCCAGCATGGCAATGCCCGCGCATAACCCTATTTTCCAGTTTTTAAAACCTGTTGTTTTAAGCACCCACACAGCGTTTCATCCCCATATAAAGTGTTAAATCTAGTTGTTCGTCGTAGGGTGACATCAACGGGCCCATTAAAGAGGTAGATTTACCAATCACCACATTCGGCCCCCAATTCACTGCGTAATTCACGAGTGATTTGACTAATATGGGCATGCCCATATCCGTACACTCCGTACCCAAACCTTGTGAGCGCCATAACATGCCACGACTCGCCATCAACGCTAATACTTTGGTGCCGATTAAAAAAGCCGCCTGCTCAGGCTCTGAACTGCTTGCCGTATTACGCGTCAAGGGGTAAAGCGGCCCCCAACTCCCCGCACAATAGTACAAACTATCATTAGGTTTATTCGCATTTGACGTGGTCGCATCTGCTGCACAGGCGGCGGCTGCGCTCGGCCCCATCGCATACATCATGTTTGAGGGCGGCGTCATCGACGTCCACACATCGTCTTGGAAAAAGGGATCCACCTCGGTGGCATACACTGGCACCGGTTTTGTCGGTCTAAAAGACGTCGACATATAAAAATCAGGTAAGGGATTGACCAATACTTGATAGTTTTGCGTTGTTTCTTTACTGCCTGCGCCGGATGCACTCGCGAGTGACTGCGACTGTGGCATCATGGGAATGCTCACCACTGACACCACTGCGCGTAATGCGGCATAGGTCATCGTCGTGCCCGGAAATTTCATCCAAGGGCAGTGACACACGGGCGAACCTTGCAATACCAAGGGTGATTCATAACTGCCCATGGGTGACGGTGCACCGGGTACCATACCAATTCGAATAGGCATGCTTTTCTGCGGCGAAATATATAATTTCGGCGGGCTCCAAGCATGCGCGTGGCTGGCCACCACGAATAAACCTATCATGACCGCCAGTAATTTTTTACTCATAGCGTCCCCTCAGGGCAACCGTTCCAACACTTCTCGAGTGTTTTTAAATTGTAAGGCTCTGCAAACTGGCTGATGGCAAAATAATCTTTATAATCATCTTTACCTAAGCTCAGCAAAGCGGGCACATGGGTAATGTCAAAATAATCGACAATATGTGCAAACGCATAAAACACAGGGTGATTTAATTGGCGCCCCAGTTTGCCAGGATCCCCTTTTGTCATCACCAGCTTTAAATTATTAGGCATCACTTCGTGCGCGGCCAAAGCAAACGCCAGTTGGTCGTCATCTGTAGCATCAAATAACAGCATGGCGGTCACGGGGCGCGCATGTGCTAATGGGTTGACCCACGTGCCCGCTTCGTAAACAATTTCACCTTCCACCACAATATCTTGATCCAATGCAAAAGAAGCGTCGACATATTTTGTGCCTGTCTCACGCGCTTGCGCGATATCATTAGGCGGCAGATCTCGGGTGTAATTTTTGGATTGCGCTTCCATCATTCCAAAAATCTCATCCCAATCCATCGCGGCAATTTGTTGCGCCATCACTTCTTTAATATTCACTTCTTGAATCGCCCACACGCGATTGTGAATACCTAAATCATGGGCATGGCTAAATTGGCTTGCGGCAACGACACAAAGTGAACCAATTAGCATCCGTAAAGTCTGATGGATTTTTCTCACTATTATTTCCTAGCATGCCAAGTCCCCTCTCCCCTTGGAGGGGAGAGAGAGATAATTCTTTAAAATTCAGAGTAAACTCCACCCAATATCAATACCTACTCCTATAAGAATGAAGTGGAGATTGTATCAGGGTCGTGTAAGTTATTCAACTAAAATATTTTTAGGGGGATCAGCAGCATTCACACTAGCAAGGTTGGTGCCTTACGTGCTTGTTTTTGCTTACTTTTTGACTGAAAAACCCTCTTAAAAAAAGGGGGCGTTGGGTTTTTCTTATTATGATTTGGCCCCTGTTCCCGTAATCGGGCATAAAACAACTTGCCCTGTGCCCAAGCAAAACCTAAACCTTGCAAGGCCCCTATGGTGATACCACGCGCTTGTGTGGGAAGGATCAAGCGCTCAGGATACTGCTGAGAGACAATGCTCTCTTTAGCCTGTGCATCTCCACGAATTATTTCAACTATTTGAAAAGGAAGCACTTTATTAGCTAATGTGCCAGCGTTTTTATCAAACTCCCCTGCCACGACCTCACCTTCTGGCCAGGGTGAGGCAATCCTCGCCAAGGTCCGTGTGGCAATATCTTCAAAATCTATATGATAAACAGGCACTTGCCATTTTGATGGTTTGAGATACCCCAACCAACGGCTTACGCTCATCCAGCCTGACTCAGATTGATAAAAACGGTTAATCATGGCCCACGACGGCAAGCCAATCACCACAATGCGATCGTCCTCGATACCAATAGGACAAAATATACCTGCCGTATTAGGCAGTGGGGGATCGACTGGCGTGTCCGCCAGAAAATTAGGAAAATCATAGTAATACCAAGCGCCGATGGTCAAGGTAAAGTCAAATTCTGAGCAACTAAGCTCGTCACTGTTATTGGCTTGATACCGTGATGGTGCTGGCACGGCAGCAGGAACAGAGGTTGTAACGACTGGCTGCTCGTTTTCGGGATCAGCTTGTGGCTCACGCTTCGAGGCGGGCGGTGCTTTTGCTTCCGCACTTGCTGGGCGCGAAGCGGCCGGTGCAGCGGCGGCAACAGAAGAAAGCATCGGTTTTTCTTCAGCCTGTACAGCAACCGCGGGCGGCAAGGCAGCCAAATCAGCAGTCGTGAGCGACGGCATATAGCAATGCGCTTCCACATCAAAGGTGGTTGCATCAGGCAGCAAAAAGAGTGAAAAGCCCAGCTTTGTTTTTAAAGCGTCTATTTCGTCTGATGAAAAATCATCCGTACTGTGTTCAAAAACACGTAAAAAGCGCTGCGCAATATTTTGCTGTTGGTTTGCCCAAGGCAGATGTACTTCCGCTGCTTTATCATTATGCACATGCAGGAAATAATGTAGTTTTACTTTACCCGGGTAGGTATTGAAGCACTGCACAATGTGCTTTAAATTTTGGTTTAATTTCAAAATTGCATTTGGCGAGGATAAAGACAAGCAAACAAATAACGTATCTTGGTATTCAAGGGCACCATAAAACTCAAGATGGTGTTTCAAATGCAGTATTTCGGGTGTGAGCAGCTCTCGCTTCACACGATGAGGCGGGTAAAATGTGAGTGCTTTAGGGTCGGCTTCATCACCGTTTTCTGCAATAGCGGTTTTAGCCGCTGTCAGTAACACACGGTGGCATAACTCATTCATACCTTGCTGTTGGTAAAAATAATCACCTGAACGCGTACGCTCCCAATGCTGCTCGGAGGTATAAGGATAAAAAATAACGCCTTGTGTTTCTAAATAGCCCGCTGCTTTTTCTGTGAGGCTAAACACCTGCCTTGACGCAAGCGGCTGTTTTGTTTGTTCTTCTTTATTGTGTGCAAGACGTTTTTCTTTCTTAAAATGAAAGGCAATGCGCATTAATACTAATTCATTAATCGCCGTACTGATGACATTTGGCTCACGCAGGTGCGCCGCGATGGCTTGCTCCATCGGCTGATAGATCGAGATCAACTCGACTATTTCTTTAAAGGTCAGCGAACCAAATTCATTCAATAAGATCGCAATCTTATGCAACAACCAGTCATCACTACGCGGTTGAATAGTCGCCACGCCTAAATCACTACGTTTATCAATAAATAAAGGATCTTGTGCAGGCGCCAGTGCCGATTGAGCAGCAAAAGGCGAAGATCCCGCTACTTTTGTTGAGGAGAGGGCTGCTGGCATGGCACTTGATAGCGCCTGTGGGCCAAGCTTACTCGGCGCTGACGAAATATTTTTCTTTTGAGGTGACTCATTTTTCTCTCCAGATTGCCCATTCCCTGAATTGAATTTATCAGATACTGTTGCGCTTGCGCTCCCTGTTGCTGATGCTGATGCAGATGCAGATGCAGATGATGAAGATGATACGGGGGTTGCCGGTGCCGCTTTAGGCAAGGCGGCAGGTGCCGCAAAGACAGTGGGGGCCGCTGCAGGCGCAGCCTGCTGAACTCGCGGGGTAAGGGGCGCAGCACTTGTTACGGGCATTGCGGGAGCGCCTGATTCTGCCTGCGCCATCATTGCCATCGCTTGCGTGACATCTAAGCCGGGTTTTTTATCTCTTAATTTCTTGGGCAGCAATTTTTCATTCTTCGCCAGGTACTCAACACGGTGACCCATGATCAAATCCGCTTCATCGGTAATAAGGCTTACCAATAAAAATCGTTTTAATAGCTTTTCCCAGTGTCTTGATTGCACCTCACGCTTAAGCTGCAAAAACACATTGGTCAAGCGCTTGTGGAAATCTTTTAAACCGGTATCTTTCACCGTCAAAAACACATACAGCGGGCCACCATTGGGAGATTGCCAGTTAAGTAAAGAATGCGCTAATGAACGCATATCTTTTAATAATGTTTCATCATCAATATCAGCATGATTAATATCGATCCAACAATGCTTATTGCCATCAAACACCAGCCCATCACTGCGCTTAATATGTTGATCGTAGGTAAACTGAAACAAAGGGGCCATGCCGCGACGCGTCATGACACGCGGATAACAAGTAAAATCTTTTGCTTGGCTTTCAGAGGCGATTTTTTTACTTAATAATTCAGCAATCGCCAGAAAGGCATGACTCGGCCATAGGGCCTCTAAAGAAGTCGTGTCATCATGTTCTTTGTTGCTGACCAAATCATAGTCATTATTTTTAAGTTGAAAGATACCTTTAGAGGAGAGCCCAATACTTTCGGGTGAGCCAATACGGTGCACCATCTTTTGAGCCAGCAGCTTTTCAAGTACGTCAGAAAAATTATTTTCAGAAAATAAATTAGGGTGCTCAACGTGAAGTGCTTTTTCCAAATCACACAGCAATAGGATACCGTGACGATTCAAGGCGTCTAAAATAGCCAATTGCTGTTTTTGTGTGTTTTCTGGTTTCATTGACTTAATCTTAATGCACAACTCTATTCGGTGCAGAGGCCTCTAATGCTAATAATAACTCAGAGGATAAATCTGCCACCTGATAGCAAAATTGATCTTGTTCGCCATATACATTGCGCATCCACTTCAACCAGGCACCGACATGAGCCTTAATAGCGCGCACTTGTGTTTCACGCGACGCCACATGATAAAGGTTGTATTCCAGTCCGGCTATAAAGCGCTCTGTTTCAATATTGGTGCGTGCGCCACGAAATATTTTAATATAGTCTTTTAAGGCTAATATGCGACCCAGGGCTTGTTTGGCCTCATGGCTTAAGTGGTACTTAACGGTTCTGTCTTCAGGCTCATTTTGACTTCGCCCTTTCTTCAAAAAGCCTTTTGCTTGATAATTGCGATCCGCTTTAATTTGCGAAGGCAAGCTCATCACATCTGAAGGCTTGGCGGCGGCTGGCGCTGCCAGCTTATAAAAAGACTCACAGTTCTCTTGATAGCGCTCAGAAAGCGTGCTGTTATGTAAATCAGAGAAAATCAGCATCATACTCTCATAGAGTAAATTAAAGAGCTCGTCATTGTTTTCATATAAAGAGACGTAAAACGCACCGCAATAGTGGCGTTCAAGTGACTTGACCGTCGCTTTTACGTCAATACGCAATAAAGACATCGCCTCACACAGATGCTTAATATAATCGCGGTTCTCCTGATAAGGAGAAAGCGCCTTACGATAGTGTTCAATTGTTTTAATAAGCATGCCCTGCTCGCTCCGCTTCAGGATATTCAAACGCTAACCAAATACTGGTAAACATTCTATTACTAAAAATTAAATGGAAATCAGAGTGCAACTGCTGCAGTGTCTCTGTGTCATCCTCAGCAATGTGAAAGCTTGCCACATTGATAAAATCAGCCAGTTCGTTTAAAAATGACTGTATCATATTGTTTTGATATTTCAGGTCCAAATGTTTTGGCTCATCGATATTGTCACCTAAATACTTATGCAAATCACGTGTGAGACTCAAGCAAGATTGATGCAGCGTCTCTGCCTCGCTTAACAAACGTGTTTCTTCTGCATAGCTATTTTTCAGTAACGCCATCACTTCATTCATGCGCGTCATAATGGAGACAGATGGCAGCTTGTCGACGTGCGGCAAGCTGCTACTGAAACGGTGCAAATAAGCTAAATGTGACATAACAAACTATCCTATTTAATTCTCATATTATTGGAATGTCGCCGCACCCATACCTTGACTGTACGCCATGCTATCGATAATTTTCTTATCCATCGCTTCAAGGTAAAGTGATTCTAATACGGCATTTAAATCTGTTGACCACTGTGCAGCAACTGAATCGACAGAGTCGAATGTTCTTTCGATAGTGGTAATCGCTTGGTTCACTTCGCCTATTTTCTTATTCATGCTCTCAAGCACCTCTGCAGGTATATAGAGCTTTGAAAAGCCACTTTCTAAAAGATTGGCTGTAATATCCTGCTTTGCATAGTGAAGTGCAATACGATGTGCTGCGCGTTCCGCCAAGGTGACTGCATGTTTAAAATCATACTTGGCGTATGTCAACAAATTCATTAAGTCCATCGGTGCAGTTCTTACAAAATCTATAATATCTTTGTCAGAGAGCGCCGACTTAAAACTCATTCTACCATTTCCAGCAGCCTGATATTCATTGGGTGGCAATTCCACTGCAATAGCTGTTTGAAGCGGCTTACCTTCGTAGATATTACGAATAGCTTGATACAAAGTGCCATAAACTACACCAAAATAACCAATCCTATAAAGATGTTCATGGTGTTTTCTCAAAAATTCATACTCTGGTCCTTGGGGAGCAAATTCAACTTTATCTCCTGCGCTGCCGTTTATGTACCATTGGCTCTGACGAATGTGGGTGATTAGAGGGGTCATGCAAATTGTATCTTTAGGGTTTTTATTAAAGTCTTCGTCTTGACACCTATAAAAATAGACCTGATCACCTCTTACTGAATGAGCACCATACATATATAAGTGAACCAGTGCGCGTGGTGAAATAATACCAGGAAGTGTTTGCACATTTTTAATACGTGACTCTTTTTTATTCTCATCTGTATCAACATCTTGAACTTTCCCACCTAGTAGAGCAGGAATAAATTCAAGTTGATCAGGATTTTCAGCATGTCGTACTGCCATCATCGTATCAAAACCCAAACCAACATCCTCTATTAAAGCTCTCATGCGTTCTTGATCAGGCTTACTCTCAATATCTTTCAGTAACTCATAAGTACTTTTGTCTTCTGCACCAACAAGCGCAGCTGAACGATCTGCGTATGCAGCATCATTATCATTAGCTACTTGGTCACGCATTTGCGTTCTTACATTTTCTGTTGTACGACGCGCAGCTTGATAGCCACGCTCTGACCATTGGCAAGAGTTCAATGACATTTGGTGCATTTGCTGGGTAATATCTTGCAAGTCAGCCATAATACGCTCGCAACTTGGGCACAGCATGGCAATACCCAATCTCACCGCATAAGCGGGCATGGTACGCGCTATATTCTCTAAAAAGTTCACAAATTCATCTGAACTCAATACCGAATAACTTCCCAAGCTGACATCAATACCACCGCAACCGATATTCATACGAGGAGGTTCAATGCTGATTAATTGCACTGTATTATGTGGGTAACGTACTTGCGCACCACCGCGAAACACATCTGAAAAGCCCAAAAGACCACCGCCTGCCTCAGGCGATGACCAACCATCTTCAATGGTTGAAAGAGTATCTTGAATAGCCACTGCATTGCTTGAAAGAAATGCCAATGGCATGAGCAAGCTAAGTAACGTTAATTTTAAATGTTTCATTCGCATAACAAACCACCTTGATGGAAATAAAGGTTGCTAGAGTCAATGGCTTTATCCATGACGGTATAAGTATCAAATACAGGCGCACTACAATTCGGGTTGTAATTTGCCGTATTAATTAATATTGCATGAGGATTGTTTAAATCCCATACAAAAGCATCTGTGTGTTTTGCTGCCTTTGCTTGAGTTAAATTTTTAGCTTCTGCAGCGGACAATTCTGCTACTTCAATTTTCTCTTCGAAAGCATCATCTGTCTGCTCAATTTCATTTTCAGGACGATAAGTCAAACTGTCGTATTGATAGATACCTGGACGATAATTCGGCATCTTATCAACGATCACAACGGTATCGTTCACTTCAATGGGTTCCATGGCATCAATCATTATGGGTATCATTTTCTTAGGCGCCTTGATCTGTTGTACGATAACGATCCATCTCATCTCGACCGTACTTGTACGGCCCACTATTTGAGAAATCAGGCTGCAGCTCTTCCCCTTCACTCATGCCTTTTAATAAAGCAGAACGGTATGCCTCAACAAAGTTCACAATACGTGACAGCACCATATCGGTGGTATCAATACCGGTAGTCACTCGGATCCATTGATCAGGTGGCATATGAATAAATAAAGTGGGTACCATTTCAATGCCAAGCATTTCAGCGACGGGCAAGCTTTCAGGCGCGGCCACATTATTTTCAAAACCTTCAATGACCATCTCATCTAAGCTGACATTCCAGATATTCATGCCCGTTTCACGTTGAATATCATTTACAACAGGCACCATCTCCACACAATAAACACAATCTGAACGCGTAAAATAATAAAGCGTTGAAGTCTCTGCTAATGATTCAAATAAATCCTGACGCTTTGCTCTGTTCACACTGCCTAAAATACGACGACCAAAATTGGAAACCGCCATGCCGCCTGATCCCAATTCTTCTGGATTTTGTGCAGAGTTATAAGCCCAGGTGTTAGACAAGGTCACCGCTTGATCAACTACCCATTTGTTGAAACGTTGAAATTCAAATACAGCCTCAGTATTATTCGCATTTAAGGCCATATTGGCTGATAGTTCTTTATATTGTCTTTCAGTAAATTCAATTGAGCGCGGGATCACAAAACCACATTCGGGGGTCCAATGATCACGGTGCATGCATTCTTCCACTTTATTACTGGGCTGTTGCTCAGGTGGCATTTCGGTCAATATTTTCTCTTTTTTGACCTCGGGATAAATTTCATAGAAGAACCAACCCCGATCAGGGCGGTCGTCATCAATATAGGGTGTGGTCACCCCATTCACGCCACCTGCTGCAAAAACAGACGACACGGGCAATACAAAAAATAATAAGTATAAAAAACGTTTAGCTACCATAACTCTTTACCTGTCTTGCCACTTCATCAAGAAGTTGCGTGGCATTATCATAATCACCAAAACTCAAAACCCTTTTAATCTCACCATCTTGCTGGATAAGAAATAAAGGAAATACAAAATTTGCGCGATGGTTTTCCACTATTTCATCCATCAAACGAAAAACATTATCTTGGCGCGTCATCGTGCTGTCGGATAACGCGTTTTCCAAGCATGTATCGGGGTCATACTCGCGCATGTAGTTGCTAATGGCATTGCACGCTGAGGCGGCCGAATCTAAATTCATGCCTAGATCTTGAACACTTTTATATAAAGCCTCTGCCACACCGCTTGTTTTTTCAGCAGGTGTACCGAGATAGGCCATTGCACTCCAGTTTTGATCGGCATCTAGCCCAACGGGCACAAAATGATAAAGACCACCTGTTTTTTCTACTGCGCGAATAAGTGGCATAATTTGTTGTTTCACGGCATAACAGTTACCGCAATAAAAGCTGGCGACTTCCACCACATTCACCGGTTTGCTTTCAGCCCACGCTGAAGGCGTACTCACAATTGCCGTGGCGAGCAAGATCGTCTTCAATAGTAATATGACTATTTGCTTTTTCATCTTCTGGTTCTGCTCTCATTGCCTTTGGGGGCATTTATCAAAAATAGATCAGTTTGCAATTGTATCAGGCAAGTGTAAGTTATTCAACTAGATTCTTGGTGGGCAGGTTAGCTAGACTCAAGAAGCCCACACCCAAGAAATCAGTTAACCCTTTGTTTTTTATTTATTTTTATGGGGGTTGTGCAAGATAGTGCTTTTAAGGCATTAACCACTCGTCTTCATTATCTTCTGCTTGCAGACCTAGCTGCACATCTTCGCCGTCAAATAAAATGTCCTTTGCTGAAGGCAAGATATTTTTTTGGCTGATATTATAATCAGGGACATTTGATGGCAGGCCCATGCGCACCAATACTGCTTTGGTAATATCCTCGGCACCTTGAATCACAGCAGGTCCCACAATCACTAATGCATCTTTGCCAGCAATCTCTTCAATGATGTCTGCTAAATCTTTCCCGCCATCGGTGATGCTGGCCATCCAGGGCTCAGCCGCCAACTCAGAATTAAGCGCACGCGAACCCAGTATCATTTGGGCATTAATAATTTTACCCAAATCGACTGTCTTGACGACCGTTGAAGAAGGTGGGCTGTTAAAAACAAAACTGGCAGCCACACTCACCACAATGGCGACTAAGGCGCTGGCTAATAAAGTTTTCGTTAGTTTCATGGTCTTTCCTCAAAAATATTTTATTCGTTTTCAGCTTGTGCAGCGTCTGCTAGAAAATTCTCATCATCTAATTGTCGCATGGCTTCACTTTTATCTTCACTTGACAAAATATCAATGGCTTCGGCAACGGTTTTACCTTCGCTGATCAAGGCATCCAGTTTGGCACGTTCTTGTGCGTGGGTGGTGTAGGTCCAATACGTTGCAGGATCAACCACTAATCGGTACAAACCTTCCCCTTTTAAAGATTTATTCACGACAAATAACTCAGAATACTCATTGGTTTTTTGCAGGTTAGCAATTGAATTGACTGCTTCATCTGACAAGCTAATAAGCTTGCTGTCCACTGCTTTTTTGACCGCATTGATATCTTGCATCAACGCAAATAACCAGTTTGAGTTTTCAATCGCTACACGCGCGCCGGAGGTTTGCTCACAGTCTAAGAAACTTTGTGTAATGATGAAGAAAGAACCTTCATATTTACGTGCTCGACGGTAACCTTTTTCAATAAAGTCACCGGTATTGGGGCGTTTTAAGAGATCCCACGCCTCATCGATAATAATCAGCTTAGGCAATGTGCGACCGTATTTTTTCTGCTCTACTTTTGAGTCTAAATACATTTCGCGCATGATTTTAGTGATAACCAAGTTTAAGACCACGCCTTGTAATTCTGGCTCTTCGGCCAAATCATCTAACTCTAATACTTGGAAATTGTTTCCAAAAGCCACGTTACCTTCACCGACCATCCAGGTCGCATAACGCCCATAGGCCCAAGGCTGTAACTGTGTATTGATATCACGCACACGTTCTTCGGAAGACTGCGCACAGTAATCGGCAATATCACGAATGGTCATGCTGCCTTTTTTCTCGGCCCAGACGGTTGTGATGATGTTTTCAATACTACGGTATGCAAATGGCTGGCCTTCGCGATCACGCTGCTCTTTACCAAAGCCAAATGGGAACGCCATTTGCGCCACGAGCGATACCAAGGTTTCCATTTGCTCGTCCATATCTTCTTGCGTGTTGATATTCGAGAACGGGTTGATACACATGCCTTGACCACGCTCAAAGACCATGTTTTCACCGCCAAGGACTTCGGCGGTATTGTAATAACTTCGACCCGCGTCAATAATGCGCACCTTACCGCCACGCGCTAAGAAGTCTGAGCAGATCTCATTCATCAAGAACGACTTACCACCACCTGACGAAGCGGCCATCACGCCGTTATAGTTTGATTTGAAGACGTCAAATAAATTGATATTGGTGAGTACACCACGGCGGCTGAGCAGCAATAAACCACCTGAATTAGGGGGGCTCCCCTGCCAATCACCTTGAATATGTGTCAGTGTTGCGGCATTCGTACTGCGCATGGTGGTACCACGTTGTAAGCCATAGGTGTCACCATCCATTTCAGGACGGAACTGGCCGGGCAGGCTCGATAACCACATGGGCACACTGATGCTGCTTTCTTGATACAGTTTTAAACCGGTGCGCTCCCACAAGCTTTTTACAATGGCCGTGGCTGTGTCTAAATTCTTTTTATTTTCCGCTGAGATCACAATACCGGTATAGGCTTTAATCGGAATAGCCCCTTCGTTTTCTAAACTGCGGTATAAGCTTTCCACATTTTCACGACGGTCATATAAATGACTCATCACTTCGCGCCACCAATCTGAAGTCGGCTTGGTTTGATGCTGTAATTTACCCATCATCCAGCTACATTGGTTTTTCACTTTATCGGTATCCAAGCGCTCCATTACCGAATAGGTATAAAAGTCACCGGGAATAAAGCTTGATGGATCTAACGTATCGCCCATGAGGCTTGAAATCTGATGTAAAAATAACGGATCGCTCGGGAACACATTAACAGTCAAGCAACGCATGCGGCGAGACTCACCATTAATATTGTTAGCCAGAGTAATATCACCACCATTGTTCACATCAATCGTGGTTTCCATATCAAATATTTGTGGTGGCACAGGATGCTCTAAAGAAGGCTTGTTTTCACGCTCATCCATCCCGCTTAATTGGAAATTACTGATACTGCGAATACTGCGAATACATTGCTCACCATTTAAACGCATTGCATAAAGATTAGCGGCCTCTAAACTACTTTCGATTTGTTCACCCAGCTCTTTCACTTTGCTGCGAAATTCAGTCTCTACTGCTTCACTTATTTCTTTATCCAAACCTGGTACGCGGATAAACAAGTAATAGCTTGTTTTACGAGGCGTAAAGTCAAAACCACCCATTTTACGGGTATAGTCGGTGCTCCAATCTAGCAAATATTCAGCACGACGCTTAGTGATCAAGTCAAAAATAGGATTATCTGACTCACGTCTTGACATCGCCCACTGCTCTAAAAAGCCAGCCACATCAGCAGAAGCATGCGCGATAGAATGGATAGTGCCGCCCACAGGCAACAAGGCAAGAATTTTTTCAATACAGCCCTGCACTTTTTCACCCGCCACAATCACAGGTGCTATTTCATAGGCCAGCAAAAAGCTATTCATGCCTTGCGGGTTGTCATTTAACCAAACGCCTTCTTCTTCTGCATAGTTGTAGGTTAAAAAAGATGACAGCGGACAACGCTCGTACAACGCGCGGAAATTTTTAATCGTCAGCGCTTCGTCAAGTTCTTGTGGCTTGATTTTGTCTAACAGTGTTGCCGTCAGCTGTTTAGCGCCGCGTCGCAAGCCTGTTTTGATAGTGTTAAAATTTAGCATGGTAATCTGTTAGTTATATTGGCTATTATTCCCAACCAAAATCATTATCGTAAAAATCATAGTCCGTTGCTTGCTGATGCGGTCTTAAAATATCGCTGCCTTGACCTGATGCGATACTGGGCGCATCCCAGCCACCTTCATCGGCCACCCAATAGATATGGTGGTTGCCGACTACCGCGTCTTCTACGACATTGGCCGCAATCCAGGTACGGTAAATTTGTGCGGGGCGGTATAAAAAGTCTGTGTTTTCATCATAACTGTCATATTGCACTTGCGAGAAAGGTAATTTCCCTTCTACTGATTGCGTGCCGCTCTGTGCTGATCCGTTACCGTTAGCATTGCCATTACCATTGCTGCCAGCAGACTGGTTATTGACCCATGGATCGTCGTAATAACTGCCTTGCGTGCTTAAGCTAGTGTATTGTTTGCTGTTTGGACTGGCATACATACCTTGACCATAAATACTATCCCCTTGCGGTGTATTGGTATGCAGTGACGTCATGTAGGCTGTCATTTGTGACGCACATGCCCCAGTTTCATCGTCCAGCGGGCAGTCATACTCCACCATTGAACAACCGGCCAATGGCAAAATAAGTAATAAATAGCGAGTGTGTTTTTTCATAATCATTTACCTATAACCGCTTACGGGCGACCAAATTCACTTAAAGAACCACTGCGACGCTCTACGGAACCATCGGTGCCTACCGCAATCGGGTTCGGCGTGGTTTCTTCTGGAATATATTCCACATCGGTAGGTTGCCATTTGAGTGACAAGCCTTGCTCCAATGTCACCGTGATGTTTCGACCACTGTTCACAACGATGACCGGGAAAATTTCTTTGGCGGCATCGATATAAAACTTAGCGAGTTCATCTGTTGCATTCGCCATACCCCCAAAACCAGCGGCCTGCATTGCATCGCCTGTATCAATCGTGCGAGTACTACCATAAGGCGTATACGTTGTGCTACCGGCTGCGCTTGAAAAAGCACTTGAAATACCACTAGCAAAACCCGCTAACATTGCACCCGCTAATTTTGCACCTTGACGATTCACTAACTTGCCGCGCAAACCGAGCTTGCCATCATTATCAACAGCATAACCACGAATAGGGGCGTTAATTACGGCCTTACCATCATCCCCCACACAACTTAACTGTGTTGTACGAATATAGGCACGCTCACTTGAAAGCGAACCGTAACTTGCGCCCATGATGAAACAGCTTTTCACTTGATAACGGTATTCGTTTGGTAGAAAAGCATTCCCCATGACGCGGATCAATACGGGTTGTGGATTCGCTTGTGCATTTGAGCCGGTACCCGCATCTAAACCATGCAATAAAGTACCTTGGAAAAACGAACCCATTGGCAACCAACCAATCATTGGGTTTTTCACATAGCGATATTTTTTAGTGCCTAAGCGAGAGTCACCTTCATCGCCACCCGGTGGGGTCCATACCGCCATTTGCAAGGGTCCAGCTTCTTCTTCGCTGCCTTCTGCTGTGCCGGCAATGCCGCTGCCTGCAAAAGCACCGCTACCAGAGCCTACTCCACCTGCCGCACGAGGACGTACAAATTGTGTGGTGCTATCAGGGCTAGGAGGCGGTACTTGGCGTCTGAATACTTGCATTCTTGAATCCACGGCCCCGCTGCCATCTTGTGCAGCCAACGCCCCCATACCGGTTGCATCATTGCCTGCCCCCATGCCGCCTGCCGTGCCTGGAAAACCTGGACGACCTGGCGCACCCGGCAATCCTGTTGAACCTGCTGAGCCTGCCGTGCCATGGGTACCACTCGTACCATCGGCACCGGCGCCGCCAGCCCCACCTGCTGAATATCCATCTGCAGAAGCACTGGCGCTACTGCTTGCAGGTGGTGCATTACGCAAGTCTTCAAGCTCGCCTGTCAAAGAAGCAAGCTGTTTTTTTAGCGCATCGCTCTCTTCACCACGGCCTGACATTAACGCCAAGGCTTCGGCTAATTGTGCTTGTGTTTCTGCCAATGTTTTTTGGCTTTCGGTCAGCTCTTTGCCCAGCATGCTGACATCACTGCTTAAATTCTCTAAATTTTGTGTGGCCAAGGCACTCCATAATTGTTCAGCGGTATTAGGATCAGAAAACTGAATACCTCCCGTGTCTTGAGAAGCGGTATTTCTAGTATCTTTTTTATCCGTTGCATTGGTCACAAAATAAACAAAGGCGCAAAATAAAACAGCCGCCGTACCCAAGGCCCATTTTTTGCGATTTTTAGCAATACTTAAGCTGGTGTTAATTTTATGCTTATTGCTATCGCTGTTCGTTTGATTGTTTTTTTGCTCACTCATCTCACTTACCACCCTGCTTGCGTATAAGGTTGCAGTATTTGTGTTGCATCACCGCCACGGCTCTCTTTGACTGATAACACAATCAAGATGCCACATTCGCCCACATCCAGTCTGTTTTTGGTCAAGGTGACTGCTAATGTCATTTTACCTTTCACAAACTGGCTCTCTGATAAATTTACAGGAGAACGTCCACGCTGGCACAATTCCCATTTTTCAATTACCAAGAGATCACGTTGCCACGCTTCATAGTCTGATGCTGAAAACTCTCTAAAAGGGCTGTTATCTTTAGCGTCTGTGGCAAATTTTTCCCAGCTAGGATCAGGCACTTGCCCCATCACTAATGGCTTTTTGATAGCAATGATGCGATCGTTATAAGAATTGCGTGACTCTTTCTGGCTTTCTTGCATGGCGCCCAATGTTTCAGCTTCATTCGCACCGGCTAAGGTACGTGATACACGATAAGTCACACCGGTAATGTCAGCCAATTCAAAATCCATTGACAGCGTTTTGCCGTTTTCTAAACCCACTACTAACTGTACGGTATTGCTGAATGCCGTATTGACCGTAATCGCCAATGTTTTATTCTCATTCAAGCTGGTAAACAGTACTTCCTGGCCTAATGGTTGCACCACGTTGGCAACGGCCACTGGAAATTCAATGACACTCACATCGTAATAAGACAAATAATTATCTTGGCTAGGGTCATAATTCTGGCGCTTGGCAACGTTTTTCGGCAGCTTTTTCGCCGCTTTTTCTAAATCAGATTGATCCGTTTTATTGTTGACAACAGGGGCTTCTTGAGCCGGCGCATGATCTTCTTCTGGCGCAGCAATGACTTTTTCTTTAGCAGCAGCATCTTCAGTTGCGTCATTAGCAGCGGCTTCTTTCCCTGCCGCCGTCACCACCCTATTTTCAGGCTGCATAAAACCCGGCATTTCCGCTTCTTGTGCGTCTGCCTGCTGATGACCTACCACCCCTCCCATGACGACCGTTATCAACATGATAAACAACGCCATTGAAATGACCTGCGCCACAATATTTTTTGAATTATTTTCTTGATACTTATTCATCTTCATACCGTAGATCTGTTATATAAGCATACCCAGCAACGACTCTGTAACGCAGGGTAACCTTTATTTTTTTATTACTGACTGTTTTATTGGCGATATCTTCTCGTAACCGCCCCTCGACTGTCACGGTATTACCCGCCACATGAATTTCAGCCGGGAAAAAGCTTTGTGATAAGCCATTTTTCCTGACGCGTTCAATAATATGTGCATAGGCTGTCTGGGTTTTACCGTAAATAGACGGATGAATACGTTTCAAAAAACGACCTGACTGCACTTCAATGGTTTGTGGAATGAAATTAAAATAAAGCTGCGCATCTGACACCGCAAGTTGCGCCAAATATTCTGGATCAGCTGTGCCTGCACCGACAACAAACTCACCCGACAAATCATAAGGAACAATAGTGACTTGCTTTTTAACACTCACATAAATATTAGAGATCGCCATGGCGACCACCATCGCTGTCAACGCACCAATAAATATTTTCAGCAACTTGTTTGTATTCGCCAAGTTGCGATTCGCATCAAAATATTTTTTCTGTTCCGTTAATTTCATCACTTATCTCACTGTTCAAATCGCGTAATAGCAGGTGGCGGCATTCTCTTTAAGCCTTTTTCCTGCATGATAGAAGCATACCAGCAGAGATGCTGTGTTAATCCACGTACTGTTCGCGATTTATATTTTTTCAGTACGGTTAACAGGCCTGCAAAACCAAGCAGCCCTAAAACAATTTGGTTAGTCGCAATGCCATACATAATGAAAACACTGGCAATTGCAATTTCGGAATAATTCCAAAATAAAATTTCAATAACGTAGTCTAATCCTGTTGGAATAACGTGATTACTATATTCATCGTTCATGCTGTTTACCTATCTGTAAACCAGGTTTTGGGCGCACAAGCCCATTAACGTCAAACTCGACGTTTTACGTTACGTTTTGGGAAATATTATTATTATTGTGGTGGGGTTTCCCCTTCGCGTGAAAGAAATTCACGCGAAGAGAAAGCGCTTCGTGGGAGCTGACGTGTTATTAGTCAGGCGCACCCACTAACGCAGTGATGATGTCGGGTCCGTAGCTGACGATAACAGCTGAACTGATACCAATCACTAACGGAGTGATCCGTTGTGTCGCGATCGTACCTAGCATGCCTAATAAGAAGGCACCTAAGGCAATCGAGGTACCAAAGCCGCCTTGCAGCAACTCTGTGATCTTGTCAATCAAGCCTTGGAATTCATCAGACGCGAACGCTAACCGTGATGCGCTTAGCAAAGAGACTAAAGCAATCGCTTTAATAAATGAATGCTTATGTAACTCAACATATTGACGCAAACGGCTTACACAATCTTGCAATTGTTTCATGGTTTTCACCTTTTTAAGTCGTAGTTAATAAAAAGTGTCGATAATCCTTACAGGATAGAAAACTCGTCGTCTTCTTTATCGCTCACTCCTTCTTCGTTTGCTGTCTTTGTTGTTTTTGTTACAGCTTCATCCTCCTTTTTAGCCTTTTTAGTGGCTTTTTTGGGTTTCGCTTTTGTTCCTTCAGAAGCTTTTTCCGCATCCTTTGCTTCCTCTTGCTCGGCGACTTGCTCAACCGATTCCTTCACATCGCTGACTTCTGCAACAGGCGCTGCTTCTGTAGCAGGCGCGGCTTCTGTAGCAGGCGCTGCTTCCGTCGCGGTTTGCGCGTCAGCAGCTGAGGCTACTTCCGCTTTTGCTGCTTTTTTCTCAGCAGCGGCAGTCTTTTTAGCCTCAGCAGCCGCTTCTCTTTCAGCTTTTGCGGCTTGTTGGGCGTGAATTTGCTCTTCCATCTCCATTGAGACAGCAGGGGCTTGACTAAAATCTTCTGGATTCCACCAATCAGGCATGCGACTGATGTCTTCTCTCAGCGGTGTACGTACATGGCCAGCATGCACATAAGGTTCGCGTGCAACTGCTTCATCGTTTTCGGGATCCAATTGTATCACACGGCAACGGTACATGCCTTCAATCACGATAGGCATACTTTGTTTAATACGTTTTGAATATTCTTTGGCAAAACGACCATAAATACGGACCGGAATGGCTAAGGCGGGATCTTTGTGCTGACGCAAGGTCAACACCAAGCAATCTTTATCTTCCAGGAACGCCGTGTGCACAATACCGGCAAGCGCGACTTTATTGCTTGCACGTTGTGCGGTTCCATAGAATAAGGGTTCGGTGCTATCGACAGTAATCGCTTTAGGACCAGGACGATGCCATGCAGAATAACTTGGCATTTCCATTAAATTCGGACGCTCAACCGTTAGCACATTGAAGTGAGCAACCGCGCGATTATATTTATTAAGACGGCCAATCACATGGCCTTTTAATGAAATACCGTCCATATCGGCAAAGCCTTTAGCAACATTAAGTGCTTCGGCACCGCGGACACTGACGGGGAGGGCTAATTTGCTATTATTAGTCTGCTGGATTTCAAACGTCCATTCTTGACGTTGTTTATCAATGCGACTATTAAGAACTGCGCCGGCAAGGTATGCGATGTTACGCATATTATTAACGTTATTATAGGCGCTAACGTTATAACGAATTTTCTCAGGGATCATGGCAACTCCAATAAACTATTTATTACCCATTTAGGGGTAATGCGGTATAAGCACTTTTTTGTGCTTTATTTGGTTCATTTGCTACCAGTTTGGTAGCGAGCGCCTAATCCCTCGGCTTATTATTTTCTGTTAGTATTTCAACATTCTACTCTACTTTGAAACACACAGGAACTCTCAAGGATGGCGATATGTTACTAAGTAGAGTGACTTACGTCAAGTTTTATTTACCCGAACATGTTATGGTATGCCGTTTCTTCGTATTTTATCAGAATAAATTAATAGTAATCAATTGTATTTTATGATATTTTTTTAAAAATCTCGACACGAGTTTTTAGTGGTAAGATTTGTCGGATATTCATTTATGTGTTATATCTTTCATATTACATATCCCGAAATTGATAGGAGAAGTGAGGAAGCGATATGGCAGTAAAAGCAAAAAAACCATCGACGCCTAAAAAACCAAAAGGATCTAAGCAGTCAGCTGCTGCGTCAGGCACCACTATACCCGCTTATAAAGCTAAAAAAGGCGAAGAATACATGAATGAAGCACAACGTGCTCATTTTAAAGAAATTTTATTAAACTGGCAAAGTGAGTTAATGGCAGAAGCCGATCGCACTGTCCATTATATGCAAGACGAAGCGACTAATTTTCCTGATTTAAATGACCGTGCTTCTCAAGAAGAAGAATTTAGCCTTGAATTACGCACGCGTGACAGAGAACGTAAGCTGATCCGGAAAATTGAAGAAGGCTTAGAACAGCTCGAACACAAAGAATACGGCTACTGCGAATCATGTGGTTGTGAAATAGGCATTCGCCGCTTAGAAGCCCGCCCCACCGCCACGCTATGTATTGACTGTAAAACAGTGCATGAAATTCGTGAGAAGCAGTTTGGCGGATAAATGCCCTTTAGATTAAGACGTTGTGGTTATCCAGATAAACCACAACGCTATTTGCAGCGCAACGATTAGCCACAACGTGATAAAAAACGACTTCTTCGCTATTTTATGGCGCAACATGGCCATTCCCAAAAAGGCCCCTATCGTACCTCCCAGTATTGCTAGCGTTAATAAGCCTTTTTCGGGGACTCGCCGTTTCTCTAGCTTCTGCGCTGTTTTGTCGACGATAAATGCGACAAACGCCACCACATTGATCATAAATAGGTACGCCACCAGCCAAGCAATATCGTAACGCCAATGCAACAACACCACGGTAATCGCCAAAAACAAGGCTACGCCACCCGAAACGGAGGCCAATATTCTATGTGTCTTATTCATAGCTTCTATTATATTCGATAAAGTGGCTTCATGGTATAATCCGCGGCTTAATAGGCCCTTGTATGTTTAACAAAATAATAAAAAAATTCCGCAATACACACGCTCACCCTGCGCCCACCATCCTAAAACGGGATGACCACTGCATCTCGCGCGACAATATCAGCGACAACGCCTTAAAAGTGCTTTATCGCCTAAAACGGGCAAATTTCGAGGCTTACTTAGTCGGTGGCTGTGTGCGTGACCTGTTACTTGGCCTCACCCCCAAAGATTTTGACGTCGCAACCGATGCCCACCCCGACCAAGTGCGTGCCCTCTTTCGCAATTGCCGTTTAATTGGCCGCCGCTTTCGTTTGGCGCATGTTTTCTTTGGGCGCAACATTATCGAAGTGGCCACCTTTCGCAGCAGCCATGAAGGTGCCGATAAAGAAATCGCCCGCACGACCGATGACGGCATGATCATGCGTGACAATGTGTACGGCACGCTGGAAGAAGACGCTTGGCGACGTGACTTTACCGTTAACGCACTGTACTACAATATTGTCGACTTTAGCGTGGTGGACTACACCAATGGTTTGGCGGATATCACGCAGCGCCAGCTGCATTTAATTGGTGATCCCTCAAAACGGTATCGCGAAGATCCCGTGCGGATGCTACGCGCTATTCGTTTTGCTGCTAAGCTTGATTTTGCAATTGAAAAAAACACTGCGGATCCGATTAAAAAATACGCAAGCGCCCTCACCGATATTTCACCCTCACGTTTATTTGAAGAAAGTTTAAAATTATTTTTAGGCGGCGAATCCTATAAAACGTTTCATTTGCTTCGCGATTATGGGCTATTTGAATACTTATTCCCCAGTGCCGATGCCTTACTCAATGACCAAAATCATGCCTTTATGCGTGCTTTTGTAGACAGCGCGCTGATCAACACCGATAAGCGTTCTGCAGATAACAAACCGCTTGCACCTGCCTTTTTATTTGCGGTATTTCTCTGGTACCCCATGCTGCAACAGCGTGATACTTATTTAAAAGCGGGTTTGGATGATGCAGAAGCACTGCATGAAGCCATCAGTGATATTCTGCGACCACAAAAACAATATGTGAATATCCCACGTCGCCTCACCCATTTTATTCGCCAAGTGTGGATGTTGCAGTTTCGCTTCCCGCAGCAATATGGTCGCCGTGCTTTTCACATACTCGACCACCCGCGCTTTCGTGCTGGTTATGACTTTTTATGCTTGCGTGCGCAAGCCGGTGAAGAAGTGGCTGGCCTGGCCAAATGGTGGACCAACTTTCAAAGCGTCACCCCCGAAGAGCGTGAAGTGATCATTAAAGCACTGCCCAAAAAACCACGGCGACGACGCCCTAAAAAACAAGCATCATCACCTGAGCAGTGAGCACGGCCACCACACGCACCTATATTGCCCTGGGCAGCAATCTGGGCGATCCGATCAATCAAGTCACCCGCGCTTTTGATGCGCTTGCGGCCTTGGCTGGCAGTGAGTTAAAGGCTGTTTCAAAGCTTTATCAAAGCAAAGCGCTCACGCTTGATAATCAGGATACGCATAAGGGCACGGTTTGCTGCGCCCCGACAGACAATTCCTCAGACATCTCTGATAAAAATACGCCCACACAGCCTGATTACATTAATGCCGTAGCCATGCTAGACACGACGCTCCCCCCAGAAGCCTTGCTGGATGCCCTGCAAGCCATCGAACAGGCTCATGGCCGGGTACGCAAGCCAGAGGAGCGCTGGGCTGCCCGCACACTGGATTTGGATATACTTTTGTATGGCAATCAAATCATTAGCACGCCTCGCTTATCCATCCCTCACCCCGAAATGACCCAACGCGATTTTGTGCTGCAGCCGCTGGCTGATATCGCCCCTGATTTGACGCTCCCCACGGGTGAGTCTCTGGAAGAATTTCTAAAGAATAGAGATATTCTTTATAGCTAGCTAAATAACAAAATTTTGGCGGTTTTTTTGAACTTGGATTCAATTAGTAAGTGCAACACCACCGGTATCAAAAGATCAGCGGCCACTGGTACACCTTGAATTCAAAAACGGAGTGCAACAAGCTTCAACGTAAGCGTTCACCTACCCCTGATTTTAAACGTATCCCTCCCTCTCCCCTCTAAGGGGGCGAGAAGCATGTCTTCGAGCGCCTTGGGCCTTCCCTACGCCAAGGCTTCGGGAGGCAAGCAGGAAGTTCCTAAGAAATTACTCCCTCTCCCCCCACAGGGGAGAGGGAATAATTGATAGGATAAATGGCTAGCTGCCCCGTGAACGCTTACGCCTCAACACC
>JAJFJF010000005.1 GCA_021774255.1 Gammaproteobacteria bacterium
CGCTGTTATTAATGCAACGGCTTGCGGTGTGTTGGAAACAGCGCGTCAACATACCGGTGTGATCAATAAAGTGTATGCCGGGCGCAATGGTATTATCGGTGCACTGAATGAAGATTTAATTGATACCAGCCAAGAAAGCGCGGAAGCCATTGCGGCACTGCGCCACACGCCCGGCGGCGCCTTTGGGTCGTGTCGGCATAAGCTCAAACAACCCACAGAGGATACCGCCGAATACCAACGGTTAATTGACGTGTTTGCGGCCCATAATATCCGCTACTTTTTTTACAATGGCGGCGGCGACTCACAAGATACCACGCATAAGGTCGCTGAAATGAGTGCCTCACTCGGCTACCCGCTGACGTGCATCGGTATTCCCAAAACGATCGATAATGATTTACCCCTCACCGATAACTGCCCCGGGTTTGGATCGGTGGCAAAATATGTCGCCACCTCTATTCGTGAAGCCGGCTTTGATGTCGCGTCGATGGCGGCCACCTCGACCAAAGTGTTTGTGATGGAAGTCATGGGGCGCCATGCAGGTTGGATTGCCGCAGCCGCGGGCTTGGCCGCTGAACAAGCGGGCGATCCACCGCATATTATTTTGTTCCCTGAAATTGATTTTGATCAAGACGCCTTCCTGGCGCGCGTGCGCTACACCGTGGAAGAATACGGCTATTGCACCATTGCCGTGTCAGAAGGCTTGCGCAATGCAAGTGGCGAATTTCTCAGCGACACGGGCACCAAAGATGCTTTTGGTCATAGCCAGCTCGGTGGCGTGGCACCGGTGGTGGCCAATTTAATAAAAAATGAGCTTGGGTTTAAATACCATTGGGCCGTGCTCGACTATTTGCAACGCTCGGCACGCCACTTGGCGGCGCGCGTGGATGTGGATCAAGCGTATGCTTTGGGTAAAGCGGCCGTTGAATTGGCGCTGGCGGGTGAAAATGCCGTGATGCCGATCATTGTGCGCGATTCAAACAGCCCTTATACGTGGCGTATTGACCATGCGCCTTTAAGTGCCGTTGCTAATCAGGAAAAAACCATGCCGCGCGATTACATTACCGAAGACGGCTTTGGTATTACCGAGGCCTGCCGGCAGTATTTAGCGCCGCTTATCCAAGGCGAAGACTACCCGCCTTACCAAAATGGTTTGCCAGACTATGTACGCCTGAAAAACGTACCGGTGGAGCAAAAATTGGGCGTGCCTTTTCCGAAGGTTTAAGATATTTTTAGTGAGTCAAAAAACACTTACTGTTAATAACCAAATGGTGAATCATTTTTCCCTTCTGTCTTCCTGAACTAAGATCGACATTTGTTGATCTTAAGTCAGGCTTTTTGTCTCATTTTTCCTGCTTGAAATCGAAAGCTTATCGTTTTTAAGTAAAAAAACTTAAGTTAACGAACAATAAAACGATGTTTAATTTTGGCGTTTTTTTGAATGCTTGTAAATTGCTATATAAAGATTCAAAGCTCATTGGCAAAATTGAGGAAAAAACAGCTTGTTGCTTAAGCAAAAGCACTCTGCCGTTAAGCATCAGCGACACTTGCAGTGGGAAGCACCCACTGTTTCTTCCGCTCATCAAGGCCACCGGCGAAATGCCCTCCCTGTCGACTCCCAGCAGCAAGGGGGGCCGACGGCGCTGCAACAGCCATAGGGGCCATACGCTCATAGGAAGCAAGCACTCTCGGCAGTGCCTCGCCGAGCGCGGCAAAAGTGGCGCGCTGGAGCGTCTGCGAGAGCACCGCCTCCGCTTCGCCCTGTTTGTAGAGGCCGATCGTGCAAGTGATCAGCCCCTCCTTGAGAGGAGGCGCCGCAGGCAGCCCACCAAGGAAGGTCGTGCTGCAGGTGGTCCCATCAGCGGAGTGGATGATACCCGGATACCTGGCCAGAGAGAGAAAATGCTTTCCCTCAGTATCACTACCCCAGGTGTGGGAGTACTGGATGAGATATCCCTGTCCATCCACCTGAAAAGTCTTGCTGTAGATCACCTGTCCCGTAGAAGACGCGTTGCCCATCTTGCTTGAAGTTTTGTTTTAAGTGCTTAGATGTTTTTGTTCTCAAAGTGATAACCTGAAATGTTTTGTTGCTATCTCTATATATGGTGTAACATACGCATGTAAGTTAATTAAATTACTAATTTAATGGCCATTATTTTGAATAAAAAAAATAATCTCCTTTAAATTCAAATAGTAAATTGCTATGCTTAAAATAAAAAACTATGTTTAATTTTGGAATTTTTTTAAACGCTTACATAAAATAGTCCGCCGTCGCGCAGCAACTTATAAAAGCCCCTAACGGCTAAGGTCCTGCATTGAAACTAGGCCGTCACGTTTCCAAGGTGGCTCTCCGGAGGAAGCTCAGGTCTTGGTGGCGGGAGATCGAAGGCGAAAAAGGAAGCCTATCTTCCCCGCTTGCTCCTGATCCACGCTCTTTTTCCGGCACCTGCTCCTCCTCCAACTCTTGCTCCTTCTCCGGGCCCTGGGCTCTCCGCGCTTCTTGCACAACAGTGTGCCAGCCACTGTGCTCGGCGTATGCCACCTGGGCACCCTTGCAGAGAGTGAGCCCAAGGCTGTGCAGCGCCGCCTCCCTTTCATACTGAGGCAGCAAGTTTGCAAGATCCGTGGCAAGCTCGGCAAAGCTAGCCGCCTCCAAGCGAGTCCAGAGAAGCGCCTGCCCTTCCGGCGCGCCCAAGGCGTAGAGCCGCACCTGACAGGCAATCATTCCTTGGGTTTGGGGAGCCATCAGCGCTGTCTCCTCGGCAGAGACGTTGCGTCCCCCCTCTTTGGGATCCAGGTGCTGCTTGGCAGAGTAGCCGGCAGGCACGTTGGGGAGCTGCCCCACTCCAGTCTTATCCCTGACCCAGGGATGGTAGAAGATCACCCGATGAGTGAACTCCCCGCCCACCAAAATCTGCTTCTCGTACTCAATATAGCTGCTCGGCTTGGCCCCCATTTTCTTTGACGGTCTGGGTAAGGTGTTGAATGTTTTGTCTGAAAGCGGGTAACTCGGAATTTTTGGCTACTCTCTAATTATATGGGGTAACATCTATGTGTAAATTTTGAGATAAGCGTTCAGAGGGTATCTGCCAATCTCTGTACAAATTGTAGGGGCGACCGGTGGTCGCCCTGTCAGATAAAGGCGCGAGATTCGATTTGTGGGCGACCACCGGTCGCCCCTACAGGTGGTTTATCGAACATAAAAAGACAGCGAGAATTCGTCCCCATGAACGCTTACGTTTTTAGTAGGGGCGGCCCCCTGTGGCCGCCCTTTCGCCCACAAAAAAGCCAGGCAGAGCCTGGCTTTTGCGTTCTGAACGGATCAGATAAACAGTGTTATAAAAGCGGTGCAATCACCAAACTTACAATCGCCATCACGTTGATCAAAATGTTCATTGAAGGACCGGAGGTGTCTTTGAAGGGATCACCCACCGTATCACCCACAACAGCCGCTTTGTGTGCGTCTGAGCCTTTACCGCCATGTGCACCTTTCTCAACGTGTTTCTTGGCGTTATCCCACGCACCACCGGCATTGGCCATGGTCAGTGCTAACAAGACACAGGCTAGCAAGCCGCCACCGAGCATGCCGCCCAGGGCTTCAGGGCTGATGCCAAAACCCACCACTACGGGTGCCGCTACCGCAATGGCACCTGGCAGAATCATTTTCTTCAAGGCGGCAGAAGTGGCGATATCCACACAACGTGCGGTATCGGGTTCTGCTTTACCTTCCAGCAAGCCGGTAATTTCGCGGAATTGACGACGAATTTCTTTGATCATCGCAAAGGCCGCATCACCCACAGCTGTCATGGTAATAGAAGCAATCAAGAATGGCAGCACACCACCGATTAATAAGCCCACCAAGACTTCTGGGCTACCTAAGTCGAGATTAAAGTCAGGGTATTTGACTGTCAGCACTTCGATAAAGGCTGCGATAATCGCAAGGGCCGCAAGGGCCGCTGCACCAATCGCAAAACCTTTACCAATCGCCGCCGTGGTGTTACCCAAGGCATCAAGCGAATCGGTAATGTCGCGGGTTTCTTTACCCAAACCACCCATTTCAGCAATACCCCCGGCGTTATCGGCTACAGGCCCATAAGCATCAATGGCCATGGTAATGCCGACTGTCGCCAACATCCCTACTGCCGCAATTGCCACACCGTAAAGACCGGCCACTTGGCTGGAAACAAAGATAATGCCCGCAATGGTCAGTACAGGAATAAGCACTGAGCGCATGCCAATAGCCAAGCCGGTAATCATCACCGTCGCCGCACCGGTTTCACCTGATTTAGCAATCATGCGAATGGGGCGACCTGAGGTGTAATATTCTGTTACCAAGCCGATAACAATACCCCCTAACGCACCCACTAATACGGCATACCAAACTTTACTTGCGAGGCCAAGCCAGCTAATCACGAAGAATGCTAGCGCCATAAAAACAACCGTGGCGCCAATCATGCCGACACGCAGCGCCACTTCAGGCGAACGTTTACAAAATAGACGCACTAAGATAATGCCGATAATCGAACAGGCCAAACCAGCAGAGGCTATCGCGAGCGGCAAGAACATTAAGCTCTCACGGGTTTCACCGAGAGCAAATACCGCACCGACACCCATCGTAGAGGCAATCGCAATCGAGGCAATCATCGAACCACAATACGATTCGAAGATATCAGACCCCATGCCTGCCACGTCACCAACGTTATCACCGACGTTATCGGCAATCACACCTGGGTTACGGGGGTCATCTTCCGGAATACCGGCTTCTAATTTACCCACCAAGTCAGCGCCGACGTCTGCACTCTTGGTGAAGATACCGCCACCCACACGAGAGAAGAGCGCTACCACAGAGCCCCCCATACCGAAGCCATGGATGATATGCGCCGTGTGGGGATCACCACCAAACATTAAGTAGAGCACGCCTAATCCGAGTAGCCCTAATGAAGCAACCGCCATGCCCATCACGGAACCACCGTAAAAAGCGACGGTCAGTGCTTCTGGCGCCCCTTTGGTGTGCGCGGCATTGGTGGTACGCACGTTAGCGCGTGTTGCCGTGTGCATGCCTAAATAGCCCGCTGTGGCTGAGGCAAGTGCCCCCAGCAAGAAAGCAAAGGCGGTTTGCCAACCCAAGAAAATCGTCAGCAGCACCAACAAGACAACCGCAAACATAAAGAGCATGCTGTACTCGCGACGCATAAAGACCATCGCGCCTAAGTGGATAGCATCACTGATTTTGGTGATTTTTTCATCACCTGTGGGATAAGCAAGGATCAGGCGGTAAATGATAAACGCTACCAATAACCCAACCACACTCATTATTAAGGGGGTGTAAGACACTAAATTACTCATTAAGGGTACCTTTAAGATATTTAAGTTAAGTCGTAGGGAAGAAAAACTTAAGCCGCATAGACTGCCAGAGCAGAGCCGGCCTGTAAAGGGTTAGTGGCCCCGGCACTCACCGGCTACGCGGATCTTTGACCGTTACGGGCACGCTGATAAGCTCAAGTTCTTCGCCATCTTCGTCAATAAACATGAAAATCATCTCGACTTCGTCGTCATGTTTTAGGGGCGAATTTAAGCCCATGAGCATCACATGCAGGCCGCCTGGAGCAAGTACCACACTTTCGCCAGCGGGAATAATCAGATGGTCTACTTTTCTCATGCTGACCTTATCGCCTTCTATTTGGGTTTCGTGTATTTCAGCACGGCTAGCAATGAGGGTGGTGACTGAAGAGAGTATCCAGGCTTCATCCGTGTCATTGCGAAACGTCATAAAGGCCGCGGTCATTTTCTGGCCAGGTGGCACCATGCGGATTTCAGCGTCTTCGATAACCAAATCGCCTTCCGCCAATAAGGCCAAAGGCCAGCAACATAATACGAATAAAAGACTAAGCCGCTTCCAATGTGTTTTCTTTTTCATTTTTGACACTCCAATCAACATTAAATTTAACGCGCTGCGCAACACCGCAGAGCAAAGCATGGGGGTTGATACCTGCCGCGCGTGCTACCCATTCCACTGGCAAGCCTTCACCCCAAAGTGTGACGGCGCTACCGATCACGGCCTCAGGGTGCTCTCGCAAATCGACCGCAATCATGTCCATGGACACGCGACCAATGGCGCGCGTTTGCCGGCCATTAACTAACACAGGCGTATCTTGGCAAATATGATACGGGTAACCATCACCGTAACCCACTGCCACAATACCGACTCGCATATCGGTCGGGCAGGTCCAGTAGCCACCATACCCCACTTGCTCACCTGCCGCCACATCATGAACAGCAATAAGCTCAGAGCGCATTGTCATCACAGGTTGCAAATCATGATCGCGCCCGACACTATCGGCAAAAGGCGAGACACCATACAACATAATACCCGCGCGCACCCAATCGGCATGGGTTTCTGGCCAGGCCATGATGGCGGCTGAATTAGCTAAGCATTGCTGGCCGCGTTTGTCTGCAGGCAAGGTGTTTATTGTCTTGTTAAATAAACTGAGTTGCTGCTTTAATGAGGTGCCCGTGGGATCTTGACTGGTTGCAAAATGTGTCATGAGGCGTGGCGCGCCGCTAACCCAAGCGCAACGTGATAGACGCTCGCAAATTGCAGCTGCCACTGCTGGCGTAAATCCTAAGCGGTGCATGCCGGTGTCTATTTTGAGCCATACCGTGATGGGTTTGCTAAAATCTGCGTTTTCTAGCCAGGCAAGCTGGCGCTGTTCATGTATCACTAATTGCAAATCCAAATGGCTTGCAACGGCTAATTCTTTTTCGTCAAAAAAACCTTCTAATAATACAATCGGCGTATTGATCCCTGCTTCACGTAATTGCGTGGCTTCATCGATGCAGGCCACCCCTAAAGCATCCGCACCTGCTAAACCCTGCGCCGTGCGCACCAAGCCATGGCCATAACCGTTAGCTTTGATCATTGCCAGCACATTTGTATTGGGCGCATATTCTCGCACTTTTGCTAAATTATGCTGGAAGGCACCCATGTTTAAATGGGCTTGTAGCGGCCGGCTCACATTTCACCTCCGGGGGGCGCCATGCCCTGCGGGATCTGCGTGGGCACAAAGTTTTCAAAACGGGTGTATTTGCCGATAAACGTTAAACGCACCATGCCAATTGGTCCGTTACGTTGTTTAGCGATAATAATTTCTGCCGTGCCTTTATCAGGCGAATCTTCGTTGTAGACTTCATCACGATAAATAAAGGTGATCAAATCTGCATCCTGCTCGATGGCACCAGAATTATGGCTTACTATGCCGTCTGCTAGCCACGAAGCGGTTTCAGGCACTGTTAGATCATAAACATCTTCTTCGCCTGCTGGCTCTATGGAAACAATTTGATCCCAAAACAAATCATTTTCACACTCTTTCTTCAGGGTTTTATCACCTAGTAGGTCTGCGTACTCTGACATCAATTCGCGAGAAGGAGCAAAACTAAAATGAGAAGTGCCTCCGTAAGAAGTGCCACGCAATTTAGCCATTTGACGATGAGAAATGCCTTTCTCTTTCATCCCTTCACGAACTTGAGCAAATAATTCAACCGGGAGTGTGTCGATATTCGTATTTGGTTTAACGTCGATCAGGATCTTAAATAACGCTACTGCCTGCGGCACACGAGGGCCAAAAGCATGGATCTCACTTAAAAACTTTCTTTGATCCTTTGCCCCAGTAATTGTCACCATGTAACCTGGCAAATAATTCTCTTTCTGTGCCACTTTAATTCGAGCCACGATACCAAAACGCAACAATAAAGCTGCCACATCAGAGGCTAACCCTTGGCTATTTGTACTGTAGTGGATTGCATGGCTGCCTTTTGACTCTGCTTTACGAGAGTAAATAGTGCCATCAGTTGCCCACAAATGCTGCAATAAAAGAGCAACCTGTCTATCAGCAAGCTTAAATGCAGCACTGGGAATACGTTTTTCGTGTGAACGTTGATTAAAGATCCCAAGATCACGCAACCATTTATTGGCCCCTTTTGGATGCCAGCGATTTCCATTTCCACTAATCACTATCTGCTTGCAGTCACCTTTTACGTCGTGATAGTTAACTTCACCACCAAACTCTTTTTCAACCGCTTCAGCAACTATCTTTAAATTCTCTTTAGACTGACTAGTGAAGCGCATAGGCTGCCCTTTCAAATAGCTACCATCACCAATCATTTGCCCCAAAAAAGCCACTTTTTTATCTGGCCACTCTTCTGGCACCATTGGCTCGGGCAAATAATGTGCAAGCGCCAACCGGTCTCCTACCTTGTATTCTGATACTGTTTTCCAGCCATTGGCGCCAAATAAGCGATGCTCACTGGTTGCACGGATATATCGACCACTTGTCAAGCGAATTGAGAACACTTCTCGCTGACCCACCTTCCAAACTTTATCACTCAGCGCATTGGATATTTTGCCATCAGCTGTCATTGTTAACACATCGGGGGTTTTACCGACAAGATCAGCTATCGGCACTCGCTGACCATCTGACAAGCAAACTAACGTATCGCCTGTTACGCACTCACGTAAATCCGACATCACGGGGCGCTTATTGGGGCGTTGCTCAAGGCTACGATTTAACTGCGATAAAGCAATCACTGGGGTGCTTAGCTCTTTTGCCAATTGCTTGAGCGATTGTGAAATCTGTGAGATTTCCGCAACACGATTATCGCTTAAACCAGGCACCTGCATGAGCTGTAAATAATCCACCACAATGGCACCAAGCTCACCGTGCTCACGTGCCACACGGCGTGCACGCGCGCGCACTTCTGTGGGCGAGAGCGCAGAAGAATCGTCAATAAATAATTGTGTTTCAGACAGCATGCCAACGGCGGAGGTAATACGCGGCCAATCGTCATCGTTTAAACGGCCTGAACGAATGCGACTTTGATCAATGCGGCCCAGTGATGACATCATCCGCATGGCAAGTGATTCGCCAGGCATCTCCATACTGAACACCAGCACCGGCTTGTTGCTTTTAATCGCGGCATGCTCTGCCATGTTCATGGCAAAACTGGTTTTGCCCATCGAAGGACGGCCGGCCACGATAATTAAATCGCCGCGTTGTAAGCCAGAGGTCATTTCATCGAGATCACGGTAGCCTGTTGATAAGCCGGTAATGGTGTCGCCCGATTTGTAGAGCTCATCCACCCGATCTAAGGCGTCTGTTAATAAGCTTTTAATACCGGTGGGACCACCATCACGCGTATTTTGATCGGCAATATTAAAAATTTTGCGTTCAGCTTCATCTAATAAATCGGCGGTTGTACGCCCTTCTGTGTTAAAGGCGCTGCCAGCAATTTCAGTTGTCACCGAAATCAATTGGCGCAACACAGAACGTTCACGCACAATGTCAGCATACGCCTGAATATTCGCTGCGCTGGGGGTATTTTTGGCTAACTCGCCCAAATAGGCTAAGCCACCTGCATCCTCCAGCTCGTTCATGTTCGCGAGGCTTTCTGAGAGGGTGACGACGTCGAAAGGTTTATTATGTTCGGCTAAGCGCGCAATGGCACTGAAAATCAGGCGATGATCGTTTCGGTAGAAATCGCCCTCACCCACACGATCGGCAACACGATCCCAGGCTTGATTGTCTAACATCAAGCCACCGAGGACCGCTTGTTCCGCTTCGTTCGAGTGTGGCGGGACTTTTAAGGCGTTTAGCACCTCTTGAGTTTGAGCAACACGACGTGCGGCATGTTCAACAACCGCCATAACAGGGTGACCTATTCTTCCGCAACAATGTGCAAGGCAACGGTGACCGCCACATCACTGTGCAATAACACACCGCACTCATATTCACCTATTTCATGAATAGCACCATGCGGCAAATCAATCTCTTTGTTTTCAACTGGCACGCCGGCCGCCACAATGGCTTCGGCAATATCGTGCACGCCCACGGAACCAAATAACTTGCCTTCTTCTGTGACTTTTGCAGTAATGGTAATGGTTTCGAGTTTTTCAATTGCTTCAGCACGTTGCTTGGCTTTACCCAATTCGTCAGCCGCTGCTTTTTCCAACTCTGCACGGTGTGCTTCAAATTTTGCTAAATTTTCTGCAGTGGCAAACACGGCCTTGCCTTGTGGCAATAAAAAATTACGCGCATAACCGGGCTTCACTTCAACTTTTTCACCTAAATCACCCAGGTTGCGAATTTTCTCTTGTAATATAACTTCCATAATAATGACCTCTCTTTAACTATTTTTTAACTATTTTGCTTTTGTTATTCTGCTGTATTGCTGCCCATTCGCTTACGAAAATCTACCCACGTATCGATTAGCGCAAACGCCAATAACACCCACAACATATAAGGGAGCATCATGAGCAACACAATATAAAATATCACAAGCCACACACTGGCATTGGCTTGTTTATTTGCCAGACTATGCACTAAGGCAATCCCTGCCAATACAAAGGGTACCCCAAGCACCCAGACTACATTCCACATCACTGGCCATAACATCGCCGCCCCTAAACAGACTGCAAACACGAGCAATGACAGCACATTTAAACGTAGCGCATGAAATTCTTTTTGAAAGCCACCGGGGTGATATAACAACGACTGTCCCCAACGTGCTAACAGTACATTGATGGCACTCCATAGCAGCAGGCTAGCCACCTGTATGCCCGTTGCGATTTGCGCGAAATCTGTCGCCAAACGCATTTGCTCTGCATTATCGAGTGGCAGGCCTGATTCACCGTTCCCAAGCGCACTTAAAAACTGCATGATTAAGCGTTCCCACAGCCCAGTGACATCATCGACAAAGCCGTAAATCAGCAAGATCAGCACCGCGCCGGCAGTAGCACCGACTTGCAACGTCAACCCTAACGACACCGTGGCGCGCAAGACTAAAGCAAGCAACCATACCGGTATAATTGAAATGCCCAGCATGACGAACAGCGTCCAGGGCAATCCAAATAAATACAACACAGCCGACAGCAGTGCCAGCAAAGCAATCATAAAAGCCGACTCTTGCCAACCTTTACGCAACGCGACGAGCGCAACGGCCACCGCACTGATGAAGCTTAAAAACGGTAGCATCGCAAAAAACAGCGTGACGCCGATGGCTTGCCATCGACCGCGCATGATAAAGCTTGCTAACGCTTTCATTGCTGAGTGCTCCCTATATTCAGGTGCAACACAAAATCAATTAATTGAAATGGCCGTCGCAATACGGCATCAATGCAAGATAACGTGCACGTTTAATGGCCGTGGTGAGTTGGCGTTGATAATGCGCTTTTGTGCCGGTAATACGGCTGGGTACAATTTTGCTGCTTTCAGCAAGATACTCTTTTAAAACGTCAATATCTTTGTAATCGACTTCCTTCACGTTTTCAGCGGTGAAGCGACAAAATTTTCTACGACGAAAATAGCTCATGGTAGTTCCTGTTTTAAATGTTTAGTGATTTACTGGCTTAACAAAGGATCGGCATCAGACTCTATTGAGTCGTCACCTGTTACATCTGTTATTTCAGTCTCTACGACAGGGAGTTCATCATCCGCAGCAAATTCCGCTTTGTTTGAAGATTCTACCACTTCAGATTTCTCTGCGGGCCTTTCATCTTCTGATCTGCTTTTATATTTGTCGCCAGCCCCTTTTGAAGCAGCCGCTTCTTTTGATTTGAAAATGACAGAGGGTTCCGTGACCGCTTCATGGCGGCCCAAAATCATGTTACGGATCACCGCGTCATTAAAACGGAAAGCGTTATTAAGCTCGGTGATCACCGCGGTTGGGCACTCAATGTTCATCAAAACATAATGCGCTTTAGCGATTTTTTGGATGGGATAAGCCAGCTGGCGGCGCCCCCAGTCTTCTAGGCGGTGGACTTTACCGCCTGCATCACCAATCATTTTTTGGTAACGCTCGATCATGCCGGGCACTTGTTCGCTCTGATCAGGGTGGACCAGAAACACAATCTCATAGTGTCTCATGTGAAAAGCTCCTTATGGACTTTAAAAAATAGGCTTTCTTCTCAATGCATTAGGCACGAAAAGAGAGCAAGGAGAAATAACTAATCAACTTATTAGTTAAGGCCCGAAATTCTACGCAAAATGCGCTTAAAGCGCAATGGGCCTGCTTAGCTTGCCGATCCCCCGAAATGTGTTATATGAATAACTTATTTTTAGGTCTTTTTTTGAGAGACAGCACCTCTCAAAGATTAAAAATTATAGAAAGCAGCGCGCCTCAGGGAGATTTTGCTGTCCTACCAGCCATGTGTATCACCCCCTGCCCCAAACGTATCCATCTCAATGCCGCCTGCTGCAGCTGAAGTAGACTTGCTTACTCTTGTCTGCACTCTATCCGTGACATTACGCAAGGCATTACGCATCTTTACACGACCCGCGGAAAAGTCATACAACAGAAACTTCAGCATAAAAAAGAGCGAGAAGCAAAAAGCCAGCACTACCTTTGCCAACACAGCCGGGTTCATGCCTTTTCTCTCTAAAAAGAGGACCCCCACAATAAATTGCGGCGCGTCTTCCACTACAAAGTTGGCCAGTCGCAACCAAGCAAACCGCTTGTCGATATATTCTACATTCCACACCAGGCGCGCAAACTCAGGGCCCAGCACGGGTAGCCAAAGCAAGCGCTTCAAGCGTGACGCCCAGGTATGCGTCTGCCCTGGATCGCGCATCTGCTGCACGCTCACGGCACCCACCACATAAGAAGCCAGCAAAAAAGTGAGCGAAGCAACGGCCAGCTGCTGTTCACGATTTTCAGCTAACTCACGGATCAAAATGCAGTCGGAAACCTTATCGGCTACCTCCACCAAGAAAGCAATCACCATCATGGTCTGGTAATGCTGAAACCACACCTGGAAGCGTAACCACTGGGGCGCGCTATTTCCTGGGGTCGGCTCAGCAGTGGGCGTAGCCGCGCTTGGCTTTGCATCTGAGTGACGTGCCGCCAGTGCCATTTTCAATACGTTCACTCTGGGATCATCTTGTGGCACCAGCGTGTTGCCGGCAATCTCAATCTCCTTCAGGCAGGGGCTACTGTCGAACAGCTTGGTCAAATACGCCAGGCCCCGTTCATCCAATAGGTTGTAAGACAAATCAATGCGGCGCAGACGCGGGTGATCGTGCAAGAGCGTGGCCATCGACATCACACCCAGCAAGCTGATTTCATTGTACGCCAAATCTAGCACTTCCACGTGTTGGTTTTCACGCAACGCACAGCAGAGCAAATAGACAGTGTAGTTATCACAAAGATGTGCGCGCAAACTGATTGTCTTGACAGCCGCGTCGTTGGAGTCAATGGCCGCGAGTGTCTGCGTCAGACTTTGCTTTAACACAGGGGGATAATCGCCTTGCACTAGCATTTGCTGGGCCGTCAAACGTTGGCCGTGTTGGAGCAGCACCTCAAGCGGCAAAGCCGTTGCACCGGATAAGTAGAGATTTGCGTTATGCTGCACCAACCGCTTGGCAAGCGGAATATGCTTTTTCTGTACCGCTTCCGCAAGTGGTGCTCCCCCTGCTTCAACAAGAAAGTTAGGGTTCAAACCTTGCGCTAACATCTTATTGGTATCATAAAAATAGTCTTCTCCGTCATAAGGAAGCGCAGAAGTGCTTAAGCCTGCAATACTTAAACCAATGAACCTGGCAACATCCTCTGCCGAAGCATCCTCGCGAAGCGAAATGCTCTGATCTCTTTCAATGGCCGCTTTCAAGGCTGGCCAACGTGTGTCTTGTTTAAGACCTTCAAGATCAAAATAATGTTGACCCGCTTCCACCGCGCTGTGAAAATTTTGCTTTTCTTTGCGCTGCGCCCTTACTGCCTCACAGCATGCTTGCCAGGCAGTCTCCTCGACGCCTAAACACGTTGCCATCTCATGATAACCTCGCGCAGCCAGTTTGTTTCCCCAAGCATGGCGTAATGCATCGTCAACGACAACTAGCTTTTCTTCAAGCGCTGCCTGGACAGTACTCACATGATTATTTTCAAGTAGCACCTCGAGGATTGATTTTTTCTCTTCCGGAGTAGCTTGCTTGCGCAAATGGTGAAGCACAACATCTTGCTGCCCCAGATAAGCCGGCGCAACCCAGTCAGGACGCTTGTTTTGGTGACGCCAACGGCTGAGCAAAAACAAATTCCTCCCATACAGCAGTAGCAAAAACAAAAACGCCATGACACTGATGAGGCTCACTGCTAGCGTAAGCCACTGACCAAATAACGCGCTGGAAGGGCATTTTTCAGCAGGCGCAATCGGTACTGCCACATTGGCAAGGGCTCGTAAGCGAGGATAGCTTCTGCCCGGTTCAATATCCCAAGTAGCAGCAAAATCCCAACTTTTAAAAGTACCAGCTTGGTAGAGCTCGCCGGTCTTTTTACCGTGGTTGCGTTGCGTACTTTTAGGCCCCAAAAAGATATGACCCGTTGTGGTTCTATCCCAGTAACAAGCGGTAATACCCTGATGGCCTGACAAGGCGCCCACCAGGCCGCCGAGCTCAGCACTGCCATGCGGACTGCGCACACAACCTGCTGCATAGCTGCGTTGCAGGTGACCTATGTTATCACCTACCAAGCCCCCTGCTTTGCCTTTGGGCGCATCGATCAACGTACTCACCAAGGTATAGCTGTCTTCAACCGCGCCTTCATTCAAACCCACTAAGCCACCTGCAATACCATTACCAACAAGCGCGCCTTCGGCGGCAGATTGACTCACAACGGCCGTTTCGCTATTGCGGCCTATCAAACCACCAACGTTAGCATTGCCTGAAACACTACCCTGCGCGTAACAGGCAGTCACGCTACCGTGATTCAGCCCTATCAGCATGCCAACCTGGTTTTGCCCTTGAATAGTCGCATTGATGAGCCTGAGCTTACTTATCTGTGCGGTGTCGCTTGTGACACCAAAGAGGCCAACGTTATCCGTTGAGCTGAGATTGATTGTAAGACCGGTGATCACATGATCATTGCCCGCCATGCTACCTGTAAAAGCTGTTTCATTTGCACCCAGTGGCACAAAACCTGCGCCATTGTGCCAGGTGCTGCTTACTGAACAATCAATATCGTTCACGAGGGCATAATCCCGTTCGCCGCAAAGCGACTGCAGCTCAACGCAGGTGCTGATGTTTATCGGCACAACAGGGGCTGGGTGGAAAGCCTTCAACGTCGGATAAGCACCGCAGCTCAACCACCAGATGTTGCTGGCATCCCAGGCATTAAATGTTGCGACACGATGCATTTCAATGGCCGTCTTGCCAGTGCCGCCTCTACTTGTCAGTTGGCTTGAAGCCATGGTATCCCAGTAGCTTTCTGTAGCAATGCCCGCAGAACTTAGCCCAACGAGACCACCTGCATTGGCGCCGCCAGAAACAAGGCCTGCGGCGTAACTTTCGTCGATGCTGCCTTCGTTACGGCCCACTAAGCCGCCTGCTGCGTTATTTGACGAGGTGACAGCAGTGATTGCGTAACTACGGCTGAGGGTGCCGTCATTTCTGCCGAACAAACCACCCACTTCACTGGTACCTGCAACAAAACCGCTTGCGTAGCTAATATCGACGCTGCCTTGATTAAGCCCAACTAAAGCGCCCACTTGATTGCGACCTCGAACGGATACTGCTTCTAAACCAGCCTCGTGAACTTGTACAGTACTATCAACCATACCAAACAAACCGACATTATCTATTGTGGGGCGGTTAATGGTCAGCCCGGTGATAACATATCCATTGCCTGTGAAGATCCCACTAAAAGGAGCAGCAAGGGTACCGATTGGTTCAAAACCTTGACCACCATTCCAGGCAGCAGTCTCAGTGCAATCAATTGGGCCTGTTAATACATATCTGCCAATTAGGTCATTTGTCATGTTTTGGAGATCAAAACAATCTGTGACAAAAGTGATGCCTTGGCTTTGGCTTTGGGAGGCTGAAAAGCTTTGAGAAAAACTTTGTGAGTGCGAATAGCTACGACTACCACTTGAGGAAAATGAAGCGCTTTGAGAATCACTCTGCGACTGGCTACGGCTATTACTTAGAGAATCACTCTGCGAATGACTTTGACTATCACTTTGGCTTGGCGTAGGCGATTGGCTGTTGCTATCACTTTGGCTAAAAGATTGGCTTGGAGGAGATGATAATGTTAGCAGCCGAGGGTAATTAATGCCTTCATGGAGCCACCAAACTGTAACGAAATTCCAGCTAAGGTAAGTAGCTCGCTTAAACATTTGAGACGTTGTTTTAGCACTTCCACCATTGCTCGTCGCCAACCCTGAGGTTTGATTATCCCAGTAGCTGTTGGTTACAACGCTACCACCGTTATCACGCCCCACTAAACCGCCCTTCAAGCTATTCCCTGAGACACTGCCTACCGCATAACAGTTACTGATAGTGCCACCATCATTGTAGCCCATTAAACCACCTGCATCTCCATTTGAAAAAACACTGCCCACAGCATAGCAGTCACTAATACTCACCTGATTGATACCAACCAGACCGCCAACTGTGTCACTCAAACCTGTCACATTGCCGGTGGCATAGCTCATACTAATAAGACCTCCTATATTTTCTCCTACCAGACCACCTACACCACCTGCCAGAACATTATCTAAAACTAAAACACTACCTGTAGCATAGCTATTCGTAATGTCGGCACTGTTCCAACCCACCAGTCCACCACTAGCACCACCTGTGGTGACAGCAATATTACCTGTAGCATAACAATCACTGATATCAAAAGAGTTAGTAGCAATCAGTCCGCCAATAGGCTTACCTCCTGTCACATTGCCGGTAGCATAGCTGAAGCTAATAAACCCACCATTATCTCCTACCAGACCACCAAGGAATTCCTGGCTATCAACGATGCCCGCAGCAGAGCAAGTTATGATAGTGCCTGAGTTGCTACCCGCTAAACCACCTGCTCGAACTGAATCCGCAATAACAGTGACGTTCGTTGTACTATTGCTAATAGTGCCTTGGTTAAAGCCCACAAGACTTCCGACGTACTCAAAGCCTATCACTCTCCCTCCTAACAAATTTACACTACTAATTTGAGTCTCATGGCTTGTAGCACCAAACAATCCAACGCTAATCGCACTAGGTCGATTGATCGTTAGGCCACTAATCTCATAGCCTTGACCATCGAAGTTTCCAGCAAATACAGCTGTTGAAGTACTCCCCACTGGCTCAAATCCTGCGCCGCTGTTCCAGCTGGCAGTGGCAGAGCAATCGATGTCGTTGCCAAGAACATAATCCTCTCCTAGATTGTTTTTCATGTCCTGCAATTGTTGGCAAGTACTAACCCCCGTCAGCGCGGACGCGCAAATGACAAGCGCAAAAAGCATTAAGGCTACAAACAATCTCGCCGCCATCTTGATATTGGGCGAGACAAAAACTTAGAGCACCTAAATTAGGTAAAATTAAATTGGGAAAAAAACAAGAAAACCCGTTTCTAGTCATAGAAGAGATTTTCTAAAGATATAGCGTAACACCCAGGTGTATGCATTCAAAAAATTTGATAGTTAAATAACACAACATTTAAGTAATCACAAATCACAAATACATAGTTTGAGACCGTAGACTCTTTCCTTCTGTAATTGATGGATAAGAACAAGGTTCAAACTTTATATTTTGTCATTTAGCTAATTTAAATTAACGCATAAACAAATCTAAATAAGCAGTTGGTTTTAAGATAAAATACGCTCACTATGGTTGAAACCCTGTTCCTAGTGCTTACCATCAACTTCTTGGCCATGCTCTCACCTGGACCTGACTTTTTTGTGGTGAGCCGCAATGCCATCCTTTATGCACGCAAACCTGCCCTGCTCACCGGGCTGGGCGTGTCGACCGGCGTCATTATTCATGTCTCTTATTGCGTAGTGGGCCTTGGGTTTGTGCTCCAAAATAACACCATGCTCTATAGTGTTATTCAATATGCCGGCGCGGCTTATTTAATTTATTTAGGTGCCCGCACCTTTATGAGCAAACCTTATTCACACGGCCCCTCCCAAAATGAAAATAGCCTACTCGGCGGGCAAGCCTTCCGCCAAGGCTTACTGACCAATCTGCTTAACCCGAAATTCAGTTTATTTTTGATCAGCCTTTTTGCGCAGTTGATCGAGCCTAATACACCGTTATTTTTCCGGATTGTTTTTGGCAGTGCGCTTGTGTTAGAAAACCTCATCTACTGGTCTGCATTGGTGATGGCATTGCAACACCGCACGGTGCGCCAATGGCTAGGGAAATCCCAGGTTTCGATCAGCCGCGTGTTTGGTATCATCCTTATTCTTATTGCTATCCGCTTGGTATTTTATTGATGTCGATGTCACCGCCCTACTCAGAAATGTTATCGCAAGACAACGACGCTTCCCTACCCGCTTCCGGGCGCAACGTATTCACTGTTTCTGCACTGAACCAACAACTGCGCCTGTTACTCGATCAACACTTTCCCACATTGTGGGTTGAAGGTGAGCTTTCCAATGTGGTGCGCCCGAACTCACAACATTTATATTTTACGCTGAAAGATAAAAATGCGCAGATCCGTTGCGTGATGTTTCGTCATCGAAATCAATACTTGCGTTTTGAACCTGAAAACGGGCAACAGATTGTGTTGCGCGCCAATCTCAGCGTGTATGAAGCACGCGGTGATGTGCAATTGATTGCAGAGCACATGGAACCTGCCGGCGACGGTGCCCTGCAGCGAGCCTTTGAGGCACTAAAACACCGCCTTGCTAAAGAAGGCTTGTTTGATATTGAACGCAAGCAGCCGCTTCCCCGCTGGCCACGTCAAATTGGTGTGATTACCTCCGCCACCGGCGCGGCGGTACGTGATATTGTGACGGTATTGAAGCGACGCTGCCCTGCCATTCCTGTCTTGATTTACCCGACGAGCGTACAGGGCGAGCAAGCCGCCCCTGAGATTGTGAAGGCACTTGAGCGTGCAAACCAGCAAGCGTCTTGTGACGTCTTGATCCTGGCGCGTGGTGGCGGTTCGCTCGAAGATCTCTGGCCTTTTAATGAAGAAATCGTTGCACGTGCGATTGCTGCAAGCCACATCCCGATTGTGAGCGGCGTGGGCCATGAAGTGGATGTGACGATTGCTGATTTTGTGGCCGATCAACGCGCGCCCACGCCGTCGGCTGCCGCTGAGTTACTGAGCCCCGATACCTATGCTTGCTTACAACAGTTAGACGACATGAACCGACGGTTAACGCGCATCATGCATCAGCTTATCAGTGAACGGCGACATGCTTTAATCCACTTACAACGCCAATTAAAACATTTATTGCCGCTGCCACAGTGGCGCCATCAACTAGAATTACTAACAGCAAAATTATACCGCAGTATTCAAGAGCCACTCGCAGCACAACGCATGCAGCTGGCGAAACTTGCCAGTACATTGCAAGCGGTCAGCCCGCTCGCCACATTAAGTCGCGGCTATGCGGTACTGACCTCCCCGAAAAATCATGTTGTCACTGACACCCAAGCCTGCAAAGTGGGCGAGCAACTCACGGCCCAATTACACCGTGGCCGCTTGCGTTGTGAAATAAAAGAAATAGTCGAGGCGTAAAGCTATCATGAGTACACGCCTCGTTCATATTTTATTGCTTACTTTGCTGACTTGGCTGAGTATCATCCCGCTCCTCAGTGCCGATATGTATCTGCCCGCCATGCCGGATATTGCTCTCTCGTTGGCAACGGATGAAAATACGATTCAGCGGACGTTGAGTTTATATTTATTGGGCTTAACCTTTGCGCAACTCGCCTATGGCCCACTGTCTGATCGTTATGGTCGCAAACCGCTTTTGCTCTGCGGTCTAATCATTTATTGTTTGGCCACATTGGGCTGCTTGCTCACGCACTCGGCGAGTGCTTTTATTTGGCTGCGCTTTATACAAGCCATTGGCGCCTGTGCCGGTTCCGTGCTGGTGCGTGCGATTGTGGCTGATCGCTTTAATATGCAAGACTCCATTAAAATATTTGCGGTTATTTTTGCTTTTGTGGGTCTGACGCCTGCTATCGCACCGGTGATCGGCGGTTATCTAACCGAAAGCTATGGTTGGCGTACTATTTTTATGTGTTTATTGGCTGTTGGCATTATCGTGCTTTTCATAACGGCCTTTTTCTTTAAAGAGTCATCCAGCACCTTTTCAACAGAAAGCCTACATCCAATACAGCTGACCAAAAGCTATCTAGGCCTCACACGTAATCCACGCTTTATGGGTTATATTATTATACTGTGCTGTGCTTATGCGGCTTACTTCACTTATTTAGTGGAAGCCACGTTTGTGTTTAACCATATTGGTTTATCCCCAACGACAGTGGGTTATCTTTATATCGCTGTGTCGGTGCCTTACATTATGGGCAATATCCTCAGCAAACGGCTTTCAGCCAGCATTAATACGGATCATGCTTTGCTGTGTGGTATTGTGATTGCCAGTGCAGGCGGATTGGCGCTGCTGTTAGTGAGCTTCTTTGCACCCAGTAGCGTGCTGCTGATTATTGCTTCGATTTGCTTCGTTTCATTCGGTGACGGCATTATCGTGCCTGTGGCGGTCGGTGCGTCACTCTCACAGTTTCAAACACAGAAAGGCTTAAGTTCCGCTTTTCTCGGTGCCTCACAAATGGGCACGGCTTTTCTTGCGACCTTAATTGTCAGTACCATTGTCACCACCTCACCCCGCCCCATGGCCACCGTTATGTTTATCTGCTTGGCCGCTTCATTGATTGCCTATTTTTTCCTGATCCACCGCACACGCAACGAGATCCACTCTCCATCCCTCAACTAAGAAACACTATAGCTTAAAACTTAACCACCTCTTGCTTTGCGGGAGGTGGTTTTTTGATCGACATAAGGATTTTTGCCGGCGCGCAGCTCGATTTTGAGAGGCGTGCCTTGCAGTTTGAGTAACTCGCGGAAACGGTTCATCAGATAGCGCTGGTAGCTTAGCGGTAGCGCACTGACTTGATTGCCATGAATAACAATAATCGGTGGATTACGACCACCGGCGTGCGCGTAACGCAGTTTAATACGCCGGCCACGTACCAGCGGCGGTGGATGGCTTTCAACGATTTGCTCAAGTAGCTTGGTCAGCTGCGAGGTCGTATGTGTTTGCGTCGCGGCGTTATAAGCGATTTCAACAGATTCATATAAATCCCCCACGCCTGAGCCATGGAGCGCTGAAATAAAGTGCCATTTGGCAAAATCAACAAAGGTTAAGCGTCGGTCAAGCTCTTTGCGCACGGCGTCTTTGTCTGATTCGCTTAAACCATCCCATTTGTTCACACTGATAATCAGCGCCCTACCCGCTTCTAATACTAAGCCCAGTAAGCGTAAATCTTGTTCTTTAATACCTTCACGCGCATCGATCATTAATATCACCACATTGGCTGTATTAATGGCCTGCATGGTTTTAATGACGGAAAATTTCTCAACCGTTTCGGTGATTTTTGTGCGGCGGCGCACGCCCGCGGTATCTATCAGCGTGTAATGTTTACCGAAGCGTTCAAAAGGAATGGCAATACTGTCGCGCGTGGTGCCAGCCTCATCAAACACAATCACACGTTCTTCGCCCAACATACGATTGACTAACGTCGATTTACCCACATTGGGCCGGCCAATAATAGCGACTTTAATACCCGCCTCTTCTCTGGCTTGTATTATTTCGTCATCTGATAAATTTTCTTCATCCGCGGGCGCAGGCAGGATCGTTTGCAGCAGTGACTGTATGCCGCGCCCTAAGCTTGCAGAAATAGGGATAGGCTCATGTTTGCCTAGCCCCAATTGATAAAAATCTGCCATGGCGACTTGCGGATCAAGCGCATCGGTTTTATTGACGACTAAATAGATAGGCTTATTAATACGGCGTAATTCTGCCGTTAAGATTTCATCGGCAGCGGTTATGCCGCTTCGCCCATCAACCATTAATAGCAGCACATCCGCTTCGTCAATCGCAAGCTGTGTCTGTTTAAAGACTTGTGCATCAATAGCGTGTTCATCGGCACCAATACCACCGGTATCAATCACAATAAAATCGCGATCGTCGAGCTTGCCTTGACCATACTGGCGATCACGCGTGACGCCTGGCTGATCAATCACTAGCGCATCTCGCGAGCGCGTTAAACGATTAAACAGGGTAGATTTGCCAACATTCGGGCGGCCTACGATGGCGATAACGGGGATCATAACTGCACTGCGCTGAGGGTGCCTTTTTCCGTATAGACATAAAGCACATCATTGTGCACTAACAAGGTATTAATAGCTGATTTATCAATCTGTGTGCGGGCAAGAAAATGGCCATCGGTCGCCGATAACCAATGCAGATAGCCCTCAAAATCACCTACCACAACGGTATCACCCATTACCACAGGGCGTGTGATTTGGCGGGCCAGCAATTCACTTTGATCCCACAGCACAATGCCGTTTTCACGATCAAATGCCCACACATGGCTTAAGAAATCGGTTACAAATAATTGCGACTCATATAAACTCATGCCCGTGTACGATGACATATCATGCTGCCACACAGTCTGCCCCGAAAACTTATCCAGCGCTAAAATACGGCCTTGATAGGTCACGATAAACAATACGTCACCTTCAATCAGCGGATCAGCATCAATATCGACCATACGCTCTAATTCTGAAACGCCCTCGGGTACAGCGGCTTCACGTTCCCAAATGGGCTGGCCGCTCATTAAATCTAGTGCCACCACACGGCCATTGGCAAAGCCCACAATCACTCTATTATCAAATGCAATGGGGGCACTGCCGCCGCGTAAAATAAGCGGGGGGGTGCTGCGCTGGTATTGCCATAATTGCGCGCCACTTTCTGCATCCAGTGCGGTGACCGTACCGTCAATGGCGTGCGCGAATACGCTACCACCGGCTTCTTGTGGTATGGCTAATACTTCGCTAGAAACGCGGCTGCGCCATATTTCACTGCCTTTATCGGTTGTGTTCGCTGCCAAACGGATCACTTCGCCACTGCGCGTGCCTAACAACAAACTATTGTTGTCTTTGCTTAAACTTAAACCACCCGTCACAGGGGTTTTGGTTTTACGTTGCCATTGCCGTTTGCCGGTGTGCATGTTTGATGCAACGACACGCCCTTTGACATCAACGGTGTAGACTGTGTCGTCTGCTATCACCGGTGAGAGCTTGAGATACTGTTTATCCGTGCCTTTCCCGGTATTTTTAGACCAGATAACCTTAGGCGTGATCACCGGCGAAAATTCAACTAACGCCGCAGGCTCAGGGGCATTACCTTTTGACGCACAGGCGCTCAGCAACACCGTGAATAGCAATAACGGCCAGCGAAATGAGTAGCAAAATGTTGTCGGGGCAGCCCCCTGTGGCGGCCTTTTCAAAAAATGTCGTAACATGGTTTCAATATTGCCTATTGTGAGGCTATTGTGGCGTCGCCACCGCTAAATCATCTACTTTCATAGAAAGCAGCGCTTGTGGCAGCTGTAATTCGTCTAATACTGCTTGCGCTTGCTGATAAGCCGCACGTGCTTCATCGATACGCCCTAATGCGAGGAAGGCATCGCCGCGCACTTCATTATAAAGCGCACCCCAGCTATCGCTTGGTGGTGACTTTAATAAGTTCAAGGCTGCTTCGGCTTGTTCTTGTGCAATCAATAAACGTGCTAAGCGTACGCGCGCCACATGTGCCACCTCTTTGTTTTTGCCGCTATCCATTGCCAAACGCAAGCGTTGCTCTGCCAGCAGCATGTCATCACCTGCTTCAATGGCATCCGAGGCCAACAGCAAGGCGGTTAATTGGGCATACGTGGTATTTTGGTAATCATTTAAGATTTCTATGCTCAAGGCTTCCGCCGCGGCAGTACGCTCTTCAAGCCGCGCTTCAATCAGTGCTTGATAGATAACGGATGCTTGCTCGACTTGTACTTGACGTTGCTGCATCCAGTAGCGCCCGCCGGTAAAAGCCAGTGCCGCAATCACCACACCTAAAATGGTCGATTTGCCATGTTTATCCCACCAAGATTTGATGGCATTAATTTGTTCTTCTTCTGTACGATAAATTTCCATTTTATTTCACCTCTTGCGCAAATAACCCCTCACCCCAGCCCTCTCCGCTTAGAGGGGAGAGGGAGGTATTCTTTTAAAACTTTTGAGGGTCCGAATAATGATGAGCCCCAAATAATCACAGCAATATACTTACAAGTTCATCTATTTTTAAACGTTGCTCCGCTTGCTCACCACGTAAATCTTTACAAAGCAGCGTCTCACTCGCTAACCCCTCATCATCAAGCACCAACGCAAAGCGTGCGCCGCTTTTATCAGCACGTTTAAACTGGCTTTTGACACTGCCGCCACCGCCATGGCAAAGCACGCTTATGTCAGGTGACCTATCACGTAATTTTTCTGCCCAGAGCAAGCCCGCCTGCTCAGCAGCCTCACCAATGAGCACCATATAAGCATGTGGTGCGTTGCTTGGCACATCAGACAACAGTGCCACTGCTCGCTCTAAGCCCATGGCAAACCCTGTTGCCGGGGTTTCACGCCCCCCTAGTTGGCCGATTAAACCATCATAGCGCCCACCGGCACACACGGTGCCTTGGGCACCCAGCGCATCGGTCACCCATTCATAGATCCCATGTACATAATAATCTAAACCACGCACTAAATGGGGATTAATTTCATAGGCTAAACCGGCCGCCTCTAGGCGTGCCAGCAAGGCATCAAAATGTGCACGCGACTCAGCATCGAGATAATCCCCTAAATGCGGGGCGCCCTTAATGATGGGCTGCATATCGGGGTGTTTGCTATCTAAAATACGTAAGGGATTGGACTGCAAGCGGCGCTCGCTATCCGCGTCTAATTTGCTGCGATGCGCCGTAAAATACTGAACGAGCTTTTCACGATAGACAGCACGCGATTCGAGAGAACCTAATGAATTGATCTGCAAAGTGAGTTTATCTTGAATACCCAAAGTCTGCCAGAGACGCGCAGACATCAATATTAACTCTGCGTCAACATCCGGGCCCGGTAAGCCCACCACTTCAGCACCAAACTGAAAAAATCGGCGATAACGCCCTTTTTGGGGGCGTTCATGACGGAACATGCTGCCAAGATACCATAAGCGCTGCACTTGATTATAAAACAAACCATGTTCGATACCGGCGCGCACAAAACCCGCGGTGCCCTCAGGACGTAAACTTAAAGAGTCACCATTACGATCATCAAAGGTATACATCTCTTTTTCCACAATGTCAGTGACATCGCCGATCGCACGCGAAAATAACGCGGTTTTCTCAACTTCGGGGGTACGGATCTCTTGGTAGCCATATGAAGCGACTACCTGCCGAATAGCCTGTTCGAGGAATTGCCAAGCGGCCATCTCATCAGGCAGAATGTCATTCATTCCGCGAATCGATTGGATCACTTGGGGTTTTGATTTATTTGCTTTGCTGGGTGATTCTAACGCAGACACAGCACTATCATCCCAGCAAATCTGCTATTGCTTGCCCCATGGCAACAGGCGATTGCACCGTGCGTACACCGGCGGCTTCCAGCGCCGCAAACTTTTCTTTGGCGGTACCCTTTCCGCCCGCAATAATGGCACCTGCATGGCCCATGCGCTTGCCTGGCGGCGCGGTGACACCTGCAATATAGGCGACAACGGGCTTGGTGACATGCTCTTTGATAAAGGCAGCCGCTTCTTCTTCCGCGGTCCCTCCGATTTCACCGACCATGATGATCGCTTCGGTTTGCGGATCTTCTTGGAAACATTTCAACACATCCACAAAATTCATACCGGGAATAGGATCGCCCCCAATGCCCACACAGGTTGTTTGGCCTAAGCCTAAGTCGGTGGTTTGCTTCACCGCTTCATAAGTAAGCGTACCTGAACGTGACACAATACCCACTTTACCAGGTTTATGAATATGCCCTGGCATAATGCCGATTTTGCATTCCCCCGGTGTAATGATACCGGGGCAGTTAGGCCCAATTAAGGCCACACCCTTCTCATCCACGTATTCTTTGACCACCACCATATCAAGTGTTGGGATCCCTTCCGTAATACAAACAATTAATCTAATGCCTGCATCGGCCGCTTCAATAATAGAATCTTTACAGAAAGGCGCTGGCACATAGATCACACTGGCATCCGCACCGGTTTTTTCAACCGCATCACGCACGGTATTGAACACGGGCAGATCTAAATGTGCCTGACCACCCTTGCCTGGCGTCACGCCCCCTACCATTTTCGTGCCATATGCAATGGCTTGTTCTGAATGGAAAGTGCCTTGCTTGCCAGTAAAACCCTGACAAATAACTTTTGTGTTTTTATTAACTAAAATACTCATACCACTGCCTTTACAATACTTTCTGCTGCGCTACCTAAACTTTCTGCGGCAATGATTTTTAAACCGCTGTCATTTAATTTTTGCGCGCCAATATCAGCGTTATTGCCTTCTAAACGCACAACAACGGGCACGTCCACGCCCACCTCTTCTACGGCACCGATAATGCCGTCGGCGATGAGGTCACAACGCACAATCCCCCCAAAAATATTGACCAATATGCCTTTGACGTTTTGATCAGATAAAATAATTTTAAACGCTTCAGAGACACGCTCTTTGGTGGCGCCACCGCCCACATCTAAAAAGTTTGCCGGGTCGCCACCATGCAGCTTAATCAAATCCATTGTGGCCATCGCTAAACCAGCACCATTGACCATACAACCGATATTGCCGTCTAAAGCAATATAATTAAGCTCCCAGTGTTGGGCACGTGTTTCGCGTTCATCTTCTTGTGACACATCACGTAACTGCGCGACGGCTTGCTGACGATAAAGTGCATTCGCATCGATATTAATTTTGCCATCCAAACAAACTAAATTGCCTTCTGTTGTGACGACAAGTGGATTGACCTCTAATAAACTTAAATCTTTTTCAAGGCAAAGACGCCCTAGACCGAGTAGCAACTTGGTAAATTCTTTTACCTGATCGGCCGTCAAGCCCAATGCAAAACCTAACTCACGACACTGGTAAGGTAATAAACCGGTTAAAGGATCAACCGCCACCTGTAAAATTTTCTCAGGTGTTTTAGCCGCGACTTCTTCGATATCCATACCGCCTTCGGTGGAAGCCATGATAACGAGACGACGCTGACTGCGATCAATCACCGCACCTAAATAGAGCTCGCGCTCAATATTAGACGGTTTTTCCACCCAAACACAGCTAATAGGCTGACCTTTTTCATCGGTTTGAAACGTCACCAAATGAGTGCCAATCAGTTCACGCGCCACTTCGCCAACCGCTTCTGCGCTGTCGACAATTTTGACACCACCGGCCTTACCACGCCCACCCGCATGGACTTGCGCTTTGACTACCCAGCGTTCGCCGCCTAAATCTTTTGCAGCGGCGACTGCTTCCTGCGCATTACGCGCAATTTGCCCTTCAGGAACAGGCACACCATAATCAGCAAATAACTGCTTAGCTTGATATTCGTGTAAATTCATATACTGCTTTACCTAATGTTACATACTCAATAATTTAAGGGCAGCCACAGGGGGCTGCCCCTACGACATCGTCGAGGGGGTCCGTCGAGGGGGTCAGATTCATTGTTTAACATTCAAAACCATTAACAAGAAAGGTGTTTGCACATTAAACAATGAAACTGACCCCCGTTTTTTTATAGATCCAACAACATCCGTGAGGGATCTTCTAGTAACTCTTTAATCGTCACTAAAAATTGAACTGAATCTTTGCCGTCGATAATACGATGGTCATACGACAAGGCTAAATTCATCATAGGACGCACCACCACTTCGCCATTTTCGACAATAGGCCGTTCCGCAATTTTATGCATGCCTAAAATAGCACTTTGTGGCGGATTCAAAATAGGCGTAGACAACAACGAACCAAACACACCCCCATTGGTAATGGTAAACGTGCCGCCGGTCAGCTCTTCCATCGTTAACTTGCCGTCACGTGCTTTTGTGCCTAATTCACGCACTTCTTGCTCAATTTTAGCCATGGTCAACGTATTGGCATCACGCACAATGGGCACCACCAAACCACGAGGGGAACTCACCGCAATACCAATATCGTAATAACCATGATAAACAATATCATGACCGTCAACGGAGGCATTCACAATGGGAAAACGCTTTAAAGCTTCAACAGTGGCACGCACGAAGAAGGACATAAAGCCCAAGCGCACACCATGCTCTTTTTCAAAAGCATCTTTATAACGTGCGCGAATGTCCATCACCGGCTTAAGGTTCACTTCATTAAAGGTGGTCAACATTGCTGCTGTTTGCTGTGCTTCCACTAAACGTTCTGCAATACGTGCTCGCAAGCGCGTCATGGGCACACGTTTTTCAGGGCGCTCACCTTCGGTAAAGACCATCACAGGTGCACCACCGGTAGCAGGCTGAGATAAGGTTTCAGCAGCAGGTGCACCCGCCGCTTCTACTGCAGCAAGCACATCAGCCTTCATAATACGGCCACCTTTTCCTGTGCCTTTAATGTGGTTCACGTCAATGGCATGTTGTTGGACTAAGCGTCGTACCGCAGGGCTTAAATCTGCCAGCACATCGGCCGACACGGCCGCTGCGGGTGTGGCAGCGGGCGCCGCTTTGGCAGTCTCGGCCTCTTTCTCTTCTGCGGCAGGTTCTGCTTTGGCTGCAGGTTCTGCTTTGGCTGCAGCAGGGGCAGGTGCATCTTCAGCAACAGCGCCTTCTTCAATCATGCCTAATAGCTCTTCTGCGACCACTGTGTCACCGACATTTCTAATAATGTCTTTTAATACGCCTTCACCAGGTGAAGGGATCTCTAGCATTACTTTGTCAGTTTCGATGTCAACGAGATTTTCATCACGTTTAACTGCATCGCCAGGTTTTTTATGCCACGCCGCAATCGTGGCATCCGCCACTGATTCCGGTAAAATAGGCACTTTAACTTCAATCGCCATCTTCGCTTCCTTTAGTATTAACCCCTCACCCCAGCCCTCTCCCCTTAAAGGGGAGAGGGAGCGTTAGCTAGCTAGGCACTCTCCCTTATGGGGAAGAGGAGCGTTAGTCTTTTAGGCTATCTTTTCCAAAAAGGAAAAGGACATCGACCTAATCTTTTAGTTTATCAAGTTATTGTTCAGCGCTAAGCCCGAGGGCATCGCTCACTAATTTTTTCTGTTGTTCAACATGCAAAGCCATAAAGCCCGCTGCAGGCGAGGCTGATGGTGGTCGACCGGCATAGGTCAATATTTGGCCTGGCTGAAAGCAAGCACGCATATGATGTTGGGTATTGTACCATGCCCCTTGATTTTTGGGCTCTTCTTGACACCAGATAATCGTTTCCACATGGCTGTATTCTGCAAGCAGCGCCGTCAAGTCTTCTTCTGGGAAGGGATACAGTTGCTCAAGACGGATAATCGCAATATCTTTACGGTCTAACTCGCGCCGCTTGTTCAACAAATCATAATAGACTTTACCACCGCATAAAATAACACGCGTGACGCTACTGGCTTCAATATCCTCATCTATCTCTGGGATCACAGTATGGAACTGCCCTTCTGATAAATCTTCCAGGCTAGACACCGCCAACTTATGGCGCAGTAAACTTTTCGGCGTCATCACCACTAATGGCTTACGATAAGGGCGTAATATTTGTCGCCGCAACATATGAAACACTTGTGCCGGTGTGGTAGGGGTACACACTTGAATATTGTGTTCAGCACACAACTGCAGATAACGCTCTAAGCGTGCCGAAGAATGTTCTGGCCCTAAACCTTCATAGCCATGTGGCAAAAACATCACTAAGCCTGATAAGCGGCCCCATTTTTGTTCGCCCGAACTGATAAACTGGTCAATGACAACTTGTGCACCATTGGCAAAATCACCAAATTGCGCTTCCCAAATCACCAAGGCATCCGGCTCGGTAGTGGCATAACCGTATTCAAATGCCAGCACGGCTTCTTCTGATAGAAGTGAATCAATCACCGTGAATTTGCCTTGCTCTTCCGCGATGTGTTGCAAGGGAATAAAACCGTCGTTGTTTTCTTGATCATGCAACACAGCGTGACGGTGCGCAAACGTACCACGCCCGCTGTCTTGCCCCACTAAACGCACACTGTAGCCTTGCTGCAGCAACGTCGCATAGGCCAAGGTTTCAGCGTAACCCCAGTTCAGTGCCAATTTGCCGGCTGTCATTTTATGGCGATCAGCAATGACTTTCTTAACTTGGTTTTGCAATGTAAACGTATCGGGGTATTGCGCTGCCTTTTCGGCTAATCGCTTTAGCGTGACGGTATCAACTCGCGTATCACCGCCGGCTGTCCAGTCAACGCCCACATAACGGTGCCAGTCCACACGAAAACCCGGCGGGGTATCCACCATCTCTTCCACAACGGTTTGCCCTTCATCTAAGGCTTTGTGAAAATCAGCAACAAGCGCATCGGCTTCTTCTTGGGTGAGCACACCTTCTTCTATGAGTTTTTGCGCATAAAGTTCTCGAGGCGATGGCAGTGCTTTAATTTTTTTATACATCTTCGGCTGCGTCGCCGAAGGTTCGTCTGCTTCGTTATGACCGTGACGACGGTAGCAAACTAGATCAATCACCACATCTTTATTAAAGGTCATGCGATAATCTAATGCCAACTCGGAAATAAACTGCACCGCCTCAGGGTCGTCTGCATTCACATGAAAAACTGGCGCTTCAATCATTTTAGCGATATCGGTGCAATAATAAGAGGAGCGCGCATCTTCCGGATGGCTGGTTGTAAAGCCTACCTGGTTATTAATAACAATGTGTACCGTGCCACCCGTTGAAAAGCCACGTGTTTGCGACATACTGAGCGTTTCCATCACCACGCCTTGCCCAGCAAACGCGGCATCACCGTGCATGACGATCGGTAAAATACGCTTTTTCTCTTTGTCTTGATGACGATCTTGTCGTGCCAATACCGAACCTTCGACGACCGGTGACACAATTTCTAAGTGCGAGGGATTAAAGGCAAGTGCCAAGTGCACTGGCCCACCGGATGTTTGAATATTCGATGAAAAGCCCTGATGGTATTTTACGTCACCGGAAGATTTTGTGTCGGTAGGCTTGCCTTCAAACTCACCAAACAAACTCATGGGAGCCTTGCCTAAAATATTGACCAGCACATTCAAACGGCCACGATGCGCCATGCCCATGATGATTTCTTTGACACCCTGCCCGCCGGCACGGTGCACCATCGTATCTAACATAGGAATGAGGCTATCGCCGCCTTCCAGTGAAAAACGCTTCTGCCCAACATAACGTGTATGTAAATATTTCTCTAAGCCATCCGCTACCGTGAGGCCTTCTAGCAAACGTTTTTTAGCCTCATCAGAATAGTCTGGCTGGCCACGCGTGCTTTCAATACGTTGGCGAATAAAGTAGCGCTCATCGTCGTTAGAAACATGCATGTATTCAATGCCGATGTTCCCACAATAGGTTTGCTTTAAGGCATCGACAATGTCACCTAACGAACCATTCTCTAAATTATCAAAGCCGCCCGTATTAAAGACGGTATCGAGATCGGTTTCAGCCAAACCATAATGACGCAATTCTAAAGCGGCCACATCCGGGACTGGCTGTAACGCTAATGGATCAACTTGCGCATAGCGATGTCCGCGTGCGCGGTAGGCATCGATCATATGCAACACTTGTGCTTGCTTGCGTTCGTGGACTAAATCAGACGTCACGCTGGCCGCAGGCTTACGAAATGCATGTGAATTCGTTTTTGCTTGCTCAGCAAAATATTGAATGACTTTGGAATGCGGGGTATCACTTATCATCGACCCATTGGGACGCGGTAAGGTATCAAAATATTGACGCCAGCCGGGTTCTACTTGAGCAGGATCTTCGAGGTACGTTTCATAGAGCTGCTCTAAATAGGCAGCACTCCCACCACTGATAAGCGAGGTCTTCCAGAAGGCCTCCATTGAACGATTTTGGCTCATAATCGTTTACGTTGAACGAGACAATAAATTATTACGAATATTCGCAATGGCTTGTGTGGGGTTTAAGTCTTTTGGACACGCATCGGCACAGCTCATGATACTGCGACAGCGAAATAAACTGTAGGCATCCTCAAAGTCTGCTAAACGCTCATCCGTTGCCGTATCACGACTGTCGGCAATAAAACGATTGGCTTGCAATAAGCCAGCCGGACCAATGAACTTATCAGGATTCCACCAATAAGAAGGGCACGAACTTGAGCAACAAGCACATAAAATACACTCGTACAGGCCATCAAGTTTCGCTCTGTCTTCGGGTGACTGCAGACGCTCTTTATCAGGAGCTAAAGCATTATTCTGCAGATAAGGCTTCACTTTTTCATACTGCTCATAGAACTGTGTCATGTCGACAACCAGATCGCGCACCACAGGAAAAGCAGGTAACGGCCGTAAGGTAATTTTTTTGCCTTTAAAATGTGACACAGGCGTAATACACGCCAAACCATTGTGGCCATTCATGTTCATGGCATCTGAACCACACACCCCTTCACCACACGAACGCCGAAAACTTAAAGACTCATCTTGATCTTTAAGCTCCATGAGGGCAGTCAGCACCATCATGTCTTTGCCAGGCGGTATGTCCAGCTCATAATCCTGCATATAAGGCTTATCGTCTTTGTCTGGATCAAACCGATAAATTGAAAATTGCATGCTCTGTTTGCCTCGTTACTAGTACGTTCTTGCTTTGGGTGGGAAAGCGTCCATCCCTTCCGGTTGCATATTCACTGCACGCGATGCAACGCGATGCCCTTTATGAAAATACAGACTGTGTTTTAACCAGTTGGTGTCATCACGCTCAGGATAATCGACACGGCTATGCGCCCCGCGGCTTTCTTTGCGGGCTTCCGCCACATAAGCAGTGGCTATCGCCACGGACATCAGGTTATCTAACTCTAATGCCTCGATACGTGCGGTGTTAAACAGTCGGCTGTGGTCGCTCAAAGCAGCATGCTGCAATCGTTCAGCAATTTGCTCGAGTCGCTTAATACCACTTTGCATTTTTGCTGCATCACGGAACACACCAAAATCTTCTTGCATCGCTTGTTGTAAGTCGCGGCGCACTGCCCCTACGCTTTCGCCTTCTTTTCGGCTATCCCACGCGCGTAAACGACTCGCGGCCGCCTCAATGTCATCCGCACTCACTGGTTTTTCAGGATCACCTTCGTGCAATTGCGCTTCAACGTGCATGCCCGCCGCACGACCAAATACCACTAAATCAAGCAAGGAATTGCCGCCTAATCGGTTAGCGCCGTGCACGGATACATTCGCGCATTCGCCCACCGCGTAGAGTCCGTCAACGGTGAGGTCTTTGCCGGCCCCATCAATGGTCAATACCTGGCCATGACGGTTGGTTGGAATACCGCCCATCATGTAATGACAGGTGGGGACCACCGGAATAGGCGCTTCAACGGGATCCACATGCGCAAAGGTCATCGCCAACTCACGAATACCTGGCAAGCGTGATTTAATGATATCTGGATCTAAATGACTTAATTGTAATAAAGCATGATCGCCATTTGGCCCACAGCCTCGCCCTTCTTGGATTTCAACCGCGATGGCGCGCGACACCACATCGCGACTGGCGAGATCTTTCACATTCGGTGCGTAACGCTCCATAAAGCGTTCGCCCTCTTTATTAATTAAATAACCGCCTTCACCACGCGCACCTTCTGTGATCAAACACCCCACACCGGCAATGCCGGTTGGGTGGAATTGCCACATTTCCATATCTTGCAGTGGCAAGCCTGCCCGCACAACCATGCCTAAACCGTCACCGGTATTAATATGTGCGTTTGTGGTCGACGCATAAATACGCCCTGCCCCGCCGGTGGCCAAGATAGTCGCACGCGCACGGAAATAGCGCATTTCATTGTCTTCAATATTGATAGCGACCACGCCGGCAATACTGCCATCGTTCGCTTTCACTAAATCTAAGGCATACCATTCCGAAAAAATGGTGGTTTTGGCTTGTAAATTTTGTTGATAAAGTGTGTGCAGTAAAGCATGCCCGGTGCGATCGGCCGCCGCACAGGTGCGAGCCGCTTGTTCTTTACCAAAGTGTTTAGACTGCCCACCGAAACGACGCTGATAAATTTTGCCGTTCTCTGTGCGCGAAAAAGGTAACCCCATGTGTTCTAGTTCGTATACATTCTCAGGGCCCACACGACACATGTATTCAATGCTGTCTTGATCGCCTAAATAATCCGAACCTTTGATGGTGTCATACATATGCCAGCGCCAATCGTCTTCATGCGCATTACCAATCGCACACGTGATACCGCCCTGCGCTGACACAGTGTGTGAACGTGTGGGGAACACTTTCGACAGTAGAGCCACGCGTTGACCTGCGCGCGCGAGCTGCAAGGCGGCGCGCAAGCCTGCGCCCCCCCCGCCCACAACGATGGCATCAAACGCCAATTCACCTATCTGATTTTGATTCATTTGATTTGCACTCATGCTGGCACACTCCATAAAATCTGCACGCCCCAAGCAAAGAAGGCAATAAAGCTTAAAGCCACTAAAATTAATACGGTGTAACGTAAAAAGGCGCCTTTAAGATAGTCTGTTGCGACTATCCAAATGCCAATCCAGGCGTGCACAAACAAACTGATCAAAAAGAGCAAGCTAAACAGACTGACCCATGGGCGCGCAAATAAGCTCATCCAGGTATCATAATCAAACCCAGGATGCGTTAACCAAAATCCAACTAAAAATAAAAAATACGCAGCAATGATCACCGCGCTCACACGCTGCAATAACCAATCACGGAGACCGTGCCGGCCGTAGCTTAAATTATTTATCGCCATAGCCCGACTCCTATCAGTAAAATGACGATCACCGACAAGGCCAGCACGATGCGCGCGCCCCAGCGACCTGCTTGCAAGCTGTCACCGATGTCCATGTCCATCAGTAAATGGCGGATCCCCGCAATAATGTGATAGCTCAGTGCCGCTAAAAATAGCCATAGCAAGAGCTTCGCAAGTGGTTGGCTGAAGGTGTCTCGTAATGCATTGAAGTCAGCTTCTGATGCAAGCGAGCTTGCCAGCACACTCAGCAAACAGGGGATAAAAAGAAATAACAACACGCCGGATGCACGGTGCAGAATAGAGACGATGGCGGTTATCGGAAATTGAATGGCAAAAAGATTCAGAAAGACAGGACGTTTTTTGTTCACCAGGTTTACTTATCCAAGGAAATTCATTCAGAAAATCAGCGAGTTAATTATAGTTTTGCAAGTAGCATCACTTAGAAAAAATACCCTTGCAAGAGCAAGGGCATTATAGGTTTAGGGCCTATTAATTGCAAATTCACAAGCTAGCCTGACCAGCAGAATAAAAAATCTCATATTGAGATAATTTTATATCAATTAGCCAAAAACAAGCCTGCTTTACTTTCAAGGTGCACCAGAAGCATGGATAAAGTTATAATACTAACAAATAATTAATAAATTTTTTTTATAAAACAACAAATTAATTTTTATCCCTCCCCAAAAAAGCACCGTACTTCATAGCCACTTTAGTTGACACACTGAACGCCTGATGGCTATAGTGGGAAGTTAACCAAACTTGTTGATTGCTTGCTTTTTTGGCAATAAAAACAGTTAAAAATATTCACATGGAGTTTTAATGCGTAAAAAGGCCACCCTGCAATTTGCAGATAAAACAGTCGACCTGCCTATCTATTCAGGTACGTTAGGTCCCGATGTCATCGATGTACGCGAGCTCGTCAGTCAAGGCGTGTTTACGTTTGACCCAGGGTTTGTCTCGACCGCTTCTTGCGAGTCTGGTATCACCTATATTGATGGTGGCAAAGGCATCTTGCTTTATCGTGGCTACCCCATCGAGCAATTGGCCGAAAAGTCAGATTTTCTTGAAGTCTGTTATCTACTTCTTAGAGGCGAGTTACCTAACGCCCAACAGAAAAAAGAATTCAATGATCGCGTGACCAATCACACGTTGGTGCACGAGCAGATGATCCATTTCTTCAGTGGTTTTCGCCGTGATGCACATCCCATGGCCGTCATGGTCGGTGTCGTGGGCGCACTTTCTGCTTTTTATCACGACTCACTGGATGTCAATAACGAAACACATCGCGAATTAGCGGCTTTTAGATTGATTTCTAAGATCCCGACCATCGCGGCGATGTGCTACAAGTATTCAATCGGCCAGCCATTCATCTATCCACAAAATGATATGAGCTATGCTGAAAACTTTTTACACATGATGTTTAGCGTGCCTTGCGAAAACACCCGCCCCAATCCTTTGCTCGCCAAAGCCATGGATAAGATTTTTATTCTGCATGCCGATCATGAGCAAAATGCCTCTACTTCGACAGTACGTTTAGCGGGTTCTTCTGGCGCGAATCCTTTCGCCTGTATTGCAGCGGGTATTGCTGCACTCTGGGGCCCCGCGCATGGCGGCGCGAATGAAGCGGTATTGAATATGCTCGGTGAGATTGGTGATGTGTCTAATATTGAAACGTTCATCAAGCGCGCAAAAGATAAAGACGATCCTTTCCGCTTAATGGGCTTTGGTCATCGGGTTTATAAAAACTTTGACCCCCGTGCCAATGTGATGCGTGATACTTGCCATGAAGTCTTAGAAGAGCTTGGCAAGCACGACGACCCTTTATTTAAACTGGCTATCGAGCTTGAAAGAATTGCGTTAGAAGACGATTACTTTATTGAGCGCAAGCTTTATCCTAATGTGGATTTTTATTCCGGTATTATTCTGAAAGCCATTGGCATCCCAGAAAATATGTTTACGGTGATTTTTGCTTTGGCGCGCACAGTGGGTTGGATTGCCCACTGGAGTGAAATGCACAGCTCACCCGAGATGCGTATTAGCCGGCCGCGTCAGCTGTACACGGGGGCGACGAAACGTGATTTTGTGGATGTGAATAAAAGATAGGACAATCATAAAAAAGAGCCCCTTACCCCAGCCCTCTCCCCCAAGGGGGAGAGGGCGATATCCTTTTAAATTTATTGAAAGAATACAACATTAGGGGACTAAATAGGAAAAGGATACGGTGCCTTGAGTAAATTACATCTTTACCTGCTTGCTGCGATACTGACCGCCATCGGTTTAGGGTTGTTTATCTATAAGGCCAGCGTCTTGCAACTGCCGTTAAAGCCGACACAGAAAACGCAAGTCTGGACGGTCGAAGCGCGTATTCAATTCAGCCCCGCGCCAGAACAACCTATCAAAGTTGACTTCTATATTCCTTTTCAACCACCCGGCTTTGGGATACTCGACGAAAACTTTATTTCACGCAACTACGGTATCACCACAGCACGCGATGGCAGTAACCGCCATTCTATTTGGTCTATCCGCCGCGCCGCACAAGACCCACAAACATTGTATTACCGTAGTGTGGTATATGAAGACAGAGCAAACTTAAGAGACGCTTTTAGCGGTGCCCCCGAGTTTGTCGCCCAACCTGAGCTTGAAGAGCCTATTGCCTCGGCAGTGACTGCCTTACTCGATACAGCACGTGCACAGTCCGCAGATGTAGCGACCATGGCCTATGAGCTGATCAGGCGCCTAAATGAAAACACAAATGATAACAACGTGGCGTTGCTGGTGGGCCGCTCCCCCAGCAAAGAAGCGGTTGCCGAAACGGCCGTATTAATCTTAGCCTCTGCCAATATCCCTGCGCGTATCGTACAAGGTATTTCACTTAAGGATCAGCAGCGTAACGCTGAGCTAACACTTTGGCTGGAGGTCTCTAATGGTGACCGCTGGATTGGCATTAACCCTGCCACGGGGGAGCCTGGTCGACCTGATAACTTCTTACCGTGGTGGTATGGTAGCGCGCCACTGCTGAACATTACCGGCGGTCGCAATGGCCAAGTGACGTTTTCAACTATCAAAAATGTTTACGATGCGGTTGATCTTGCATTATTGCGCGGCGCCATTAACGACAATAAGCTCACCGAATTTTCTTTATTTAATTTACCCGTCAACACACAAACCGTTTACCTTTTATTGCTGATTGTGCCTGTGGGCGCTTTTATGATCGTGCTGCTACGCACGTTTGTTGGGCTGGAAACCTTCGGTACTTTTATGCCGGTGTTGATCGCTTTGGCGTTTCGCGAAACACGCTTGCTCAACGGTATTATCTTGTTTAGTCTGGTCGTTGCGCTTGGCTTGCTGGTACGCTTTTATTTAGAACACTTGCGCTTGCTGCTTATTCCTCGTTTATCGGCGGTGCTTAGCATTGTGATATTACTGATGGTATCGCTGAGCATACTCAGCCACAACTTAGGCTTAGAGCTTGGTCTGTCCGTCGCCCTCTTCCCCATGGTGATCTTAGCAATGACCATTGAGCGCATGTCGATCGTCTGGGAAGAAAAAGGCCCTGCTACGGCTTTTAAACAAGCGGGCGGTAGTTTGCTTGCCGCGATATTGGCCTACTTTGTTATGAACTTGTACACCGTGCAGCACATTGTCTTTACCTTCCCGGAATTGCTGCTTGTGTTACTGGCTGTTACTTTACTGGCCGGTCGCTACACGGGTTACCGCGTCACCGAGCTCTTGCGATTTAAAGCGTTGACTCAGCAACCGACCTCCCCCACAAAAGAGCCATAAACAGGATCGCATGCCATGCTGCTGGGTAACTGGAAAAAATTAAAAGCCGCCGGTGTCGTGGGCATGAACCGGCGCAATGTTGACTATATCATGGCGTATAACCCTCGCCACCTCTACCCCATGGTCGACGATAAACTGCATACCAAGTGGCTCGCCGTCAAAGCCGGTATTGCGGTGCCTGAATTGTATCAAGTGATCGAAATCGAACACCAAATCCGTGATATCGAAACGCGCCTTGCCCCCCTGCATGATTTTGTGATCAAGCCTGCGCATGGCAGCGGTGGCGACGGTATTCTCGTTATCACAGGTCGCCGTAAGCAACGCTATGTCAAAACCAATGGCGATGTGATCACCCTCGCCGAATTAAAACACCATGTGTCTAACACCTTAAGCGGCATGTACAGCTTAGGCGGCCACGCTGACAAAGCGATTATCGAATACCGCGTCAAGTTTGACCCTTTATTTCAAGCGATCAGCTACCAAGGCGTGCCCGATGTACGCCTCATTATATTTCAGGGCTACCCAGTGATGGCCATGGTGCGTTTGCCCACACGCCAATCCGAAGGGAAAGCCAACTTGCACCAAGGTGCGGTCGGCGTGGGCATCAACCTCGCGACCGGCATCACCGGTCACGGTGTGTTACATAATGATGTCGTCGAGCATCATCCTGATACAACAAACGTGGTCGCTGGTTTGCAAATTCCAGAATGGGATACCATGCTCACCCTCGCTGCCCGCTGTTATGAAATGACCGGCCTGGGCTATGTGGGCGTGGATATTATTTTAGATCATGAGCGTGGCCCGCTTATTCTTGAGCTTAACGCCCGTCCCGGTTTAAATATTCAAATCGCTAACGACCATGGCTTGCTACCGCGCCTACGTGAAATTGAAGATAGGGTTGCTGAAAAAGGCAAGCCAGAAGGCATTGATGACCGCGTTGCGTTTGTCAAAGAGGCGTTTGCGAATTAACCCAAACTTAAATAAATTATTCAAGAACAATAAGTTATTAAACAAACTTGATATTAAGTGTTTTTTAAAACTTGAATTCAACTTCTAACTGCAACAGCTCCTGTATCAAAGGGTTAGCGGCCAGTAGTACACTAACCTTGAGTTTGATATGGAGGAAAATGCACTTTGAGATTATACCAACAGCTAACCCAACCCCAACGATACAGG
>JAJFJF010000041.1 GCA_021774255.1 Gammaproteobacteria bacterium
AAGAACCTGCCCCCCCTGCTCCTAATAGCAAGCTGACCAGTTTAGTCATTGATATCATGGCAAACGAAGTCATGGTGGTGATTAACACGAGCCCAGGCAGTGCCTCAATGATTGCTCGCCTGCTCGATTATCGCCGTGATACCAGTGCAATCTTAGCGACGATGGCCGGTGACGACACTATCTTAGTGGTCCCTAAATCTATCCATCAAATTGACCTAATGTTGCAGGAAGTCAAAGAAATATTAGCGGTAACGTAAATTGATTACGTAAAATATTCAGCAACGCCCTCTTGCCACGGCTAAAACATTGTCAACGTCATTTTCATCAGCAAGCCACCATTTTCACACACTTTTTATAAAGCGCACGCCTTTTTCATAGTGCATTGTTGAAAATGGCGGCCATTTTCAAATTTTTTTGTGAAAATGTCGGCTCAGAAAGGACGGGCAAGTTGGGCGGAGCCGCCCGTGCTCTGCTGAAAATAAACATCGATGCGATCATACCAGCGCTCGATGCCATTAGGCTCAAGCAAGACACTGAAGTCAGCGGCCGATCGCAACACATTAATATAATCAATAAGAAAATCGTAGCGTGCTTGCGCGTAAGCGAGCTCAGCCGTTAGCGCGTTATTTTGTGCATCGGTTAAGTCTGTCACAGACGCAGCACCTTTGGCGTATTGATCGGTGACTAACTCTAAGTTGGCACTTGCGGCATCGGCTGCTGCACGTGCAAGCTGAATGCTGGGGTAAGAGCTACCAATTTGAAATAACGTATTACGCGCACGCGCTTCTACTTGCTGGTTGATTGAACCACGCTGTAAATCCAATTGATGAATTTGAAAGCGGGACTGTGAAAACTCAGCGTAACGCGCGCCGCCTGCAAATAAAGGCAAGGTCGCTTGCACACGCACGCTCCAGTTTTGATCGTCTAATGCCATATTCGCCGCGCTAGACCCTGTGCCACTGCGATCGATATTTTGATTAAATTGGGAATCCACAAATACATCTGGCACATAATAAGAACGTTGTGCTGCAGTACGACGCCGTTTTTGCGCATTAATTAATTGATCAAATCGGAACAGCTCAGGCGCATTTTCTAATGCTTCTTCCACAATGAATTCTTGAAACGTTAACCACGCACGTGGGTTATCTAGAAAATGCTGAAAGCGCGGATCTTCCATCACGGCGAGAAAATCACCCACATCTGTTTCCGTGCTTAAAATAGGCACGTTTTGCGGTAGATTTAAAATGCGATTGAGCTCGACTTCTGTACGCTGACGAAACGCGCGGGCATCTAAATAATCTTGTTGGTCGATCGCCAGCTGGCTTTCCCAGCGCAACACATCCGCACGACTCGAGTACCCCACGCGTTCTCGCACATACGCCAAATCAAGATTCACGCGAGTGACATCCACATTGGCAGCAAAAACTTGTTCGACAGCCTTTGCACGCAACACAGCAAGAAACGCTGTGCCGGCTACGTTTAAGGTATCCAGTACGGCGGTGGCTACTTCATAATCCGTAGAATTTTTTAAGTAACGCGCAATTTGAAAATTTGCCCACACTTGATCAGAGTAAATCAGTTGCGAGCCCAGCAAACTAAAATCTGTTGTGTTTTCAGCCTGAAGAAACAGTATTTCTGCTAAATCTGGGTCAATTTCTTCATTTGTCAATGCCATACCGATTTGAGGCAACAATCCAGCGCGTGCTAGCTTGATCTCTTCTTCTGAAATGGGAATAGACACCTCTATTGCTTGCAAGTCTAAATTGGCTTCAACGGCTAGGTGCAGTGTCTGTGTCAACTCTAGTTCACGCCCTTCGTCAGGTGTGAGATCAAATAATTTATTCGCATGCAATAAATCTTGCCAGTTCGGTGAAAAACCAATAGCACGTGCAGTGCGCATATTGATGGTCATTTTTGCGTCTTCATCCAGCCCGACCCGCAAATCACCTGCATTTTCACCCAACAAAATACTTTGCAGATTAAGCGCAATGCGTCGCGCCAGTTGAATGTTGTCTTCCGGCAAACTGGCCATGCCCATCAATATGCCCACTTCAACATCACGATAATCAAACTCTGAAAAGCTGGGCAAACGTCTCAGAATTAACCCATTTGCAAGATGCTTGACATCATCTAACCCCAAACGTAATAACGGCGTCAGATAAACGGCATCTACTTCAGCGGGCACTTCAGCAAGCGCGTCTTCAACACTGTTTGTCACCGGTAAAATGGTGATCTTAATCCCCAGCTTTTCTTCAACTTGATTGACAGCGGCGTCAAGACCCGGCAGTGTTTCTATCCACAAACGATCGGCTAAGAGGCCAAGGTGTTCGAAGCCTGCCATTTTTTGAAAAGTCGCCACTTCATGACGTGCATCACTGAAACGGGAAACATAAACAAAATTCGACTTACCACTGGCACCATCTGCTTCACGATACGGAAATGCTTGTACTTCCACATCCGCTACAAAAGGCGCAATCACCGGTTTCTTCAGTGCTTCAATTTGCGCGGCTTCATTTCCAGCTATCAAACCCACCGTTAAAATAACATCCACTTCTGGGTCAGACAGCAGTGTTGCTAAGGCCTGGCGGATCCCGGTCAGTGACCAACCACCATCCAGCGCTTTGTCATCCGGGAAAATAACATCAAATTCCCCTGCCATTAGCTCATTGATCTCTTGTACCACCAAATCTTGCGAAATGAGCTGACGTTCTGAGGGGCCGTCGGTTACGACACCTACCACCACACGCGGTAGAGTGTCCCCCATGGCTGGTCTCACCCCCAATAGAATGGTAAGTACAAGTAATTTAAGAAGTATTCGCATTAAGCTCTTTAACATCTGATAAGTGTTTGTTTCCACTCACAATAGCAGAAATATTTCGCTAAATGCAACTAGTTGCTGCTCTAGCCACATAAAAAGTTTCAAATAAATACTTTTATTAATCAATGAATTATAATAAATCAAGCTATTTGGCTTAAAAACAGTTGACACAGTCAGCTATCGAACATACAATAAGAGTGTGGCTAGGGAAAAGGAAAGAGCCACGAGTGATACGCAGTTTGGGGTGTCACGGAGAAAACCCTCCGTAAAAAGAGGCAATTCGAAGCGGTACTCCAAACTGGGTGTCACTAAGGCGGTTACTTCGGTAACGCACCCTAGCAACACCTCGGGACAGGTATCCCGTAAAACTACGACTACCGGGAGACCACTAGGTTGCGGCGAAAGTTGTGACCCCGGTGATCACCCGATTCCAGTTTCGCAAGGAGCCAACAAGCAGGTTGGTACGCGCACTGTGAACAGGAGAACTTTAAAAAACCTCCTTTGCTTCCATGTGTGTGCCTACCTCCTTGTTGGCTCCTTTTTCATTTTATACCCTTCTTCTTTTCTCTCACTAATAATTATCTAGCGCACGCTGTACGATAAGTAAGCATGATGACGGCTGCACAATCTTTGCCTCTATTTCTTTAATCAGGTACGTCGCATTACCGCCTTCCCAGCCGATAAAATAATAATCTGATAAGTATTGCTCATACTCATTCGCAAAAACGTCACCACCTTTTTCATTGTGATTTTTCGTGCGCGCCCATCCCACGCGCTGCAAAATTTTATGCAGCATCCCTCGGCGGCGTGTCGTGAATGTTTTTTTCTGTGTCGCATCACCATCTTCTGTGTGTATAAGTGTGGTGCGTCTTTCCTTGTTATTTAAATGCAGCAACTCCATGCTGGTTAGCCCACCCGAACGGGTGATGGTCAGATCAGCACGCGCCATGAGTGGTGCAAGCTCCGTGTCGTTTTGATAAGTGAAGGCAACAACATTGAGATTTTCCGGTAAATCTTGCAGATTTTCACTGATCTCTCGCAGCAGCACGTTTTTTTGCAGGCTGCCTGCTTTGATTGTTTCAGGTGCTCCCGCATATAAAAAGAAAAAGATTCTAGGCGGAGGTACTGGCTTAAGATGGGAAGCAATATCTTGCTGATACAACTCCAAATCTGAACAATACTTTTTATACGCAGCGCGATACGATTTTTCTTTCGCCTTTGTTATTTGTTTTATTGTATTAAGATACGTAAGCGCCGCTTTTCTCGAAGGCTGACTCCCCAGCAACAACACGCTGACCCGGTCTTGTTTGCGGATCAAAAATTTTAGTTCATTCTCACTGCCCTGCACTTCTTCTTTTGTTTCTACAGAGAGTCCTGAGAAAATAATGCCGCGCCCATCTATCGCTTGATGCTCGGTTACCCCCAAATCATCGTGTGTTTTAAGCATCAAACGCACTTCCTGATTTAACAACGATTCTTGCTTCAAAAAAGCGTGCCGAATAGGAAATTGCTCTTCATGGATAACAGGAACACTACCAATGTGGCGCTTCCAAAAGGCTGCCGCTGTGTGGTTAGCTTCGAGAATAGGCTTCACCGTATGCAAACACACAATTTCGCCTGACACTTTTGTTTTTTTGAGCGGGTAAAAAAAATGTTTCGCATAGGGCGTGGGCATGTCGGTCATCCACACATCCAACTTAAGAGACCACCCTCTTGCCTGATTCACCGCATGAATGGCTTTGACGATCGCTGGCGTACAAAACCCTTGGGTACTCACAAAAAGTTCAGGCTCAGAATCAAAACTATTCAGCATTTTTTTGATATAGCGATACACAACAGGGAACATCACCATTTCGCCGAGATATTGCGCTGACGCTACCCACTCCTGGTGCCTCACATTCCCTGATTGCTGCGCCGTGTTCCACATGCGTATGCCAAATTGCCCTGCCTTACCAACAAAAGGCAACTTAACAACATCTAATATATCTTCCAGCATATCGAGCACTTTGATGTTATCTCGATGATGCTGTTCATATTCTGAATAAGTCAGACCTTTTTCATTGAGGTACCGTTTTAAAAGCGCTTCTCTTGCTGAGTTGTGACCGGCGCCTCCTTTTGACCCTAAAAAAATAGCGCCGCGTGGGCTTATGGCTTTGCCCGCCGTCATATTGTTATTACCACTATCAAAAACCTCTTTTGTTTATTTAGCTTCATTCTAACAAATTACGTCGATCCTGTGGGTGCATAAGCAGCCTAACATCGTTGTTAGCAATATAACTTGACAGGTTAATCTAGTTTAGTTAACCTACAAACTTTGTTTGTAACAATAATAATACAATAATAATAAGAAGGGGGAAATTAAACCCATGAAAAATAATAGCTTACTCAAGAAAGCCCTCGCCGGCCTTTTTACCACCCTTCTCTTTTTCTCCTCTTACTCAGTCGCCGCTTCAGAAAGCGAAGACAGCAAACCCCGTAAAAATCTGCATGCCAAAAAATTCTATGTCGATGCTGCTGTCGGTAGCACGATTGGGTACGTTGCTTTTGTCACCGTCGATGAAGACGATTTTACAGAAACCGGCAGTGGCGGTTTAGGCGCAAGTGCTGCGCTAGGCTACCAATTTACTGATCGCATCAGTTTAGAAGGCGGCTATGTACACTATGACTACAGCGAGATGAATGACCACACAGACTTTGCACTGCACGGCCCTTATATTGCCTTCAAAAGAACGATTCCACTCCCAGGCAATTTCAGCCTATTTGCCAAATTAGGCGCGATTTATACTATTTACGAAGACAACGAAGAAGAGGAGGATGACGATGATGATCACCTTAACTCGCTACTCTTACCCTTTCTTGGCGTCGGTGCGGCTTATTCTATTACAGAGCATATCAGCGTGAATGCACAATACTCCGGCCCTAACGTTTTATTAGCTGGTTTGGGTATGTTTTCTGCAGGGCTCACGATTCATTTCTAGTTTATCTATATCTGTAGCGCCCCCCCTTTCTCTTCTTATAAAAAAGCACCCCTGTTTCTCTCACAAGCACCAGGGCTGTTTTGCTGCAAGGCAAAATCCTTACGCCAGATATAGACAACTCAAAACGAGAAAACCAGGGACATTTAAAAAATTGGCTCCCATTGCACTTCATTAGTACAAGATACAATTTGCCATTAATTGGAGGGCAAGCAGGCAATTTCATTGTATAATGCTTAAAATTCAGAACCTCAAAAAAGAATACAAGCGCCATACGATGAACTTGCTGCCTACTTTACTATTCTTGATCGCACTATTTGTTGCTCCACTCAGCTATGCTGATGTCACTGAATACAACCTGACTATTGCTGAAGAAACCGTCAATTTCACTGGCAAACCTGTTAAAGGCATGACAATCAATGGGCAGATCCCTGGCCCAACGCTCTATTTTAAAGAAGGCGATACGGCCTTGATTCATGTGCACAATATAATGGATGTTGCCACCTCCCTCCATTGGCATGGCGTGCTGGTACCGCCCGGGATGGACGGTGTGCCATATATTAGCTTTCCTCCTATTGCACCAGGCGACACTTTTTCTTATGAATTCCTAATCCGTCAAAGCGGGACGTATTGGTACCATTCACATTCAAACTTACAAGAACAAAGTGGCTTATATGGCGGCATTGTTATCGAGCCCAATGAAAGCACTCTCTCTGCTGAACATGATGCTGTCGTGGTGTTATCTGATTGGACAGATCAAAACCCGCATACTGTTTTGCGCACACTAAAGCGCGGCAGTAAGTGGTTCGCTATCGCAAAAGGAAGCAGTCAAAGTATTATTGGCGCAGCCCGCTTAGGAATGCTTAGCGATTATTTTCAACGCGAACTACAGCGCATGCCAGCCATGGATATTTCTGATGTAGCATACGACCGCTTTTTAGCGAATGGCAAACCTGAAATCACTCTCCCCATTAAGCCTAATGAGCTACTACGGCTGCGCATCATTGATGGCTCCGCCACTACCTTTTTCTATCTGGAGTTTGCGGGTGGCCCAATGACCATTATCAGTGCCGACGGCCAAGCTGTTGAACCTATAAAGCAGCAACGTTTTCTCATTGCTGTCGCTGAAACCTATGACGTATTAATTACCCTCCCTGAAGCCGGTGCTTATGAGTTACGCGCCACTGCACATGACGGGTCAAGCCATACCTCTATCTGGATAGGCGAAGGGGAACGTCATTATGCGCCTAATATCCCCAAACCAAACCTGTATCAAACAATGGGCAAACCCAGCCTGAAGCAAATTTTTGCCTTTACCCCTGCTGGCAGCATGGGCATGCCTGGATCTGCTATAGAATCGGGCTTATTTGATAAGCCCGACATGATGATGGCTATGAAGCATGAACATGCAGCTGATCACACTCCCGCGGAAAACACACAGCATGAACCAACAAATTTAACTGTGCCCCCAACTACTGGAAAAGCTTACGCAACAAATTTTCGCCCACTTGCGTCAGATGTTTCAAGTAGCCGCTCACTTGCAACGGACGGCATGGACCCACAACGCCCCTGGCCACCTTATGATCAATTGCGTTCACCCCACTCTACCGCATTTTCTAGCGCTCAACCCGTAAGGGAGATCCGTCTCACGCTAGACGGTGATATGGAGCGTTATATCTGGTCTCTCAATAATAAAACACTTTCAGAAAGTGATGTTATTACAATTAAACAAGGTGAGGTGGTGCGATTTATTATGATTAATCGTACTATGATGCACCACCCGATGCATTTACATGGCCATTTTTTCCGAGTCATCAATGCGCAAGGGGAGCATGCTCCTCTTAAACACACTGTCGATGTTGCTCCCATGTCTACCACGGTGATCGAATTTAATGCCAATGAATCCGGAGACTGGTTTTTTCACTGCCACTTGCTTTATCACATGAAAAGCGGGATGGCACGTGTCGTGCATTACGATGATTTCACCCCACCTGAAGAGGTGATTGCTGTGCAGCCTGAGCTGTACAAAGATCTCTGGTACACCTGGGCGCAAGCAAATATCTTAAGCAATATGACAGATGGTTTTTGGACAGTTGCCAATGCGCGAAATATTTTCACTGTTGATTGGGAAACTGGCTGGCAGAAGGTAGATGATGTAGAAACAGAAATACTGCTCACCTGGGATCGCTATATTAACCGTTTTCTTACTTTTTTTGCTGGTGGAAATTTTGGCAATGCCATTGAAAATAATCGAGGGATCTTAGGAACACGTTATCTCCTGCCACTTAATATTGAATACAGCATGTTTATCGGTACGGACGGTGGCGGCCGCTTCCAAGCAGACAAATCTTTTACATTAACGCCTCGCTTAATACTATCAACGCGCTTCCGCTACGATACTAAAACAGAATGGGAAAACGAAGCCAACCTGGCCTACCTCATTACACAACAGTTTGCTATAGCAGCTCGCATCAATTCTGATTATGGTGTGGGAGCAGGCATAGAACTTCAATTATGATATTTCTACTATAATATCTTCCCCTATCCCCTCTCCTCCTATTTTTTGCAATAGATTGCATTCTCCCTATATTTTTTCGATTTTTTCAAATAGTAAGCTAAACTTATTATAGGCAGCTTTTTTTTCACTCTTTAATTAGATAAGGTATTTCAATATCTTAAACACTACACGACTACGCTAACGCTAATACACTAAATTTTGCTACAGCCCATGAAAAACACTTCAACACAAAGCAGCGAGACAACAGTCGGAACCTATCTCGCGAGTCGGCTAAAAGATATTGGCTTGCAGCATTATTTTGCCGTGCCCGGTGATTACAATTTAGTTTTATTAGATGAGCTATTGAAACAGACTGATTTGAAGATGATCGGCTGTTGTAATGAATTAAATGCGGGTTATGCTGCTGATGGTTATGCACGTGCCACCGGTGGCGCTGCTGCCATCGTGGTCACATACAGTGTGGGTGGATTAAGCCTTATTAACGCCATTGCTGGCGCCTACGCAGAAGACTTACCGCTGATTGTTATTTCAGGCGGCCCTAATACTAATTCAGAAGCAGATTACGAATTACTGCATCATACATTAGGTGAAGTGGATTATAACTATCAGAAAGAAATCTATGAACGTGTGACTGCTGACGCGGTTATTCTACGCCACCCCGCGCTCGCGCCGGGTCAAATTGATTGTGCAATCGCCACGGCACTCACCAAGCGCAAGCCTGTGTACATTGAAATTGCCTGCAATATTGCCGGAGAAACTACCACTAAACCCATCACACGTAATTTCACAACCTTGCCGCAAAGTGACCCGCATGCCTTAAAAGCTGCGGTAAAACACGCTGCTGAATTTTTAAATGCTGCAAAACGGCCTGTTTTAGTCGCCGGCGCCAAGCTACGTGCTGCCAGCGCCGCCCCGGCTTTTAAACAACTCGCGGACGCAAGTGACTATGCCATCGCCAGCATGCCCAATGCGAAAAGTTTTATCTCCGAGCAGCACAAAAATTATATGGGGATTTATTGGGGACCGGTGAGTACGATTGGTTGCAGCGAAGTCGTCGAAGCCAGTGATGCGGCGCTCTTTGCAGGCCCGCTCTTTACCGACTATACCACCACCGGCCATCAAACTGGCTTGAATCGCCAGCATATGATTGTGGCAACGCCTACCTCGGTGCAAATGCCTGACGCGGTTTATACGAATGTCATGATGCATGATTTTTTTGAACAGCTCGCAGCCAAATTAAAAACCAACAATGAGGGCGTGGTCGCGTTTAATCGCGTACGAGAAGAAAAACCAGTATTAGCACCCGGCAAGGCTGATACCCCCATGACGACGCGCCAATTGTTTTCACGGATCCAAAAATTATTAGATAAAGATTCAAGTTTACTGGTAGAAACCGGCGACTCTTGGTTTAACGGGATGGATATCAAACTACCCGACGAGACACGTTTTGAAATTCAAATGCAATATGGTTCAATTGGGTGGTCTGTCGGTGCCACCTTAGGCTACGCATTAGGCACCGATCGGGGTCGCGTGATCACCTGTGTCGGTGACGGTTCTTTTCAGCTCACCGCACAAGAAGTGTCTACCATGATCCGTTGCAAACTCGACCCGATTATCTTTTTGATTAATAACGGCGGTTACACTATTGAAGCAGAAATCCATGATGGGCCTTACAATATCATCAAAAACTGGGACTATGCCGCACTCGTTGATGTGTTTAATGCCGAGGATGGCAACGGTTGGGGTTGCCGCGTGACCACCGAAGGCCAATTAGATAAAGCTATTAACCATGCCCGACACCATCGTGGTGTGTGTTTGATTGAAGTGATCGTCAGCCGCGAAGACTGCAACCGCAAGCTGCTGCGCTGGGGTAACCGTGTCGCTGGCAATAATAGCCGCCCGCCCCATTTGTAAGCTTGTAAGGCTCTCTTGTACAAACCCGCTGCTATATTGGTGCGCAGGCAACTGATCACGGGCAGCCCTGATGACACCCCAAAAAGCCAGCTACATGACTTAACTGTTTTTATTTTGAAAAAGACATTTAAAAATAGAGGGTTACTTGTATAGAGGGCACTCCAGGAAAATATCGCAACAAGGCGTTACCCCCCGCCAAACAGCAGGAACGAGGAAAGGTCATCCGGCTGGAAAGGAGCTGGCTTCGAGCCTCCTCCTGAAGAAAGCCCCTCAACCTTGCGAAAGAGCGTCTTCACCCATCCGGCTCCAAAAGAGCCAGAGCCACCAGGAGACGACCCAACGGTACTAGACGTCTGGCAAGCCCTCAAATCCTTCACACCAATCATGCACGCCCAAATTGTCTCCGGCTCCATCTTTGTTTCGTTGTCTGTTGTTCTGTTCTTCTACTAACACTATTAAGCCCTTTGAAAAATAAGTACCTATCCTTATATATGGTGTAACATCCGCGTATAAGTCGCCCAGTAACCGTTCACGGGGGTAGATCATCCCTTGCCGCATAGGGAAATATTATTTGTAGGGGCGCCCCCCTGTGGTCGCCCGGGCAGCCACGGGAAGCTGCATCTACAATACGTGCAGAGATTGAGAGCTCCCCTCGTGAAAACTGACCCCAGAATAAGTTATTTATATAGCTCATAAAGAATCATTTTGAAAAACTTGAATTCAACTTCTAACTGCAACAGCTCCTGTATCAAAGGGTTAGCGGCCAGTAGTACACTAACCTTGAGTTTGATATGGAGGAAAATGCACTTTGAGATTATACCAACAGCTAACCCAACCCCAACGATACAGG
>JAJFJF010000042.1 GCA_021774255.1 Gammaproteobacteria bacterium
AAATCTCCTTAAAAAAGCATTTGTTAATTTCTAGAGAAAACATATACTATTAAAAGCCACTACAAATCGACATTTGTTTGTTTCTAGAGAATAATTTTATGAATAAGTTTATTGGGCGCGAACGAGAATTACGCGAGCTAAAAGAAGAGCATGAAACAAATCACGCTAGCCTAGTCGTCGTAAGTGGTCGGCGACGGATTGGCAAAACATCATTAATAGAGGCATTTGGTCAAAAACACACCTTCTACAAGTTCACAGGATTAGCCCCTTCTCCCGGCATGACAGCACACTCTCAACGTAATGAATTTTCCCGAAAATTAGAAGAAGCATTTGATCTCTTTGGCATCAAGAATGATGACTGGGGAACGCTATTTACAGTCTTAGCAAAAAAAACTGCAGATACGGAAGTTATTATTTTATTAGATGAAATATCATGGATGGCTCATGGTGATAATAGTTTTCTTAGTAAGTTAAAAACAGTTTGGGATGACTATTTTTCTAAAAACACAAAATTGATGTTGGTACTATGTGGCTCTGTATCTTCATGGATTGAAGATAATATTATGGCGCATACAGGATATTTAGGTAGACCCACATGGTCTATTAGGCTGGATGAACTGCCACTCAATAAATGCAATGAATTCTGGGGAAATCAAAATAACAACATAACAGCATTCGAAAAGCTCAAAGTACTGGCCGTGACAGGAGGCATACCACGTTATTTAGAATTGATTGATCCAATGATGACCGCCGAAAAAAATATACAGCGGCTCTGTTTCAATAAAAACGCCCCCTTATACAAAGAATTTGAATATATTTTTAGCGATATCTATGGAAAGAAGTCTAGAAAATATCAAATCATTGTGGATGCTTTAAGCAACGGTTCAAAGTCCCGGGAGGATATTAGTATACAAACAGGCATTCCTGAATCAGGCGATTTAACTCAATATTTAACTGATCTAGAGCTAGGAGGATTTATTCAAAGAGATTATACGTGGCACCCAAAAACAGGCAAAGCTTCTAAATTAAGCAAGTACCGTCTAAAAGATAATTACACACGCTTTTATCTTAAATATATTTTGCCAAACCAACCAAATATTGGAAAAAGCATATATTCTGAGACATCTTTATCAAATTTGCGCGGCTGGAATAGCATGACCGCACTTCAGTTTGAAAACTTGGTTTGTAACAATGTAAAAATGCTTACACAAAAACTTGACATCGCATTTGAAGATATTGTCTTTGCAAGTCCTTATTTTCAGCGAAAAACTGCCAGACAAGAGGCACTGCAAATTGATTACATGATACAAGTTAAGCAAGATACGGTTTATATATGTGAAATTAAATTCAAGCGCAACCCCATCACAACCAGTGTTATCGATGACATCCAAACAAAAGCAACAAAACTAACCCTTCCCAAGCATATTTCTAAACGCTTCGCTTTAATCCATGTTAACGGCGTGACCGACGATCTTCTTGATGAACAGTTTTTCCATTACATTATCGACTTTAGTGAATTTCTTAGCACATAAAATCATGAGAAACCCAAGGGGGAGTCAAAAGAGAAAGCGGGGGCAGGCTCATTGTTTAGCATTCAAAATACAAAACAAGCTTTTCACCTAAAAATAGTTAGAATTACAACTTAATAATTGCTCTTTTTTTATCTGATTGATTATTATAAATAAAAGCAAATTATCAAAAAATTATAAAAATTTTCAACCTTCCCTCACCAAAGCAGAGAGGAGCTGCAGCGTCGGCGCATACCCATTCCTTTCCCGCCTCCAATCGAAGTAAAATTCATGGGAAGGTGAAGCAAGGTCTTCCTCGCAGAGTGTTTGAAGGAGAGCCTTCTTTTCTGCGCTGGCGCCAGTCACAAGCGGAGTAACTTGTTCTTGGTGCCGAGAAAGCAGCAAGCACAGCATCTCGAAGGCATAGTGGGTCACTTCCGCCTCCGTAAGCGGCCCCCCTCTCGGGTTAGGAGCCGGAATACGCCAGTCAAGGGGGGCGCCAGCGCCGAGGATCCTGGTCAGTACCAAGCGGACAACCGCATCGAATTGCGCATTGTTGAGGTGGTTTTCACAAGCCAAGCGGACCAAGTGCCGCAACGCGAAGGCCTGGATGTGTGAAGACTGATGGCTCTGCGCAACCTCATACAGTGCCTGAAAAAGCGCTGCCTGGTCTGCAGTTTCAAGCTGTGCCACATCGCGGTGCAAGTAGAGGTAGTCAATAATGATCATGAAAATAGTGAAGTCCGGGAAAGGCTCTCGGAGCTGCCTAGGACGCGGCGTATCCTCATTGACATTATCGTCCTCTCGTTGCATATAGTCGTCTTCTTGCACTGTGCGCAGTACCTCCATGAGGAGGTTAGCGACGTCCATGGGACTTTCGGTGAGAACAGCAAGCTCCTCCGTTTCCACTTCCAGATCGCTTGAAAAAGTGCTCATACGAAAAAGGTAGGACTCAGCAACTCCCTGATAATTGCTCTGGAGCAGCGCGTTTACTACCTGCCTATATTCGAAGAACCGTAAAGAAACAGCTTCGCGTACTTCTTCGTTAATTGCAGCTGCCTCAGCAGCTGCTCCGGGAGCTGCTCCGGGAGCTGACGCCAACAAATCCTGGAAGCGCTCCATCATCCTTCGCTAACAATCTGATTTTAAAAAGAAAAATATAGATTTTTGGCTTTTGCGTATGCTGAGTTTTTGATTATAAGGTACCGTAGTAAAGCAAACACAAATGAGAAGAATGCAAACAAAAATGACTCTTCTTTATATATAGAGTAACATCTGCGTGTAAATTTCGACAATGGGGGCAGGCTCATTGTTTAACATTCAAAATCTTGCGCTTCCTCAAAATCAAAGCGCTAAGCGCTATGATTTGTTGCTCATGACCGAATGCTTTGCTCTAAAAAACCATCGGGATAATTGAAATTACCAGCAAGGCTGCCATGGTGAGGTTAAAGACGCGCTGATGTTTAGGGTGTTTGATCACCTTTTTGAGGGCCGTGCCAAACAGCATCCACAGGGCAACAGACACTATCGTAAACGCTAAAAATATCCCCGTGATAATGGCGACTTGTGTGTGCATATTGTCGGCAAGTGCCGTAAACGTCGCGATGGCGCCAATGATCATCACCCACGCTTTGGGGTTGACCCATTGGAATAAGGCTGCCTGGCTAAAAGAAAACGGTTTGCTGATACTGGCGGGATCGTTTGAGGTCTTCGTGGTCGCAATCTTCCACGCAAAAAATAAGATATAGCTTATTCCTAGCACTTTAATCACTAAGTGCACCATGGGAAATTGCTGAAAAAGTGCGCCTAAACCAAAACCAATGGCCAACATCATGGCGGTAAAGCCAAGGCAAATGCCAAAAAAATGCGGCAGCGACTTCTTCACGCCATGGTTTAACCCGGAGGTCATGATCATGACATTATTGGGGCCCGGGGTAATTGAGGAAGAAGCGGCAAAAATGGAAACTGGAACAATAAATTCAAGATACATCTACTCTCCCCCTTCTACTAAAAAGTTCTATATCAAACTAACAACCCTACCTCAGCATCGTATACTTTTGCCGCCCCCTGTCAAGCAAATCACTTGTCAAAAGCTGCAGATCCCATGCTGCCTGATGATGTCGGCATTACGCTTTTTTATCTAGCAGCGCAAGAAGGCCAGTGGGAACTGCTGGTACTCTTTGGACTGGATGAGAAGAATGTCAATCAGCTGCGCCTGCACAAATCCTAACCTCCATACTTTTCTTTATCCCTGCATCATCACTGGTGAAATACTAGCAGGTTTGTTTGCTTTACTCTCTTGCCTGCTTATGCTTAAAAATATCAAACTACCCGAAAGGTTTATGCAAGCAAAACGTTTCTATCTTGTTGCAACGGGGATCATGCTAACCGTATGGTATTTTGGTTTTGCGATTATTGCTGACCAATGGTTTTATATGTGGGCTAATCAATGCAATGCGCAAAGCACTGCTTACACTTTCGTCATTTTCCTACTAGTAAGCTTAATGTACGTAATGCGTAGGGACTAAATAACAAACAGAAAGATGCGAAACCAGACCAAGAGGATCAGGTTCAAGGAATTCGTCTTTATATCGCTTATAGAGTATACTTTAAGTAAGTTGGTTAAATTTCAAACAAATGAGATATATGAATTTATTTAAATTCAATAAGATAGCGTTCTCTCTTGCTCTGAGCAAACCTGTTATGGCTATCCAAAACAAAGAAAGTTCACTTAATCAGGCAAGCTCGCTTGCCCTTTTATTAGGTCTCATTCTAATGGGAGCTTCCACCTTAACATTCGCAGCCACAAGCGATTGGGTATACGTGGAAGACGATCGGCTTAGCTACACCTCTGATCCCGAAGGCAATCGCGTGCCTGATTTCAGCCACGCCGGTTATGGGGGGCAAGGGTTCCTATCAGATGGTGAAACACTCAATATTCCTGATTCCAGTAAAATGGTGGTACGCAGCACCCTCTCACCACGGGGTAACAAACAAGACGATGCACCACAAATTAATCTTGCCATTCAGGCAGCGCATGCAGCAGGCGGTGGTGTGGTGGCATTAACAGAAGGCGTCTTTACCCTACTCTCGCCTATCACCCTAAACGTTGATAACGTGGTCTTGCGTGGTCATGGCCCGAATAAAACATTCTTAAAAGGGGAAGCGCTTTTCTCTGACAACGAAAGCACCTATAACCAATCTATTATTATCATGGGCGGTGGTTATGTTGGAAAACCTTGGGTAATGAATGAAGATGAAGAAAGTTATCCTGCCGCTACCATCATGACGCCTTTTGTGCCTGTTAGCTCACGAAGCTTTGAGGTAGATAGCGTTGATGGATTTTCCGTGGGCGATAATGTTATCGTCGTACACCCCAGTACAGAGGAATGGCTCACCCGCACTGCGTGGGGACAAACGATTGACGATGTGCCCTGGAATATTGCTGGTGCTATCTATGCTGATGATAATCAGCGGACCCGATTATGCTTCGCTACCCACTACTCGCTTAGACATTAATGGTTCAAGTGGCACACCACGCGAAACACTCCTTTATAATCGCCGCATTGTGGACATCGTGGAAAATGAAGCGGGTTTTCCAGGTATTGTATTGGATGCGCCTATTTTTAATCACGTTGATCAACGTATTTATGATGATGAAAGCCCCGCTATCCGCCCGTTTATTTACAAATATGATCGGGCCGGTATCCAAGCCAATATTGGCTTAGAAGATTTAAGTGTTGAAATTGATCCAGCGGTCTCTGATCCAGACGATCCCAATGCCACGCCGGCCGACCATGCTGTTGCCATGATGGGCATTGAAGACGGCTGGGTGAATAATGTTGTCACAAAAGGCTTCCGGGTTTCCGGCGTGCTCACCACAAGCGCCAATCGCATTACCATTGCCAATACCCAGGCGCTTGACCCTGCAGGTTCAATGACCGCCGGCGGCGATCGTTATCATTTCCATGCTTACCGTGGGTCAAACGATATTCTCTGGTTTAATTGTTTAGCGAAAGAGGCTCGCCATGCCTATGTCTCCAATGGTGCAGCGTCCACCTCCGGGCTGGTGGCACTCGAGAGTGCACAAATCGGGCAAACACTTGCCTCAGAAGGACACCGGCAATGGGTCACCGGCATGCTATTTGATGGTTTAGTTTCCTCCTTTCCTTCCCCAGGTGTATTACATAAAATAGGCTTTTTCAACCGCCCAAGCGGCACGCATGGCTGGAGCAGCGCGCATTCGGTTGTGTGGAATGCAGCCGTCGCAAACGGCAGTGTTATTCTGATCCAAAAACCACCCACCGCACAAAATTATGCTTTTGGTGGTAAAGGTACGGTCACGGGTCATAATTCCGATCCAAAAGAAACACGGAATGATGTATTGGAAGCTGGCGTTATCGAAGCCACCGGTGAAGATATGCAGCTGGGTGAAAGTGACTCGCTCTATCGCGAGCAATTGCGCGTGCGCCAGCAATACGGTGCGCCACCCGATGCCCCCGCGCTGTTAACGGCAAAACAGGTATCAGGTAATATTGAGTTAGAATGGATTGATGTGGCACAAAACGAAACGGGTTATAGCGTCGAGCGTTCACTCAATGGCAATGGATTTTCTGAGATCGCCCAACTCCCCGCCAATAGCACATCCTTCACAGATGAAGCCGTCTCTGCTAGCCAGTTGGTCGTCTATCGGGTACGCGCAATGGATAGCGATACCGACAACCACTCTGCCTACTCAAACCCTTCTGCAGCGTTGACGGTAGCAGTAAGCGAATAACATCAAAATCCAAGGGGCTTCGGCGTAATTGAAGAAGAGGCGGCAAAAATGGAAACCGGAATAATAAACTCAAGATACATCGCCCCCTTCTGCTAAAAAATTCTATACCAAACTAACAATCGTATACCTTTAGCAACTACTATCAAGCCTACTCTTTAACCCAATCCATGACGCGTTTTGAAACAAGAAAAACGCACCCCTACTGCTATTTATGATTTACGAGAAGACAACACCCCTATTGTTGAAGGCACTGGCAGTTTAATTTTCGATAAAGCATCAAACATTGCCTATGCTTCGTTGTCTGAAAGAACAACGCAAGCAAAAGCCATCCTGACTTATTTCTTACTTACGTTTTCAAATTACTTAATGCTAACCGAAGTTGTTTAGATTGGAGAGAAAAACAAGAAAACCCCTATCGAAGCATCGAATGTGTTGTCTGAGTATGCAGCGTAACAGGTGGGGGTAAGTTTTTAGGAAGTTTGTTGGACTGCTAGCATAGAAGAAGGGTTTTTTTTTGCGATTTTGGGCCCCTGGATGTGGTTAGTAGTGTTTGATCAGTATTGCAGTTCACGGTTGAGGCCACGTTTTTGAGGCACGGAGTTTCTTGAAAATAAGAAATTGGAGGCGTTGGCAACGCTTCTTTGATAACTTATTTCACCAAACATTAGCCGGAGCGCCTAGATTATGCATTTCAATCCCACCTTGCTTGGTCAATCGCTTTTGCACTTTGTTACCGACGTTATGCAACGTATTACGCATCTTCACGCGGGCAGCCGAAAAATCATATAACAAAAACTTTAGTGTAAAAAACACTGAAAAACAAAAAGCCAATACAACCTTTGCCAACACAACCGAGTTAATGCCCTTTCTGTTTAAAAAGATCACACCAACGATAAACTGCGGGGCGTCTTCGACCAGAAAATTGGCTAATCTCAACCAAGCAAATCGCTTATCGACATATTCAACGTTCCACACTAGCCTGGCAAATTCAGGACCTAGCACCGGTAGCCAAAGCAATCGCTTCAAGCGTGAAGTCCAGGTTTGCACCTGCCCGGGATCACGCATTTGTTGTACACTCGCCGCACCGACCACGTAAGAAGCCAACAGGAAGATCAGTGAGGCAATGGCCAGTTTTTGTTCACGATTCTCTGCTAACTCGCGAATAAGAATACAGTCCGAAATCTTGTCTGCTATCTCTACTAGAAAAGCAATGAGCATCATGGCCTTATAATGCTGAAACCACACCTGGAAACGTAGGCCAAGAGGTATATTCTTCTCCTCAAATGATGGGGTGCTTAGTTCCATACCAGACTTAACACCTATCTTCTGCTGGCGATCGAGCAAAGCCTGCTGTAGTGATTCGTATGCCGGGTCGTCATCAGGAATAAGCACATTGCCTTCTAACTCAATTTCTTTTAAGCAAGGATTACTGGACAAAAGTGTGAGTAACTCTGCCACACCCCGCTCATCGATAAGATTGCAAGACAAATTAATCCGGCGCAAACTAGGATGCTCCTGCAGCAATCTTGCAATCGTGCTAACACCAAGCAAGCTAATCTCGTTATAAGCAAGATCCAACGCTTCCACCACTTGGTTTTCACGTAAGGCCAGACATAACAAGTATACAGTGTAATTATCACACAAACGACCAGACAAATTTATCGTCTTGAGCAAAGCGTCATTCGATTGAATTGCTTCGAGCGTTTGCTCCAGGCTTTGCTTTAACAAGGGCGGGTAGCCACCCTGCTCTACGAGCTGCCGTGCCGAGAGGCGCTGACCTTCGCAAAGAAGCTTTTCAAGGGGACGTGCCTCATTAGTTGATAAATAGAGGTTGGCACGATGCTGCACCAAGCATTTGGAAAGCGCGATATCTCCATTGTTCATGACCTCATCTAACGGAGAAATACCTCCCTCGGTAAGATAGTTGGGGTTGAAACCACTTTGCAGCATCTTATTCACTTCATAATAGTAATCCGATCCATCATAAGACAGTTGAGAGGAATATGACGATAAGGAAATCAACTGTATAAGCAGCTCTTCTGTGATATTTTCTTCAACAGAGGTATTCATTGCCCTTTCAATTTCTTGCTTCATCTTCGGCCAGCGTATATCTTGTTTAAGGCCAACTAGATTCAAATAATATCCTTTCCTCTTAATGGCCTCATAAAAGCAGCGGTTTTCTTTGAGTCGTTCAGCCGCTTGTTCACAATACGCTTCCCATTCAGCATCGTCTAACCCCAAGCAAGTTGCCATGGCGTGATAACCTCGCTCTGCTAGCTTACTTCCCCAGGCCTTGCGCAGCGTGTCGTCAGAAGTCACCATGCTCTCTTTAACTAATGCTTGGACAATCGAGACATGATTATTTTCCAGCAGCACTTCAAGGATTTGTTGTTTTTCATCTGCTGTGGCGTGTTGACGAAAGTAGAAAATAATGACGTCTTGTTGTCCTAGGTAAGCGGGCGCATACCAGAGTGGGCGTTTCGTTTGACTGCGCCAACGTCTCAGCAGAAACAGGTTTCTACCATATAGCAATAACAAGAAGAAGAAAGCCATGACACTGATGGTGCTTACAGCTAAAGTAAGCCACTGCCCAAAGAGTGCACTGGAAGGGCATTTTTCAGTAGGCGCCGTCGGTACTGTATTATTTGCAAAAGCCTGAAAAAATGGATAACTTTTACCCGGTTCAATGCTCCAGATGTTAGTGAAATCCCAATCTTTGAAGGTATTAGGAGTATACATTGTACTGGTCTGTTTGCCGTGACTGCGCTGTGTACTTTTCGGCCCAGCGAAAACATGCCCCGTCGTACTTTTATCCCAATAGCAATCGATAATGCTTTTACGGCCTGACATCGCACCGACAAGGCCACCCAACTGTGCATTACTAGCAGCACTGCGCACACAGCCTGCAGCATAGCTGTGCTGCAGAGTACCAATGTTATTGCCTGCCAAACCACCTGCTTTGCCCTTGGGCGCATCAATCAAGGTGCTAGCAAGGCTGTAGCTGTCTTCAACCACGCCTTCATTTAAACCCACAATACCACCAGCGATATCATGAGCGACAAGCGTACCTTCTGCTGCAGACTGGCTGATAATGGCTGTTTCGCTGTTAGTGCCTGCTAGCCCACCGATGTTAACGTTGCCCGAAACAGTACCTTCTGCGTAGCAAGCAGTGACCGTGCCACGATTAAACCCGACAAGCATACCCACTTGGTTCTGGCCATCGATACTCGCGCCTTCAAGTCTTACACCCCTTATTTGAGCTGTATTACCTGTTACACCAAAAAGGCCAACGTTATCGGTTGATGTTAAATTGATGGTAAAGCCGGTAATCACATGATTGTTGCCTACCAAGCTACCTATGAAGGCCATCTGATTTGAACCCAGTGGGACAAATCCAGCACCATCGTTCCACGTGCTACTTGCTGAGCAGTCAATATCGTTAACGAGGAAATAGTCTAGATCTTCGCAAAGCGATTGCAGCTTAGCGCATGTGCTAATGTTTGTGGACACAACAGGCACCGGGTTAAAAGCCTTCAATATGGGATAAGCACCACAGCTCAACCACCAGGTGTTTGTCGCATCCCAGCTACTAAAAGTAGCTGCTCGATGCATTTCAATCGTGCTTTTACCTGTGCCCCCTGCGCTGACAGATTGCCCAGAGGCGATAACATCCCAGTAGCTGTCGGTAACAGTTCCGCTCGTACTAAGGCCTATCAATCCTCCAGCATTAAGGTTGCCTGATACAGAGCCTGAAGCGTAGCTACTATCCACTACGCCTTGATTGTGACCCAGTAGCCCACCTGCGGCACTGCCTGAACCGCTGATAGAAACCAGCGCATAGCTGTTGCTAAGTACGCCACCGTTTCTTCCTACTAGGCTACCGATTTCGTTAATACCTGACACCGTACCGGTTGCATAGCTGGTACTCACCGAGCCTTGATTAAGGCCGACCAAAATACCGACTTGGTGGCGACCTTGGATGCTTGCCTCCTCTAGCCCAGCTTCACTTATTTGAGCAGTATTATCGATAACACCAAACAGGCCCACGTTATCCGCTGTGAGGCGGTTAATGGTCAACCCTGTAATGACATAATTATTGCCTGTGAATGTACCACTAAAGGGCGCTAGCAATGTGCCTACCGGCTCAAATCCTGCACCATTGTTCCAGGTACTTGTTTCAGTGCAATTAATCGGACCTGTTAAAATATATCTGCCGATCAGATTATTTGTCATGTTCTGAAGATCAATACAATCCATTATAAAGCCAATTCCTTGGCTCTGGGTTAAAGAAGATGAAGCACTTTGCGAGCCGCTCGATGAGTGGCTTTGAGAGTTGCTCGATGAGCTGCTCTGAGAGTTGCTCGATGAGCTACTTTGAGAGTTGCTCGATGAGGGGCTTTGGCTACTGCTTTCAGAGTTGCTCGATGAGCGGCTTTGGCTACTGCTTTGAGAGTTGCTCGATGAGCAACTTTGGCTGCTGCTTTGAGAGTTGCTTCGGCTAAAAGACGGGCTCAGTGAAAAACTCTGAGAATCGCTAGGTGATTGACTTTTAATAGGGCTTCGGCTCTCACTTTGGCTTAATGTGCGCGATCGACTTTGCGTTGCAGTGTGACTTGAAGTCGATGACTGGCTTTCTGATTGGCTGAAAGAAAAGCTTCGAGATTGGCTCTGCCTATTGCTTTGGCTTGGAGATGGTGATGACACCAGCAACAGAGGATAACCCGTATTCTCAAGAATCCACCAAATTGTATTAAAGCTCCATCCAACAAAGGTAGCTTGTTGGGACATCTCATTAGTTGTTTTCCCCTCACCAACAGCACTTGAACTTTGGCCAGAAGTCTCTGTATCCCAATAGCTGCTAGTGACCATACTTGGATAGCGGTGCAAACCTACCAACCCCCCAATATCAGCACCTGTACCAGAAACAACACCTGTGGAGTAGCAGTTAATAATAGACCCGGTTGATGGAACAAATACGTTACCTGCTTGCCCTACTAAACCACCAGCACGAAACACCCCAGCAGATCCCGTCGCAGAAACAGATCCCGTCGCATAGCTATTGCTGATGGTACCCAAGTTGAACCCTAACAGGCCGCCAACCCCAGCAGAGCCTGAGACTAAGGCCGTGCTGTAGGTATTTTCGATGACAGCGTCGCTCGCTCCCGCTAGACTGCCAACGTTGTTATCACCTGAGACGCTCCCTCCAAGCAAGGCCACATTGCTGATTTGTGCACCAACATCAGCAATACCAAATAGGCCTACCTGATCTTCAGTTGGCCTATTAATCACTAACCCAGTAATATTGTAGCCCTGACCATCAAAGCTACCGATAAAACCGTCTCCTGACGGTCCGACAGGTTTAAACCCTTTCCCGCTGTTCCAATTCACGGTATCGGAGCAGTCGATGTCGTTCGCCAACTCATAATCCCCTGCCAAGTTCAAGTTCATATTCTGAAGTCCGACGCAGCTAGTAATCATCGTCTGCGCCGAGGCGCGGGCAAGGAGTGCCAAAAGAAAGAGCAACGCTGACAGCTTTGCAGCCATCCTTTTTAGTTATTACTTACGTATTAAAATCACTTAACGCTAATCGAAGTTGTTTAGATTGGAGAGAAAAACAAGAAAACCCGTATCGAAGCATCGAATGTGTTTTCTGAATAGATAGCGTAACAGGTGGGGGTAAGTTTTTAAGAAATTTGTTAGATTGCTAGCATAGAAGAAGGGGGTAGGAAAAAAAGGGTCAGATTCATTGTATAACACCTAAAATTCCACACTGCCACGCATATCACTCATCGTGCTTATAGCTCTTCAACATTTCTCTAATAAACTCACCTTTACCCGCTGTATAAGATTCACGATCTCTAGGGTATTTTCCTGCTAATTGCTGTTTAAGCACTTCATATTGTTTTCGAGTAGTCGCATCTTGGCGAAGCAGATTTCTAAAGGCAACTCTACGCTTAAATTCATCGCCTATTTGCATAATATGTACATGATGCGTTCTTGCTAGGCCAAATGGAGGGAGCCCTTTAAAAAATCTGCGATGTGATTGCTCAGGGTTGCTTGCCCAATATAAATATCCTAATGCCTCTAACGGCTTCACCCATTGCTCTGCTTCATCGATGGAATCTAGGGCTATAAAAATATCGATTATTGGCTTGGCACTTAAGCTATTCACGGCGGTACTCCCCAAATGCTCAATCGCAATATAGGGTAACTCTATCGTTTCTCTAATAGCATTGATCTCTGCCACCGCAAGTTGTTCCCATTTCGAACAATAAGGCACTAAAGAAACATCATCACGCGCCTCCAGCTGATCTGTTTTTGCAACCCCAGCGCGATAATCTATCATGCGAACAAAAGACTCTTTACCGTTCACGTAAGCTTCAATGTCATTAGGAAATTGTTCTGCTAAGCAGCGCTTCATCCAAGAATAGGCCTGCGCAGAATCGGGATATTGGATCATGTGATCTCTAAATGCCACATGACGCGTGATTTCAGGATTACCATCTTCAAACAAATGTATATGATGAGTATGTTTTGCCTTGCTCTTCCAATAATAACGCCGCCCTTCGATACCCAGCTCACCCATACAAACATAACCCAATCTTTCAAAAGCAGCATTGAGATTATCAACAACGGATAAATCATGAACAACCGGTAATATATCAATCACTGGTTTTGCATAAATACCCGGTATCGCAGTGCTGCCAATGTGATGAATGCTGTGACAGTTATCTTGTAGAATGTTGTGTATCTTTACAGATTCTTCTTCAAACTGCCCCACCCATTCTGGATTATATCGCGCTAACAATACCTCCCGCATTTTCTCTGACTGTATTTTCTTTAAATTCACGCTAACCACTCAATTTCTATTTACTATTTTTAAAACCACTTATTTTTTCATGTATTGATTAAATATGCCCCCACCATTCATACTTTGCAGCTACGGCAGGAGGGATATTTTAACACAACAGAATTTAATAAAGTTAATTGGCTTTAAATGAAGCAGACCGCATGTTTTTTAAAGTGCCGAGCCTGCGCAATGTCACCCAGCTCATCCACAACGCCTAAACCTGACCCATCTTGACCTTAATGGGTTGCGCGCCTGTGTGTGTTTTGCATTTATTTTTTTATTCAAGATACAAGGTTCATTGTTTAACATTCAAAAGACCGGGCCACGAGAAGCTCAAAGCACTATACAGTCGGCGCAAGCATCTACTGCTTCAAATAAAATTTATTTTGGAAAGATCTTGGATTAAATTGGTGCCCGGGGCCGGCGTCGAACCAGAGGATATTGCTTCAACGGCTAAAACAGTTTCTCCTGTCTATAGGATATTCCCCACCTTAAGGCTAATTTTTCAGCCAAATTGAAGTCAAAAAATGGTGTTGAGTGCAAAAATAAAAACCTACACACTCGTGTTACTCCTTCTATAGAGAAGGAAGATGAACACAGAACGCTCAACACACAAAACGTCTCAGGATGAGACTGAAAAAGCCATTTTGATCTTAGGATTATGTGCATTGTACTTGCTGCTCCCTTTCTTAAAGGAGTATTACGTTCAAGCCATACTGATCAGCCTCACCTCCTGTGCTTTGCACACACTGATTACGTTTTTAAAAGGCAACGACATCCCTGCCTCAAAGACAAGCTTACCGACTGCGAATAATTTAACACGCATCACCAAAGCAGCGGGCCCACTTAAGCGCAAGAGAACTCCTGATGCAGGCGGCCTCTACTGCGATTTAAAATTTCACCCTGGTGGGAACCGCACGGCTACTGTAAATATAGGGTGCCCTATTGAAGATCCTCTGCCCCCTTTCAAAAAACTGATAGACGGGCGCCACTTGCCTGAGGAAACATCCGTGGACGAACTTTTAAGCGAGCTTGCTTGGGAGCCTTTGCCTAGCAGCATAGCGTTCTTAGAAGGCACAAGCTGGCTAACCCCCGAAGATTTTGTCCACGCCACCCAAAATTTTTTAGGTGATTCGCATTCTGACAAGCGTAACCAATACACTGGCGCACGTACCATTTCTGGCGCATTGCCCGAACCTTACCAAACCAGGTTTACTACCGTACTTCAGCAATTTGGTTTTGTGGATGCTAAAGCACTTGTGCCCTATGAGCTTTGCTTTGTTTCAGACAAGCCAGAAGCTCCCAACAATCCTAATGTTGAAACGACAAACCTTGTACTTAAACTTGCTTCGCCTGCAGAGGCAACTGCGTTTCAGCAAGCAAGAGATGAGGGAGAAGATTCTCGATCTTTCCGAGCTGCCGTGACGCTTGCTATAGAAGCCAACCTCCATTTAACTTTCCCTTTATCAACAACAGCGGCTTAGGCTGCGTTTCTTTCAACTGTAAATATTTAAAAGCGTGCTCATGCTAAATGCATTAGATTACTAATTGGATTCAAAAAAAAGCTTCATATTTTTGTTATTTAATTAACTATCAAAAGAAGGACAGCTTAATTGTTTAGCATTCAAAAAATTAAAATAAGCTTTTCAATAAAAAAGTTAATAAAATAACTTATTTATAACTCTTTTTTTTATCTGCGAATTAAGGGTGTGTAATGAACTTACTAATCCTTCAGTGCGAAATAGCATTTATCGGAAATGCTCAGCTATTCCATCATCATGAATATTGTTTTCACCGAGAAGCTTATCTTTAAGGCCCAGCAGTCAAAGAACACTCAGTACGTACGCTCTTATAACGAAATGCTAATCAATTACCAGGTAGCATCTGTCTCGTCAGGCTCATAAAACAAGGGCCGCCGCCGCCAGTCTGTGCTGTGAAGGCAGCTTCCAATCGGGGGAGTAATTCTTTTCCTGCACGCCTTTTCTTCTTGAGTGATAGCAAGAAGAAGTTTGGCTTTTTGTCCCTCAACACAAGCATCGAGAGCATCTACTTCAACTGTAGACAAAGCAAGCCTTGCCTCTTCACCCAAAGTAGCAAGCAGTGACGGCATCACTTCTAGTGAAAAAGAGGAAACATCTGCTTCTCTGGCCCTGCAGCCTCCAATGACCCAGCGCCGCCACATGAAAGCCGATCCGCCTCCAAAGAGCGAGAAAAGAGCTCTGCAGGCAGGATGCATGGAGACAATAGGCCCAAAAGTAGAAATCAGCATAAAGAGAAGCACAGGGACCACGTTACGGTCAGGAAATTCATTATCCTCTAAGGAGGCACACTTGGCTTTTAGTTTACCCTCTGCTTCTTGTTGAACCTCAGCCACGAACCTCTTCAGCTCGTCTTGCTTCTCCTGCCTGAGCTTGTCTTCAAGTTGCTTGATCTTCCGTTTGCAATCATTAAGCCCAGTGTCATGGATGCCAACTGTCCTCTCGAGGGCAAGAAACCGCTGCATGAGCTGCTGAGGATCTCTGGGAAAATCAAGCTGTTGCCCAGCGTTCCGTACAAGCGCGCGCTCGCTCGAGCTACCTCTTCCAGATTCCATTTCAGTTGATTATGTTTGACTAACCTTTATCAAGCTCAAAATGTGTTTTTATAAGAAAACCCCTACACTCTATTAGAAAGGCTTTCTGAGCATATAGGGTAACAGGGGAGTGTATGTTTAAATAGGAAGTTTGTTGTTTTGCTAGCATATAAAAAGAGATTTTTGAAAACTTGAATTCAACTTCTAACTGCAACAGCTCCTGTATCAAAGGGTTAGCGGCCAGTAGTACACTAACCTTGAGTTTGATATGGAGGAAAATGCACTTTGAGATTATACCAACAGCTAACCCAACCCCAACGATACAGG